>NZ_JAECZP010000005.1:0-305189 GCF_019691255.1 Pseudomonas sp. USTB-Z
ATAGCGGCAGGCGGGGGCGTCGCCGGTGCGGGGTACGATGGCGTAGCGCACCGGCAGGATGGGCACGCGTGCGCTGCAGGCAGGGCCGGAGGTGGCGCTGCTGACGGAGGCGTTAGTCATGGGCAGGCTCCTTGCTTTCGACCAGTGCCTGGAGCTCGCGAAGGCGGGCCTGGGGCGACTCTTCGAGGTTGGTGTAGATTTTTCCCGCCTTGTCATTGCTCATCAGCCACATGTGCCCGGCTATCAGCCGAATGAATTGGCCCGCAACTTCCTCGCTCCGGAAATTGAGGGCTGTCAGTTGAGGCAGGAGTGTTTCTATCCATAGGCGTATGTCCGCCAAGGTATGGTTGGCATAGGGCGGCATGGCCAAGACCTCATGCGCCAATGAGAGGACAAAGTGCTCGTGCATGCCTGCTTGCAGCCGATCAAGTTCAAGCGGCTGGAGGGTCAAAGGCAGTTCTGATCTTGAGCGGGCAGCAATCGGCATGTTTTCGTGTGTTTTCCACTCATGAGCCGGCCCCCAGTTGACTCGCCATGCCAACCGAGACACTGGGCCAAGCCATACCTTGCGATGGTTGTCGTCCAGCGCATTCAGCCAGGCTGCAAGATGGTCCGGTGTGAAATGGTGAGTGGCAACGCTCTGATCAGGGAGTACGACCTGCACCAGGCTGGTGAAGTGGTCTGCCAGCGCTGCCAGGCCAACCTCGGCATCCAGCGCGATAGCTCCACCGATAGGCATCCAGGTCGTGATTGCATGGGCAAGCAGCTCGTGAGCGTCTGCAACGTCCACCAGCAAAGGCCCAAACTCATGACGGTCATCCAGGGCGCTGTTCTTCCATAACCATGCCTTTTGAGTATTCCGGCTGACAGCGTTGATAAGCTCGAGTACCGATGGGGCATAAGCAGGAACCAGTTCACCCTCCTGCGGGATGGGCCGATAGGCCCAGTACTCGATTGCCCTGGTCATGAGCAGCAGAAAGCGGCAGTTATGAGCGAAGTCTTCGCTGCGCGGAGCAGCTGATGACGGTGTAGTCATTGGACTGGCCCTCGGATACAGCGGCAATCGGGCAGGGGGCAGGTACCATCAGGGCGGCGCCCACACAAGCGCTCCAGAGGCTTGCCGGTGTTCGGGGCACTGCTGATGGAAAATGGGCTTGTCGTCCCATTTGCCGACTTGAGCATCTGGCCGGTGATGCGAATCGTCGGGCTGTCCAGGGTGATGCCCGTTTCGTCGATTCGAATGGAGCCACCAGGGCCTTGGATGACCACGGCTTCAGAGGCTCGAAGTTCATAACGGCGTGTACGTCTGCGGATATCCCCACGGGCTTCCAGCTCGGCATGCCCTTCGACCCGTTGCTCGAAGTTGCCACCGATACGGGTGTGGTGATTGGCGGCGATCTGGTCGTGACGGTGATTGCCGATGTTTTCGACACGGTCCTTGGCGATCCTGATCGTGTGGTTTCTGCCGATGTCGAGCGCGGCGTCCTGCCCGATGGTGATGTGCTCGTCATTGCCAACCGTTTCCGTACGGTCGTGGCCGATCAGGATCGATTCGTCGTGATCGACCTGCTCTTTGCGGTCATTGCCGACCTGCGTAGTCTCATCGTGCTTGACCACATTGTTCTGGTCCCTCTGGGCATGAATGAACACTTCCTCCTGGCCCAGTTCGTCCTCGAAGCGCAGCTCGTTGAAGCCATCGCCCTTGTGGGTCTGGCTCTTGATGGTCATGCGGGTCTTGTGACGGGGAAGGTCGTAGGGTGGCAGCTGGTTACCGCAGTAAGTACGGCCGGTGATCATCGGCTGATCGGGGTCGCCGTTGACGTAGTGGATGATCACGTCCTGGCCAATCCGTGGGATGGCCATCGAGCCCCAGCTGCCGCCGGCCCAGCCTTGGGAGACGCGTACCCAGCAGGAACTGAACGCGTTGTCCTGGCTTTCTCTGTCCCAGGGGAAGCTGACCTTGACCCGGCCCCATTCGTCGCAGTAGATCTCTTCACCGGGCGGCCCCACCACGGTGGCCATGTGCGGGCCGTCAACGCGTGGTTTGGGCAACGGGGCTGGGCGCCATTCGGTTCTGCCTGGCACCAGTACCGCCTTTTGCTCGTAACGTGTGCCCTGGTCGGCCCCGGCAGCTTCTTCCTGCAGGCTGGTGAGCTGGCTGCCTTCGTGGCGAACCGTGCTGACCCGCCAATGCACATTCAGGTCTTCGCGCGGGTGGCCTGTCAGGGTGAAGCTCAGGCCTGGTTGCAAGCGCACATCGTCGCCTTGCACTTGGGCAATACGCACGTCATGGCGCAAGCCGGTGATGCGGTTTTCGGTGAACGGCTTGCCAACGGCATCGCGTTTGTAATGGCCGGGGTAGTCGAAGCACTCATAGTCCGTAGACTGGTGCTCAAGATACAGGCCCGAGGCCCTGTGTTCCTGACGATAGGCCGGGTGGGTGAAGGTGTAGTCGCGTTGAACCTGCCGTGCAGTACGCACCTGTTCGCTGTAGCGCAAGCGCCGTAGGCACGGTTGAGGCTGGTCGCCGCCGTGGCTGGAATGGTACAGCACGGTGGCTGGGGCTGACGGTTCACGCTCACGGTAGAAGCCTCCGGCGTCGTCCTCGTGTTTGATGGCACCGTGACTTATCAGACCGAGTGACTGCAGTCTGTCGGTGATGATCAGCTTATGGCGTTTCTCACTGTGCTCGAAGCGGTAGACGAAGCCTTCTTCGGCTGTCAGGCGGGCGATGAAGTCGAGGTCGGTTTCGCCGGCTTGTACGCAGAATTCGCGCACTTGGTGGTCCAGGCTGGCGCGTAGTTCGTACTGGTCGATGCCCTGGCGCTTGAGCATCAGTTCAAGAATTTGCGGCACGGTCTTGTGCTGGAAGATGCGCCAGTTCGAGCGCAGCCTGGCGCGGGCCAGTTGCGGTTCGACCAATACGTGGTAGTAAGTGCGGTAGAAGCCACTCTCGCCCTGGCTGAAGCTGCTGACCAGGCCATGTACGTAGCGTACGGGGCGGCCACCGTCCCAGATGGTGAACAGCACGGGTTTGTCGAGCAGGTGGCCGAAGTCGACATCGTGTTCGAAGCTGACGAGGTCCAGGGTCAACGTGAACGGTTGGCTGAGCGCCTCCTTGAGCTTGAACGACACCACTTCGAACTCAGTGTTGCCCACGAGTGGTTCAAAGCTGTAGCGTAAATCAGATTGGCTAGGCATAAATATCCTTTCCGCCTTCTGAGTATTCGAAAAGCCCAGGCAGAGCGAGCCTGCCTGGGGCGTTTCAGTTAGATCAGGCGATCGGATTGCGCCAGTCGTCAGAACCTTCGGTATTGGCTACATCGTGAGCCCACGTGATCTTTCGATACGCCAGGGATACTTCAATCAGTTGTGTGTAGTTTTCATTGTCTTTGTCGAGTGCATGGGGAAGCACGGTATTGATGCTGACGATGGTGGCGTCTTCTAGCGTGGTCGTGAAAAAGTGCTCTTGCTTGCCTTCCTCCGAGGTGCGATACCAGCTGACTTCGACCGTTGGCAGCATTTCGCCGGTGGCAAGTGCCTGATACATCAGGGGGGTAGCTTTGTTCAGTGAACTGGTGAATATGAAAGGCTTATGCACGCGCTGGCCACTCGGTTGACCGCTCTGGGGGTCAGTGGGCGTAGTCACCTCATGCTTGATTTCCTGAACCAGAATTTGATCTTCATGGCCTTGTTGGAACACGTTGCCGACGGAGTCAGCGGTGAAGGCGCCAGCGGTGATGTTGCCTTGGGTCTGGCCTACGATCTTGATGTAAGCGGGTGTTGGCATGGCAGTTACTCCTGCGTCCATGTGGGTAAAGCACGCGCACCACGGTGGCGTGGCCATCGGAAACGATGGGCTTGTCAGCGAGGCAAAAACCTCGCTAATTCGTTGAATTCAGTGGTGCTGTGTCACGGTTGGCTATTGCTGCAAAATGCCGTTCAGCGACTCCAGCACTTCGGTGGTAATCAGGTGCAGGCGATAGCTGTAGATGCTGTAAGCCACCGCCATGGCGATGGCGGAAATCACCAAGGGGCTCCACCAGGGCCATTGCCGGTTCATGCGGAAGTTGCGTGGGGCCACATTGGTGTAGGGGTCGCAGACTTCTTCGGGGGTAGGGCCGCGCAGTTCGCGGATGATCCCGTGCAGTTGGTGAATCAATGCGTTGAGTGTTTCTTTGCCTTTCGGCGCGAGCGCGTACTTGCCCTTCAGCCCAAGGCACAGGGCGTAGTACATGAACTCCAGTACGTCCTGATAACGCTTGGGCTCCTGCATCAGGCGGGTAATCACCGTGAAGATTTTTTCTCCACCCCAGGTCTCGTCGTGGAAGATGCTGAGCAGCGGCTCCTGGCTCCAGCAGCTGCTCTTGCCCCAGGGGCGCTCCATAACGGCCTCGTCTATGAACAGGCACAGACCGTAGGAGTACGCCAGCAACTGAGCCGGCTCGTAACCGTGCTGGCGCATTTCTTCCTGGATGTTGTCGATCTGGCCGCGCACTTGCTGGTGCACGTCCTGGATGTTTGGCAGCTCGTCCAGCGTACGCAGGCGTATAACCAAGCCGAACAACGGTGATGCGGCATCCAGCATCAGGTTGGCGAAGCCGCCCCGCAGCTGAAATTCCGGGTCAGCGGGGTAGCCTTCGGAAACGGGCTCAGGCTCAGGTTTGTCCGTGGATACTTGAGCATTGGTTGCCGCAGCCCGGGGGGCGGGTACTGGCTGTTCAAGGGTTGAATCAAGCGCGTTGACTGCAGCGTTGTTTTCATCGGTGGGCGTATTGTTGTCTTTTCCCATGTCACTCACTCCTGATCGCCCAGAACTGCAGTTCAAGCCCTGGGAAGTCGCCCGCAATGTGGATGCCGAAGCCATTCGCCTTGCTCATGCACGCCCAGGCCGGGTCACGTCGGTCCAGCTCGAAGTAGCTGAAGCCTGCATGGAAGGGCAGGTCGCGGGGCGCCACGGGTAATGGCAACAAAGGGATGCCCGGCAATTGCAGCGGCACCAGGTCATTCAGTGACTCAAGTGAGGTGATCTTGGCTTTCTGGATGAACATCTGGCGCAACGCCTGTGGTGGCATGCTGGCGCGCACGGCGAGGATGAAGTCGGCTTCGTCGATCAGCCGGCGGTCTTCCAGCGTGGTTGTCATCACACCGAATTGTTCGCTCTCCAGCGGTAGTGAAACAGCGCGTGGCCGCAAGACGGTGCTCAGAGACCGACGCAAGGTGTCTTCCAGTGGTTTGAAAGAGGTGCGCAGCGCGGTGTGGTGATAGGCGGGGTACTCCTGCGGGAGCCTGTTCTGGTCGGTGAAGGTGACGAATTCGCCGCAGGCCTGGCTCATGCACAGGTACAGCTGCTCGGGGTGCGTTTGCGCTTGCCTGGCCAGATGCTGGAAGCATGGCCACCAACGGTTCATTGCCTGCAGCAGGTTGAAGTCGCGAATGTCGGCGATCCCGGACTGGCCCGATGCACCAATCCGCGTGGCGAGGCCGCGCGCCCGCTCGCGCAAGGTATGGGTGATTTCTTCAAGAAACCGCTGCAGCGCTGGCACCGCCCGCACCGAAACGCTGGTGGGGTAGAACGCTTCGTCCAGTTGCAGGCTGCCGTCGGGGCGCCGTTCCAGAATACGTGCCAGGGCCAGGCGGGTGTAGGCGCTGCTGTCTTCGGTCTTGCGTTTGAGCTGCAGGTTGGGCACCGCAAGGTCTACCTGCACCAGGTCACCGTCAGCGGTGTGGGTATCCTTGATTTCCTGTGCCTGGGCGGTATAGCGGAAATTGGCTGCATTGTCGGGCCAACTCACTTCGCGGCCGCCATCGGTACGCAGCGGCAGGCACAGATACACCTCACTGTCTTGGCACGCGTCGTCGCCGATTTCCAGCGGCGGCGGTGGCGGCAGGTCGGCGGGAATGTCGAACACCGTGCCGTCCGGCATCACACCGCGCGCCCGGGTGATGGCGACTTTGCCCAGGCTCAGGTATTCGTCGCTCAACTGAAGTTCGCTGAAGCCGTAGAAGGCTGCGTTGAGGCTGGCGAGGCGCTGGTGCAGGGCTGCTTCGCTGGCCCTGGTCGCCTGCTGGAAATGCTGTGGTTTGACGAACAGGCCTTCGGGCCAGAGAACGGGATTGCGTGAACTCATGGGCGCTCCGTGTCAGCGTGAGTAAGCAGGAAGGGCAAAGGGTGTTGAGGCGCCATCAGTCTTCTTCCTTGAGCACGATGTGCGTGTCGTTGACCAGCACCGACAGCATGATCTGGCGGCCACGCGGCGGAATGCGCAGCACTTGCCGCCAACTGGCGTTTTCATGCCCTCGGTAATCGGCAATCACCGCGACGAAGCGGGTTTCGGCGTGGATAGGCTCGAACGGGATGTACTTGAACTGGCCAGGGCGCAGCAGGTAATCGTCACTGCGGATGTAGGTACTGCGCAGCGCTTTGGCCGGGTCCTGCTCCAGTAGCTGGTACACGGTGTTGCGCAGCAGTGAGTCGTCGCGCAGTTGCAGGATCGTGATGGCAATGGGCGTGGCGACCAGCGCTGAGGCAACGCTTGTGGTGCGCGGCAAGGTCAACGCCACCTGAGGGTCGTCGTAGCTGCCGAGGCCGCTTTCTTCCAGGGGCGAGCGCGCCGGGTCGCTTTCGTCTCCTTCGTCCAGCTCGACGGGGGACATGGCCGGGAATTGCGCGTGTAGGTATTCGAACAGAACCCCGATTTTTTCGGTCAACGCATAGGGGTCGCCAGCACTCAGGGTTACAGCGTAGGGGCTGGGCTCCAGGGCGCTATCCTGTTCGGCTGCGACGTCAAGGCTGTTCGGATTGCCGTTGAGGGTAGGGCTGGCATTGATGCTGAATGCGACCTCGGTCGGGTGATCCTGGGGCGGCCCGATGGGCAACGAGTGGTCCATGGCCACCTGGCTCATTCTGCTCAAAGAGGTACAGCCGGTGGGCACGACCAGCGCAAGCAGCAGGCTGGCGAGCAGAAGTGGATGAGGTTTCATGGGTATGCTCCGGCAATCAGGCGCTGCAGCGGGCTTTCTCGGAGTGCCCCTTCACCGTCTGCTGCGTCCAGCGCTGCCAGAGGGTCATTCCCCATGGCTGCTTTGAAGACCGAGGAGATCTCGACGGCTGGTTGGGGGGCAGAAGGCTGTGCCGGCCAAGCGGGTGCAGGCGCTTCCGCTATCAGGCGGTCGAGCACCCTCGGGTCACGGTTGAACAGTTCCTCCAGCGAGCGTGTGCAGGCCTGATCCTGGGAGTACTGAACCTGTAGGCGATAGGCACCAATGAGAAGCTGGTCACCCTCAACCAGGCGCCTGGGTGGAAGCGGCCCCAGGCTGTTGGCACTGCCATTGACGTAGGTGCGGTGGCAGTGGTCGATCACGCAGAAGCTGCCTTCGATCCAGCGGATTTCGCAGTGGATGGACGCAACGGTCTGATCGCGGTCATTGATCTGCCAGTTTGCTCGCCCGCTGCCGATGGTGCCGCCCTTGCAATCGAACAGGTGCCGAGCAGTAACGCCGTGCTGCAGTTGGTCGAGGTTGGTGATGCTCAAGGTGACTGTGTTCATGAGCGCCCCCGGATGCGTACAACCGGGCTGATCTGGCCATGCCGGTCATCGACGAAGCTGGTCCAGCCCAGGTATGCGCCCTGGCTGCGGTGCAAGCAGAAGGGGGACAACGCGCTCTGCTTAAGGCGCAGTTCCAGGTCGTAGGCCAGCCCGTCACGCAGCAGAAAGTCGATCAGTGCACGCAAACGGCCGAAGTTGATGCCGCTGGGCAGCAAGTCCCGCAGCTGTGTCTGGTCGAGTTCGCTGATCACGATGGTGAACTTGCTGCTGCGAGTGCGCGTGCGGCTGCCAATCATGAACGTGCTGCCCAGCTGGCCATTGGTCCGCCCCAGCCTTGCAAGCTGCCTGGACGGCGTGACGACTGATCGCGTCTCGAACTCGCGGATGCGCACCTGATTGAGGTCGAAGCAGTGCGCAATGATGCCGGCCACAGTGCCCGGCGCACGGCTGCGGCTGGCGATCACGCCGGCAAAACTGAGCAGGCGGCTCCAGGGCAGCGCCGTGTCCCCTCGCAACTGCTTGTCGTTAAGCCCAAGCAGGGCAAACACGTACTGCGAGAACCCGTCACTGGCACCTGGCTGGAAGCGGATGTAATAGCGGTACTTGCGCCAGATACGGTGCAACAGGCTGAGCAGGTAGTGGTTGAAGAAGTCGAAGAAGGCCGGGCGTACACCGATGCCATGCGCATGTTCATACGCCACCTGTTCCAGGTAATAGGTGGGCAATGGCGAATCGGTGCCGTGCAACCCCAGGAACGTGGCAATGATGCGGTAGCGCGCTTCCTCAGCGGGCATTCGCTGGGCTTTGTACACGTCCGATACAGGGAAGGTCAGGCGTGGGTCGCAGGCCAGGCGCACGCGCCGCCGGGTGGCCTTGTCCGGCCAACGGGGTTCCAGGTCATCGCCATGCAGCCCGTGCAACCGCTCCAGCAACTGGAAGAAGTTGTACTGGTGCGCTTCGCAAAGCAGCTTGTCGGCTAGATCAGCGGTTGCTTGCCGGTCTGTATTGGCCATGTGTAGTGCTCGTTATTGGTGGTGTTGATCACTTCCAGCTGGTGGAAGGAATTGATGCTGGCGTACAGGGCGAAAAAATGAGCGAGCACACAGCTGAACAGGTACAAGTCGCCTTCGCAGAGGAAGGCGGTCTGGTCCAGTTTCAGCCGGGTGTGCAGGCCGCGAATGGGTTGCCCCTTGATCAGCCAATCCATGGGCTGCGTATGAATGTCGCGCATACCCTCCAGGCGTTTACGGGTGGTGCGGGCCTGCTGGATGTCGTGCAGGGCCATGAAGTCGTAGGCGCGGATCACCGCTTTCAGCGGCTCTACCGAGAGCAAGGACAGGTAGTTGAGCGACATGTTGGAGATCAATGCCCACTGCAACTGGCCGTCCAGCACCGGGCGACAGGGGCGGGTGGGTGTACAGAGATTGGTGTAGGTGGCCAGAGGCGGCGTAAGTTCGGTCAGAATGTTGATGTCATCAATGCCCAGCGCCAGCGGGAGGTCCCGATTGGTGCAGGTGAGGTCGATGGACGCGGTTTCCAGCTCGCCTATGTAGCTGTTGGCGTCGGCGCGGACGAAGGCGATTCGATGCATGACGCCATTGCCGTGCAGGCACTCTTCCAGCTGGCAGCGGTAATACAGCGCCGTGCGCCCCTGGACGTGCTCGATTTCATGGGCGAATGACTCGAAGGGACGGAAGGTCCGAAGGTGCTCACCGGTGTTCCCGTCAGTCGTCGTTCGGGTGCTGATCACCTGGTCGACACTGAAGATTTCGTAGCCGTGCGGCGCTGTGCCCTTGGGCTTCAGTGGAACCATGGCGTCCTTGCCGGACAGGTCGATGGGCTCGGCGCTGTGCTGGAACAGGTTGACCGCAGGTGCGCAGAACAGGTGGAAATCTGCTTTGCCGACACGCAGCGAGTCGGGTAGCTGGCGCGTGAAGTGAAATTCGAGGTTTACCTGCTGGCTGCCATGAGCTGGCCAGATTTTTTCCAGCCCGGTAACGCTGAAAAAGTGAAAACGTTGAGGGAACGCGAAGTATTCCTGCAGGATGCGGTAGCCATCAAAGACGTTCTGTGGATAAGGCAGCAAGGCGTCGTTGGGGCTGAACCCTGGGAATGCGATGCTGTTTGCCGGCAGCCGACGAACCACGTCATTGATGCTCACGCTGACATGCTTGAGGTATTGGGAAACCCACAGGTAAAGCGTGCGAGCGGTTCGGGCATCGCCGCTGAGGTAAAAGTCGAGGCTGGTACAGCCCAGGCTGTTCAACGGCCGCTCGGCCAGTGATTGAAGGCCGATGCAGATCACGGAACTGTCGGATGTCTGGGTGGCTGCCACCGTGTCGATCTCGAACGGATGAATGTTGACCGCTGTACAGGTGCGGAACTCGCAGGCCACGCCGTCTACCGGTTTCGAGAACAGCCGCGACCCCTTTGGGATGCGCTGTGACTGGCTGAGGGATTGCCTCACCGGGCTGAACTTGATGATCGTCGCGCTGGGCAGCGGCCGCAGGTAGTTCGGCCAGAGCAACTGCAGCATGGGATGGGTCAGCTCTGGCAAGTCGTCTTCCAGCTTCAGCCGTAGCTTGGCGGTCAGGAACGCAAAGGCTTCCATCAGGCGTTCGACATCGGGGTCGCTGGCACCTTTGCCAAGCAACCGCGCGAGTTGTGGGTTGTCCTTGGCAAAGTCGTTCCCCAGTTCGTTCAGGTAACGCAGTTCTTCGCTGAAACGGTCTCTCAGTGACATCGGTCACCTCACGCGCGTGTAGCGGTTGTGCCCATCGACCAGCAGCTCGAGTTGCAGCTGCTCTGCGTGGTTGTTGACCTGTACCAGGCAATCCAGCCTGAAATGCAGCTCCAGCGGGGCAAGGGTATCGGGCACTGCGTTGAGCGTGCGTACCTGTATGCGCGGCTCGAAGCGCTGGAGTGTGCGGCGGATATCCGCGCTCACCTGCACAAGCAAGTCGCCGTTGCTCACGTCATGCCCGTTGAAGTCGCGCAGGCCCAGCTCAGGGCTGCTCTGGGAGCACCCCTGGCGGGCATTCAGTAGCGTTTCGAGGTGGCGCTTGATGGCGGCGAACTTGTGGGAAGCGCTCTCGCGTCGGGAGGCCTCTCGGCAGATGCACTGGTCCACCATCAGGCGATCAAAAAGACCACTCATTGCGTATCGAGCCGCCCGACCAGGGAAATCTCGAAGTTCGCGCCCATGTACTTGAAGTGCGGACGTACGGCGAGCGAAACCTGGTACCAGCCCGGGTCACCCGCAACATCCGAGACCTCAATACGGGCGGCACGCAGCGGCCGGCGGCTGCGAACGTCGGCAGACGGGTTCTCCTGGTCGGCGACGTACTGCTTGATCCATTTGTTCAGCTCGGACTCAAGGTCACGGCGCTCTTTCCAACTGCCGATCTGCTCGCGCTGCAGCACCTTGATGTAGTGGGCGAGCCGGTTGACGATGAACAGGTAGGGCAACTGGGTACCCAGCTTGTAGTTGGTCTGTGCCTGAAGCCCCTCAGGGGTTTTCGGGAAGTGCTTGGGCTTTTGTACCGAGTTGGCGGAGAAGAACGCGGCGTTGTCGCTGTCTTTGCGCATGGTCAGGGCGATGAAGCCCTCTTCGGCCAGTTCGAATTCCTTGCGGTCGGATATCAGCACCTCGGTAGGAATCTTGGCCTGCAACTGGCCCAGGGATTCGTACAGGTGGACCGGCAAGTCTTCGACAGCACCGCCGGATTGGGGGCCGATGATGTTCGGGCACCAGCGGTAGCGGGCGAAGCTGTCGTTGATGCAACTGGCTAACAGAAAAGCAGAATTGCCCCACAGGTAGTTGTCGTGCTGCCCGGCGATGTCTTCGTTGTAGTTGAAGCTCTCGATCGGTTGTTCCTGCGGGTGGTAAGCGGAGCGAAGCATGAAGCGCGGCCCGGTCAGGGCGACGTGGCGGGCGTCTTCGCTTTCACGAAAAGCGCGCCACTTGGCATGCCGAGGGCCGGCGAAGAGGTCTTTTATTTCCTTGAGGTTAGGCAGCTCCTCGAAGCTGTTCAAATTGAAGAATTCGGGGGCAGGAGCAGCAAGAAAAGGGGCATGGGACATGGCGCCAACGGAGGCCATGTAACTTAGCAACTTGATGTCAGGGGAAGAGGGGCCGAAGTTGTAGTTGCCTACCATGGCCGCAACCGGCTCTCCCCCGAATTGGCCATAACCCGCGGTGTAAACATGCTTGTAGATACCGCTGCAGGTAATGTCAGCAGCATTTTCGAAGTCGTCGAGCAGGTCCTCTTTCGTGACATGCAAGACTTCAAGCTTGATGTTCTCCCTGAAGTCCGTGCGGTCGACCAGAAGTTTAAGGCTGCGCCATGATGATTCAAGCTGCTGGAACTCAGGCTGATGCAAAATGGCATCCATCTGTTTGCCGAGCATTCGGTCGATCTCGGCAATCATCTGGTCGGCTCGGTGCTTGTTGATCAGTTGATCTGGATCATTGCTCTTGAGGATTTCGGTGATGAAGGCAGATACGCCCTGCCTGGCAATCTGGTAGCCCTCCTGGGCAGGTACCAGTTTGGTTTCTGCCATGATCTGGTCGAGCAGGGTGGCATTGCTCAATGTGTCGGCCGTTGCGTCTGTGGTGATGGCGGTGCTGCTTGGTTTGGGCATGGGGACGCTCCGTTGTCTCAATCTTTTTCTGGCGCCTCGAGCACCAGGTCCAGTTCTTGGGCGAGCTGCTTACGCGCCTGCTCGTTGTTAAGCAGGTGCTGCAATTGCTTGCGGAAGGCCGGGACGTTGCCCAGCGGGCCTTTCAGGGCGACCAGTGCTTCGCGCAGCGCCAGCAGCTTGTTCAGCTCGGGCACCTGGCGCGCGATCCGGTCCGGCCCGAAATCGTTGATGGACCTGAACTGCAGGTGGACGGCCAGCTCGGTATCCGGGGCGGTGCGAAGCCTGGACGGTACCGTTACGTCCAGGCTTACGTTGGCGTCGTTCAACACGCTGTTGAATGTATGTTTATCGATGCGCATGACCTGACGGTCCTCAAGCGCACGGCTGTCATCCAGGCCGAAGTCGCCCAGCACCAGCATCTTGTGCGGCAGCTCCACCTCGGCCTGCTCATCGCTGGTAGCGGGCACATACTTGATATTGACGCGTTCTTTCAGCGCAACGGATCCCGTATTTTTAGACATCGGTACGCAACTCCCTGTTGGGTTGTAGGATGTTCAGGTGCTAGTTGTGTTTATTGTTGTTCCGATCTTGTAGGAAGATTCTCACATATGTTTAATGGGGTGGGTTTGTTTGTTCGTTTCCTATGAAAACCATGCACGGAATTGTGCTCTTTGGTCGAGCTTTAAGATGTAAAGAAATATTTGTTTGTGTGCATTCGGTACTGTGTAATAGGCTTCTGCTGGATTTGTTTTAATTGGTCGTGCGGGTGCATGGGCATTGCTATTTATTTGTAGGAAAGTTCTTTGCGTCATATAGGCCATTTGTACTATTCAGAGAGTAAATTCAGGATGATTAACCGCTGTGCATATGGCGCTGGCCTCTCGTTGCTGTTTTGTCTGCAGCCGGTGCTGGCAGGCTCCACGCGGGACTGTCCCCGGATCGTGTCCAACGTCGAGCGACTGGCCTGTTTCGATCAGGCTGCTGGCACCCCGGCGTACACGCCAAAACGGCAGTGGTCTGCACCGGAGCAGCAGGCCCCCACGGTGTCACGTGTGATGGCAAATGAAGCTGAACGGGCACCGGATGACCTGACGTTTCGCATCGGGAGCCAGCCTCAGGACGGGGCAGGCGCACCAGCGCTTGTGATTTCGGCGCCCGCCATCGCATCGGGTGATGAACGTGCCTACATGGCAATCAGTTGCATACAGGCCATCTCCCGGCTGCAGCTGATTGCCAGGCGTCCGATCGACGCAAGCTGGGTCAAGGTACGCCTGAGCGGGGAGGGCTGGTCTACCCGTGAGACGCCCTGGCAAGTGATGGAGAACGGCCAAGTGCTCGATGCCGGGCGGGGCCTGCCCGCCATCGAGCAGATCAGGAAGCTGATCGGTGCCCAGCGTATCGAGGTTGTGAGTGATCACGGCGAGGTCGACGGGCTGACCTTCGATGCGCAAGGCCTGGACCCCTTGATCAGCCGGGCGCGAAGCACATGTCGGTGGTAGCGCAGGTATCCGGGGAAGAGGTCACTCGGTTGCTCGCGCCGATTGATCCGGCAGTTCCGGCTGGCCTGTTCGATGTCGAGGACGAAACCTATCAGGCCATTGATCAGGAGATGGTCAAGCTAGGTGGGCTGCAGGAAGCCTCGATCGACTGGGTCTACATCGAAGACGCGTCCCGTCAGTACCTGAGCCAGCAATGCAAGCACTTGCGGATCGTTGCGCACCTGAGTACCGCATGGTTGCGTACCGGCTGCTGGGAGCAGTGGGGATGCACCTTGGCGTTGCTGGCCGGCATGCTCGAGTGCTATTGGGAAGCCGCTCATCCCAAGCCGGGACCGAAAGGCTTCCTGGGCAAGCGCAAGCTGGTTGCCCTGGTGATCGATCGCTTGGCCGAGGCGCTCCCTCGTCTTGATCGTTTTACCTACACCCCGACCCACGCAGCGGCAGCGCAGGCTGCCTTGAAACGCCTGCAGCAACAGGAAACAGTGCAGCTGGACACGGCAGCACTGGGCGAACTTGAGCGCCTGCTAGGCAAGTACTCGGAACTTGCCAACGGTGTTGGCGAGGCTGCTGTGCCCAAAGCGCCGGCTGCAACCGAGAAGCCTGCGCCGTTGGCCGATGTCATCGCCACACCCGTGTCACGCATGTCGATGGGCAATGAGCGTGAGACACGGCGGGCCGTGCTGTCCATGGCCGAGCTCATCAACCAGCAGGACCCTTACGACGCTACCGGCTATCAGTTACGGCGTTTCGGTTTGTGGGCGCACATTCAGGTTGCTCCCCAAGTCAGGCAGGGCAACCGTACGGAATTGATGGCGGTGCCGCTGGATATCACGCGGGTCTATGACGAGGCCATTGCCAGTAAGGCGGTTGACCCCGCCTTGCTGCAGCGTATTGAAAAGAGCCTGACGGCTTGCCCCTTCTGGATTCGTGGCAGCTTTCTGGCTGCGACCGTCGCCACACAGCTGGCGATGTGCGAGGTGGCCGAAGCCATCCGCTGTGCCACCGCCCGGTTTGTACAGCGCATGCCGTCGCTGCAGCAGTTGTGCTTCAGCGATGGGCTGGTATTTGTCGACGATCAGTGCCTGGCCTGGCTTAAGGGCACGCAAGGGCCGTCTGGCCAAGGTGCAACCCCCCAGGAGTTCAGCGGCCTGCGCGAGGAGTTGGTCAGCCAGCTGGAAACCGGTGGCGTAGAACCGCTGCTCCTTCGGCTGCAAGGGCTGCAAGCGGGCTTTCGTGCTCCCCGTGAGCGCTGCCACACCACCGTGATTGCAGCTGATCTGCTGGCCGCGCGGGGTGTGTCCTGGCTGGCCCAGGACCTGTGCGCCAACGTTGCCCGAACCATGCAGCAAACCACCGCCAGTGCGTGGGAGCCCGAGGTGTTTCAGCGGCTTCAGCAGTACGCGGCATCCCCAGTGTTGGCAGTTCAAGACAAGGATCAGGAGCCTCGATGAATCAAATATGGACGCAACTCAAACGTTGGGGCTGGCCGTGGGTAACGCGCATTGGCCTGGCGCTGCCGCTGCTGCTCGGGCTTGGCGCTTTGCTGATGCTGGTCGCTATCTGGTGGCTTGGCCCGCAATGGACGTGGCGGGAGCAGCAGCCGCTGGCAAGTGTGGCTCATCGCAGCGTGGCAAGCCTGGTGCTCGTGCTGGTGCCGCTTCTGTGCTGGCTTGGGGTGCTGCGCACGCGCTTTCGCCGCCTGCAAGCGGAGCGCCGGCAGGCACTGGCCGCCGAACAGGATGTCGCGCTACCGTTCGTGCAGGCGCAAGAGCGGGCCTTGAGCCAGGGGCTTGAGCGGTATCTCGACAATGCCGGTGGGCGACGCGCGTTGTACCGGCTGCCTTGGTACCTGGTGTTGGGCGACGAACAGGCCGGTAAAAGCAGCTTCATCGACCGCACCGATCAGCGCTTTACCCTGACGCGTATCGACCAGGCCCAGGCACGGGGCCGACAGGCTGAAGCACTGGCCTATCCGGTAGGCTGGTGGGTCAGCGACGATGCCGTGATCATCGACCCGCCCGGCGTTTTCATCAGTCAAAAACCACCGGTGGGCTCGGCGGCCAACGACACCACCAATGCCTACTCGCCGCCCGGTATCCAGGCCCGGTTATGGGAGCACCTGTTGGGCTGGCTGCAGCGTAAGCGAAGCCAGCGGGCGCTCAATGGTGTGTTGCTGGTGGTCGACCTGCCGGCGCTGCTGCATGGCAAGCCCGAGCAGCGCGTCGCGCTGGCCCATGGGTTGCGCACACGCCTGTACGAAGTGAGCAGTCAGTTGGGTGCGCGCCTGCCGCTGTACGTGGTCCTGACCAAATTCGATCTGCTGGACGGCTTCGACCAGTTCTACAGCCAGCTTCCGGCCGCCAAGCGTGAAAGCCTGTTGGGGTTCACCTTCAAGCTGGATGCGGTTGACGCGTTCGACGCCTGGCTGGATGAGTATGACGAGCACTACAGGCGGCTTCTCACCCAATTGCATGAGCAGGTCATCGATCGGCTGGATGTACTGGGCAAGACAGCACCGTGCGTGCGCCTGTTCTCACTGCATGCACAGCTGATCGGGTTGCGCCCCATACTGCAGGCATTCTTGCGCGAAACCCTGGCGAGTGACCGGTTCACCACGCCACCCTTGGTGCGTGGTGTGTACTGGTCGTCAGTGGTACAGCAAGGCGACATGCGCAATGCCTTTGTCCGTGAAGCGGCTCAGCCCTACACGACGAAGCTACCCCTGCGTGAAGGTAAGGCACAGGGGAAGGCGTTGGTCTATTTCATCCAGCAAGCATTCAGGCGGGTTATTTATCAGGAAGCCGGGCTGGCGGGCGACAATGTTCGGGTTGCGCGCAGCAAGCGCCACTTGCTGTGGGTGGGCTCTGGTGTAGGCATCCTGGCGTTCAGTATCGCCATTGCCAGCTGGCAGCGTTACGCCGAGATCAATGGCGCCAAGGCTGCCAGTGTGCTCGCCAAAAGCCAGGAGTACAGTGGTCACGAAGTCGATATGCGTCTTGATCCGACCGGGCGCAACCTGCTGGCGCCACTGGACCAGATTCGCGATGCGGTGGCGGTGTTTGGCGACTATCGTGCGGCCTGGCCGGTGGTTGCCGATTTTGGCTTGTATCAAGGGCGCAACATTGGTCCCTTGGTTGATGAGGCGTACCTCAGCTTGTTGTCGAAACGTTTCTTGCCGGCCTTGGCCAGTGGTGTGATCGATGCCATGAACGCTGCACCACCTGGCAGTGAGCAACAAATGGCCGCGCTCAGGGTTTACCGGATGATCGAGGACCGCAACAGCCGCCGGCCAGAATGGGTCGAGGGCTGGATGGCCCGTCAGTGGCAACGGGCCTTTCCTGGCCAGGGTCAGTTGCAGCGTGACCTCATGCAGCACCTGAAGTACGCCTTGGCCTATGCCGATACCGATTTGCCGCAATACCGCCAGCGGGTCAGCGAAGTGCAGCAGGTGTTGCGCAAATTGCCGTTGCCACAGCGGGTCTACGCAGGGCTGAAACAACAATCGTACGAGCAGGTGCACGCCGGGCTGGACCTGCGCCACCAGGTAGGGCCTGCGTTCGATGTGGTGTACCAGCCGTCTTCCGGGTCAAGGCAAGGGGGGGAGGATGTAAGGCTGGCCGGCATGCTCACCGCCAAAGGCTTCAGGGATTACTTCGAGCCGCACAGCCAACGCTTCGCTGAAATGGCGATGGTTGATCAATGGGCATTGGGGGAGCGCAGTCAACTCGACTATTCGGACGTCGACCGCGATGCGTTGACCGAGCGGCTGTATAACCTCTACAGCGCCGATTACATTGACAGCTGGCGGCGCGCCCTGAACGCGTTTACGGTGGCTGACTTCCGTGATCTGGACCATGGTGTCGCGATCCTGGAGGAGTTGACCGGCCCCGCAGCACCGTTGCAACGGCTGCTGGATACGGTCAGGGATAACACCTCGCTTGCGTCTCCAGCAGTTGTTGAATCACCGGGTGAGCTGAGTACGCTGCGGGTAGCAACCGGAAAACCCGAGCAACCGCAAGCGTTGGCCATCCAGCGGGCGTTTGCAGGCCTGGGCGCCATGCTGCAGGCGACAGGAGAAAAGCCGAGCTACTACGATGAAACCCTTGGCGCTGTTGCGGCCGTGCTGGACTACGCCAAGGCCGTACAGGACAGCCCGGACCGCGGCAAGGCCGCGTTGCAAGCCGTGCATCAGCGCTTTGCGATGACAGGGCAGGACCCGATCGGTACCCTGCAACGTGTTGCCACAGGTTTACCGGAGCCTATCAGCCACCAGGTCAGAAAGCTCGCCGACCAGACTGCCCAGGTGCTGAACGTTGAAGCACTGCGCGAACTGGAGCGACGTTGGGATGCTGACGTGTACAGTTTTTTCCAGCAACGCCTGGCAGGCCGCTACCCCTTTGTGGTGAAGGCACCCGATGCTTCTTTGGATGACTTCGAGGCGTTCTTCGGGCCGAAAGGGCGCCTGCAGCAGTTTAATGATCGGTATCTCAAGGTTTTCCTGAAGGACAACCTTGAAGCTTTGCAGTCCGCTCAGCACGGGCAATCCCTGATTCGTGCCGACGTGATCGAGCAGCTCGAGCTGGCGGAGCGCATCCGCGAAACCTTCTTCGATCAGCGTGGCAAGCTGAGTGTGCAGTTCAGCATCGAGCCCTTGGGGCTCAGTGCGAACCAGCGTACCAGCCTGCTGGACCTGGATGGCCAGTTGATTGCCTACACCCATGGCCCAAGCCATATCACGGGTATTGTCTGGCCCAATACCCTGGGGCAGCAGGTCCGTAGCAATCTCACCTTGCTAAGGCAAAATGGCAACAGCAGCAGCCTGGAGTACCGTGGCCCGTGGTCGATGTTCCGCTTGCTCAGCCGCGGCGCGCTCAATGGCCGGACGGCGACCAGCGTGGACCTGAGCTTCCGGACCGGAGATGGCGTGATGCGCTATCGGCTTAACGCTGAAAAAGCCTTCAATCCCATTACCCAGCAACCGTTCAAAGGCTTCCGCTTGCCCCGAGGCTTATTGCAACAGCCAGCCAATGGGGTGCAGGCGGCGCTATCGGATGAGCAGCGACTATGAACATCGTCAGGGGCGCAATGCATTGACTGGGCAGGCTTTCGAAGCTTGGGTATGCGCTGGCTGCCCCCGGCCTCTGCTTACTCCACAGCCTCGGCCACGCCCCGATCCTCACCCAGGAACCCGCCACTCTGGTGCTGCCACAACCGTGCATAGGTACCCTGTTTTGCCAACAGTTCGGCATGGGTGCCTTGCTCGATGATGCGCCCTTCATCCATCACGATCAGCCGGTCCATGGCGGCGATCGTCGACAACCGGTGGGCGATGGCGATAACGGTCTTGCCCTGCATCATCTCATCCAGGCTTTCCTGAATGGCCACTTCCACCTCCGAGTCCAGCGCGCTGGTGGCTTCGTCAAGCAGCAGGATCGGTGCGTTCTTCAGCATCACCCGGGCAATTGCAATGCGCTGGCGTTGGCCGCCAGACAGCTTGATACCGCGTTCACCCACCAGGGTGTCATAACCGCTGTTGCCCTGGCGGTCGCTGAGCTGGCTGATGAAACCGTCGGCCTGGGCATTGGCCGCAGCAGCACGGATCTGTGCCTCGGTAGCATCGGGGCGGCCATAGGCAATGTTGTCGCGAATCGAACGGTGCAACAGCGAGGTGTCCTGAGTGACCATGCCGATGGCGCTGCGCAGGCTGTCTTGCGTGACCTTGGCGACGTTCTGCCCGTCGATGCGTATTTCCCCCTTGTCCACGTCGTAGAAGCGCAGCAGCAGGTTGATCAAGGTGGACTTGCCGGCGCCGGAGCGGCCGACCAGGCCGACTTTTTCGCCCGGACGAATGTGTAGCGTCAGCTCATTGAGCACCTGGCGCTCGCCGTTGTAGTTGAAGCTGACCTTGTCGAAACTCACCGCGCCACCCGTGGTGACCAGCTCTGCAGCACCCGGCGCATCCTGTACCTTGGGGCCGCGGGTGAGGGTGGCCATACCGTCCTGCACGGTGCCGATGTTTTCGAACAGCGAGGTAATTTCCCACATGATCCAGTGCGACATGCCGTTGACGCGCAAGGCCATGGCGGTGATTGCCGCCACGGCCCCGGTGCCGACCTGGCCCTGGTGCCACAGCCACAGTGCATAGCCACCGGCACCAAAGATCAAGCCCACCACCAGCGCCTGGTTGACGATTTCGAACTGGCTCACCAGGCGCATCTGGCGAAAACCGGTCTGCTTGAAGTCTTCCATGGCTGCGCGCGCAAAGTGCGCTTCGCGGTTGGAGTGCGAAAACAGTTTCACCGTGGTGATGTTGGTGTAAGCGTCAGAAACCCGCCCGGTCATCGACGACCGGGCATTGGCCTGCTCCTGCCCGACTTTGCCCAGCCGGGGTACGAAATACAGCATGGCCAAGCCGAACAGCACGACCCAGGCAATGAAGGGCAGCATCAGTTTCAGGGCAAAGCCACCGGCCAGGGCAATGATCGCGATGAAATACACGCCAATCCCCGGCAGGATTTCGATAAGGGTGAACAGCACATCGCGCACTGCCAGTGCCGTCTGCATCACCTTGGTTGTGACCCGGCCAGAAAACTCGTCAGAAAAGAACGACAAGCTCTGGCGCAACATCAGGCGGTGAAAATCCCAACGCAGCCGCAGCGGCAGGTTGATCGCCAGCACCTGGTGCTGAACCATGGTGCGCAGCGCCACCAGCCCGATGCTGACCAGCAGGACGATGCCGATACCCCACAGCACACGGCTTTCCTCGGGGCCAACAGTACCGCCTGCCTGCCAGGACGCGAGCAGGTCGACCACCTGGCCGAGGAACGCGAACAGCCAGGCTTCGTATATCGACACCCCGGCACTGAGCAGTGCCAGCGCCAGAATGTAGCCACGGGCGCCGCGGGTACAAGCCCACATGAAGCGCAACAGGCCAACGGGCGGCGGTGGTACCTCATCGGGTGGGAAGGGGTCGAGCCGACGTTCAAAGATACGCAGCATGCTTGTCTCCGGAAAACGGTTTTTGCTTGGCCAATGCCCTGCCGGCTTGCCTTTGCCGACTTTTGTTTTTAACCCGGAAAAGGTCGGCCTTGGGGTGTTTGTTAACAAACCTTTGCAACTCATTACATTTCAGATTGATTTCATTCTGCCTTGATGCTGTATAATTGACGCAACTTTGTGTTCCGCATCATTTTCGTCGTTTTTTTGACGTGAGTCATAAGGCGTCAGCAGAGGATGTGACACATTCCGCCTTCAAACCGTTTCAATTTACCTTTTGTAGAGCCAGTGTTTTGACTAATGGAATGCAGTTGTTGGCGATTTCCGGCCTGAGCGTCGAGAGCAGCCAGCTTCATCAACAAGGACTGTACTGGTTAGCCTGTGACGCCGCCGAAGACGCCTCCTTGCTATGCCGCCAGGTGGTCGAAGGCATGCCCGATAATGCCAGGGCAGCACTGATCGCCGATGCGCAAGCCATGGATGACGTGCTGGGTGCGCTCGGCGCAACGCGCGGCCCGGCCGAGCTCGCGTTGTATGAGGCCAACTCGCAAGCCACCCGTTATCTGGTTGAAGACCTGCCTCGTCTTGATGCCCGTGGGCGTGTGCTGGTGCTGCTGGCACCGGCACACGCCTGGGCGGATACCGAAGTCGAGCACTGGTGCAATGCGCTGCGCCCGGCGTTGTTGGCTGAAGCGGCGTTGCTGCTGGTCGTCAGTGGGGGGCAGAGCACCGCCTTGGTCGAGCGCCTGCGCGTTTTCAACCAGTGCCTCGACGGCCTGGGGCAGGTGTACCGTGGCAAAGGTGGGGTGCGCTACCTGCAGCATTTCTGGAGCAACCCGCTTGGCAAAACCGCCACCCGGGACATGGAGCTGACTCGGCTGAGCGCGGGCTTTGCCGTTGCTGCCACGCATGAGGCACCCAGCGACACCGGTGGTGACGAGTTGCTGTGCCTGGCCCAGCGCCCGGTACTGGAAGGCGCGCCAGCCTTCTCCGAACACTGGCAGGTCTGCGAAAGCTTTGAGGAACTGGGGGGCAAAGCCAGCCGTGCGGTGTCTGCCACGGTGATCTTTGCCATGGACGGTGGGCAGCGTCTGGATAGCCTGGCGCGCCAGTTGCACCACCTGCGGCAGTCGCGTGGCAACGCCTTGAAGCTGGTGGTGCGCGAAATGGCGCCGACCCTGCGTTACCAAGACGAACAGTTGCTGCTGGCTTGTGGTGCCAGCCAGATCGTGCCGTTCGGTGCCAGCTTGTCACGCTTCCTGACCATGGTGGAGAGCATCCAGGGTTACGTCTGGCGTCGACACCTGCCAACCGACTTCGATGCCTTGCTGGCACGCCTGCGGCCGCTGGCCATCTGCGGGTTGGTAGCGCCACGGGCGTTCGCCGAGGCTGTGCAAAGCATGTGGCACGGGGTGCGCAACGGCGAAATCGTCCACCAGTTGCTGGTGTTGCGTCCGGCGCCCGGCCTGACCCCGCTGCAGGCTTGCTCGCGTACGGTATTCCGCCGTGATGGCGACATTGCCTGCGTGGTTGGCGAGGTGCTGTTCCTGTTCCTGTTCGCTTGCCGCTCGGAAGGGGTCGAGCAGGCGCTTGACCACATCTTCCAGCTGTCATGGAAAGAGCTGTTCATCAGCCAGGAGGTGCTTGCCGGTGTCGACAGCCTGGCCACTCCGGCTTTCCTCGACCGCAACCTACCGCAGCCACCCCGCAGCGACATGGCGGCGCAGTTGCCTGCACAGGCATGGTCGGCACTGGCACCGCGCAAGGTTGGCCTGGCCAAGCGGGGTGGCGCATGAACTTCGTGCAACTGCTGCAGGTGGTCGGCATTACCGCACTCGTCACGCTGGGCCTGGCCTTGTTGCTCGTGCACCTGTGTTCGGCATTACGTGACGGGTTGCGCCGTCGCCTTCCCCCCCGTTACCTGAAACCGCTGGGCGTACGCCGCCGCGCTGCACACCAGGAACCCCAGAATGACTAATACCACCATCACCCTCCCGGTACTGGCCCGCTGGCCTGGACTGGGAGGGTGGAACCTCTATTTTTTTGCAAAGTTTCTGCTGGTCGCACTTGGCATGCTCGACTTCCAGGCGCTGCCGAACCTGTTGTTTGCTGCGTTTCTGCTTATCCCTTTGCCGGGCCAGTGGCTGCGTATTGCCCGGCAACTGCTGGCGGTGCCAATCGGTATCGCGCTTTTCTACCAGGACACCTGGCTGCCACCCTTCAGCCGCTTGCTGGCGCAGCCGGGGGTGCTGGACTTCTCGTGGGACTATCTGCTCGAGCTGCTGGGCCGCTTCATCAACTGGAACCTGCTGGGGGCGCTGGCAATGTTGCTGGTGGGTTACCTGTACCTACGCCATTGGCTGCGCCTGAGCACCCTGAGCCTGCTGGGGTTGGCATGGCTGTCGGTCGGCGGCTTGCCGTTGCTGGGTGCAAGCCAGGCGCCCGGCGTGGCGGCGCGCACCGCAGCCGAACCCGCGCCTGCCACTGCAGTAGCCGACAATGCCACGCTCGACAGCTGGCTTGAGCGCTTCTTCGCCAGTGAGCGCGAGCGGGTGACGGCATTCCCTGCCGTTAATGCCGATGAGCAACCGTTCGACCTGCTGGTAATCAACATCTGCTCGCTGGCCTGGGATGATCTGTCTGCCGTGGGGCTGCGGGACAACCCGCTGTTGTCGCGCATGGACGTGATCTTCGACCAGTTCAACTCGGCGACCTCCTACAGCGGCCCGGCCGCCATCCGTGTGCTGCGTGCCAGCTGCGGACAGTCGTCGCACGCTGGCCTGTACCAACCGGCTCCGGAGCAGTGCCTGTTGTTCCAGAACCTGGCCCGGCTGGGTTTCCAGAGCAACACCTTGCTCAACCACAGCGGCCGGTTCGACAACTTCATCGGCGACATTACCCAGCAGCACATGCCGCAACCCGGCATGCGCAATACCGACTTTCCACGGGCGCTGGTGGGCTTCGACGGTTCGCCGATTGCCAGTGACCTGGATGTCCTGCGCCGTTGGTGGGGGCAACGCAAAGGCACCCCGGACGAGCATGTGTCACTGTTCTACAACAGCATCAGCCTGCATGACGGCAACCGTATCGTCACTGCCGACGGCGGTACCCGCGTGGCCGACTATGCCACCCGCGCCAATCGCCTGTTTGGCGAGCTTGGCACCTTCCTTGACGAACTGGAGCGCAGTGGCCGCCGGGTAGTGGTGGCCATTGTCCCTGAGCATGGGGCCGCGTTGCATGGTGACCGTATGCAGTTGTCTGGCATGCGCGAAATTCCCACGCCGTCGATTACCCATGTGCCGGTCGGCCTGAAGTTCATCGGCATGGGCCAGCCTGCCCGCAACGAGCCGCTGCGGGTCACTGCTGCCACCAGCTACCTGGCGCTGTCCGAGCTGATCTCGCGTGTGTATGCGGGCCTCGGCCAGCAGCAGGTGCTGGATGTGCCCGGCCTGCTGACCGACCTGCCAACCACCGAGCAGGTTGCCGAAACCTCTGGTGCACAGGTGCTGAATTACCAGGGGCGTGCCTACATGCGCCTGCAAGGCCAGCCTGACTGGCAGCCCATCCCCAAGGAGCGCCCATGATCACTGGCAAGTCAGACCCGTCCGACCGTAGCGACGATATTGCCCAGTTGCGTCAGCACCTGGACATGCCAGAGCTGAACTACCAGGACATCTCGATGCTGGTGGGCGTTCAGCAGGCCCTGCAGCGCTGGCCATTGCTGGGTGAAAGCTGCAAGGCCAGCAGCGACGAAGCGCTGTACGCAGCTGTCACCCTGCGCGAGAGGGTCGCGCCATGACCAGCCTGGCATTGCATGGGGTACGCGGAGGCCTGGGGCGCAGCGCCTTGCTGGCTGCATTGGGCTACGCGCTGCAGGGCGTGGGCGAGCGGGTGCTGCTGATTGACCTGTGCCCAAGCAACTTGCTCGGGCTGCACTTCAACCTGCCGCTGGATACGTCCGAGGGCTGGGCGCTGGCCGAGCGGGAAGGGCGGCCGTTCAGTGATGCCGTGTACGAGGTGCTCGATGGCCTGTGCCTGCTGCCGTACGGCAACCTGCCTGGCGGTGCGCAGCACCGTGTGCCCGATGCGCAGTCATGGCGCGCTCGCCAGGTCGAGCTGGCCGAGCATTTCGACTGGCTGTTGTACGACCTGCCGCAACTGCCGGGCGATACCACCGGCAATGGCATCGAGACTGATGTACGGGTACTGGTGGCAGAAGCCGAAATGGCCAGCCACCTGCTGCTCGGGCGACGCCCGCTCGAGCACTTCGACATGCTGCTGGTCAACCGCTACGACCCGGCCAGCCGCTTGCAGAGCGACCTGTTGATGGTGTGGCGTGACCTGTTTCGTGATCGATTGCCGATCCAGGTGGTCCATCGCGACGAAGCCTTCCTCGAAGCGCTGGCGTACAAGGCTCCCCTGGGTCTTTACGCACCGCAGAGCCTGGCCTGCCGGGATGTGCAAAGCCTGGCGGTGCGCTGTCTGACGAGGCGCCAGCCGTGACCCTGACCCCTCTGTCGGCCTATACCTGGTTCACTGTCCGTGGCGCGCGTCTGCCGGTCGCGTGGCTGTTCACCCTCGGCGTGTGGTTGGCCTTCCTGTTTCTGCGCCTGGAGTCACCCGCCTGGCAGGCGCTGCTGGCCGAGCGCCAACGCCTGTACCCGCAGCTGGCGGGCAAGCGCCCAACCCTGGGTGACCCGCTGCGTCTGTTGATCCAGAGCCTGTGGTTGTTGCTGCGGCGCCAACCGCAGGCACGTACAGCAGGGCCTGGCCGCCGCGCGTTGGGCGCGGTGCGCATGCACCTGCGGGCGGCAGGCGGGGTGGCGCGCCACTACCGCGGCCTGCTGATCGATGCATTGCAACAGGTACCCGCGCGCTACCGCGCCAGTGCTTTCAAGCACCAGGCCTCGGCACGCCTGCGCGGCCTGAGCGTGTTTGCCCGGCGGGCGTTCTATAGCGTGCTGACGGTATTCGCCCTCAGCCTCGCCCTGCTGTGCGTGACGGAACCGTTCGGCTATCTGGCGCAACTGATGTTCATCTGCCTGCTGCTGGTCATCGCCCTGCTGGTGCGACACATGCCGGGGCGTTTCCCGACCCTGATGCTGATCGTGCTGTCGACCATCATCTCGTGCCGCTATCTGTGGTGGCGCTACACCTCGACCCTGAACTGGAACGACACCACCGACTTGGTATTCGGGGTGATCCTGTTGGCGGCAGAAACCTATTCGTGGTTCGTGCTGATCCTGGGTTACATCCAGACCAGCTGGCCATTGCAGCGCAAGCCGGCAAACCTCCCGGCCAACGTCAGGCACTGGCCAACCGTCGATTTGCTGATCCCTACCTACAACGAAGACCTGTCAGTGGTGCGCACCACGGTAATGGCCGCGCTGGGCCTGGACTGGCCACGCGAGTGCCTGCGCATCTATATCCTCGATGATGGCCGCCGCGACGCGTTTCGTGCCTTTGCCGACGAAGTCGGGGTAGGGTATATCGTGCGGCCCGACAGCAAGCATGCCAAGGCCGGCAACCTCAACCATGCGCTGGGCGTCACCGACAGCGAGTTGATCGCCATCTTCGATTGCGACCATGTGCCGGTGCGCTCCTTCCTGCAACTGACCGTGGGCTGGTTCCTCAAGGACGCTAAACTGGCGCTGGTGCAGACACCGCACCATTTCTTCTCGCCTGACCCGTTCGAGCGCAATCTCGGCTCGTTCCGCCGCCGCCCCAACGAAGGGGAGCTGTTCTACGGCCTGATCCAGGACGGCAACGATATGTGGAACGCGGCGTTTTTCTGCGGCTCGTGTGCTGTGCTGCGCCGCACTGCGCTGGAAAGCATCGGTGGTTTTGCCGTCGAGACCGTGACCGAAGATGCCCACACCGCCCTGCGCCTGCATCGCCAAGGGTGGACGTCAGCCTACCTGAGCATTCCGCAGGCTGCGGGCCTGGCCACTGAAAGCCTGTCGGCGCACATCGGCCAGCGCATTCGCTGGGCCCGTGGGATGGTGCAGATCTTCCGCACCGACAACCCGCTGTTCGGGCGTGGCCTTAGCCTGTTCCAGCGGGTGTGCTACGCCAACGCGATGCTGCACTTCCTGGCCGGCCTGCCGCGGCTGGTGTTCCTGACGGCGCCACTGGCGTTCCTGTTGCTGCATGCCTACATCATCTACGCACCGGCATTGATGATTCTGCTGTACGTGCTGCCACACATGATCCACGCCAGCCTGACCAACTCGCGCATGCAGGGCAAGTACCGACAAACCTTCTGGGGCGAGGTCTACGAGACCGTACTGGCCTGGTACATCGCCCGCCCGACCACGGTGGCGCTGTTCGCGCCGAAAAAAGGCACGTTCAACGTCACCGCCAAGGGCGGCCTGATGGAGCAGGAACAGTTCGACTGGCGTATCGCCCAGCCTTACCTGTGGCTGGCGGCGCTCAACGTGGTGGGTCTGGGCTTTGCGGTGTGGCGCCTGGTCACTGGCCCAACGGCAGAAATCGGCACGGTGATCGTCAGCTCGCTGTGGGTGATCTACAACCTGCTGATCATCGGTGCCGCAGTTGCGGTGGCCGCCGAAGTGCGCCAGGTGCGCCGCGCCCATCGGGTGCAGATGCGCTTGCCGGCGGGGCTGATGCTGGCCAGCGGTCATGCCTACCCCTGCACCCTGGTCGACTACTCCGACGGCGGTATCGGCCTGCAGGTACAGCCCGGTCTGGAGTTGAAACCGGGGGAGCAGGTACGCCTGCTGCTCAACCGCGGCCAGCGCGAGTTCGCCTTCCAGGCGTGCGTCACCCGTACCGTCGGGCAACACGTGGGCCTGGTGTTCCGCGACCTCGCCCTGCAGCAGCGTATCGACCTGGTCCACTGCACCTTTGCCCGCGCCGATGCCTGGCTTGGCTGGAACGAGCAGCACGAGGTCGAGCGCCCGCTGCGCAGCCTGATCGATGTGTTGAAGCTGGGTGGCGTCGGTTACGTGCGCCTGGTCGAGCACATGCCGCCATGGCTGCGGGCGTGGTTGCGCCCGTTGCGTTCGCTGGCGCTGTGGCTGGCCAGCTACTGGCCCCGCACACCGCGGGCAATCCCTTCCATGAACCCTGTTGATCGAGACGCATGATGACTGGTTATCCCGCGCGTACCTGGGGCCTGGCGATGGCGCTGTTTACCGCCTTGTCGCAGAGCGCCGCTGCTGCTTCTGTAGCTCCGCTTGCCGAGCCTGCGGTACCCACACCCACGGTACCAAACTGGCAGGTTGCGAAAACCTTCGAGCAGCTTGGACATGCGTCCGACAGCCTGCTGCTGGGGGTACGCAACAGCGAGCATATTGAGTTCGGCCTGCGTCGCGATCGCCTGGCCACCGATGCCAGCTTGCAACTGGACTACACGCCTTCGCCAGCCTTGCTGCCGAACCTGTCGCACTTGCGCGTCTACCTCAACGACGAGCTGATGGGCGTAGTTCCGGTGGAAAAAGAGCAGTTGGGCCAGCGTGTGCGTCGCCAGCTGCCGTTGGACCCGAAACTGCTCGGCGACTTCAACCGGGTACGTCTGGAGTTTGTCGGGCACTATACCGATGTCTGCGAAGACCCGGCGCACAGCGGCCTGTGGCTTAACCTTAACCGCAAGAGCCAGGTACAGTTGCACGAGCAGGCGCTGGTGCTGGAAAACGACCTGGCGTACTTCCCGTTGCCGTTCTTCGATACCCGCGACACCGGCAAGGTAGTGCTGCCGGTGGTGTTCAGCGGCGTGCCGAGCCTGGGCGAGCAGCGTGCGGCGGCAATCCTGGCATCCTACTTCGGCAGCCAGGCCGGTTGGCGCAAGGCCAGCTTCCCTGTGCTGTACAACCACCTGCCGGCCCGTGGCGAAAAACCTGCACCGAGCATCGTGTTTGCCAGCAACGACCGTCGCCCGGCGTTCCTCGCCGATCTGCAGCAGTTCCCGCCAGTCGACGGCCCCGTGCTGCAGGTGATCGATCACCCGGACGACCGCTTCAGCAAAGTGCTGCTGGTGCTGGGCCGTAACGACGACGACCTGATCAAGGCCGCCTCGGCGCTGGCGGTCGGCAACAATCTGTTCCGCGGCGCGCGCGTCAAAGTGGAGCAGATGACCGCGCTGCAACCGCGTCAGCCCTACGATGCGCCGAACTGGACGCGCACCGACCGCCCGGTTCGATTTGCCGAGCTGCTGGATTACCCCGAGCAACTGCAAGTCAGCGGCCTGCAACCGCGGCCGGTGACACTGGAACTGAACCTGCCGCCCGACTTGTTCGTCTGGCGCAACCAGGGTATTCCGCTGCGCACCCTGTACCGCTATACGGCGCCAGCGGTGACCGACGAATCGCGCCTGAGCATCAGCGTCAACGATCAGTACATCACCAGCATGCCGCTGGTGGGCAATGACCGGCGCGGCGGTACCCTTGAAGAAATGCGCCTGGCAGTGCTGTCCGGTGACAACACTGCATTGACCGAGAACTCGCTGGTGCCGGCGCTGAAGATTGGCGACCGTAACCGCCTGCGCTTCGACTTCAGCTTTGCCAGTACCCTGGGCAGCGCCCAGCGCGATCGCTGCCAGACCTCGCTGCCGGTGGACGTGCGTGCAGCAATCGACGACAACTCCACCATCGACCTTTCCGGTTACCACCATTACATCGCCATGCCCGACCTGCGTGCATTCGCCCGCAGTGGCTTCCCGTTCAGCCGCATGGCCGACCTGTCCGAGACGCTGGTCATCATGCCGGCCAAACCTACGGCGATGCAGGTCGGCACTTTGCTCGACACGGTTGGCGGGTTGGCCGGACAGATCGGTTACCCGGCGCTTGGCCTGCAATTGATCGACGACTGGCAACAGGTCGCAGCGGCAGACGCCGACTTGCTGCTGATCGGCAGCCTGCCCGAGGCCCTGCGCGACGCGCCCGACCTTGGCCTGTTGCTCAGCGCCCAGCGTGACTGGTTGCTGCAGGGCCGCAGCGCATCGTTGCCCGGTGGCCAGCGTTTCGATACTGAGCCGGTGGCTGCAAGCAGCCGCGTGGCGGTCAGCGCCCAGGCGCCGATTGCGGCCATCACCGGGCTGAAGTCGCCGTTCCACGAGCAGCGCAGTGTTGTGGCCTTGCTGGCCAACAGCGACAGCGATTACGCATTGCTGCGCGACGTGCTTGGCGATGTAGGCAAGCTCGATGCGGTGGCGGGTTCGGTAACGCTGGTACGCAGCAGTGGCGTGAGCAGCCAGTTCGTCGGCGAGCACTACTTCGTGGGCGCGCTGCCGTGGTGGCTGCTGCTGTGGTTCCACTTGTCCGAGCACCCTGTGTTGCTGGCGGTGATCGCGGCTGTTTGCGTGGTGCTGTTCGCCTTCTTGTTGTGGCGGGCACTGCGCTGGGCAGGCAAGCGCCGCTTGGGTGAGGCGGGGTGATGATGCGTCAGATGCTGGTAGGGCTGGTCGCCTTAGGCCTGCCCGTCTTCGCCAATGCCGGGTCGGTTTGCCCATGGCCTGCCTGGGAGCGGTTCAAGGCCGAGCTGGTGAGTGTGGATGGGCGGGTCATCGACCCGAGTGACGAGCGCCTGATCACCACCTCGGAAGGGCAGAGTTACGCGCTGTTCTTCGCCCTGGTAGGTAACGACCGGCAAACCTTCGCGCAGTTGCTGCGTTGGACCAGCAACAACCTCGCCGAGGGTGACCTGGCCCGGCATCTGCCTGCCTGGCTGTGGGGCCGTGACGGGCAGCAGCAGTGGCAGGTGCTGGACGCCAACAACGCCAGCGATGCCGATCTGTGGATCGCCTACAGCCTGCTGGAAGCAGGGCGGTTGTGGGACCAGCCGGCCTACACGCAGCTGGGCCAGCACCTGCTGTGGCGTATCGCCGCGCAGACCGTGCGCAAGCTTCCAGGCCTTGGCGTGATGTTGCTGCCAGGTGACTACGGCTTCGAAGACGCCCAGGGTACCCGCCTGAACCCCAGCTACCTGCCGCTGCAGCTGCTCGACCGCTTCAGCGAGGTGGACCCCTTGTGGGGGGAGCTGGCGGCCAACACGCGGCGTTTGTGGTTGGCATCGTCGCCAAAGGGCTTTGCACCGGACTGGTTGCTGTGGACGCCGGCCGGAAAGCCAGCGGCAGACACGAAACATGGCAATGCCGGTGATTATGACGCCATTCGTGTGTACCTGTGGGTCGGCATGTTGGCCGAGGGGGCGGCGCAACGCCGCGAACTGGTCGCCCATTATGCGCCGATGGCGGCATTGACCCAGCGCCAGGGGCTACCTCCTGAGCACCTGGATGCACGTAGCGGTGAAGCCCGCGGCCATGGCCCGGCGGGTTTCTCTGCGGCCTTGCTGCCATTGCTTGCTGCCTCGCCAGAGCACGTGGCCGGCCTGGCGGCCCAGCGCCAGCGCTTGCGCGAACAACCGGTCGAGGCCAAGGCGTATTACAGCCAGGTGCTGGCGCTGTTCGGCCAGGGCTTCGACGAGGCCCGTTACCGTTTTGACCCGCACGGCCGCCTGTTGCCGGCCTGGAGTGCGCCATGCAGCGAATGATCGGCGTGTTGATGCTGGCGGCAATAACCTGCCAGGCAGATGCACAACCCAAGGATATCGATGAACAGCGCCAATGGCTGCTGGACCAGGTACGCCGCGGCGAAGCGCTGCACCGTGACGACCTGGTGCGCGATGCGCTGGGCCGTTTGCAGTTGCTTGAGCCGCGCAACCCGGAGGTATTGCTGGCGGCCTTGAGCCTGGCATTGCGCGAGAAGAACAGCAGTGAAGCCGAGCAGTTGAGTGCGCGGATCAGTGCCGTGGCGCCTGGCAGCCTGCAAGCACGTCAGGCCGCACGCCTGCTTGAACTTCAACAACCGGCGCCTGCGCGGCGCTTGCAGCAGGCGCGTCTGCTGGCGGTTACCGGCCGTAATGAAGAGGCGCTGGCGATGTACGAACAGTTGTTTGCCGGCGAACCACCCAGCCTTGAATTGGCCCTGGACTACTGGCGCGTGCGCGGCAACCTGCCAGGCCAACGCCCTGAGGCGATCCGCCAGTTGCAGCGGTTGGATCAGCAGTACCCGGGCAGTGCCGGGCTGCGCCAGACACTGGCCGGTTGGTTGTTCGCCGAAAAGCGTGACCGCGAGGCCTTGGCCCTGCTCGATCAGCTGGCGCGAGACCCCGGTGCACGGGATGCCGCTGCCCAGCGCGAGTTCGACTACCTGTCCGGGCAAGCCGTGAGTGCAACCAGCGCGGCAGCCTGGCAGGCCTTTCTTCAGCGTTACCCAGCTTCACCGTTGTTGGCACAGGCCAGCGAGACCTTGCAACAGCAGCGCAAGCTGCTGGCCGACCCGGCATGGCAGGCCGGTCAACGGGGTAAGGCATTGCTCGACAAGGGCCGTAATGCCGAAGCTGAAACGCAGCTGCGCCGCGCCCTGCGCCAGTACCCGGGCGATGCCAGCCTGCATGGGGCCCTGGGTTATGCGTTGATGCGCCAGGGCCGCCATGAAGACGCCCATGCGGCGTTCCGCGCGGCGAGCGCCAAGGAGCAGGACACCTACTGGATCAGCCAATGGAAGGACCTGGAGTCGTCCAGCCAGTATTGGGCCCTGCTGAAGAAAGCCGAGCAGGCCCTGGAGGCGAAAGACGTGCGCGGTGCGCGCGCACTTTACCGGCAGGCTCGCCAGCAACGGCCAAAGGATGAATACGCGTTGTTGGGCCTGGCAGATGTCTCGCTGGCCGAGGGCGATGTGGCGGCTGCCGAGCGGCAGTACCTGCAGGTACGGCGTATGGCGCCGGATAACGAAAGTGCCGTGCGCGGCTTGATGCGCGTTTACCAGGCGCAGTCGCCAGGCAAGGCGCAGGCGTACCTGGACAGCCTGCCACCACGGCAGCAGGCGCAGTTCGCCAGCCTGCGACGCAGCCTGGAACTTGCGCGCCTGCGCCAGCAAGGGGACGAAGCCCTGCAGCGCGAGGACTGGTCGACGGCCAGCCATGTGCTGGGCCAGGCTTCAGCCCTGGCTCCCGATGAGCCTTGGCTGGTGTATCAGCTGGCCAACAGTCTGCGTCACCAAGGGCGCACTGGCGAGGCCGACGCGGCATTTGCCAGGCTGGTGCAGCACCAGCCACGTGATCCGGCAACGCGCTATGCCCACGGCCTGTTCCTGGAGTCCAGCGACCGTGATGCCTTGGCTCTGGACAGTCTGAGAGCGGTACCTCAGGCGACCTGGAGCGCGGACATGCACGCGCTGGAGCAACGTGTTCAACGGCGTATGACCCTGGCCTCTGCGCAGCAGTTGCAGGCACAAGGCCGCGGTGCCGAGGCGACAGCCTTGCTTGAAGCCGGCCTGGCGCGTGGTGAAGGCAGCTCGGACGACTTGATGCTGTTGGCTGACTGGGCAGCCGCGCGTGGTGAACATGGCAAGGCGCGCAGCTATTACCAGCGTGTGCTGGTCGCGCAGCCTGGGCGTCCTGATGCACGCCTTGGGGTGATGGAAAGCGCCGTGGCCGAAGGCAACCTGCAGCAGGCCCGGCACATGCTGGGCGTGAAGGTGCCACAATTTGCCGCTGATGACGGCAACGCCCAGCGGCGCCTGGCGGCGCTGTGGACCGCGTTGGGCGAACACGATCAGGCGGCCAGGCTGCTTGACCGGATTGCCGCGCAGCAGACGCGACCCGATCCGTTGTTGCGACGCGACGCAGCCCGCCTGGTAGCGCAGGATGATCCTCAACGAGCATTGGACCTTTACGCGGCAGCGATGGCTGATGCGCAGTTGCTGGACCGTGCTGCCGTAGCGCCACGGGATGACCGTGCATTGACCCTGGCCAGCCGCGAGCGGGATGGCGACGACTGGCTGGCCCGCAGCCTGCGCAGTGATGTGGACGCCCTGTATCGCCAGCGCAATACCCATGTGACGCTGATGCATGACTACGGCTGGCGCGAGGATGACGGTACGCCCGGCACGTCGGAGCTGAGTACCCAGTCGACCTTGTTGCATGTCGACACCCCTTGGCAGGAGGGCACCGCGTTTGCGCGAGTAGAGCGCATTGGCATGGATGCGGGGTCGTTCGAGCCGAACGATCAGGGAAGCTACACCCCCGACTTCGGCAGCTGCCAGTTTGTTGGCCAGACCGCTGACGGCAAAACACTGCCCGCGTGCACGGGGGGATCGCAGACTGCAAACGGCAGCCTGTTGGCGTTGGGTTGGCAGGGCAGCCGCTGGGCGTTCGACCTGGGCACCACCCAGGGCTATGCAATCAACAACTGGCTGGGCGGCGCAACGGTCAACGGTGACCTCGGGCAGGTTGGGTGGTCGCTGACCGCCTCGCGCCGGCCGATGAGCAATTCATTGCTGTCGTTCGCCGGCGCACGCGACCGCCCGACGGGCGTGCGCTGGGGCGGGGTCACTGCCAATGGCGCCACGCTCGGCCTGAGCTGGGACCAAGGTGGCGACAACGGGGTGTGGGCCAGCCTGGGGCACCATTGGCTGTACGGCGAAAACGTGGCCGACAACCAGCGGACCCGGGCCATGGCCGGCTTTTACCACCGCGTGGTGGAAAAGGCCGACGAGCGTGTCCGTGTTGGCGTGACGCTGATGCACTGGCGCCATGACAAGGACCTGGGCGGCTACAGCCTGGGGCAGGGCGGTTACTACAGCCCGCAGCGCTACAGTTCGGTGGGCGTGCCGGTCAGTTATGCCTGGCGCAACTACGACTGGTCGCTGCTGCTGGAAGGTTCCGTCAGTTGGTCTCAGGCTCATAGTGGCAGTAGCCGCTTGTACCCGGACGCACACATCAACCGCAAGGTACTGGCAAATTATGGCGTCGATTCCAACATCGATGCGATGACCGAAGCCAGCGACAGCAGCGGGTTGGGCTACCGCCTGCGCGGTCTGTTCGAACGGCGCCTGAGTGACCAGTGGGTACTGGGCGGCGGCTTCGACTGGCAGCACAGCGATGACTATGCGCCTAGCCATGGCATGCTCTACCTGCGCTACCTGTTCGAACCGTGGCGAGGCAACCTGGCCCTGCCGGTGACACCGCTGGAGCCTTACAGCGAGTGGCGGTGACGGCAATCGCTGCATTGCAAGGGGCGCGCCTGCACGGGGCGATGCGGGCCAAGGGTTGACACCAGGCACGCCGCCCCACCATTATCCAGCCATACCTACGCAACGGGCTTGCCAGCATGTCCACATCCAACCACGCCATTTCCGCTTCGGGCTTCATCGCTCAGGCAGACGCGTGCGTTGCCGTTGCCAAGAAATCCAAGAAACAGCCGCTCATCTGACCGAGGCGCGCTGTCTCGTCAGGTGGGCTGACGAGACAGAAGGCGCCAGGTATCCCTGCCACCACTTCCACTCTTCGCCCTGCTGACGCTGACTTTCGGTCAACATCAGGAGTTTTTGCATGTCGAATTTCCGTGGTATCTGGATCGCCCTCGTCACGCCAATGCGCGCCAATGAAATCGACTTCCCAGGCCTGGAAAAGCTGGTGAAGAAGCTGCTCGAAGACGGTGTGGCCGGTTTTGTGGTGTGCGGTACCACGGGTGAGGCGGCGGCGTTGTCCAAGGCCGAGCAACTGGCAGTGCTGGATGCCGTGCTGGCCTGGGTGGAGCCTGGCAGGGTGGTGATGGGCCTGTCAGGTTACAACCTGGGTGAGTTGCTGGCCTTCCAGGCTGAAATCCAGCAGCGTGACATTGGCGGACTGCTGGTTCCCGCACCTTGCTACATCCGCCCTTCGCAGGCTGGCATCGAAGCCTTCTTCGCCACCGTGGCCGATGCCGCCAGCGTGCCAGTGATCGTGTACGACATTCCCTACCGCACTGGCGTACGCATGGAACGTGAAACCCTGCGCCGTATCGTGCGCCATCCACGCATTGCAGCGGTGAAAGACTGTGGCGGTGACAGCGAGACGACCATGGCCCTGATCGAGGACGGCCACGCCCAGGTGCTGGCCGGTGAAGACCTGCAGATCTTCAATAACCTGTGCCTGGGTGGGGCAGGGGCCATTTCAGCCTCCGCACATGTGCGCGCCGACCTTTACGTACGCATGGTGCAGCAGGTTGACAGCGGTGATTGGGCCGCCGCGCGGGGTACGTTCTACCAGTTGCTGCCCTGGATCAAAGTGGCCTTTGCCGAGCCCAACCCGGCCGTGGTCAAGGCGGCATTGCAGCTGCAAAGCCTGATTGCAGACGAGCTGCGCGAGCCCATGCAGGCGTGCACGAATACCACCCGAGACAAGTTGCAAAGCGTGCTGTGTTCACTCGGCGCCTGAAGCGGCAACGGTTGATGGCGGGTTGACAAGCCGCCACACCCGGCATATACCGTTGGTTGTCAGGAGCCGCGCATCAATGGCGATGTCGCAGCCTCCACCCCGAACCCAAAGAGCAAATGAGCTCTCTCCGCATGCGGAGAGGGCTTTTTTTCGTCCCTGAAAAATAACAACAAGAGGTGGTCAACATGCGTCATGGTGATATTTCCAGCAGCAATGACACCGTCGGCGTCGCCGTGGTCAACTATAAGATGCCGCGCCTGCATACCCGCGATGAAGTGCTCGAAAACGCCAGGAAAATCGCCGACATCATTGTCGGCATGAAGCAGGGGCTGCCGGGCATGGATCTGGTGATTTTTCCGGAGTACAGCCTGCAGGGCATCATGTATGACCCGGCCGAAATGATGGAAACCGCCGTGGCCATACCCGGCGTGGAAACCGAAGTGTTCGCCCAGGCCTGCCGCAAGGCCAATGTCTGGGGCGTGTTTTCGCTGACCGGCGAGCGCCATGAAGAGCACCCGCGCAAATCCCCCTATAACACGCTGGTGCTGATCGACAACAATGGCGAGATCGTGCAGAAGTACCGCAAGATCATCCCCTGGTGCCCGATCGAGGGTTGGTACCCGGGCGACCAGACCTACGTTGCCGATGGCCCCAAGGGCCTGAAAATCAGCATGATCATCTGCGATGACGGCAACTACCCGGAAATCTGGCGCGACTGTGCCATGAAAGGCGCCGAGCTGATCGTGCGCTGCCAGGGTTACATGTACCCGGCCAAGGACCAGCAGGTGCTGATGGCCAAGGCCATGGCGTGGGCTAACAACTGCTACGTTGCAGTGGCCAACGCCGCGGGCTTCGATGGTGTGTATTCCTACTTCGGTCACTCGGCAATCATCGGTTTCGATGGTCGTACACTCGGCGAGTGCGGTGAAGAGGAGATGGGTATCCAGTACGCCCAGCTGTCGATCTCGCAAATTCGCGATGCGCGGCAGAACGACCAGTCGCAAAACCACCTGTACAAGATCCTGCACCGTGGCTACAGCGGTATGCATTTGTCTGGCGACGGCGACCGCGGCATTGCCGAATGCCCATTCGAGTTCTACCGCACCTGGGTGCTGGATGCCGAGAAGGCCCGCGAGAACGTCGAGGCCCTGACCCGGCGCACCTCGGGGGTGGCGCAGTGCCCGGTCGGCAGCCTTCCCTACGATGCCAAGGAAAAGGAAGCCCGCTGACGGGGTTGCCCAGCGTGCCTGCGGGCACGCTGTTTCACAAAGCGAGGGGAAGACCATGCCGTTCTTGAACGACCTGCTGGAGCAGACGCGTCGCGATGCGTCCTCCAGTGCTGCACTGAGTGCCGAAAACTGCCACACCCGGGCAATCGTCGAGACCCACCTGCGCAGTGAAGACACCCTGGAGTCGCGTTTCCGCTTCGATGTCGCTGCCGTCATGCAGGTAGTACGCAACGAAGTGCTGGGCCAGGACGAAGCCTTGCAGGCCATCGAAGATGTGCTCACGGTGGTGCGTGCGGATATTCTCGACCCGCGCCGCCCGCTGTTCACGGCATTGTTCCTCGGCCCGACCGGGGTCGGCAAGACCGAGGTCGTGCGTGCCCTGGCCCGAGCCCTGCACGGTGATGCCGATGCCTTCTGCCGGGTCGACATGAACACGCTGGCCCAGGAACACTACGCCGCTGCTCTGACCGGCGCGCCACCGGGCTATGCTGGCGCCAAGGAAGGCCGCACGCTGTTTGACCAGGCGCTGCTGGACGGGAGCCAAGGGCGCCCTGGGATCGTGCTGTTCGATGAGCTGGAAAAGGCCAGCAAGGAGGTGTCCCAGGCGCTGCTCAATGTGTTCGACAATGGCCTGCTGCGCTTGGCCTCCGGTGAAAAGAGCTTCAATTTCCGTAACACACTGGTGTTCATGACCAGCAACCTGGCGGCAGACGAAATACGCCAGCACCGGCTGGGCCCGCTGACGCCGCTGCGGCGTCTGCTTGGCCTGCAGGCAGGGCGTCGCGAGCGTTTGCTGGGGCTGGTGCGGCGGCGCCTGGTGAAGCGTTTTTCTGCCGAGTTCGTCAACCGCATCGACAGCACTGTGGTGTTCAATGCCATCGAACAGGAGGTGAGCGAGCGCATCGTTGAACTGGAGGTGTCGCGCCTGAACCGGCGCCTTGCCAAGCATCACTGCCGCCTGCAGCTGGATGCGTCGGTGGTTGGCAAGCTGGCCAGCGAAGGCCATGACCTGGAGTTTGGCGCGCGTGCGCTCAAGCGCTTTATCCGCCATGAGCTGGAAGTGCCACTGGCCGAGTACCTGCTTGGTAACCGCATCCCATGCCAGGCAGAAGTGACGTGCATGACGGTGGCCGGCCACCTTGAGCGCGGGCGCATCCGTTTTTCGTTGCCGACATGACGGTTGTCACAGGATGGTGTGATGAGTAGACAAGACAGGCAATTGAAGGTGGGCTTGCTGTTCGCCGAAACCGGCGTTACCGCAGCCATTGAACGCTCGCAGCGCTTTGGCGCGCTGCTGGCGGTCGAACAGGTTAACCGCGAGGGGGGCGTACTTGGCGAACCGGTTCTGACCCTGGTCGGCGACCCCGGGGGCGACCCGGACCGTTATCGCAATCTGTGTGACGACTATGTGCGCAACCACGGTGTGCGCCTGATGCTCGGCTGCTACATGTCGCACACCCGCAAAGCCGTGATGCCCGTCATCGAGCGCGCCGATGGCTTGCTGTTCTATCCCACGCCCTATGAGGGCTTCGAGTACTCGCCCAATATCATCTACGGCGGGCCGGCACCTAACCAGAATAGCGCGCCACTGGCGGCATACCTGACACGTCATTACGGTGCCAGGGTCGCCTTCGTCGGTTCCGACTACATCTACCCGCGGGAAAGCAACCATGTCATGCGCCACCTGTACAAGCAGCATGGTGGCGAAGTGGTGGAAGAAGCCTACATGCCCCTGTACCCCTCGGCCGATGACCTGGCCCTGGTGGTCGAGCGGGTGGTGCGTTCTGCCCCTGACGTGGTGTTCTCGACCGTGGTCGGTACGGGGACGGCAAGCTTCTACCAAGCAATGGCGCAGCGCTATGGCAATGGCCCTCGGCCGCCGATCGCCAGCTTGACTACCAGCGAGGCAGAAATTGCCGAAATGGGGGCCGAGGCGGCCCGTGGCAACATCGTCGTGGCACCCTACTTCACCAGCGTCGAGTCACCGCAAAGCAACGCATTCGTCAGTCAGTGCCGTGCGTTCTTTCCGGCCGATGTGCGCATCACTGCCTGGGCCGAGGCGGCGTACTGCCAGATGCGCATGCTGTGCCAGGCGGTAAATGCCACCGGCAGCCTGGAGGTGGAGGTAATCCGCAATCACCTGTACCACGCGAGCATGGATAGCCCCCAGGGCAGGGTGCAGGTGGAGCAGCAGAACAACCACTCGCACCTGTTTTCACGTATCGGCGAGATCGATGCGCGCGGGCAGATCTGCATCAAATGGCAATCGCCTACGACCATCCGCCCTGACCCCTATGTGGTGGTTCACAACCTGGACGACTGGACCGTGAGCATGATGGGGGGCGGCCCCTCATGAGCACGTCGAACATCCTGAACACGCTGCGTGAACTGCACGTGGGCATCGTTTGTCCGCCCAGTGAAATCACTGATGCCCTGGTGTTGCAACTGATGCGTATCGGCTGCTCGGTGAAGCAGTGCTGGCCACCGCCCAAGGCGTTCGACACCCACACCGACCTGGTGTTTTGCGGGGTGTTCGAAGGCCGCCACCATGCCGAGCTGGGCAAGCTGCTGGCCCAGGGCGGCGTACGCCTGACCGCCATCGCCTTGGTGGAGTACGAGAGCCCGACCATTCTTTCGCAAATCCTGGAGCTGGGGTGTCACGGCGTGATGGTGCTGCCTCTGGACAACCACAAGGTACTTCCGGCGTTGGTGTGCGCCAGAAGCAACAGCGAAGCCCAGGCCCGCTTGATGCAGAAGAATGCCCAGTTGCAGGAGCGTCTGGAGCACCAGGCCGACATCAACAAGGCCAAGGTCCTGCTGATGGCGGCCCAGGGCTGGCAGGAGCCTGAAGCTCATGCCTACTTGTCGAAAGAAGCGATGAAACAGCGGCTGTCGATGCTGGAAATGGCAAGAAAAACCCTAAAACAATTCGAATGAGAAGAGGTTGCCATGTTGTACGGACTGGTTCTGCTGTATGTGGGTGCGGTGTTGTTCATCAACAGCATCTGGCTGATGGGGCGTATCACTGACCGCGAAGTGGCGGTGATCAACCTGTTTGTCGGTTTGCTCAGCCTGTTGGTGGCGGTCTACCTGATCTTCGTGGTGGGCTCGGCCGAAGGCATCAAGGCCGGTGCCTTGACCCTCCTGTTCGCCTTTACCTACCTGTGGGTGGCTGCCAACCAGGTGCTGCAGGTTGATGGGCGCGGGCTAGGCTGGTTCTGCCTGTTCGTCAGCGTGACGGCGCTGGTGGTGACAGTCAGTTCCATCCCTGGCGCCGAAGGGCTGTTGAAGGTATGGGATGTGCTGAACTGGGCGGCGTGGACGGTGTTGTGGTTCAGCTTTTTCCTGTTGCTGGCGCTGGCCAGGAAGATCCAGCGTCTGGTGGCGGCAATGACATTGCTGTGCGCGATCTTCACCGCCTGGGTGCCCGGGCTGTTGATCCTGTGGCAGCAGATGGGCTGACGGCCATGCGGCCGCTGTGGAGCAGCCTTGCGCTGTGACGCTGCCCTTACGGCAGGCGCTTTTCCATCGGCTGATACACCAGCCCGGCAAACTCACCCACGTCGCCTGCCAGGGTGAAGCCGTAGCGTTGGTAGGCGGGTACAGAGGACAATGATGCCTTTACCGTCACCACCTCAGCGCTGGCATGCGCCAGTGCTGCGTTCATCAGGCGCTTGCCTATACCCTGGCGTTGCAGGCCTGGTGCAATGAACAGCATCGCAATGTGACGGCCTTCCTTGAGCTCGATCAGCCCCGCGATAGCGCCTTCGACAAAACAGGCCAGCATAAGGTTGTCACCTTGCATGCGCTCGGCAAACGCCTGGGGTGCTGACACCTGGGTAAAGGTCTCGATACCTTGCGCCGACAGCGTGGGCGCGACAGCCTGCATGAAGGCATCCATGCACAAGGCGCAGGCTTGGGGGAGGTCGTCAGGGGTGAGCGTGCGTACTTGCATGGTAATCGTCCTTGTCGGGTGTCCTTCTGTTGCCCACTTAAACCTGTTACGGGTTCAGAGGCCGATGCGGCATCAAGCTGCCTTGGCAGCGCCCGGCTTGCGTTCGCCAATCAGGATGTCTTCGAAGAATGCCCCGACAGGTTCGGTAGGGTGGCACAGTTGTATCTCCAGCACCCACACCACCTCGCTCGGGACAATCTCCACCTCGGCCAGCTTGTCCTGGCTATACAACACATGCGGGAAGTCGGCGATGCGATGCCCGGCCAGGTTGCGCTCCAGCTGCCAACCTTTGGCCTGGGCACTGCGCTCGGCGAAGTCATACAGTTCACGTCCGGTCAACCCGCGGCCCCAGGCCTGACGGGTCTCGTCGAACACTTCATGCAGTGCCTTCACGCAGGCGTGGTGCAAAGCGTGCTGGCCAAACACGAAGGTATCGCCATAGTCACCTTCATAGCCATCCCATACCGGCCCAACGTCGACCACGACGATGTCCGTGGTACGTAGCACACGTTGAAGGTCAATGCCTTGCCGTGGCGTACGCACGGTATCGTCACCAAAACGGATGTAGGTGGGGTGCCAGGTGTGTGAGGCGCCCATCGCCTGGAGGGTATGCGCGGCCATCTCCAGTGCCTGGGCGGTGGTCATGCCGACCTGCAGTTGGCTGGCAATGGCGGCCACGGCCCGTACCGACTGTTCGCGGGCTGCGAGCATGCCGTCCAGCGAATAACGTGGGCCGACCTTTTCCAGCTGAGGGTGCAGCGTGCTGGCTGATGAAGCCTGCGTTGTCCGTGCGCCGCTGGCGACAAAGGCCTCGGCGACAAAGCGATGGGGCTGTACCCCTGCTGCAAGGCATTGCTCGCGGACCTGGGTGATCATCGTGGCATTGCCACAGGCATAGACCTGGGTTTCGACCCAGCGATGCGTCTGGCTGAGCGCCACCTGCTGTATACGTGCCTGGGCCGAGAGCACCGGTTGCCAGCGAAAGTGCGGGTGCACACGGCTGGACACGTCGAGAAATTCGCGGTCATAGAAATCCGCCGGCGAAGAGCCGCCCCAATACAGCGTGACGTCGGCATTGCCGGCCAAGGCCGTCAGCAATAGCGGCTTGATGCCGGCGTAACCTGTGCCAGTGGCGAAAAGGATCAGCGGGCGTTGATCATCGTGCTGCCAGGTACAGGCGCCCAGCGGGCCCTCGAGCTTTACCGTTGCACCTGCTTGCAGGGTGGGCAGCAAACCTTCAGTGAACAGGCCGCCGCTGACCTTGCGGATGTGAAACACCAGTTGCCCTTGTTCCTGGGCAGGCAGGTTGGCAATGGAGAAACAGCGGCTGTCGCCGTTGTCCAACTGAAACCGCATGTACTGGCCCGCCCGCACCTCCAGCGGCTGAGCAGGTTGCAACACCAGCTCGACGATATCTGCGCTCAGCGCGCGCTTGCCAACCACCTGTGCCTGGGTTTCCAGTGCGGGTGCGTCCAGTGACCAGCCGGGTATTTCCAGGCGCATGTCGCTGCAGGCGTGGCTCTGGCACAGCAACATCTCGTCGGCGGCCAAGGGGTAGGAAGGCGGCGGCGTGTCCGCATCCCGCTGCTTGTCCTGATGCTGCCCCGACACCACCTTGACCTTGCACGAGCCGCAGGCGCCGCGGCGGCAGGAGAAGGGTACCGGCAGGCCGCTGGCGAGCATGGCGTCGAGCAGCAGCTCCTGGCTGGCTTCGAAGGCTTTGCCCGTGGGCGAAATTTCAATGACGTGGCGGCTTTGCATGAGCACCTCGGGGCAAATGGAGGTTCGATTGTTGCTATAGTCCAGGACCAGCAGAACCTCCAGTTTTGGATATTTCATATGGTCCAGCTTCGTAAATGGCAGCCACTGCTCAAACTCGATGGGGCGCAAGCTTCGTACCGGCAGATCGTCGAAGGGTTGGTGGCCGCAATCAGCGAGGGTCGCCTGCGCCCTGGCACGCCGTTGCCGGGCACGCGGGAGATGGCGCAACTGCTGAACGTCAATCGCAAGACCGTGATCCTTGCTTATGAGGAAGCCGAAACCAAAGGCTGGCTGCAAAGCGTGCAACGCCGGGGCACCTTTGTCAGCCAGCAGCTGGCGCCCGGCACAGCGGCCGTTTGCGGTGCCGTGCGGCCTTTTGCCCTGGCGCTGCCAGAGGAACCTGCCGTTGCCTACTTCAAGGCGAACGAACAGGCTGTAGCCCAACAAGGGCGGCCGGGGGCCTTGTTCTTCGACAACGGCGCCTGTGACCACCGCCTGCTACCGCAGGCTGTACTGCACCGCTATTACCGCAATGCCTTGCGCAGCAGCTTCAGCAGCAATAGTGTGCGCCACGGCAGCGAGTGCAGCAGCCGCAATCTGCGCAGCGCCCTGGCCGACATGTTGCGGCACAATCGCAGCCTGAACGTTGGCGCCGAGCATATCTGCCTGACCCAGGGGGTGCAGATGTCACTGTCCCTGGTGGCCAGTGTGTTGCTCAAGCCGGGTGACGTTGTGCTGGTCGAGCGCCTGAGTTACCCCCCTGCGTGGGAGATCTTCCGTCAGCTGGGTGCCCGCCTGGTGACCGTGGAGCTGGACCATGAGGGCTGCCGGGTCGATCAGCTCGAGGCCCTGTGCCGGCAGCACAAGGTGCGGATGATGTACATAACACCCCATCACCAGTTCCCGACCACGGTCAGCCTGCCAGCCGGGCGCAGGCAACAGCTGCTGGAGCTGGCGCGCCAGCATGCCTTTTGCGTGATCGAAGAAGATTACGACTACGAATACCACTTTGCCGGGCGGCCTTATCTGCCGTTGGCCAGCGACCGCCAGCAGCGGCACGTGATTTACATTGGCTCACTGTCCAAGCCTTTGGGCAGTACGTTCCGTTGCAGCTATATCGTGGCACCGGTGGAAGTGACAACCGTGTTGGAACGCAGGGCGATGTTGACCCTGGGGCAGGGCGATGCAGTCATGCAGCAGATGTTGGCGGACCTGATCAATGATGGCGAACTGAAGAAGCACTTGCGCCGTGTCAACCGCGAGTACCGGCGCCGGCGCGAAACCTTGTTGGGGTGCTTGCGCGATGCGTTTGGCGAACAGATCAGCGTGCAGGCGCCAGAAGGTGGCCTGGCGCTGTGGGTGAGGTTTGCCGATGAGATCAACGTGGATCAGTTGGTCGACAAAGCGCTGGAACGGGACCTGGTGGTGCGCAGTGGGCGACAGTTTTCACCGTTTGGCCATGCCGAGAATGCCTTGCGCCTGGGGTTTGCTTCGCTGGATGCGGATGAGATTCGGCAGGCGACCCAACGCCTGGCAGACGCCGCGAAAGCGATTGGCAAGGCGCGGTAGCGGATGGCACGGGCTTCGCCCGTGTTCGCGGGCAAGCCCGCTCCCACAGTGATCGCGCTGGCCTCAGGATTTATGCAAAAGGGTTATGCCCTCAAGGGTTTCGAGGCCTCTGGGTCTCAACGCATTCCGTTCGGTTACCGCACATAACCGCATCGCGGCGCCTCAAGCCTGCGCCAGTACCTCCGATAGCAGCACACCCACCCTCGAATCATCGATCAGAAGTGGTGCCAACAAGGAGTACTGCCCGCATGCTTGCAAACCTGAAAATTCGCACCGGAATGTTCTGGGTGTTGTCGCTGTTCAGCCTGACCCTGCTGTTTTCGACCGCCAGTGCCTGGTGGGCTGCCTTGGGTAGCGACCAGCAGATCACTGAACTGGACCAGACTGCGCACCAGTCGGACCGGTTGAACAATGCGTTGCTGATGGCGATTCGTTCCAGCGCCAACGTGTCTTCGGGCTTTATCGAGCAGTTGGGTGGCCATGACGAGAGTGCAGGCAAGCGCATGGCGCTGTCGGTGGAGCTGAACAACAAGAGCCAGACGCTGGTCGACGAATTTGTCGAAAACGCCCGTGAACCCGCCCTTCGCGTGCTGGCAACCGAGCTGCAGGCTACCTTTGCCGAATACGCCAAGGCGGTGGCGGGGCAGCGTGAAGCGACCCGCCAGCGTTCGCTGGAGCAGTACTTCAAGGTCAACAGCGATGCCGGTAATGCCATGGGGCGGTTGCAAACCCTGCGCCAGCAGCTGGTGACCACACTGAGCGAACGTGGCCAGCAAATCATGCTCGAGTCCGACCGGCGTCTGGCCCGGGCACAATTGCTGAGCCTGTGCCTGCTGGGCGTGACCGTGGTGCTGGCGGTGCTGTGCTGGGCGTTCATTGCCCAGCGTGTGTTGCACCCCCTGCGTGAAGCCGGTGGGCATTTCCAGCGCATTGCCAGTGGCGACCTGAGTGTGCCGGTGCAAGGGCAGGGCAACAACGAGATCGGCCAACTGTTCCATGAACTGCAGCGCATGCAGCAGAGCCAGCGCGACACCCTTGGGCAGATCAACAACTGTGCCCGGCAGCTGGACGCCGCCGCCATGGCGTTGAACGCGGTCACCGAGGAAAGCGCCAACAACCTGCGTCAGCAGGGGCAGGAGCTGGAGCAGGCCGCGACTGCCGTGACCGAAATGACCACGGCAGTGGAGGAGGTTGCGCGCAACGCGATCACCACCTCGCAAACCACCAGTGAATCCAACCAGCTGGCCGCGCAAAGCCGCCGGCAAGTCAGCGAAAACATCGACGGCACCGAAGCCATGACCCGCGAAATCCAGACCAGCAGTGCGCACCTGCAGCAGTTGGTGGGGCAGGTGCGGGACATCGGCAAGGTGCTGGAAGTGATCCGCTCGGTGTCCGAGCAGACCAACCTGCTGGCGCTCAATGCTGCCATCGAGGCGGCCCGTGCCGGTGAGGCCGGGCGCGGCTTTGCGGTAGTGGCGGATGAGGTGCGCACACTGGCCTATCGCACGCAACAATCGACCCAGGAAATCGAGCAGATGATCGGCAGCGTGCAGGCGGGGACCGAAGCTGCGGTAGCATCCATGCAGGCCAGCACCAACCGCGCCCAGTCGACACTGGACGTGACCCTGGCCTCGGGGCAAGTGCTGGAGGGCATCTACAGTGCGATCGGCGAAATCAACGAGCGCAATCTGGTCATTGCCAGTGCGGCCGAAGAGCAGGCTCAGGTGGCGCGGGAAGTAGACCGCAACTTGCTGAACATCCGCGAACTGTCCAACCATTCCGCGGCGGGTGCGCAGCAGACCAGCGAGGCGAGCAAGGCGTTGTCGGGGCTGGTGGGGGAGATGACGGCGTTGGTGGGGCGGTTCAAGGTTTGAGGCGCTGCGCCTGCGTGGAACATTAAGATAAGGTTAAACTTATTTAAAGTTCCCCTTGCGGGTTGACTTCGATACTACGCTTGAATAAAGTTCGACCGCCCCGAGCGCGGGGCCTTTTTTCCCTTCACTGAAGAATTCAATGGACACAGTATCTCGTCGCTGCCTGACCTCTGCCGAATGGCCGGGTCAGGCACTTGAACCGGAACACCGGTCCCGACACCCTGGTCGGGCAAGCCGCGCCAGAGCCTGATGCTCCGCCGTGACTTGCCGCCGCCGGTGTTGGCCGGTTGGAGGCAAGCTCATGAACCTCACTTCATTCGTTTCACATCGCCAGCCTGCGTGCCTTGCGCCGCGGCAGGCCCGCGCCTGGCCGCGGCGTCTGCACGGCTACCTTGACCACCACCAGCACCCCCCAAGTAGTTGCGGGGTGCTGGCGCGTCTTCATGCACGCTTGAGCCCCCGCACTTCTCACTGAATAAAAGATATTGAACGGTATCTTTGTGCTCGAACTTTTCACGTTAAAAGTTCGCGGGATAACTATTGCCCTGTGTTTATGAAAAGGAATCAAACCATGGATTGCGCGAGTAGAAAGTTCGCTGCCGACACAACTTCCGACTCTCGGCAGCGGACAGACAACTGTCGGAAAGAACCAGCATTATTCAGCGACCCGACATGCCTTCGTTCACCGCCTGAGTGAAACGTCTGTGTGTCGTGCCGCCGCAGCGGCAGGAGCACAGCAACATGACTGTCAAACACCGTAACACCTCATCGGCCAAGGCCGAACGCGAAACCCGCCTGTCCACCCGCGCCGCCCGTGAAGCGCGCAATGGCCTGGCGGTCACCCTCGCCAACCTCGATGCCAGCGAACAGGGCCTGACCGAGCACGAAGCCGCCAAGCGCCTGGCGCGCGATGGGGCCAACCAGGTTGCCCACGACCCGCAACCCCACGCCCTGGTGCAGCTGCTCAAGGCCCTGAACAACCCGTTCATCTATGTTCTGCTGACCCTGGCCGGGATCAGCTTTGTCACCGACTACTGGCTGCCGGTCAGTGCAGGCGAAGCAGACGACGCCGACCTGACCAAGGTCATCATCATCATGACCATGGTCAGCCTCAGCAGCCTGCTGCGCTTCTGGCAGGAGTACCGCTCGAACAAGGCTGCCGACGCGCTCAAGGCAATGGTGCGCAGTACTGCCACGGTGTTGCGCCGCGAGCAGATCGGGCAAGCCCCGCGCCTGCGCGAAGTGCCCATGGACGAACTGGTGGCCGGCGACATCGTGCAGCTTTCTGCAGGTGACATGATTCCCGCCGATATCCGCCTGCTTGAAGCGCGCGACCTGTTTATCAGCCAGGCCGTGCTCACCGGCGAAGCGTTGCCGGTCGAAAAGTACGACACCTTGGGTAATGTCGCGCAGAAGTCGGCCGCCGAGCATGGCGCACATCAGGACAACCTGCTCGAGTTGCCGAACATCTGCTTCATGGGGACCAATGTGGTCAGTGGCCGCGCCCGCGCCGTGGTGGTGGCGACCGGCCGACGCACCTATTTTGGCTCGCTGGCCAAGGCCATTGCCGGTTCGCGCAGCCAGACCGCTTTTGACCGCGGCGTGAACAGCGTCAGCAGCCTGCTGATCCGCTTCATGCTGGTGATGGTGCCGGTGGTGTTCATGATCAACGGTTTGGTGAAAGGCGACTGGGGTGATGCCTTCCTTTTCGCACTTGCCGTGGCAGTGGGCCTGACCCCGGAAATGCTGCCGATGATCGTCAGCGCCAACCTGGCCAAGGGCGCCGTGGCCATGGCCCGGCGCAAGGTGGTGGTCAAACGCCTGAACGCCATCCAGAACCTGGGCTCCATGGACGTGCTGTGCACCGACAAGACCGGTACGCTCACCCAGGATCGGATCATCCTCGAGCACTCTGTGCGCTTCGACGGCCAAACCGACAAGCACATCCTTGAGCTGGCCTGGCTCAACAGCCATCACCAAAGCGGCATCCGCAACCTGATGGACCAGGCCGTGCTTCATTTCGCCGGCCAGGACCGCCAGTTTCAGGCGCCTTATGCCTACGCAAAGGTCGACGAACTGCCGTTCGACTTCATCCGCCGCCGCCTGTCAGTGGTGGTGAAGAATGCCTTGGGCGATCACCTGCTGGTAAGCAAAGGGGCGGTCGAGGAAATGCTCGCCATCGCCACCCATGTGCAGGAAGGCGACAAGGTCTTTGCCCTCGATCCGTGCCGCCGTCAGCAGTTGATGGCCAGTGTCGATGCCTTCAACCAGGACGGCTTCCGCGTGCTGATGGTTGCCACCCGGGAGATCCCGGCGGCCGAAGGCAAGGCGCAGTATCACACCGAAGATGAGCGCGATCTGGTCATCCAGGGCTTGCTGACCTTCCTCGACCCACCCAAGGAAACGGCCGGCCCGGCCATCGCCGCCTTGCGCGACATGGGCGTGCAGGTAAAGGTACTGACCGGCGACAACCCGGTGGTCACGTCCAAGGTCTGCCGTGAAGTGGGCCTGGCGCCAGGCCAGCCGTTGCTCGGCCAGGACATCGAGGGCATGGACGACGCCACCCTGAAGCTTCAGGTGGAGGAGCGCACCGTCTTCGCCAAGCTCACCCCGCTGCAGAAATCACGGGTGCTCAAGGCCCTGCAGGCCAATGGTCACACCGTGGGCTTCCTTGGCGACGGCATCAACGACGCCGCCGCCCTGCGCGATGCTGACGTCGGTATCTCGGTGGACAGCGGCACCGACATCGCCAAGGAATCGGCCGACATCATTTTGCTGGAAAAGAGCCTGATGGTGCTCGAGGAGGGCGTGCTCAAAGGCCGCGAAACCTTCGGCAACATCATGAAGTACCTGTGCATGACTGCCAGTTCCAATTTCGGCAACGTGTTCTCGGTCCTGGTGGCCAGTGCGTTCATTCCGTTCCTGCCGATGCTGGCGATCCACTTGCTGCTGCAGAACCTGATGTATGACTTTTCCCAGCTGTCGCTGCCCTGGGACCGCATGGACAAGGCGTTCCTCAGCAAGCCACGCAAATGGGATGCCCGCAACATCGGCCGCTTCATGTTGTGGATAGGTCCTACGTCGTCGATCTTCGACATCACCACGTTCGCCCTGATGTGGTACGTGTTCGCCGCCAACAGCGTCGAAATGCAGGCGCTGTTCCAGTCGGGCTGGTTCATCGAGGGCTTGCTGTCACAGACGCTGGTAGTGCACATGCTGCGCACTCGCAAGGTACCGTTCTTCCAGAGCACCGCTGCATTGCCGGTGGTATTGGCAACGGGGCTGGTCATGGCATTGGGTATCTATATCCCGTTCTCCCCGGTGGGCGCGATGGTTGGCCTGGTGCCGCTGCCGTGGGAGTACTTCCCTTGGCTGGCCGCCACCCTGCTGGGCTACTGCGTGGTTGCCCAAGCCATGAAGACCCTCTATATCCGCCGTTTCGGCCAGTGGTTCTGAGCGATGCAAGGAGAGCAGACCATGCGAGTACTGATTTGTGCAGGACGCAACTACGCCGACACCCGACGCTGCCGCCAGGCCTTGGACGACGTCCAGCGCCAGCGGCCGATCCGGGTGTTGATCCACGGCGGCAGCCAGTTTCTTGGAGGGGAAATCGAAAGCTGGGCGCGCGAGCATGGCGCCGATCTGGTGCGTTACCCGCCAAACTGGCAGCTGCACGGCAAGCAGGCCGAACGCTTGCGCAACCTGTTCATGCTCAACGACAGCCCCCCTGACCTGTTGCTTGCCTTGCCCGGTGGCGATGACACCGAGGAGCTGCTGGCCAGGGCCCGTGGCGCCGAGGTTCAGGTGATGTGCGCCAGGCAACCGCGCCAGCCCGAGCGGGGCGATTGCAGCTAATGCAAGCGCCTGGGGCCGTACGGCACCTGCGGGCTTGCCCGCGAAGCAGGCGCCTCGGTTTCACGGCCTCAAGCTTTGCGCAGCCGCCCTGGGCGGCTGCTTAGCCTGGCTGCGCCGCCAGATCGTTACTGACGTTGCGCCCCAGCACCAGCACGGTGACAAAGCCACAGCCCACCAGCGCCGTGGCCAGGCTCAGCAGTACCGCAGTGCCCAGATGGTCCACGACTTGCCCGCCGAAGAACGAGCCCACGGCAATGATCACCTGGAACAGGGCCACGAACAGCGGCATGCCACGTTCGACATCCTTGGGCGCCACGACAAACATCCAGATATTGGCACAGGCCGGGAACGCACCGAAGGCAAAGCCCCACAGTGCGATCAGCATCGCGGCACCTGTCATGCCGGTGGCGAAGTGCGGGAACAGGGCGGTGCTGACTGCGATCATGAGCGCGACCAGCATCAGGGTATGCCGCACGCTGCGGTTGGCCGCAAAGCCGGCGAAGATGTTGCCCATGAAGCCGGCCACGCCATACAGCAGCAACAATGAACCGATCGTAGGCCCGTCAAAGCCGGCATTCTGTTTGAAGAACGGTGCGACGTAGGTGTACGCCGCAAAGTGCGCCAGGCCGATCAGCAACACGGCGATCAAACCGACCCGTGCTTGCGGGTTGATGAACAACGCCGGCAGGTCGCGGATGCGAATGGCCTTTTCCGGCATCAGCCGCGGCAGCAGGAAGACCTGAGCCAGCAGCACCGGTACGCCTACCAGTGCAGTGACCAGGAACGTCATGCGCCAGCCCATCAGGCCACTCAGCCAGGTGCCGACAGGCACGCCCACTACCGTCGCCAGGGTTACGCCCGCCATGATGATGGAGTTGGCTTTGGCTACGCCCATCCCGTCAGGTGCCAGGCGGCCGCTGAGGGCGATGGCTGTCGCCCAGAAGCCGCCGATACTGATACCCAGTAGCACACGGCCGACCAACAGCAGGTTGAAGTCGCCGGCGTAGGCCACGATGGCGTTGGCGATGATCATGATCAGCGTCAGGCCGATCAGCAGGTAGCGCCGGTCCAGCGCGCCGACGCCTACGGAAATCAACGGGGCGGCTAACGCAGCCATGATGCCGGGCAGGGTCACCATCAGGCCGGCAAGGCCTGCACTGATGCCCAGGTCGCTGGCCACATCGTTCAGCACCCCCACCGGGAGGAACTCACTGGTGACCAGGGCGAAAGCACCCACGGCTACCGAGAGGATTGCCAGCCATTGCTGGGTCACGCTTTGTTGGCTGTGTTCGGGAAGGCCGCGAGGGGCCTGGCTGTTGCTTGGCATGGGTTAGGTTCCATGAGGGATCTCGCCTGTAGCAGGCGCAGGAGCGGGGGGATTTGCAGGGGATTGTAGAGGCGGCCTTGCCTGGCCGACAGGCAGGCCGCTCGATAGTAATCATCAGGGCAATCGATGAAACGTCTTGTGGAGAGCGCGCTGTCAGCGACTACGCCCTACCGGTACCGCACCGGTGCAGGCCATGGCAATTTGCAGCCTGCAGCGTCAGCTTCTCTTTCCTGCGTCGTATACCGGGGTGCCCAGCGAGTGATCGAACGCACCGTACGGGCGTCTCCGTCGGCTACTTTTGCTGTTGCTCACCCTCCACCCACTGCTGGTAGGTGATGCGGCTGATGTGCTCAGTACGATAGTCGTCGAGAAAGCGGTTGTGCTTGTTTTCTTCGGTGTGATGATGACGGAAGCCACACTTCGCCTGGGCAGCCTGTGACTGGCTGTTGTCAGTGTAGTAGCCACACCACAGCGCCTGCAGTTTCAGGGTTTCGAAGGCGTGGCGCATGACTTCCCGCACAGCCTCCGGAACCAGGCCTTTGCCCCAGTAGGGAACCCCGATCCAGTAGGAAATTTCACCTTCTTGTTCACTGATCTCGAAGTTGCTGTTACTGCCAGTCAGCAGGCCGACACAGCCTACGGCACGTTGATTCTGCTTGAGTTCAAGGGCGTACACTTCGGGGTGGTTGAACACTTCGCGAATGACCTCGCGGCTGTGCTCCACACTGGTGTGCACAGGCCAGCCCGCAACGGGACCGACGCGCTCGTCCTTGGCATATTCGTACAAATCAGCAGCGTCGCTCTCCAGCCAAGGGCGAAGCAGCAAACGTTCGGTTTCCAATTTCATGTCCTGTACTCGTGTCTGGTCCGTGGGCCAGCGTATGGCCGACTGGCCACGCGGTAAACGTCACTAACTTGGCATTATCGGTACTTTTCGAAACTGCGCGGGTGCTTGATGTTAGGCTGTTGGCTCTATCTGGTGGTGGTACCGAGTACGATGCATCACATTCCGAAACTTTACGCGGCTGGTGATCCGATCCAGACAGGTGAAAGCACGCTTGCCGATGGGCAGGGGGCGCCACTGTCATTCGGTCATGCCTATCTGACACTGCTTGTGTGCCTGTCCGGGGCTGCCCGTTTCACGCTGAACTTCAAAGAACATGCTGTCAGGCGCGCAGATGTGCTGGTGCTGGCCGAAGACACCATAGCCTTGCTCAAATGTCGCTCACGATGCTTCAAGGTGTTTTTCTGCCTGATACCACAAGCACTTGCTGCCGAGGTCGCCTACCCACTGCCCAATTCATTGTTCGTCTTTCTGCACGACCATCCGCACTGTGTACTTGCCGAAAGCGAGAGGCCGCTGCTGGAAGGGTGGCTGAGGCAGATGCGCGATATTGTGCGGTGCTGTGCCACTTATCAGCACATCATGCTGCGCAACCAGCTGCAGAACCTTTTCCTGAAGATTGCCGAGCAGCTTCCCGTGTTACCGACAGCAGGCAGGGCGTTCAGCCGCAAGGAAGCGCTGAGTTGGCGATTCTGGGAGCTGGTAGGCAAACACAGCACCCGGCAGCGCGAGGTTAAGTTCTATGCCGACGCGCTTAACATCACCCCGTTCTATCTGTCGCAACTGACAAAGGTGTATTTCAATGCAAGCCCGAAAGGTTTGATCGATCGGCAGGTGACCCTGGAAATCAAGGCACTGCTTTCCTACAGTAATGACGCTGTCGGGCAAATTGCCGATGCGCTCAATTTTGCCGACGCGTCTTACCTGTGCCGCTATTTCAAACGTCAGACCGGTTTTTCGCTTTCCAGCTACCGCAGGCAAGCGCAGAACGTGCAAGGGCATGGCTGACGCTTGCACAGCGGCGCCTGCCGAGGGCGCTTAGCAGCGTGCTCGGCAGGCACGGTATGCTATGGCGAGACCAGCACATCACACTGCGATTCGTTCAGTACATGCTTGGTGACGCTGCCCACCAGCAGTTCCTCCAGCGCGCTTGCCCCCTGCTTGCCGACCACGATCAGGTCGCACTCCAGCTCCTGTTCCTGCTCGGCTATGCGCCAGCCAGGGTCACCGTGCACCAGGATCTGCCGTGCATCGGCCAGGCCGGCAGCCTCACTCAGCGCCGCGAGCTGTACTTGTGCATCCTTGCGGATGACATTGCGGTAGTGGGTGAGGGTGTCGTGGTCGAGGTGGGCGAAGCGCACGCTGGCTTCGAACGGGGCTTCGTACACATGCAGCAGAATGATCTCTGCTTGCGGGGCAATGGCCTTGGCCAATTCGAGGGTGCGCAGTGAAACGGACGAAAAATCGACTGGCACCAGCACGGTACGGTAGGCATCACGAGGGGCCGGCTTGACCACCAGCAAAGGGCAGGGCATGCGGTTGAGCAGTTTCTGCACAGTTGAACCCAACAGCAGGCGCCGCGCCACGCTCTGGCCCCTGGCCCCACACACCAGCAGGTCGCTGTGCTTGTCCTGCACCACCCGGTTGATCTCCGTGATCACCGAGCCGCTGGCGACCTGTACGCCAGCGGAGATACCGTAACGCTGGAACAGCAGCGCTGCCAGTGCGTGGGTTTTCTCGCCTGCGCAATCCAGTACGCGTTTCAACAGATCGTCATCAGGCGTCACCAACTGTTTGAGGCGCTCGAAGGGTGCCGGGTTGGCAACGTAGAGCAGGTCCAGCGAGGCCTGTTGCGCATCGCTCAGGTAGGCCGCGCGCTCAGCGGCGTTGCGGGCATGTGGGGAAAGGTCGGTGGCAACCAGTATGTGTTTCATCGGGTTCATGTGGGGCTCCTTGGCCAAGGCCGCGCACAGCGATCAAGCGGTAAACCTTGAGCACTGTGCGCCTGGCGGTGCTTGAGTCATTCCTTGCGTGCAGCCATCGTCGCGCGAACCCGGCGCGAGGGCTTGATCTGGGTCAATGGCGTGTAGGTGTAGCGGCAGGTCATGCCGGCAACAGCACTGCCGGTGTAGCTGAAAGGCTGATTACCCAGGGCTGGCGGGCCGCCTCATTACTGTCTTGACCCTCAGCCTCTCAGCCCAGATTTCCCAGTGGCTTCTGCCATGAAACCGCATTAACTGTCGCAGCGCTGTCGGCCCTGCAACAGCAGCAGTTCGGTGAGCGTGTCCATGGCCGGTGTTGCCTGGCTGCCTTTACGGGTTACCAACTCGTAGGGGTCGCTGACCGAGGCCATGCTCAAGGGCAGTATGCTGACCTGTTGATTCATTGCACATTGCTGGGCCACGTCGATCGACACCAGCGCAACGAAGTCAGGACGGTTTTGCAACAGCGACAAGGTCGCCAGGATCGAAGTGGTTTCAACCAGGTGCAGCGGGAAGCGCAGCCCGGCATCGTGAAATTCGCGCTCCAGTTGCACGCGCATGGGCATGTTGGCCCGGTAGACGATCCAGCGGCTCTCGGCCAGGTCGGCAAGGCTCAGGCTTGGCGCATGCTTGAGCGGGTGGTCGATGTTGGCGATGACCGCCAGTGTCTCATCCTGGACAAAGGTGCTGGCGAACAGCTGCGGCGTATTGCTGACACTGGTGCGGCACAGGGCGATGTCCAGGCGGCCGCTCTCGATCTGCGTCAGCAGCGACTGGCTGGTGTCTTCGATGATTTCGAACGACATCTGTGGCTGGATGCTGGCCAGCTGTGACACCGCCTTCATCAGCAACGGCACCGCGCCCATGATCGCCCCCACAGCCAGCCGGCCGCCGACCCCACGCAGGATTGCATCTAGATCGTGCCGCAGGTTGGCGATATCGGTCTGTAACAGGCGTGCGTAGCGGATGGCGCAGTGTCCGGCGGCCGTGGGCTCCAGGCCTCGGTTGGTGCGGTTGAACAGCACAGTGCCGAAGGTGGTTTCGATTTCCTGCAAGGCCTTGCTGGCACCAGGCTGGGTAAGCCCGACGCTGCTTGCTGCACCGAGCAGCGAGCGGTGCTCGTCCAACTCGATCAACAAGCGCAGGTGGCGGGCGTGCAGGCGGGACATGATCGAATTGAGCGATGGGGTCATCTGGTATTCGTCTTGGTTATACCGATATGGATTGTTCTCAATACCATGGCCAGCCGCGCATTCCTATACTGGCGCTGCACAGTGTCGCATCCAGTGCCGCTGAAACGCCCAGAACAATAAAGCCAGGAGCCTGCCAAGCCTTATGTCCCTGATCAACTACATCACCCAGATCCAATTCGATATCGGTGCCATTGCCTGCCTGCCCGCCGAATGTGAGCGCATTGGTATAACCAGGCCTTTGATCGTGACCGACCGTGGCGTGCGTGCCGCCGGTATCGTCGATGCAGCGTTGAACACCTTCGCCAGCGACACGGCACAACTGCCGATCTACGACGGTACGCCACCCAATCCCAACGAGCATGCCGTGCGTGAGGCCGTGGCCATGTTCAAGGCATATGGCTGTGATGGCATCATCGCCATTGGCGGTGGCTCGGCAATCGACCTGGCCAAGGGGGTGGCTGTGTGTGCCCGGCACGACGGCCCGTTGAAGGGCTTTGCGGTGATCGAGGGCGGCCTGGCCCGGATCACCCCGGCAACTGCGCCGGTGATTGCCGTGCCGACTACAGCCGGCACGGGGAGCGAGGTCGGGCGCGGTGCCATCCTGATACTCGATGACGGGCGCAAGGTGGGGGTGATCTCGCCCCATGTGGTGCCCAAGGCCGCCATCTGTGACCCGGCACTGACCCTCGGGTTGCCGGCACACCTCACGGCTGCCACCGGCATGGACGCGATTGCCCACTGCCTGGAAACTTTCATGGCACCTGCGTTCAATCCGCCTGCCGACGGCATTGCCCTGGACGGCCTGTGGCGGGCCTGGCGCTTCATCGAACGAGCCACCCGCGCGCCGGGCAACCTGGACGGGCGCATCAACATGATGAGCGCATCGCTGCAAGGTGCGCTGGCCTTCCAGAAAGGCCTGGGCTGCGTGCACAGCCTTAGCCACGCGCTGGGCGGGATCAACCCGCGCCTGCACCACGGCACCCTCAATGCGATCTTCCTGCCTGCCGTCATCCGCTTCAACCGCACGGCCGAAACGGTGGTGAGCGAACACAAGATGCAACGCATCGCCCAGGCGATGGGGCTGGCCGATGACAGCCAGATCGAAGATGCCATTCGCGACATGACCCGTACGCTGGGCCTGCCGACCGGCCTTGGCGAACTGGATGTCAACCCGGACCTGTTCCCGCGCATCGTCCAGGGTGCGTTGGCCGATCACAGCCACCGCACCAACCCACGTGAGGCATCTGCCGAGGACTACCAGTGGCTGCTTGAAGCGTCGATGTAAGCCGTGCTGTTCAACCAATAACAACAAAAGTGAACGCCCATGAATACCAAATATGCGCAACCCGGGCTCGCCCGCGAACCTGAAGCGGTCGCCAGCTCGAACCCGTTCAGAAAGTACCAGCTCATCACCGTCAGCCTGTTGCTGGTGATCGGCATCATCAACTACATCGACCGCAGTGCGCTGTCGATTGCCAATACGTCCATCCAGCGCGACATGGGCATCACGCCGTCACAGATGGGCATTCTGCTGTCGGCGTTTTCCCTGGCGTATGCCTTTTCGCAACTGCCCTTGGGCATGATCATCGACCGCCTGGGCAGCAAGATTTCGCTGGGGGCGGCCCTGCTGGGCTGGTCGGTGGCACAGACGGCTTCTGGCCTGATCAACAGTTTTTCTGCATTCATCGGGCTCAGGGTGGTGTTGGGGATTGGCGAGGCGCCGATGTTCCCGTCGGCGGCCAAGGCGCTGGCAGAGTGGTTCGAGGCCGAGAAGCGGGGGACGCCGACCGGCATCGTGCTGTCATCGACCTGCATCGGGCCGTGTCTGGCGCCGCCGTTGCTGACGCTGCTGATGGTCACCTGGGGCTGGCGCGGCATGTTCATCGTCACCGGAGTGTTCGGCATTCTGGTTGCCGCCTGCTGGTTCGCCTTCTACAAAAGCAAGGCGCGGTACCTGGCTGAACTGCCTGCCGAGGCGCGTGAGCAACTGCTGGCGGCCCAGGCGCATAAACAGGCGGTGCCAAGCGCCAGGCCCAGTGTGCAGGCACAACTGGCGGCGTGGGCCGAACTGTTCCGCCACAAGAGCACCTGGGGCGCAGTACTGGGCTTCATGGGGGTGATCTACATGCTGTGGCTGCACCTGACCTGGCTGCCGGGCTACTTCGAGCGCGAGCATGGCTTGAGCCTGTACCAGACCGCCTGGGTGGTTTCGCTGGCCTATGTGTTCGGCGCGTTGGGCACCATTGTCGCGGGCCGCATCTGCGACCGCCTGGTGAAGCACGGTGCCAGTGTGCTGGGTAGCCGCAAGCGGGTTGTCGTGACTGCGTTGTTCGCGGCGGCCGCATTCACCGTTCCCCTGTCGTTCGGTAGCGGCTTTCTGCTCAGTGTGGCGCTGCTGTGTTGCGCACTGTTCAGCGTGAACATGGCCAGCTCTACCGCATGGATGATCGCCAACACCGTGGTCGATAGCCAGCGCGTGGCCTCGTTTGGCTCGATCCAGAACTTCGGCGGCTACCTGGCAGGCTCTGTGGCGCCCATCGTGACCGGGTTCAGCATTCAGCAGACCGGGTCCTTCGCTTCGGCATTCCTGATCAGTGCTGCCGTGGCCGCGGTTGCTGCGATGGCTTATGTGTTGTTGTTGAAGCAGCCGGTTTCCACTGATTGCTGAGCATGCACCTGCAGGCGGATTTCATCAGGCAGTTAAATAACAATTTGTGATGATGGGCATCATGACAATATATTTATCATTATCAATTTCAGGCCATAGCATCTGTTGCCCGCCATCGCCTATCTCAATGAGGTCTTGATGAACCGTTCGCTCTTCGTACACCAACGCACTGCAGCCTTGCTACTGCAACACTGGCGCAGCGGTGACCTGCTGACGGAACTGCCCGCCAGCCTCAAGCCCGAGACATTGAAACAAGGCTATGACAGCCAGGACCAGTTGTTTGCTGCTGCCGCAGGCCCGCGCGCCGGGTGGAAGCTGGGCGTCGGCAGCCCAGCTGGCATGCGTGCAGGCAAGTTGTCGCGGCCCTTGATTGGCCAGTTGGAAGCGGGGCGTTGCCATGCCGATGGCGCACATATCCAGCTGCCAGCGGTTACGCCGGTGACCATCGAATGCGAAATTGCCTTCGTGCTGGACCGGGATATTCCTCCGCAAGCCGGGCGCGTACCGGTGAGTGAGGATATTCGCGCCACGTGCGTCACCTTTGAAGTAGTGCGTTCGCGCTTTGTCGACCGCAAGGCTGTCGGCTGGCCAAGTTTTGTGGCTGACAACGTGGGGTTTGAAGCATTGGTGGTCGGCAATAGCCTGGGCGCCGGTATCAATGTGGCGTTGCTCGCCGACCTGGCCGAAACCACCGAGGTGCATGTGGATGGCCAACGACGCGCCGGTGGCTTGTCTGGCGATGCGGCCACCGACCCGCTGGTGTCGCTGGCTCACCTGTACGCGCACGCTGCCGAGCGTGGCCAGACCTTGAAGGCCGGGGATGTGGTGACCACCGGGGCCATGTGCCAGCCGTTCGACCTGCATGAAACAGGCCACCAGGTCAGCGCCAGGTTCCTTGGCCAGACCCTGACGTTCACGCTGTAACGGCCGACCATTGCTCGAACGCTGCCAGCATTCTTTGCCGGGTCTGTGGGTCGGCGGGGATCAGGTGTTCGATGCGCAGTGACTGCACGGTGACATCCTGCGGCATGCCAAAGGTGGTGAACGTGGACAGGAACCGCAACTCGCCATACGGGGTGTTCACGCGGGTCAGCAGCAGAGGGGTGGCTGTCGTCATCAGGCACGGGCTCGAGGGGGCCGGCAAGTCGCGCAAGCGCGCTGCCAGTGCCGGATTGCCTGCGGCCTCCCTGGATGCACGTTGCCAGGCTGCAGCGCGGATTTCCGGCGCGTTGGCCAGGTGATCACCCAGGCCACCGGGGCACAGCAGTGTCTGCAGCAGGTTGAGGCCGGTTGCCGGCTGTGCGCTGACACCGGCCATCGCCAGCAGCAGCCCGGTACTGGCGTTGGCGGCGATGACGTCCCAGTGGCTGTCGATGACAATCGCCGGAGCGGGGTTGTTCACCTGCAGAATATGCTCGATGGCAGTATTCACCAAGGCCAGTTCAGGCGCATCGAGTGGCGTGGCGGCGTAGCGGGGCGCGTATCCTGCAGCAACGAACACATCGTTGCACCGCTCCAGCGGCGCATCCAGGGCCGAGAGAAGGGCATGCAACGTGCCTGGGCTGGCCTTGGCGCGTCCTGTTTCCACACAGCTCAGATGACGCTGTGACAGCCCCGTCAGCAGCGCCAGCTCCAGCTGGCTGAGGTTGGCCTGACGGCGCAGTTCGCGAAGATGCTGGCCCGCTGAGATGTGCGGGGCAGGGGTGCTGCGATGGAACAGATGCTGATTCATGCGTTGCCCTGATCGTCCTTGAGTGCAATGTCCATGACCTCACGGGTCATTGAGTGCAAGCAACCCTATCACTACTGTGCCGGCAAACCCTATCAAGGAGAGCTATATGGGCTTGCGTATCTGCGCGCTGGCAATACTGGTGCTGTTTTCGCTGTATACCGGCTGGACCATGCTGATTGCCGAGCAATCGCTGCTGGCATTCGGGCTGGCACTGCTGGCGCAGCCGGACACGGCCCAGGTGGTCACCGACCTGTACCTGATGGCCGGGCTGGCCGGTTGCTGGATGGTGAGAGACAACCGCATGCGCGCCAGCGCCGGGATCGCGGTGCTGCCTTACCTGCTGCTGACCGTCGTGTTCGTTTCGCTGGGGCCGTTGCTGTACCTGGTGATCAGAGGCGTTGCCGAGGGGCGCCAGCCATGAGCAGTGCCTTGCAGGCCTATGCGCTGTGTGTGGTGGTGCTGTTTCTCAAGATGTTCTTGGTTTCCTGCTATCAGGGCTATCACCGCTTGCGCTTCGTCGCGTTCACCAACCCGGAGGACGCTGCCGTGTTCGGGCGCGTCGCCCAGGCCGCAGAACGCCCGCAGGTGATACGGGCTGCCAAGGTATGGGCCAACGACCTGGAGAACATTCCCCTGTTCTTTGCCCTCGGCGGGCTGGCTGTTGCGCTGGAAGCCGCCACGCTACCGGTGTTGTGGCTGAGTGTGGTGTTCACGGTTGCCAGGATCCTGCACACGCTGGCCTACCTGCGCGGTTTGCAGCCTTGGAGAACGTTGTTCTATGGCATCGGGGTCATTTGCCTGCTGGGATTCTGTTTACTCATCACCGCGAGAATAGGCGGCTGAACCAAAATATTGCATGAGTCATCTTGATGCTTTCACATAGCAGTACTAATACTTAAGCACTGCCGAAGGGGATGATCATGCAGACACGCTTCGTTGTGGTTCCCGCAGTGCCACTCAAGAAAGAGGCTTATCCTCGGCGGCTTGGCTTTCCCGCCGCACTGGGGGAGGGTTACGACCTCTACGACACCCAAGACAAGATGCGTCTGAGCCTGAACTTTTCCACCCGTGCCCAAGCCGAGTTCGAATGTGCATGCCGCAACCGCTGTGCGGATGCCGGTGATGCAGGTCTTGCCGGCATCGGTTGATCGCCTGCAGTGGCCAGGTTGTTGTTCCTGGTGCTGCGTTACAGGGTCTTCGCGCTTGCCGGTTTGCCTGAACGGTTGAAACCCTGCGCGTCTAAAAAGTGCCGGCTAATGGGCGAGCGGTGCTTTGGCCTCGTACGGCCGTCATCCAATCGGCAGATTCAAGCGTTAGCGTTGAGGCCGGAGCCGTTTCAGGGTTCCAGCTCGGCGCCTGATGGCACAGTCGATAAGCTCTACCGCGCGGCCTGCCATTCAATAGTCACAAAGTTGTAACACAGCTGATGCAAAGTGTGCCGGCCATCACATGGAGCACATTTTGATGAAACGCCTGATGAAGTCTGCTGCACTCGCCGTTGCCGTTTCCCTTTGCGCCACCTCGGCAGCCTTTGCTGCAGAAAACGTTCGGTTGACCGGTTCGGGCGCCAGCTTCCCTGCACCGATCTACCTGACCTGGTTCAAGGACTTCAGCAAGAACACGGCTGGCGTCACCGTCGATTACCAGTCCAAGGGCAGCGGCGCGGGCGTTCAGGACTTCCTGAACAAGACCGTCGACTTCGCCGCCAGCGACTCGGCCATGAGCGAAGCAGACATTGCCAAGGTTGGCGAAGGCGTGCAGTTGCTGCCAATGACCGCCGGTGAAATCGTCCTGGCTTACAACCTGCCGGGTAACCCTAAAGGGCTGAAGCTGCCGCGCGACGTCTACTCCAATATCTTCCTCGGCAAGATCACCCAGTGGAACGACCCGCAAATCGCGGCGGCCAACCCTGACCTGAAGCTGCCTGCCACCCCGATCACCGTGGTCGTGCGTGCCGACTCCAGCGGCACCACTGCCGTCTTCACCAAGCACCTGTCGGCCATCAACGCTGACTTCAAGCAAGGGCTGGGCGAAGGCAACACCGTCAACTGGCCGGCCACCGACAAGTTCATCAAGTCGCCGAAGAACGACGGCGTAACCGCCACCGTCCGCCAGACCCCGGGCGCCATCGGCTACATCGAGTACGGCTTCGCCAAGCTGGCCAAGGTCGACTTCGCCATGTTGCAGAACAAGGCTGGCCAATACGTCGTGCCGAATGCCGAGAGCGGTGCCGAAGCACTGGCTGCGGTGAACATGCCGGAAAACCTGGTGGCCTGGCTGCCTGACCCGGACGGTGCCAAGTCCTACCCGATCACTTCCTATACCTGGATGATTTTCCGCAAGGACAACGGCAACCCGGAAAAAGCCAAGGCCATGCGTGAAATGGTCGAGTACAGCCTGACCAAAGGCCAGACCATCGCCGACTCGATGGGTTACATCCCGCTGCCGCCGTCGGTAGTCGACCAGGTGCGTAAAGCGTCCGCCAACATCCAGTAATACCCAGGCGCTCCCGGTATCGGCATGAAGCCATGCCGGGGGTGTTTGTCCCTTGTCCCGGAACTCGCCAATGAACACTCCTTTTGCCATACCGGATAACCCCGACTCCGCGTGCCAGCCACCGTCTGCGAAAGACTTTCTGGTCGATCGCACCTTCCGTGCGCTTGCGCGCATTGGCGTGGTGCTGGTACTGGCGCTGGTCTTCGCGCTGGTCTACGAAGTCGGCCGCAAGGCACTGCCCGGCATTGAAAAGCACGGTTTTGACGTGTTGTTCGGCAGCGTCTGGGACGTTAACCAAGGCAAGTACGGTATTCTGCCAGCGATCTGGGGTACGCTGTACAGCGCCTTGATCGCCCTGTTGATCGCCGGTTTCTTCGGCGTCAGCATGGCCATTTTCCTGACCCAGGATTTCCTTCCGGCCAAGCTTGCCGCGGTGTTTCGCACCATCGTCGAGTTGCTCGCCGCCATCCCCAGCGTGGTGTACGGCCTGTGGGGCATCTATGTGGTCATCCCGGCGATTCGCCCGCTGACCGCCTGGCTGAACAGCGAGCTGGGCTGGATCCCGTTTTTCGGCACTTCCCTGAGTGGCCCAGGCCTGCTGCCTGCGGCGTTGGTACTGGCGATCATGATCCTGCCGACCATCGCGGCGGTTTCCCAGGATGCGCTGACCAGCGTACCGATGAAAACCAAGCAGGCTGCCTACGGCATGGGGACCACCCACTGGGAAGCCATCCTCAAGGTGATGGTGCCCTCGGCGGCTACCGGCATCTTCGGCTCGCTGGTGCTCGGCCTGGGCCGTGCACTCGGTGAAACCATGGCGCTGGCCATGCTGGTCGGCAACGCCAACACCATCTCCCTGTCCTTGTTCGCACCGGCCAACACCCTGGCGGCGCTGTTGGCGCTGAACTTCCCGGAAGCCGGCCCGAACGAGGTCGAAGTGCTGATGTACGCGGCACTGGTACTGATGTTCATCACCCTGCTGGTGAACGTCCTCGGCTCGATGATCATGCTCTACGCTCAGCGTGGTAACAAACAATGACTGACCTGACGACCCCTGTAGCCGCGCTGCCCAGCCTGCAGCGCAAGCTGGAAGGCCGCGCCCTGCGCAGCCTGGTATTGACCACCCTGGCATGGTTCGCGGCACTGGTGGCCAGCGTGCCGCTGATTTCCGTGCTGTACATGCTGATCACTCGCGGCGGGGCACGCCTTAACCTGGAAGTGTTCACCGAGCTGCCGCCGACTGGCTTCGAGATGGGCGGTGGTTTCGGTAACGCCATGGCCGGTACCTTCGTCATGGTCGGCATTGCCGCCGCCATCGCTGTGCCGGTCGGTATCCTGGCAGCGGTGTTCCTGGCCGAGCTCGGCCCCGACAGCAAGCTGGCCAACGCTGCGCGCTTTGCCGCCAAGATGCTCACTGGCCTGCCCTCGATCCTGGCCGGGGTGTTTGCCTACGCCCTGGTGGTGATGACCACCGGTACCTACTCGGCACCGGCAGGCGGCGTGGCGCTGGCGGTATTGATGCTGCCGATCGTGGTGCTCACCGCTGAAGAGTCGATGAAGATGGTGCCCAAGATCATGAAGGACGCCGCCTACGGCATGGGCTGCACCCGTGCCCAGGTCATCTGGAAGATCGTTCTGCCCACCGGCCTGCCGGCCATCCTTACCGGGGTGATGCTGGCCGTGGCTCGCGCCGCTGGCGAAACCGCGCCACTGCTGTTCACCGCGTTGTTCAGCAACTACTGGATCTACCACGACGGCGACCTGGCGGTGATGAACCCCACAGCCTCGCTTGCGGTACTGATCTACAACTTCTCCGGCATGCCGTTCGACAACCAGCTGGAGCTCGCCTGGGCGGCCTCGCTGGTGCTGGTAATGATCGTGCTGGTCATCAACATTTTGAGCCGAGTCTTCGGCAAGCCCAAGTATTGAGAAAGGGAGCATCCAACTTGAACGTATCCACTGCGCAAAGAGCCGCTCCCATGGTCAGCGAAGCCCCCATCGTCATGGACTGCAAGCTCGACAAGATTTTCTACGGTAACTTCATGGCCGTGCGTGACAGCCATGTGCCGATCAGGAAAAACGAGATCACCGGTTTCATCGGCCCTTCGGGCTGCGGCAAGAGTACCGTGCTGCGTAGCTTGAACCGTATGAATGATCTGGTGAAGGGTTTCCGTTTCGAAGGCCATGTGCACTTCCTTGGGCAAGATGTCTACGGCAAGGGTGTCGACCCTGTTGTAGTGCGCCGCTATATCGGCATGGTGTTCCAGCAGCCCAACCCGTTCTCGATGAGCATCTTCGACAATGTGGCCTTCGGCCTGCGCCTGAACCGCTACAAAGGCGACTTGGGCGATCGCGTGAAGCACGCCTTGCAAGGCGCCGCGCTGTGGGACGAAGTGAAGGACAAGCTCAAGGTCAGCGGGCTGTCACTGTCCGGTGGCCAGCAGCAGCGCCTGTGCATCGCCCGTGCCATCGCCACCGAGCCGGAAGTGCTGTTGCTGGACGAGCCCTGCTCGGCACTCGACCCGATTGCCACCCGCCGCGTGGAGGAGCTGATGGTCGAGCTGAAAAAGGACTACACCATCGCCCTGGTGACCCATAACATGCAGCAGGCGATTCGTGTGGCCGACACCACCGCGTTCTTCTCGGTGGATATTTCCCAGGGCACCCGCACCGGCTACCTGGTCGAGATGGGCCCGACCGCGCAGATTTTCCAGAACCCGCGCGAGCAGCTGACCAGCGACTACATCAGCGGCAAGTTCAGCTAAGCCATGCAAGCTCAAGGTGGCCGGGTGTTGCAGCCAGGATGGTTGCAACACCCGGCCGCGTTACCTTCCGTTAAAGTGTTACCCGGGATTACCAATGCGAGCGACGCATCGTCTTGATCTGTCAGCGGTAGAGCGCGCACTGCGCGAGGTGCAGGGCCGTTTTGCCGAACTCAGCCAGCATTTCACCGAACCGCGGGACCCGTTTACCGACGAGGTGCTGCTGAATGTGGTTGAAGGCTATGCGCTGATTGACGACTATGTCGCTCGCGGTATCGACCTGTTCGACCTGCAACAGCTGAACCTGATGCTGGAAATCAATGCCACCGTGCTATGCGGCAGCGATCCGGCCCGTCGCCTGGAATTCGCCCCGCACCTTGCGGCAACCGAAGCGCACTTTTTCAACAACGTGGAAGGTGGCATCAAGGATTTGTACAACTGGTACTGCGCGTACCGCAGCGATTCCATCTGGAAGCGGGCAGCGGGTGTGTATGTACGGATCCTCAGCAAGCCGCAGCTGTTCATCGAAGGCAACAACCGCACGGGTTCGCTTATTGTCAGCTATTTGCTGATGCGTGCCGGGCTACCGCCATTCGTGCTGTCGCTGGACAACGCCGAGGGTTACTTCAACCCGTCCTCGGTCATACGCAACTCCGCCAAACACGGTGTCAAGGCTTTGTACGAACTCCCCAAGATCAAGAAAAAGTACGCCGCGTTCCTGGAAGCGAAGGCGCCTGAGCCCGGCAAGTTCTTCCTGAACGGCACGCCCGTGCCTGCCTGTGAGGGGAGCCGCTGATGCAAGGTTCATCCCTGTTCGCACGAGGGCGGCAAGCCATCGAACGCAAGCTCAAGCGTGGCCAGGTACGCATTTCGTTCGATATCGACGACACGCTGGCCTGCCTGCCCGAACACGCTGCCGCCGAGGACAGCAAGCTGCCAGGTTTCGTCCATCGCTGGCTGGGTGAGCCCCTGCGCAGCGGCACCCGCGAACTGATCCGCGACCTGCGCCGCCAGGGCTGCAGCATCTGGATCTACACCTCCTCGGGGCGTACCCCGGCTTACATCCGCCGCTGGCTGATGCTTTACGGCATTCATGTCGATGGCGTGGTCAACAGCGATCGGCACCAGCACATCCTGGCCCAGAACGGGCTGGAAAACTCACCCTCCAAGCTGCCTTCGGCTTTTGATATCGATCTGCACGTAGATGATTCCGAAGGTGTGCGCCTGGAAGGGGTCGACCACGGTTTCCGCGTGGTGGTGGTGTGCCCGAAGGATGAGCACTGGGCGCAGAAGGTGAAGGACGCGGTGGTGGATGTGCAGGCACGGCTGGCCTGGCAGCAACCGCATCGCTATGAGATGCCCGCTTGCCAGCGTTCGCAGGCACTGGCTTCCTGAAGCCAGGAGATTCCGCTCAGACAATGTAATTGGGGCTGCTTTGCAGCCCTTCGCGGGCTCGCCCGCTCCCACAGGGATCTTGGATATCCAAAGATTGTGGGAGCGGGCGAGCCCGCGAAGGGCCGCAAGGCGGCCCCGGTTCATTCAATCGTATGGATGCCCGCTTGCCACTCCTGCCTAAGCCATAAGTCTCGAACCCAGACCCAAGCAGGTACCGGGACCAAATCACCGGGCCACACCCTCCCGCCCCAAAGCACTCGCCACCCCACGCCAAAGCAGCGTTTCTGGCAATTTGCCCACTTCTGATAATCGCCTCCGACATCCCGTCCCCGTTTGGAGCGCGCCATGCACAACAACAATAAGCACCTGCCGCCTCGTTTTCTCGCAGCCGCCATCGCCAGCTTTTCTGCGCTTGGCCTGAGCAGCGTCGCCGAAGCCGAGATCATGCTGTACGACAAGGACCAGACGACGTTTTCCACCGATGGCTATATCAACGCCTTCTACGTCAACAGCGAGGTCGATCGCGAGGGCGAGCAGTTTGACCGCCGCCAGTCGCGGGTGAAGATGGGCTTCTTGCCCAACTACCTCGGCTTCAACATGGGCAAGCAGGTGGATGACCTGAAGCTCGGCGCGCGTGCCTCGTTCTGGGTAACCATCAACGACAGTGAAACCAACGGCACCGACACCGCCATCGACGTGCGCCAGTTTTACGGCACGGTGGCCAACCCCGAGTGGGGCGAGGTGCTGATCGGCAAGGACTTCGGGCTGTTCGCCCGTTCCAACATCCTGCTCGACGAACTGCTGGCCGGTTATGGCCAGGTCAGCGACACCCTGGGGCTGGTGGACGGCGGCGGGGTGTCGTTCGGCAACATTGGCAGCGGCTACCCATACCCGTTCCCTACCTCACAGATCACCTACCGTACGCCCGTGATGGAGGGCCTGCGGGTGGCGGTGGGCATCATGGACCCGGTGGACACCAACGACAGCAGCCCGACCGGAAAGGCCTACCAGGAAAACCCACGCACCGAGAGCGAGATCACCTACCAGTTCGACCTGGGTGGGGCGCAGATCTACAGCTGGGTCAACGGCAGTTACCAGACCTCGGACAATACTGACTCCACGGTAGAAACGATCACTTCCAAGGGGGTGGGTTACGGGGTGCAGGCAAAGATGGGCGGCTGGTCGCTGACCGGCTCGGGGTTCCAGGCCAAAGGCATCAACCCGTTCTTCACCAACAATGCCGGCGAACCGGTTTTGCGCAATGTCGACAGTGATGGCTACCTGCTGCAGGGCTCGTACAAGTTCGGCAAGAACCGCGTGGCGCTGTCCTATGGCAAGACCAAGGACGATGGCAACGGTGCGGTTGGCAGCGGCGCGGACTACGAGACCCGGGGTGTGGCGCTGTTCCATGACATCAACGACAACCTGAAACTGGTGGCCGAGTACAACCAGTTTTCCATCGACGGGCATGACACCAGTGCGCAGAACGAAGACACCGATACCTTTGCGGTGGGCGCGGTGTTGACCTGGTAAGTGGCCGGGGCCGCAAGGCGGCCCCGAATGACACGGTCTTTTACGCCCATGGAACCGCCCACCCGCTACCCAAGTAGCATTCGTCACCCGCCACCCGCTCCTTAAACTGATCACTCAGCCACCCCGTGCCGGAGACCACGATGCAGCAGGCTCATAACGACGGTGTGGTCAGTGCCATGTCGCAGGCTACCGACGCACGGCTGGCCGCTCAGGACCTGGCGCGGCAGTTGCTGCACCCGCACCTGGGGTTCGTGTTGTTCTTCTGCTCCGCCGAATACGACTTGCAGGCTTTAGGCGAAGCATTGGAACAGGACTTTGGTGGCATACGCCTGGTCGGCTGCACCAGCGCCGGTGAAATCACCCCGCTGGGCTACGGCCGCAATTGCGTGACGGCGGTGGGCTTCGATCACCGGCACTTTTCGATCGCCACCGCGTTGATCGATGAGATGGAGCGCTTCAGCCTGATCGACGCGCAGCAGATGGTCGAGCGGCTGGTCGGCACCTGCCGCAGCAATACCCTGGCGCCAATCAAGGGCCACAGCTTTGCACTCACGCTGCTCGATGGCTTGTCCAGCCGCGAGGAGATGGTGCTTGCCGCACTCAGCGCAGCCCTGGGGGATATCCCGCACTTCGGCGGCTCGGCCGGTGACGACAACTACCTGAACCGCACCCATGTGTATTACGGCGGTACATTCCACAACGGCGCAGCCGTGGTGGTGCTGGTCAACACCTGGCTCGACTTCGAAGTGTTCACCACGCATCACATCCTGCCGCGCCAGGAAAAGCTGGTGGTCACCGGTGCCGACAGCGCCCAGCGCCGGGTTTTCGAACTGAATGCCGAGCCGGCGGCCGAGGAATATGCCCGCCACATTGGTGTGCCCGTGGCTGCGCTCGATCACCGGGTGTTCGCCGCCCACCCGCTGGCCGTGCGCATTCATGATCAGTACTACGTGCGGGCGATCCAGCAAATGCATCCTGACCTCAGCTTGAGCTTCTACTGCGCGGTGGAGAACGGCATCGTGCTCACGGCCATGACCCCGGGCCCGCTGTTGCCGAACCTGCACCAGCTGTTCGATGGCCTGCACCAGCGTCTCGGACCGTTGCTGCTGACCATCGGTTGTGATTGTTTCCTGCGGCGGCTGGAACTGGAGGCCCATCACGGCCTGGAGCCGGTCGGCGCGTTCCTGCGCGAGCAACGGGTGATCGGCTTCAACACCTACGGAGAACAGTTCAATGGCATGCACATCAACCAGACCTTCACCGGGGTCGCCATTGCCCGCAACCGGCCTCCTGTCGGTCGCTGAACTGCAGGCCGAGCTGACCCGGCTGCAGCACCAGAACCACAAGCTGCAGCGTATCAATGACGCACTGATCGAGCGCATCGAGTCGGGCGTGACCCGGGGCAACGACCCATACGCCGCGTTCCAGCATTCAGTGGTGCTGGCCGAGCAGGTGCGCGAACGCACCGATGCGTTGAACCAGGCCATGGCCGAGCTCAAGGCCGTCAACCGCCTGCTCAGCGAGGCCCGGCAGCGGGCCGAGACGGCCCATCAGCACCAGATTCGCCTGATTACCGACAACGTCCCGGCGCTGATCGCCTACCTGAACGCCGATCTGGTCTACGAATTCACCAACAAGGTTTACGAAGAATGGTATTGCTGGCCGCATGGCGTGATGCTGGGCCAGAGCCTGCGCGAGGCCCACAGCGAGCAGCATTACCAGCGCCTGGAAGGCTACGTGGCGCGGGCGCTGGCGGGGGAGAGCGTAACGTTCGAGTTTGCCGAGACCAATATCAACGGCCAGGAACGCTACATGCTACGTTCCTACGTACCGAACCGCCTGGCCAGTGGCGAAGTGGTGGGTATCTTCGTGCTGATTCGCGACATCACCGAGCGCCGCAACACCGCACAGGCGTTGCACCAGGCCTATCAGCACCTGGAGCAACGGGTGCGCGAGCGCACTGCCGAACTGACCAGCCTCAACGACCAGTTGCTGCGCGAAATCGAAGAGCGCAGCCAGGCCGAGTCGCGTCTGCGCGAGGCCAAGCGCGAGGCCGAGCAGGCCAACCTGTCGAAAACCAAGTTCCTTGCGGCGGTCAGCCATGACCTGCTGCAACCGCTGAACGCGGCGCGGCTGTTCACCAGTGCGTTGCTCGAGCGCGACGAACCGCAAAACGCTGCCCACCTGGTACGAAATGTCAGCAATTCGCTGGAGGATGTGGAAAACCTGTTGGGTACCCTGGTGGATATTTCCAAGCTCGATGCCGGGGTGATCAAGGCCGATGTCGCCCCGTTTGCCCTCCACGAACTGATGGACAACCTGGCTGCCGAATACGCCCAGGTGGCGCGTAGCGAAGGGTTAGAGCTGCATTTTGTGGGGTGTTCTGCCGTCGTGCGCAGTGACATCCAGCTGCTGGCGCGCATCCTGCGCAACCTGCTCAGCAATGCTATCCGCTACACCCGCAGCGGGCGCGTGGTGCTGGGGTGTCGGCGCCAGCGCGGTGGCGTGCGGATTGAAGTGTGGGACAGCGGCATCGGTATTGCCGAAGAACACCTGGAAGACATGTTCCTGGAGTTCAAGCGGGGTGATGTGCAGCGCCCGGACCAGGACCGTGGGCTGGGCCTGGGCCTGGCAATCGTGGAGAAGATCGCCGGCATCCTCGGCCACCGGATTCGCGTGCGGTCATGGCTGGGCAAAGGCTCGGTGTTCGCTGTCGAGGTGCCGCTGAGCGCCACTGCACCCAAGGCCCAGCCGAGCCAGGCGATTTGCGAGCCGATGCTCGAACGCCTGCGCGGGGCGCGGGTGTGGGTGCTGGATAACGATGCGGCGATTTGTGCGGGCATGCGTACCTTGCTGGAAGGTTGGGGCTGCCGGGTGGTCACCGCGCTGTCGGAGGAAGACCTGGCGCGCCAGGTGGACAACTACCACGCCGAGGCCGACCTGCTGATTGCCGACTACCACCTGGACAATGACTGCAATGGTGTCGACGCCGTAGCGCGGATCAATGCCCGCCGCGCCCAGCCGCTACCGGCGCTGATGATCACGGCCAACTACAGCAACGATCTCAAGCAGCAGATCCGCGAGCTGGGTCACACGCTGATGCACAAGCCCGTAAGGCCGATGAAACTCAAGACGGCGATGAGCCATCTGCTGGCCAGTGGCGTGGCATAGCGGTTGGCCGCTTCGCGGGGTTACCCGCGAAGCCCCCGGAACAGGTCAACGGCGCAGATAATCAGCAAAGTCGATATCGCCGGCACTGAGGATGGCTTGTACCCGGTTGTGCACATTGAGCTTGCGCAAGATCGCCGAAACGTGGGCCTTGACGGTGGTTTCGGCGATGTCCAGCGTGTAGGCGATCTGTTTGTTCGATTCGCCTTTGGTCATGCGCTCGAGCACCAGCAGTTGCTTGCGGGTCAGGGCCTGGAGCATTTCCGGTGGGAAGCTTGGGGCATCGTTATGGCGCCGGCTGGTGCTGCTTTTTTGTGCGCGGATGATGTCTGGCGGCAGGTAGACATTGCCATTGAGGATCTGCTCGATCGCTTCGATCATCTGTGAGCGTGGCGACGACTTGGTGATGAAGCCCACGGCACCGTAGGTAATGGCCTGCAGCACGATCTGCTTTTCCTGCTCGGCCGAAACGATGACCACCGGCGTGGTCGGCGCCTCGTTGCGCAGGGTGATCAGGCCATTGAGGCCGTGCATGCCGGGCATGTTCAGGTCGAGCAGGATCAGGTCGAGGTCGTCATGCGCCTGGGTCAGGGCCAGGGCGCTTTCAAGGTCCGCGGTCTCCATGACCTCGCTGCCCTGGAAGCCATCGCTGATGACATTGTGGATGGCTTCGCGAAACAGGGGGTGATCGTCGGCAATCAGAATTTTGTACATGGCCTTTTCACCTTGTTTTTATTGGATGGAGCGGGGCACGCATACACAGGCATTTCAGGGGAACGGCACCGGTTGTGCCGGCTGCAATGGCAGGTTGGCTTGCTGCCATGCATCCAGGCCGTCGCGGTACCAATACAGGTTGGTATAGCCCAAGGCTTTCGCGCGTTTTACCGCGTTCCAGCTTAACCAGCAATCGGAGCGGCAGTAAAAGACCAGTGGTTGGTCGGGGTGCCCGGCCGTGGCTTTTTGCAGGTTACGCACGAAGTAGTCCTGCCATGCCGGGCTCAGTTCGCCGTCGCCGGCGTTGGCCAGCCACAGGCTGCCGGGGAGGTTGCTGTGAGGTTCGTCTTCGATGAAATGACCTTGCAGCCATTGGCGGCGATAGACGTCGATCAGCACCGGCCTGGGCGTCTGGCCCAGCAGGCTTTGCAAAGTGGCGGTGTCGACGACCTGGCCGCCTTCGACCTGTTGCGGGGTCGGGCTGCGATAGTGCGTGGTGCGATAGCCGTCGGCGGAGAACAGCGGCGCCGTGTCAGCCTGGGCGATGCCTAGCGTCAGGCTCAGCGAAAGTACCGCCAGCAAAGAGCGTGGCAGCCGGGGCAGGGCACGTGGCATGGAGGTTTTCCTTTTTGTTATGGACTCATTACATGCCAGTGGCGGTGCTTTGTGAATGCGACGATAGACAGTAAATGCAGTACTAAAGTAGTAGATGGCCGGGCGCCTGAGGGCAGGGAGACGCCCAAGGTGTGGGAGCGGGCTTGTGTCGCGAAAGGGCCGCAAAGCGGCCCTCGGATTTCAGCACTGTACATAGATTGCCGGGGCTGCTGCGCAGCCCTTTCGCGACACAAGGCCGCTCGCACACGTTCAGTGACAGGTCTTCAATCAGTGCAGTATCTGCGCCAGGAACGCCTTGGCCCGCTCGGTGCGCGGCTGGTTGAAGAACACCTGCGGCGGGCTGTCCTCGATGATCTGCCCACCCTCAAGGAACAGCACCCGCTCGGCGACCTGCCGGGCAAAGCCCATTTCATGGGTGACGCACAGCATGGTCATGCCCGTGCCCGCCAACTGCACCAGCACATCCAGCACCTCGGCGACCATTTCCGGGTCCAGCGCCGAAGTGGGCTCGTCGAACAGCATGATCCGCGGTTTCATGCACAGCGCCCGGGCGATTGCCACGCGCTGCTGCTGGCCGCCGGACAGCTGGCTGGGGTACTTGTGCGCCTGGCTTTCGATGCCGACCTTGCTCAGGTACATGCGTGCCCGCTCCTCGGCGTCCTTGCGTGACAGCCCGCGCACGCTGGTGGGGGCCAGCAGGCAGTTGTCGAGCACGCTCATGTGCGGGAACAGGTTGAAGTGCTGGAACACCATGCCGATGTCGCTGCGTACCTGTGCGGCCTCGCGCGTGGTGGCCGCCAGGTCGATGCCGTCCACCTGGATGCTGCCCTGCTGGGCGACTTCCAGGCGGTTGATGCAACGGATCAGGGTCGACTTGCCCGAGCCGGACGGCCCGCACAGCACGATGCGTTCGCCTTCGCGCACCTGCAGGTCGATGTCACGCAGCACGTGGAACGCGCCATAGTGCTTGTTCAGGCCTTCGATGCGTATCAGCACCGAACGCGGGTCGGGTTCGGGGGCAAGGGTGGCAAGGCTCAGTGGTGCGGTCATCTTGTTGTTCTCCCGCGTGGGTTCAGTCGAAACGGGTCGCGCTGTAAGGCGCGGGGTCGGTGAAGGGGGGCTCGCCAGTGAGCAGCTCGGCCAGCAGCCGGCCGCAGACCGGGCCCAGCGTGAGGCCGTGATGGGCATGGCCGAAGTTGAACCACAGCCCTGGGTGGCGCGGCGCCGGCCCGATCACCGGGCGCATGTCGGGCAGGCAGGGGCGGCGGCCCAGCCATGGCGTGTCGTCCAGACGATCGCCGAGGGCCGGGAACAGCTTGCGCGCCAAGGCCTCGCAGCGGCCCAGCTGAATCTGATTGCCAGGCGCGCTGGCTGCGTCGAACTCGATGCCGGTGGTCAGGCGCACGCCGCGCGCCATCGGCGCCAGTACATAGCCGCCTTGGGTGTCGCAGATCGAGTGCTCCAGCTGAGCGCCGTCACGGGTGCTGTAGTGCATGTGGTAGCCCCGCTTGATGGCCAGCGGGATCTGGTAGCCCAGGCCGCTGAACAGGTCGGCTGACTGAGGCCCAAGGCAGGCCACCACCTCGTCGGCAGTGATCGGGCCACGCTGGCTCTCTACCCGCCATTGGCCATTGGCCTGGCGCAGGCTGCGCGCATCGCCATGCACGAACTGCCCGCCGCGCTGCAGGAACAGCGCCGCATAGCCACGGGTGAGCGCGCCGGGGTTGTTCACGGTTTTCGGGTCGAGCCAGTGGATGCCACCGACCACGGTGGCGTCCAGCTGATGTTCACGTGCCTGCAGCTGCCCGCATTCAAGGATTTCGAACCGCAAGCCGTAGCGGCTCAGGCCCTTGGCATCGGTTTTTGCCTGCTCGAACAGCGCGGGGTCGCGGAACACTTCGATCCAGCCTTTGGCTTGCACCAGGCCCTCCAGGCCGGCGGCAGCGATCAGCGCGTCATGCTCGTCGACACAGCGCTGCACCAGCGGCAACATATCGGCGGCGGCGCCGGCCAGGCGCCCGGGTGCCGACTGGCGCCAGTAACGCCACAGCCACGGTGCGGCCTTGGGCAGGTGCGCCAGGCTGTAGCGCACATCGGGCTGGCGGTTCAGGCCGTAGCGCAGCAGTGCGCCGAGTTGCCGCGGGAAGGCATAGGGGATGACACTGGAGCGCTCGATCAGCCCGGCGTTACCGTGGCTGGTGCCGCTGCCCGGTTCGTCGCGGTCGATCAGAATTACCTGGCGCCCGCGTGCCTGTAGGTGCAGCGCGGTGCTGACGCCGACGATGCCGGCGCCGAGGACAAGGGTCTGGCAATGCATGAAACGTATCCTTCGGTCAGTTCAGGTGGCGGCCCAGGCGGGCTTCCAGGTGTTTCAGCAGGCGCCGCACCAGTTCGACGATCACTAGGTAGAGCACGGCGGCCCACAGGTAGATCTGGAAGTCGAAACTGCGCGAGAAGGCCAGTTTGGTCACGCCCATCAGGTCGTAGATCGTCACCAGCGAGGCGATCGCGCTGGCCTTGATCATCAGGATCAGTTCGTTGCCCAACGGGCCAATGGCTACCAGCAGCGACTGCGGCAATATCACCTTGAAGAACGTGGTCGAGCGCTTCAGGTTCAGCGCCCGCGCCGCTTCATGCTGGCCAGGCGCAACCGCCATCAGGCTGCCGCGGAAGATCTCGGCCTGGTAGGCGGCAGTGTTCAGGGTGAACGCCAGCAAGGTGCAAAACCACGCATCCCGGAAGAACCACCACAGGCCGACGTCCTGCCAGAAGCCCTTGAGCGAGCCCAGGCCGTAGTACAGCAGGAACAATTGCGCCAGCAGCGGCGAGCCGCGGAAGAAGTACACGTAGCCAGCTGCCATGCGCTGCAGTACCAGGCTGCGAGACAGGCGGGCAAGGGCCAGCAGAAGGCCGAGCACAGCACCCAGGCTGAAGGAAATCGCCACCAGCTTGGCGGTTACCAGCAGGCCGTCGATGAAGCGCGGGCCGTAGCGTTCCAGCAGGTCGGGGTCAAGCACCATTGCCAGCAGTTGATCGAAGCTCATGCGCGTGCTCCTTGCAGGTGGCGGTTGCTGCGCCGTTCGATGTAGGCGAACACGCGCCCGGACAGTGCCGCGAACAGCAGGTAGCCCAGGCAGGCGACGCCGTAGAAGAACATCGGCTCCTTGGTTACGCTGACCGCCAGGTTGGTCTGGCGCATCAGGTCGACCAGCGAGATGGTCGACACCAGCGAGGTGTCCTTGAGCAGCGACAGCCAGTTGTTGGACAAGCCGGGCAGGGCGATGCGGGTCAGTTGTGGCAGCAGCACCTTGAAGAAGCCGGTGCGCTTGCTAAGCCCAAGCGCCGAGCAGGCTTCCAACTGGCCTTTGGGCAGGGTCTTGAAGGCAGCCAGCCAGATCTCGCTGGAAAACGCGGCGAACACCAGGCTGAAGGCGATCATCGCGGCGAGGAAGGTGTTGATGAGGAACTCACCTTGGTAGCCCATGGCGGCGAGGATCTTCTGCGCGGCGATCTGGCAGCCGTAATAGATGATCAGCAAGGTCAGCAGCTCGGGCAGGCCGCGGAAGACGGTGGAAAAAGTGGTGGCCCAGGCCCGTGGCAGGCGTTTGCGTGAGCGCGCCGCCAGCGCGACCACCAGGCCCAGTGGCAGGCCGATGGGCAGGCAGGCCAAGGCCAGGGAAACGGTAACCAGCGCGCCGGCCAGCAACGCCTGGCCCCAGCCTCCGCTGGCGAAAGACAGCAAGGACAATTGATCGAGCATGACGAACCTCTTGGGCGGGTTATGCGGCCTTGTGGGAGCGGCCTTGCGTCGCGACAGGGCTGCGTAGCGGCCCAGGGTTTATGCAACTGCAGAGATTGCCGGGGCCGCTACGCAAGGCCGCTCCCACAGGGGGCGCACAACTTCCTGAAGATCAGTTGTAGATATCGAAAGCAAAGTACTTGCTGGCGATCTTCTGGTAGGTGCCGTTGGCCACGATCTGTTGCAGCGCGGTATTCAGGCGCTGGCGCAGGGCTTCGTCGTCCTTGCGCACAGCGATCGCGGCATCGGCCTTGGTGTCGGCCACGTCGCCAAGGATCTTGCAGCAATCCCCGCCGTTCTTGTTCATCCACTCGTGCAGCGGGAATTTGTCGGCAATCACGCCGTCCAGGCGGCCGGCCGCCAGGTCTGCGTTGGCTTCGTCCATGGTCGGGTACAGTTTCACGTCGGCACCGGCCTTGCCGTACACGTCTTCGGCGTAGATGGCCTGGGTAGAGGAAGACTGCGCACCGACGGTGTAGCCGACAAAGTCGGTCTGGGCGCTGTCGATCTTGCTGTCCTTGGCAACCGCCACGGTCAGGGGCGTGCGGTAGTAGTGGTCGGTGAAGGCGATCTTCTTGCGTCGCTCTTCGGTGTCGATCATCGATGCCACCACCGCGTCATACTTGCGCGCCATCAGGGCGGGGATGATGCCTTCCCAGTCCTGCGCCACCAGCGTGCATTCGACTTTCATCTGCTCGCACAGGGCGTGGGTGATGTCGACATCGAAACCGTGCAGCTTGTTATCGGCGTCTACATAGTTGAAGGGCGGGTAGGCACCCTCGGTGGCGAACCGCAGGGTTTCAGCGCTGGCGGCACCCGCCAGCAGCAGGGCGCACGCACCCAGCAAGGCCATGGACTTGTTCATCTCGCACCTCATTGCACTCTTGCTATTGTTGTTTGCCCGTCGACCACGAGGTGTAGCCGACGAATTCGTTATGTAGAGCGGCAGTTGCTTCCAAGCGTTTTTCAACATCCGGTCCGAGTTTCTTGCAGACCTCGTTGACCATCAGATGCACCCACGACAGCATCGTCGAGGTGGATTCCCAGAACAGGTTGAATTCGGTGGGGATGCGGAACACCTCGTCGGCATTGGCATCCGCCCAGTCACAGAAGGTGTCGGTCACCAGGGTGACCGCAATGCCAGCCTCGCGCGCCTTTTGGCACAGCATCAGGGCATGGCGGGAATAACGGCGCGCCTCGAACACCACCAGGGCGCTGTCTTCGGCGCGGCCCAGCAGCACTTCGCCGAAGTGCCCGGCGCTGATGTCCACCAGTTGCACGCCATCGCGCAGGTATTGCAGCAGGTGGCTCATGCACATGGCGATGCCGCGCTCGGTCTGGAAGCCGGCGATGAACACCCGCGGCTTGCTCGCCAGGCGTTGCGCCACGTTGTGCCAGGCGGGGCTCTGGCGGTATTCGTGTACGCGCACCAGGGCGGCGATTTCCAGCTCCAGGCTGCCGGCGTTGTCGCTGGCGTCCTGGTTCTGGCGGTAATCTTGCAGACGATCGCCTACCAGCCACGGGCCATCGCCCAGATCGTTCTGCAGGTCTTGCTTAAGCGCCTTGAGGTGGGCATAACCCAGTGAGCGACAGTAGCGCCCGACGCTGGATTCGCTGACGCCCAGCTTGGCGGCAATGCTGGCCGAGGTCTGGAACGGCAGTTCGTGCAGGTTGGCAAGCATGTAGGTGGCGATCTTGCGACCCGAGGCAGCGGCCCCTTCGAGGCTGTTTTCCAGGCGTTGCTTGATCAGTTGGCTCATGCTGCGGCTCCAGGGTGAGGCTTGGGAAGAAAATGAATGTTTTCTGTCATCAAGTCAACATTTGACAGATTGCTGTCACATGAAGGAAAGTTTTTGTCGTTGCAACGCTGTAGCCATTCCAAAATCAACAAGGAGCTTCAGATGTCCGCACCTTCCACCAGCACCGTTGTGCGCATGCCTTTTACCGAGCTGCAAAGCCTGTTGCAGGCGATTTTCCAGCGTCATGGGTGCAGCGAGGCCGTGGCCCGGGTGCTGGCCCACAACTGCGCCAGCGCCCAGCGTGATGGCGCCCATAGCCATGGGGTGTTCCGCATGCCCGGTTATGTCTCGACCTTGGCCAGCGGCTGGGTCGATGGCCAGGCCACGCCACAGGTCAGCGACGTGGCCGCCGGCTATGTGCGTGTCGATGCTGCGGGTGGTTTTGCCCAGCCGGCACTGGCGGCCGCCCGTGAGCTGTTGGTGGCGAAGGCGCGCAGCGCAGGCATTGCCGTGCTGGCGATCCACAACTCGCACCACTTCGCCGCGCTATGGCCGGATGTCGAGCCGTTCGCCGAAGAGGGCCTGGTAGCCCTCAGCGTGGTCAACAGCATGACCTGCGTGGTGCCGCATGGTGCACGCAAGCCGCTGTTCGGTACCAACCCCATCGCTTTTGCTGCGCCTTGCGCCGAGCATGACCCGATCGTTTTCGACATGGCCACCAGTGCCATGGCCCATGGCGATGTGCAGATTGCCGCGCGCGCCGGCCAGCCATTGCCGGAGGGCATGGGGGTGGATGCCGATGGCCAGCCGACCACCGACCCGAAGGCGATTCTGGAAGGCGGGGCCTTGCTGCCATTCGGCGGGCACAAGGGCTCGGCGTTGTCGATGATGGTCGAGCTGCTGGCGGCGGCGCTGACCGGCGGTCATTTCTCCTGGGAGTTTGATTGGTCCGGGCATCCGGGCGCGAAAACGCCGTGGACCGGGCAGTTGATCATCGTTATCGACCCGGGCAAGGCCGAAGGCCAGCGCTTTGCCCAGCGCAGCCGCGAGCTGGTGGAGCACATGCAGGCGGTGGGGCTGACGCGCATGCCGGGCGAGCGGCGCTACCGTGAGCGCGAGGTGGCCGAGGAGCAGGGCGTGGCGGTGACCGAGCAGGAGTTGCAAGGCCTGAAAGCGCTGCTTGGATGACCCGGTCTCTTCGTGGGTAAACCCACAGGTGCCTGAGCTGTTCCCAGGCTGTGCGCTGAACCCGTAGGAGCAGGTTTGCCCGCGAAGAATCCAGCACGAATTTCCAGCCATGCAATGTTGCATAGACAACCTTGCACAATAGTGGATGTTCCTGAGCCCGCTCTGCGGGTATGCTCAGGGCTGACTTTCCGTACCGTCCTGATCCAAGGAGCTGCACGCTGTGTTCAAACATGTCGATGCCTATGCCGGCGACCCGATCCTCTCGTTGATGGAAACCTTCAAGGCCGACCCGCGCGCCGACAAGGTCAACCTGAGTATTGGCCTGTACTACGATGAGGCCGGCGTGGTGCCGCAACTGGCGGCGGTGGATGCGGTGGAAAAACGCATTGCCGGTCAGGACCACGAAGCCTCCCTGTACCTGCCGATGGAAGGCCTGGCCAGCTACCGCCAAGCCATCCAGGCGCTGCTGTTCGGTGCTGATCACCCGGCCGTGACCGGCGGCCGGGTGGCCACCGTACAGACCGTGGGTGGCTCCGGCGCCCTGAAGGTTGGTGCCGACTTCCTCAAGCGCTACTTCCCGCAGTCCGAAGTCTGGGTCAGCAACCCGACCTGGGACAACCACCGCGCCATCTTCGAAGGTGCAGGCTTCAAGGTGCACACCTACCCGTACTTCGACCAGGCCACCCGTGGCGTGGACTTCGACGGCATGCTGGCCACCTTGCAGAGCCTGCCGGCCAACAGCGTGGTGCTGCTGCACCCGTGCTGCCACAACCCTACCGGTGCCGATCTGCAGCAGCACCAGTGGCAACAAGTGGTCGAAGTGGTCAAGGCGCGCCAGCTGATCCCGTTCCTCGACATCGCTTATCAAGGCTTCGCCGAAGGCCTGGTAGAAGACGCCTACGCTATCCGTGAAATGGCCCGTGCCGGCGTGCCGTGCCTGGTGAGCAACTCCTTCTCGAAAATCTTCTCGCTGTATGGCGAGCGGGTGGGCGGCCTGTCGGTGGTGTGCGATGACGAGGCCACTGCCCAGAGCGTGCTTGGCCAGCTGAAGGCCACCGTGCGCCGCAACTACTCCAGCCCGCCCAACTTCGGCGCCCAGCTGGTTGCCGGCGTACTGAGCGATGCTGGCCTGAATGCCCAGTGGGCCGAAGAAGTCGAAGTGATGCGCAAGCGTATCCTCGACATGCGCCAGGCGCTGGTCGATGCCCTGGCCGTGCTGCTGCCGGGCCAGGACTTCCAGTTCTTCCTGCGCCAGCGCGGCATGTTCAGCTACACCGGCTTCAGCGTCGAGCAGGTCCGTCGCCTGCGTGACGAGTTTGGCGTGTACCTGATCGACAGCGGCCGTGTGTGCATGTCCGGCCTGCGCCCGGCCAACCTGCAACGGGTTGCCGAAGCGTTCGCTGCCGTTCAGAAGTAACTCGCCAAGGGGCCAGCCACGGCCCCTCCTGTGGGGCGCGGTTGGACTTTGTGGGAGCGGCCTTGCGTCGCGAAAGGGGGGCGGAGCGCCCCCACGATTGCAGCTTTGCCGCTGACATTGCTGGGGCCGCTTTGCGGCCCTATCGCGACGCAAGGCCGCTCCCACAGGCCGCTGAGCTGCCAGAGGCCGCTCCCACAGGCGGCCCCCAGAGGCTGCCCCACAGGCCCCCAGGCCGCTACATTCCATTGATCGACACCCGCAATGCCGTCCACTTGTAAAGACAAGTGCAACCGCTCCTCGGAAAAGGGCTTCGCAAGTGCAACCTTTCCGTGCACAATCGCGCCCCTCTTTTCCGGTTGAGTTGGGCGAAACGTCTATTTCGCCATTCTCAGCCTGTTGCAGTCTTGCGAGTGGAGCTTCACCCGGAATGAATGAGCAGGCCCCAAGCGTTGAACAACGCTTTGCAGAATCGACCCCCGCCGCCCTCGGCACTTGGGCGCGTCACGACACCACCTGGATGCTGGGCCTGTTCGGCACAGCCATCGGCGCCGGGACACTGTTCCTGCCGATCAACGCCGGCCTTGGCGGCTTCTGGCCGCTGTTGATCCTGGCCGTGCTGGCCTTCCCGATGACCTATTTCGCCCATCGCGGGCTGACCCGTTTCGTCCTTTCCGGGCGCGATGGCAGCGACATCACCGAAGTGGTCAAGGAGCATTTCGGCATCACCGCCGGTGCCTCGATCACCGTGCTGTACTTCTTCGCCATCTTCCCGATCCTGCTTATCTACAGCGTGGCGCTGACCAACACCGTGTCCAGCTTCATGGAACACCAGCTGCACATGCAGCCGCCGCCACGGGCAATCCTGTCATTCGTGCTGATCCTCGGCCTGCTGGCCATCGTGCGCTGCGGGGAGCAGGCCACGGTCAAGGTCATGAGCCTGCTGGTCTACCCGTTCATCGTTGCGCTGGCGTTGCTGGGCCTGTACCTGGTGCCGCACTGGACCGGTGGCATTCTCGACAGCGCCACAGAGGTGCCGCCGGCCTCGGCCTTCCTGCACACCCTGTGGTTGGCCATTCCGGTAATGGTGTTCTCGTTCAACCATTCGCCGATCATTTCGGCCTTTGCCGTCGACCAGAAGCGCCGTTACGGCGCGCACGCCGACGAGCGCAGCGGCCAGATCCTGCGTCGTGCCCACCTGCTGATGGTGGTGATGGTGCTGTTCTTCGTGTTCAGCTGCGTGCTCACCCTGAGCAGCGCCCAGCTGGCCGAAGCCAAGGCGCAGAACCTGTCGATCCTGTCGTACCTGGCCAACCACTTCAGTAACCCGACCATCGCGTTCGCTGCGCCGTTGATCGCCTTCGTGGCCATCGCCAAGTCGTTCCTCGGCCACTACATCGGCGCCAGCGAAGGCCTGAAGGGCATCATCGCCAAGACCGGTGCGCGCCCAGGCGCCAAGGCCCTGGACCGCGTGGTTGCCGCACTGATGCTGGTGGTGTGCTGGATCGTTGCCACCCTCAACCCAAGCATTCTCGGCATGATCGAGTCGCTCGGCGGCCCGATTCTCGCGGTGCTGTTGTTCCTGATGCCGATGTACGCCATTCGCCGTGTGCCATCGATGCGCAAGTACAGCGGTGCGGCCTCCAACGTGTTCGTCGTTGTGGTCGGCCTGGTTGCGCTGACTTCGGTGGTGTACGGCCTTGTAAGCTGATTCACCCGTTTCATTCAAGAATGCCCGGGTCGCTTGTCGCCACCCGGGCATTTTTTTGCCTGATCAAGGGTTCAGCAGCGTTGCATTCCATCGTCCTTGGTGCATGCAAGCAGCCACCCTCCGCACAGGCTGGCCACCACGAACAGCACGCCCAAGCCTGCCGGTAGCTCGCTTTCCAAACCTGCGACCACACTGCTCGTCAAACCGGCACCGGCGAACAGCAATGTCGTATTGAGCGACGCTGCCGCACCTGCCTGACGCGGATAGCGCGCCCAAGCCTGGGTCGTTGCGGCGGGGCGTACCAGGGTTGTCCCGGTGGTACAGACAATCATCGGCAGTAGAACACCCAGCACAGATAAACCTGCCACCCATTCCCACATCAAAAGGGTGATGCCCGCCGTACTTATAAGCAGCAAGCCTGCTTTTATTTGAGCTTGCGGGCTTACGCGACTGTTCAAGTAGGTCGCAGCCATGCCGCCGACGATGTATGCCAACCCATAGCCGATAAAGACCAGAGAAAATTGATAGGCCGTCAGCTCTAGCCTGCCCATCAGCAGCAAGGGCGCTATGACGATAAAGGAAAAATGGCAGGCAAAGGCGAGGCTGGAGAGCATGGCATGCGCGAGATAGTCCGTGTCTCGCAGCATCACCCGATAACTGGACATACTTGGCGCTCGGTCATGCGACGCAGGTGTGTCATGGAGCAGCGCACACGATAAAAGTGTAACGATTGCAGCGATGATCACGAATACCGTAAAGCTTGCCTTCCAGCCAAAGGACTGTTGAAGAAAAGCACCTGCCAGCGGTGACAGGGAGATGAACAACCCGCTCGCGCTTGTTAACAGGATGCGCATGGCATTGCGTTGTGTACCGCTGTAGAGGTCCTGCACAAGCGCCTGGCCTAGCACGAGGCTGCCGCAACCCAGGGCCTGCACCAAGCGAAAGGCCATGAACGTTTCATAGTGGGTTGAAAATACGCAACCGAGCGCCCCCACAATAGATACGCTCAACCCAGCGAGCAACAAACGCTTGCGCCCGATGCCATCCGACAGTGGGCCGACCACGATTTGCGCCATGGCCACACCCACAGCAAAAAAGCTCACTGAGTACGCAATCTGTTTTGTGTCGACCCGAAACTCATCTGAGAGCGCAGGGAATGATGGGAGGATTACGTCCAGAGGAAACACACCCAGCAGACATAACAAAATCAGCAGCGTCGAGCACAGGTGGCGCCGAAGCGAACCCGCGGGGCGGTTCATGCCATTAACTCCTCGAATGGAATTGCAAGAATTAGCTTTCGTCATCCAGTAAACCAGTACGCTAAAGATGTACAAGGTGAGCTTGGTAGCGAAACTTCCGATAGAGTTGTAGGATTTTCTACCTCAATGAATACGGGGCAATTAAACTTGGTCGTAAAGCCTCTGGCACAAACTTCGCAGCCAATTTGGAAGCAGCTTTGTGCCGCTCAGATCAATCAATTAGCCAACTGTGTGGCGAGTTTGTGGTGGGAGGCCGGGATGGGCGTTCGGCAACGGTGAGGCAACTGGCCGTAACCGCGGCTATCGGCATTTTTTGTCCACAAAAATCGTCCGGCAATGGAACAATTTCACCTGCCCCCATAGGCACCCGGCTGCCTTCATGCTTAACTCAGTGTCCTTTTCAAACCCCGCATAAGGATTTCGTCATGGCTCAAGTGACTCTCAAAGGCAACCCGGTCCAGGTCAACGGTAACCTGCCACAGGCCGGCGCCCAGGCTCCGGCTTTCTCCCTGGTAGGTGAAGGCCTGGCTGACAAGTCGCTGAAAGACTACGCTGGCAAGCGCAAGGTGCTGAATATCTTCCCAAGCGTCGATACCCCAACCTGCGCCACCTCGGTGCGCAAGTTCAACGCCCAGGCCAACGACGTTGCCAACACCGTGGTGCTGTGCATCTCGGCTGACCTGCCGTTCGCCCAGGCACGTTTCTGCGGCGCCGAAGGGCTGGACAATGTGAAGAACCTGTCGACCCTGCGTGGCCGCGAGTTCCTCGAGAACTACGGCGTAGCCATCGCCGACGGCCCGCTGGCCGGCCTGGCCGCCCGCGCCGTGGTGGTGCTGGACGAGAACGACAAGGTGCTGCACAGCGAACTGGTTGGCGAAATTGCTGACGAGCCGAACTACGACGCGGCGCTGGCTGTACTGAAGTAAGGATTGCGTGGGGCAGGGCGGGCGTCTGTAGCCTGTGATGGCCTCTTCGCGGGTAAACCCGCTCCTACAACGTGCGGCACAGGTTTCAAAGGCTGTGACATCCCCGTAGGAGCGGGTTCACCCGCGAAAGGGCCAGACCAGGCAACCGAACCTTCAGGCTCGCCACCGCTCCAAGCAACACCCTGTAACGGCCCGGAACACGTTCCGGGCCGTTTTCATTTAAAATTCCGCTGCTTGGCAACGTCAGGCAAAGGTAAACCTCTGGTAAAGGCCCTTTGCTAAAACGATGGCAGTGCTTATCGTTCATCCTCCCCAAGTCGTCATTCCGAACAAGGTTCGTTCAACCCATGCAAGCGTCCAATTCCCGTTCCCTTCGTCGCTGGCTCGTCGGCCTGCTGATCCTGCTGCTGGTGGCCGCACTGGCCTGGTGGCTGTGGCCCGCAGCGACGCCTGCGCATAAAGAAGCCAATGGCATGCGCGGTGGCAAGGGCATGGGCATGATCGGCGGCCGCCCAGGTTTTGGCGGCTCCAGTGACCCGGTACCCGTACGTGTCGTGCCGGTGCGGACAGGCGACTTCCCCCTCTACTACAAAGCCTTGGGCACGGTCACCGCGACCAATACGGTCAATGTGCGCAGCCGCGTGGCTGGCGAACTGGTGAACATCCACTTCAAGGAAGGCCAGCGCGTCAAGGCTGGCGACCTGCTTGCCGAAATCGACCCGCGCCCTTATCGCATCGCCCTGCAGCAGGCCGAAGGCACCTTGGCGCAGAACCAGGCGCAGTTGAAGAATGCTCAGGTCGACCTGGCCCGCTATAAAGGCCTGTACGCCGAAGACAGCATCGCCAAGCAAACCCTGGACACTGCCGAAGCCCAGGTTGCGCAGTTCCAGGGGCTGGTCAAGACCAATCAGGCACAGGTCAACGACGCCCGCCTGAACCTCGATTTCACCCAGATCCGTGCGCCGATCAGTGGCCGTGTGGGCCTGCGCCAGCTCGATCTGGGCAACCTGGTGGCCGCCAACGACACCACCGCGCTGGTGGTCATCACCCAAACCGAGCCGATCAACGTCGCCTTCACCCTGCCGGAAACCGAACTGAGCACTGTGCTGGAGCGCTACCGCAGTGGCGCCACCCTGCCGGTCGAGGCCTGGGACCGCAGTGACAGCAAGCTGCAGTCCACCGGTGTGCTGGGCAGCATCGACAACCAGATCGACACCACCACCGGCACGCTGAAGTTCAAAGGCCGCTTCGAGAACAAGGACCTGGCCCTGTTCCCCAACCAGTTCGTCAACGTGCGCTTGCTGGCCGACACCCTCAAGCAGGTGGTCATGGCCCCGGCCGCGGCCATCCAGTTTGGCAACGATGGCACCTTTGCCTATGTGGTCAACGAGAAGAGCACCGTCAATGTCCGCAAGCTCAAGGTGGGCGCCAGCGATGGCGAGAACAGCGTCATTCTCGACGGCTTGAAGGCCGGCGACCGCCTGGTGCTGGAAGGCACCGACCGCCTGCGCGAAGGCACCCAGGTGGAAGTGGTCGAAGACAGCTCGCAAGTGCCGACCACCCCGGGCCAGCACCTGCAAGGGCAGGAAGCCAAGGGGGCGGCGCAAACAGATGAAGCACAACCTGGCAACGCAGCAGGCAAGGCGGGCGCATGAACCTCTCGCGCCTGTTCATCCTGCGCCCGGTCGCCACCACGCTGAGCATGCTGGCCATCGTGCTGGCAGGCCTGATCGCCTACAAGTTGCTGCCGGTTTCCGCCTTGCCGCAGGTGGATTACCCGACCATTCGCGTCATGACCCTGTACCCCGGCGCCAGCCCGCAGGTGATGACCAGCGCTGTCACCGCGCCGCTGGAGCGCCAGTTCGGCCAGATGCCGGGCCTGGAACAGATGGCATCGACCAGTTCTGGCGGCGCGTCGGTGCTGACCTTGCGTTTCAACCTCGACATGAACATGGACGTTGCCGAGCAACAGGTGCAGGCCGCGATCAACGCCGCCAGCAACTTGTTGCCCAGTGACCTGCCGGCACCGCCGGTGTACAACAAGGTCAACCCGGCCGACACCCCGGTGCTGACCCTGGCCATCTCCAGCAAGACCATGCCGCTGCCCAAGCTCAACGACCTGGTCGATACCCGCGTGGCGCAAAAGCTGGCGCAAATCAGCGGCGTGGGCATGGTCAGTATTGCCGGTGGCCAGCGCCAGGCGGTACGCATCAAGGTCAACGTCGACGCCCTGGCGGCCAATGGCTTGAATCTGGATGACGTGCGCACGCTGATCGGTGCCTCCAACGTCAACCAGCCCAAAGGCAACTTCGACGGCCCGACCCGGGTGTCGATGCTCGATGCCAACGACCAGCTGCGTTCTCCAGAGGAATACGCCAACCTGATCCTGGCCTACAACAACGGTGCGCCGCTGCGCCTGAAAGATGTGGCCGAAATCGTCGACGGCGCCGAGAACGAGCGGCTGGCCGCCTGGGCGAACGAGAACCATGCTGTGTTGCTGAACATCCAGCGTCAGCCGGGCGCCAACGTGATCGAAGTGGTCGACCGCATCAAGGGCCTGCTGCCGTCGATCACCGACAACCTGCCGGCCGGCCTCGATGTCTCGGTGCTGACCGACCGCACCCAGACCATTCGTGCCGCGGTCAAGGACGTGCAGCACGAACTGCTGATCGCCATCGTTCTGGTGGTGATGGTCACCTTCGTTTTCCTGCGCCGCTTCAGCGCCACCCTCATTCCGTCGATTGCCGTGCCACTGTCGCTGATCGGGACGTTCGGGGTCATGTACCTGGCCGGGTTCTCGGTCAACAACCTGACACTCATGGCCCTGACCATCGCCACCGGCTTTGTGGTCGATGATGCCATCGTCATGCTGGAGAACATCTCCCGGCATATCGAAGAGGGCGAGACGCCCATGCAGGCGGCGCTCAAGGGTGCCAGGCAGATTGGCTTCACCCTGATTTCGCTGACCTTCTCGCTGATTGCGGTCCTGATCCCGTTGCTGTTCATGGCGGACGTGGTCGGTCGCCTGTTCCGCGAGTTCGCCATCACGCTGGCAGTGGCCATTCTGATTTCCCTGGTGGTGTCCCTGACCCTGACACCGATGATGTGCGCGCGTCTGCTCAAGCGCGAGCCCAAGGAAGAAGAACAAGGCCGCTTCTACCGTGCCAGCGGCGCCTGGATCGACTGGCTGATCAAGCACTACGGCAGTACCCTGCAGTGGGTGCTCAAGCATCAGCCGCTGACCTTGCTGGTGGCGGTGGCCAGCCTGGTGCTCACGGTGTTTCTGTACATGGTCGTGCCCAAGGGCTTCTTCCCGGTGCAGGACACGGGGGTGATCCAGGGTATTTCCGAAGCGCCGCAGTCCACCTCGTTCGCCGCCATGAGCGAACGTCAGCAGGCCCTGAGCAAGGTCATCCTGCAAGACCCGGCCGTGCAAAGCCTGTCGTCCTACATTGGCGTAGACGGCGACAACGCCACGCTCAACAGTGGTCGCCTGCTGATCAACCTCAAGCCCCACGGCGAGCGCGATGTCAGCGCCAGCGAAGTGATCAGCCGCCTGCAGCCGCAGGTCGACCGGCTGGTGGGCATCCGCCTGTTCATGCAGCCGGTGCAAGACCTGAGCATCGAGGACCGGGTCAGCCGGACCCAGTACCAGTTCAGCCTGTCGTCGCCGGACGCCGACCTGCTGGCGCAGTGGAATGGCAAGCTGGTGCAGGCGCTGCAGCAGCGTCCGGAACTGGCCGATGTGGCCAGCGACCTTCAGGACAAGGGCTTGCAGGTGTACCTGGTCATCGACCGGGACATGGCCAGCCGCCTGGGGATCAGCGTGTCGCAGATCACCAATGCCCTGTACGACGCCTTCGGCCAGCGGCAGATCTCGACCATCTACACTCAGGCCAGCCAGTACCGCGTGGTGTTGCAGTCCAAGGACGCCGCAACGATCGGCCCGCAGGCGCTGGAGTCGATCCACGTCAAGGCCACCGATGGCGGCCAGGTGCGCCTTTCGGCGCTGGCGCGGATCGAGCAGCGTCAAGCCCAGCTGGCTATTTCCCACATCGGCCAGTTCCCGGCAGTGACCTTGTCGTTCAACCTGGCTCACGGCGCGTCGCTGGGCGAAGCCGTGCAGGTGATCGAGCAGGTGCAGCAGGACATCGGCATGCCGCTGGGTGTGCAAACCCGATTCCAGGGTGCGGCCGAGGCCTTCCAGGCGTCGTTGTCGAGCACCTTGCTGCTGATTCTGGCGGCGGTGGTGACCATGTACATCGTGCTGGGGGTGCTGTACGAGAGCTACATCCACCCGATCACCATCCTCTCGACCCTGCCGTCGGCGGCGGTCGGCGCCTTGCTGGCCTTGCTCATCAGCGGGAACGACCTGGGCATGATCGCCATCATCGGCATCATCCTGCTGATCGGTATCGTCAAGAAGAACGCGATCATGATGATCGACTTCGCCCTGGAGGCCGAGCGCCATCAGGGCATGAGCCCGCGCGATGCCATCTACCAGGCGGCGCTGCTGCGCTTCCGGCCGATCCTGATGACCACCCTGGCCGCGCTGTTTGGTGCGGTGCCGCTGATGCTTGCCACCGGTTCCGGTGCCGAACTGCGCCAGCCGCTGGGCCTGGTGATGGTCGGCGGGTTGCTGGTCAGCCAGGTGCTGACGCTGTTCACCACCCCGGTCATCTACCTGTACTTCGATCGCCTGGCCCGCCGCCTGCGCCCGGCCACTGACGTGAAGCAGGCCCAGGCATGAACCTGTCCGGGCCTTTCATCCGTCGCCCGGTGGCGACCATGCTGCTGAGCCTGGCAATCATGCTGCTGGGTGGGGTCAGCTTTGGCTTGCTACCGGTGGCGCCACTGCCGCAAATGGACTTCCCGGTGATCGTGGTGTCGGCGAACCTCTCTGGTGCCAGCCCCGAGGTCATGGCGTCCACCGTGGCCACACCGCTGGAACGCAAGCTGGGCAGCATCGCCGGCGTCACCACGCTCACCAGCAGCTCCAACCAGGGGTCGACACGGGTAATCATCGGCTTCGAGATGGGCCGTGACATCGATGGCGCAGCCCGTGAGGTGCAAGCGGCGATCAACGCTACCCGCAACCTGTTGCCCAGTGGCATGCGTAGCATGCCCACCTACAAGAAGATCAACCCGTCGCAGGCGCCGATCATGGTGCTGTCGCTGACCTCGGATGTGTTGCAGAAGGGCCAGCTGTATGACCTGGCCGACACCATCCTTTCACAGAGCCTGGCTCAGGTATCGGGGGTAGGGGAGGTGCAGATCGGCGGCAGTTCGCTGCCTGCCGTGCGTATTGCCGTCGAGCCGCAACTGCTCAACCAGTACAACCTGTCGCTGGACGAAGTGCGCACGGCCGTGTCCAACGCCAACCAGCGCCGGCCCATGGGCTTTGTCGAGGACACCGAGCGCAACTGGCAGGTGCGGGCCAACGACCAGCTGGAAAGCGCCAAGGATTACGAGCCGGTGGTGATTCGCCAGCAGAACGGCACCATTCTGCGCCTGTCTGACGTGGCGACTGTCACCGACGGCGTTGAAAACCGTTACAACAGCGGCTTCTTCAACGACCAGGCAGCGGTGTTGCTGGTGGTCAACCGCCAGAGCGGCGCCAACATCATCGAAACGGTCGACCAGATCAAGGCGCAGCTACCGGCATTGCAGTCGTTGCTGCCCGCCAGCGTGCAACTGAACGTGGCCATGGACCGCTCGCCCGTGATCAAGGCTACCCTCAAAGAGGCCGAGCACACCCTGCTGATCGCCGTGGTGCTGGTGATCCTGGTGGTCTACCTGTTCCTCGGCAGCCTGCGCGCCTCGCTGATCCCCAGCCTGGCGGTGCCGGTATCGCTGGTGGGTACGTTCGCGGTCATGTACGTGTGCGGTTTCTCGCTCAACAACCTGTCGCTGATGGCGCTGATCCTTGCCACCGGGCTGGTGGTGGACGATGCCATCGTGGTACTGGAAAACATCTCCAGGCACATCGAGAACGGCCAGCCGCCTATGAAGGCGGCCTTCCTGGGCGCCAAGGAAGTGGGCTTCACCTTGCTGTCGATGAACGTGTCGCTGGTGGCGGTGTTCGTCTCCATCCTGTTCATGGGCGGCATCGTGCGCAACCTGTTCCAGGAGTTTTCCATCACCCTGGCGGCGGCGATCATCGTCTCGCTGGTGGTGTCGCTCACCCTTACACCGATGCTCTGCGCCCGCTGGCTCAAGCCGCACCAGGCCCAGCAGACACGCCTGCAGCGCTGGAGCGACAAGCTGCATCAGCGCATGGTTGCTGCCTATGACCGCAGCCTGGGCTGGGCCCTGCGCCACAAGCGCCTGACCCTGCTCAGCCTGTTGGCCACCATCGGCATCAACATCGCCCTGTACGTGGTGGTGCCCAAGACGCTGATACCCCAGCAGGATACCGGCCAGTTGATGGGCTTCATCCGGGGTGACGACGGCCTGTCGTTCACGGTGATGCAGCCGAAGATGGAAATCTACCGCCGCGCCTTGCTGGCCGACCCGGCAGTACAGAGCGTTGCCGGTTTCATCGGTGGCAACAGCGGTACCAACAACGCCATGGTGCTGGTGCGCCTGAAACCGATCAGCGAGCGCAAGATCGATGCGCAGAAGGTGATCGAACGCCTGCGCAAGGAGCTGCCCAAAGTGCCCGGCGGGCGCCTGTTCCTGATGGCCGACCAGGACCTGCAACTGGGTGGCGGTGGGCGTGACCAGACCTCCTCTCAGTACCTGTATACCCTGCAAAGTGGCGACCTGGCGGCGTTGCGCGAATGGTTCCCCAAGGTGGTCGCGGCGCTGCGTGCACTGCCTGAGCTGACCGCCATTGACGCCCGCGATGGTGCCGGTACCCAACAGGTGACGCTGGTGGTCGACCGTGACCAGGCCAAGCGCCTGGGCATCGACATGGACATGGTCACCGCAGTACTGAACAACGCCTACAGCCAGCGGCAGATCTCCACCATCTACGACAGCCTCAACCAGTACCAGGTGGTGCTCGAGATTAACCCGAAATACGCCTGGGACCCGAGCACGCTGGAGCAAGTGCAGGTGATCACCGCCGACGGCGCCCGGGTACCGCTGTCGACCATCGCCCACTACGAGAACAGCCTGGCCAACGACCGGGTCAGCCACGAAGGCCAGTTCGCCTCGGAAGACATCGCTTTCGACGTCGCCGAGGGCTACAGCCCCGATCAGGCCATGGCGGCACTGGAGCGCGCGGTGGCCAAACTGGGGCTGCCCGAGGAGGTGATTGCCAAGCTCGGCGGCACTGCCGATGCCTTTGCCCAGACCCAGCAGGGCCAGCCATTCATGATCCTTGGCGCACTGCTGCTGGTGTACCTGGTGCTGGGCATTCTGTATGAAAGCTACATTCACCCGCTGACCATTCTCTCGACACTGCCTTCGGCGGGCGTCGGTGCCTTGCTGGCGCTGTACGTCACCGGTGGCGAGTTCAGCCTGATCTCGTTGCTGGGGCTGTTCCTGTTGATCGGGGTGGTGAAAAAGAATGCCATCCTGATGATCGACCTGGCCTTGCAGCTGGAGCGCCATCAGGGCTTTTCGCCGGAAGAGTCGATCCGCCGGGCCTGCCTGCTGCGCCTGCGGCCGATCCTGATGACCACCCTGGCAGCGATCCTTGGCGCATTGCCGTTGCTGCTGAGCCAGGCTGAAGGCGCAGAAATGCGTCAGCCGCTGGGCCTGACCATCATCGGTGGCCTGGTATTCAGCCAGATCCTCACCCTTTATACGACGCCGGTGGTTTACCTGTACCTGGACCGCCTGCGCCACCGTTTCAACCGTTGGCGCGGCGTGCGCACCGACGCCGCCCTGGAAACCCCGCTATGACTTTTGCCCAGACCCCACTTCACCGTGCCCTGCAGGCACTGACCCGTGGCCGTGGCTCGCGCCTGCTTGGTGCCGGGTTGTGCGTGGCCTTGCTCAGTGCCTGTACCCTGAGCCCGGACTACCACCGCCCCGAGCTGAACAGCACGGCGGCGCAGTTCAAGCACGCCGAAGGTTGGACCCAGGCCTCGCCGTCCGACGCCATCGCCCGTGGCGCCTGGTGGGAAATCTACGGTGATGCCGGGCTCAACGCGCTGGTCGAAGAGCTTAACCGCAGCAACCAGACCGTGGCGCAATCAGAAGCCCAGTACCGCCAGGCCCAGGCGCTGGTGCGCAGCAGCCGTGCGGCGCTGTTCCCCAGCCTGGACCTGAGCGCCAGCAAGAACCGTTCGGCGCAGGGCACCGGCAGCTCCAGTTCCAGCCTGTCCAATAACAGCAGCGGCATTCGCAACACCTACAACGCGCAGTTGGGCGTGAGCTGGGAGATCGACCTGTGGGGCAAGCTGCGCGAAACCCTGAATGCCAACGAGGCCAGTGCCGAAGCGAGTTTCGCCGACCTTGCGTCGATCCGCTTGAGCCAACAGTCGGAGCTGGTGCAGAACTACCTGCAATTGCGGGTGATCGATGAGCAGAAGCGCTTGCTGGAAGCCACCGTGGCGGCTTATGAGCGCTCGCTGCGAATGAACGAAAACCAGTACCGCGCCGGTGTCGCCGGCCCGGATGCCGTGGCCCAGGCCCGTACGCAGCTCAAAAGCACCCAGGCTGACCTGATTGACCTGATCTGGCAGCGTGCGCAGTTCGAAAACGCCATCGCCGTGCTGCTGGGCAAGACACCTGCCGACTTCGCCCTGGCCGACAGCAAGGCGATTCCAGCGTTGCCGCAAATACCGGTTTCGCTGCCTTCGCAGCTGCTGGAGCGGCGTCCGGACATCGCTGCGGCCGAACGCAACGTGATGGCGGCCAACGCCAACATCGGGGTGTCGCGGGCAGCCTACTTCCCGGACCTCAGCCTGAGCATGAGTGGTGGTTATTCCAGCAGCAGCTTCAGCAACTGGATCGAGTTGCCCAACCGCTACTGGTCGGTAGGCCCGCAGTTGGCGCTGACCCTGTTCGACGCCGGCAAACGCAGCGCCGAGGTCGACCGCACGGTGGTCGTGTATGACCAGACGGTGGCGCAGTACCGCCAGACCGTGCTGGACGGCTTCAAGGAAGTGGAAAACCTGCTGGTTCAACTGAAGGTGTATGGCGATGAAGCCGTGGTGCGCCAAGAGGCGCTTGACGCCGCCCGGGAGTCGTTGCGCCTGACCGAAAACCAGTACCGTGCCGGGCTGATCGGCTATCTGGATGTGGTCAACGTGCAAACCACGGCGCTGAGCAACGAGCGCAGTGTGCTGAACCTGCTGCAAGGGCGCCTGGTGGCCAGCGTGCAACTGGTGGCTGCGTTGGGCGGCGGCTGGGATGCAGAACAGGCGTTTGCCGAGCAGAATTGACCGAACGCAGAGGGGGTAGGCAGCGGTTATTGGATCCATTCCCATTCGCAAAAACCCCGTGCGTTTCGCTTAAGCTTGAGTACAATCGTCAGCTTTTGTCGGGCCCCCTGTCCCGGCGCTGGAACTCTCAATGCTGACCGGTAGCTACTCCTCTTCGCTGGTGTTGATTTCGCTGTGCGTGGCGATCCTGGCATCCTATACCGCCCTTGACCTGACCGGCCGCATTGCCACGGCCAAGGGCCGCGCTGCCTGCCTGTGGATGGGCGGTGGTGCGTTGGCCATGGGCATCGGCGTGTGGTCGATGCACTTCATTGGCATGCTTGCCTTCAGCTTGCCCATTGACTTGGGGTACGACCTGGCCCTGACCGCGTTCTCGTTGCTGATCGCTGTGCTGTCCTCGGGCTTTGCCTTGTGGCTGGTCAGCCAGCCGAGCCTGCCAGCGCTGCAGTTGGGGTTTGGCGCGCTGATCATGGGCGCCGGTATCGCTTGCATGCACTACACCGGCATGGCTGCCCTGCGCATGCTGCCGGGCATCGATTACGACCCGACGTTGTTCGGCGCTTCGCTGCTGATTGCCGTAGGCGCCTCGGCGGCGGCATTGTGGATTGCCTTCCGCCTGCGCAGACACACCCCCTATGTACGGCAGATCCGCGGCCTGGCGGCGGTGGTCATGGGCGTTGCCATCGTGGGCATGCATTACACCGGCATGGCAGCGGCGAACTTCCCCGAGGGCAGCTTCTGCGGCGCGCTGGGGGGCGGGTTGCAGGGGGACAGCCTGGTTTATCTGGTGCTGATCACCACGCTGGCAGTACTGGCAGTGGCATTGCTGACTTCGGTGCTGGACGCGCGTCTCGAGGCACGTACAGCCGAGTTGGCCCGTTCGCTGACCTTGGCCAACCAGGAACTGACCCAACTGGCCTTGCACGACACCCTCACCGATCTGCCCAACCGTACCCTGCTGGCGGACCGCATCGAACAGGCCATTGCCAAAGTGGCGGAGCAGGGCGGTTGTTTTGCCCTGATGTTCATTGATCTGGACGGCTTCAAACCCGTCAACGATGCCTTTGGCCATCATATCGGTGACCTTCTGCTCAAAGCGGTGGCGGCCCGCCTGCGCGGCCACCTGCACAGCCAGGACACGCTGGCACGGATTGGCGGCGACGAATTCGTGCTGCTGGTGGAACTGCAGGAGCCGAACGATGCCATGGACGTGGCGGTCAAGCAGGTCAACCTGGTGTCCCGGCCTTTCCGCGTGGCCGAGCACGACCTGCAACTGTCGGCGAGCCTGGGCATCGTTCTGTACCCGGGCAACGGCCAGGACCAGCATGAGCTGCTGCGTAACGCCGACGCTGCCATGTACCATGCCAAGAGCGCCGGCAAGAACGGTTACAGCTTCTTCGATGTGTCGATGAACAGCAACGCGCGCCAACAGTTGCAGCTGCTGCAGGACCTGCGCCTGGCGCTGGAGCAGCGCCAGTTCCGCTTGCATTATCAGCCCAAGTTCGACGCCCAGGCCTGCCAGCCGATCGGTGCCGAAGCATTGCTGCGCTGGGAGCACCCGCAGCAGGGCCTGCTGCTGCCTGACCGCTTCATCGGCCTGGCGGAAAAGACCGGCCTGATCATCCCCATTGGTGAGTGGGTACTCACTGAGGCCTGCCGTCAGATGCGTCAGTGGCTGGACCAGGGGCACCATGGCTGGCGTATGGCGGTGAACCTGTCGGCCATCCAGTTCTGCCATGCCGGTCTGGTCGACAGCGTGGCCCGCGCCCTGCAGCAGAACGGCTTGCCAGCCAACTGCCTGACACTGGAAATTACCGAAACCACCGCCATGCACGATGCCGATGCCAGCCTGACCGTGCTGCAGCGCCTGTCCGACATGGGCGTGGACTTGTCCATTGATGACTTTGGTACGGGCTATTCCAGCCTGATGTACCTCAAGCGCCTGCCAGCCAACGAGCTGAAAATCGACCGCGGTTTCGTACGTGACCTGGAGCAGGACAGTGACGATGCAGCGATTGTTTCGGCAATCGTCGCACTGGGCCAGGCGTTGGGCCTGCGTATCGTTGCCGAGGGGGTTGAAACCGACAAACAGCAGGACTTCCTGACCCGTCTGGGGTGTGATTCGTTGCAGGGCTACCTGCTGGGCCAGCCCGTGCCGGCCGAGCAGTTTATGAGCAAGTTGCAGGCCCTGGGCCCGGAACTCACTGCTGCGGGCTAGGCGCTGTATGAAGAGCCTTGATACTTGGTGAGGCTGGGTTGAAAACAGAGCCTAGACTGCATCGCGCAAGGTAAAGGCGGGTATGAAGGCGTCCATTTCCGCCTCGACGGCCTCGATGATGCGCTCTACATCGGCGGCGGCCATGATCGCTGCACAGGGGATGCCCGCAATCGCCAGCAGGGTTTCACCGCTGGCGCGGTCGAACAGCCGCGCGACCATGCTGCGTGGCGCATCCATGCTGGCCTCGAAACCCAACGGATGGAAATGCCAGCGCATCACCTGGCAGGCGTTGGGGAACGTCATCTTGTTCATGCCAGCCTCCTTGTCCGTACCTGGACGTGATGAGCGGGTGGCCACATCGATGCGGCCGCCGGGAAATTAAAGATAGCACCTGCTACGCGCGATTTTCGCTTGCAAGTACGACAAATGTGCGAATGCTTGACACTGGTCACACCCTTGTCATGGGCGCAGTGTGACGACTGGCTGCATGGCAAACGTTTTCCCGGCCGCAAGGTGCCAGGTAACCATCGGGTTTGGTGACGTTCGCGGACGTTCGACGCGCAGGTTTTTCAGACGAGCGGCTTGGTTAACCCAGCAACCCGGCGGCGATGTTGATAGTGAACCCCAGAATTGCCGTATTGAACACGAAGCCCACCAACGAATGCGCCAGCACCACCCGCCGCAACCCACGCCCGGCGACACCCACGTCCGAGGTTTGCACCGCCACGCTGATGGTGAACGAGAAGTAGTGGAAGTCCCAGTAATCCGGGTTGCGCTCGCCATCAGCGAAGCGCAGTGGGGGTTCGTGGTTTTGCCCGGTGTAGAACAGGCGGGCGTAGTGCAGGGTGAATATGCAGCCGATCAGCAGCCAGGAACCGGCGACGGTCAGGCCAGTGTAGAGATAGTGCACGGCCAGGGCCGTGCCTTGCAGGCCGCGGCTGGAGACCAGTTGCAGGGTGACCGCGGCAAGGCTGGCGATGGCGGCGATGCACACGGTCAGCAGGACCAGGCCTGCGTTCTCGTCTTCGACGCCGGCGACCTTGCGGACCTTTTCCGGGCTGGCTGTCCAGCTCAGGTAGAGCACCAGCAGCAGGTACAGCCACACCCCCAGGTTCCAGCCAGCGAGGATGTGCTGCACGGTATCACCGGCGGGGATCAGCCAGGCACCAGCGAGGCCGACTGCAGCGGCGAGGCTCAGGCGGGGGTGTGTGCGGGTCAGGCGATGGAAAGCCATGGGGCCTCATTCACAAGGGGTATGGCTTGTACTCTAGACCGTCATAGGGTTGGGCGGGATGTGCAATACCCTGCAGGGGCTGGGGTTTCTTTGAGTCCCCCATCGCACGGCATTGCAACTCTCAGTACACTGCACGTTCCAACACCAACATCCGTTGAACTCGAGGTTTTTGCATGACGCTCAGTCCTTTGGCAGGCAAGCCGGCTCCAGCCAGCGTGCTGGTCGATATTCCCCGGCTGCTTACCGCCTATTACACGGGCCGCCCAGACGCTGCCGTGGCGGCCCAGCGCGTGGCCTTCGGCACCTCGGGGCACCGGGGCAGTTCGCTTGAATTGAGTTTCAACGAGTATCACGTCCTGGCCATTAGCCAGGCGATTTGCCTGTACCGCCAGGAAAAAGGCATCGATGGCCCGCTGTTCATCGGCGCCGATACCCACGCCCTGTCAGCGCCGGCGACCGCCAGCGCCCTGGAAGTGCTGGCCGCCAACGGCGTGCAGGTGATGCTGTCCAAGGATGACGAATACACGCCGACGCCGGCGGTTTCCCACGCCATCCTCTGCCACAACCGTGGCCGCACGCAGGGCCTGGCTGACGGTATTGTCATCACCCCGTCGCACAACCCGCCGCAAAGCGGTGGCTTCAAGTACAACCCGCCCAACGGTGGCCCGGCCGACAGCGACGTGACCAAGTGGATCGAGGGCAAGGCCAACGAGCTGCTGGCGGCTAACCTGGCGGGCGTCAAGCGCATGGACCATGCCCAGGCGCTGCAGGCGCCGACCACCCACCGCCACGATTACGTCAGCAACTATGTGGCCGACCTGGAAAACGTCATCGATTTCGATGTCATCCGTGGCGCCGGGTTGCGCCTGGGCGTCGACCCGCTGGGCGGGGCAGGGGTACGCTACTGGTCGGCCATTGCCAAGCACTACCAGCTGGACCTGGAAGTGGTGAACACCGAGGTCGACCCGACCTTCCGCTTCATGACCGTCGACTGGGACGGCCAGATCCGCATGGACCCTTCCTCGCCGTATGCCATGCAGGGCCTGATAGGCCTGCGCGAGCGCTTTGACGTGGCCTTCGCCTGCGACCCGGACCACGACCGCCACGGCATCGTCACCCCTGACGGCCTGCTGCAACCCAACAACTACCTCGCCGTGGCCATCGACTACCTGTTCCGCCACCGTCCGCAGTGGCGCACCGACGCCGCCGTGGGCAAGACCGTGGTCTCCAGCGGCCTGATCGACCGCGTTACCCAACGCCTGGGCCGCGATCTGTATGAGGTGCCGGTGGGCTTCAAGTTCTTCGCCCAGGGCCTGTTCGACGGTTCGCTCGGTTTTGGTGGCGAAGAAAGTGCAGGGGCTTCGTTCCTGCGCCGCGATGGCTCGGTGTGGGCCACCGACAAGGACGGGTTAATCCCGGCCTTGCTGGCCGCCGAAATGACCGCCCGTACCGGGCGTAACCCGAGCCAGGCTTATGCCGACCTGACCGAGGCACTGGGCAAGCCGTTCGCCACCCGTGTCGAGGCCAAGGCCGATGCGCGGCAGAAGGCGTTGCTGAGCAAGCTGGCGCCGGAGCAGGTGAAGTCGACCGAACTGGCCGGTGAGCCGATCGTGCAGATCCTCAGCCACGCCCCAGGCAATGGCCAGGCGATTGGCGGGCTTAAGGTGATGACGGCCAATGGCTGGTTCGCCGCGCGCCCGTCGGGTACTGAAGACATCTACAAGATCTACGCCGAAAGCTTCATCGACGAGGCGCATTTGCAGCGTCTGGTGCAGGAAGCACAAGTGCTGGTCGATGAAGCCATTGCCTGACCGGTAACAAACCGCTTGGTTCTGTGGTGTGATGTAAATTAGAATTAATCTTATTTACTCCGCCGCAGGACCCTCCTCATGATCGACGCCGCGCCGCCACCGGAGCCTGGCCTGCCTGCCCTGTACCGGGAGCATCGCGGCTGGCTTGAAACCTGGCTGCGCCGGCGTATGGGCAATGCCTGGGATGCCGCCGACCTCAGTCAGGATACTTTTCTGCGCATCCTGGCCAGCGCCCAGCCGCTGGCAGACATACGCGAACCGCGTGCCTACTTGCTGACCGTGGGCAAGCGTTTGCTCAGCAATTTCCACCAGCGACGTAGCCTGGAGCAGGCCTACCTTGATGCCTTGGCGCAGTTGCCCGAGCAACACGTGCCGTCGCCAGAACAGCGCTGGGTACTGCTCGAAACCCTGCAAGCACTGGATGAATTGCTCGACGGCCTCAAGCCGCCGATACGCAAGGCCTTTCTCTGGAGCCAGCTGGAAGGCTTGGGCTACGCCGAGATTGGCCAGCGCCTGGGCGTCTGCCAGCGCTCGGTGAAACGCTACATGGCGCAGGCTTACGAACATTGCCTGTTGGCCGAGTTGCAATGAGCCCCCACCCCCCAGAAACCCGCGAGGCGCTGCGTGCTGCAGCCCGTTGGCTGGCATTACTGGATTCTGGCGACGCAAGCGAATCTGACCTGCAGCGTCTGGCGCAATGGCGCGCCAGCAGTCACCTGCACGAAGACGCCTGGCAAAAGGCATCGCTGCTGCGAGCGCGGTTTGCCGGGTTGCCCGGCGCATTGGCGATGGCCGCTCTGGATCGCCCGGATGCCGGTCGTCGGGTACTGCTCAAACAAGCCCTGGGTGTGTCGGTGTTGTTGCCGATGGCCTGGCTGGTGAGCCGTGAGCTGCCGCTGGATGCCTGGACCGCCGACATGCGCACCGCGGTAGGAGAGCGCAGGCAGGCACTGCTGAGCGACGGCACCTTGTTGCAGTTGAACACCGACAGTGCGGTCGATATCGAGCTGGGTGCAGGCCGCGTGGCACTGCTGCGCGGTGAAGTGGCCGTCAGCGTGCCCGCTAACCTGAGCCTCACCTTGCAGGTGCCTTATGGCCGGGTGGTGCTCAGTGAGGGCGAGGCGTGCCTGCGCCTGCTTGATGAGGCTTGCCGGGTGTCGGCGATCGAGGGTTCAGTCAGCCTGCAGCCGTTGCGGGGTCCAGCCGTGATGCTACAGGCCGGCCAACAGGCCAGTTTGCAGGCGGTCGGCGTTGGCCCTGTCAAAGCGTTCGACGCATGGCAACTGGGCTGGCGCGAAGGTGCGCTACGGCTGGACGACCGCCCGCTGGGCGAGTTGCTGCACGAACTGCGCAGGTATCGCCCCGGCGTACTGCGCTGGGCACCAGAACTGGAGCGCTTGCGTGTTACCGGCACGTTCCGCCTTGACGACACCGACCGGGTATTGGCCCTGCTCGCCGCCAGCCTGCCGTTGCAGGTGCAGACCCGCACGCGTTATTGGGTGAGCCTGGCCGCACGAGAAAATCGAGCATGAGGCTGTCCCCTTTTTTTCACTCGCCGGTCATTACCGGTAGGAGAAAATAAAAGGGGAGCCTTGTTCAATGCCTGCAGTAAAATCTTGCCGCCTGCGCCCACTGGCGCGCGCAGCACATCCATTGTTCGCGATAAGCCTGCTGTTGTGTGCACCCGCCTGGGCCGATGAGCCGGCCCGGCGTACGTTCCAGGTGGCGCCAGCCAGCCTGGGTGCCGCTTTGACCCATTTCGCCGACCAGGCCGGTGTCAGCCTTTCGCTGGACCCGGCATTGGTAGAGGGCCGGCAAAGTAACGGCTTGTCCGGTCGTTACAGTGTCGATGAAGGCTTCAACCAGTTGCTGCGCAGTAGCGGCCTGCAGGCGCTACCAGTGGGTGAGGGGGCCTTCACCCTGATGCCAGCCCCCCAGGCCAGTGGCGCGCTGGAAATCGCCCCCACCCGCATCGTCGGCGGCCTGGCCGCAGGCAACGAAGCGCAGCCGTATGCCGGTGGCCAAGTGGCACGCCAAGGGGCACAAGGCTTGCTCGGTTCGCGCGACTTCATGGAAACCCCGTTCAGCATCACCAGCTACACCAGCGACCTGGTCAAGAACCAACAGGCGCGCACCTTGGGCGAGCTGATTGCCAGTGACCCTTCAGTGCGTGCTACCAACCCGGCGGGCGGGCGTTTCGAGCAGTTCACCATTCGCGGCTTCAGCCTGTTCAACAGTGATGTGGCCTACAACGGTCTCTATGGCATCTTGCCGACCTATTCGATCGACATGGAAATGGCCGACCGGGTCGACATCATCAAAGGCCCCAGCCAGTTGATCAACGGCATTTCGCCGCGTGGCAGCGTGGGCGGCGGTATCAACGTGCAGCCCAAGCGAGCCGCTGACAAGCCGATCACCGAATTCACCGGCAGCTACGCCTCGGCCGGCCAGGCTGGCGGCGCAGTGGACATCGGCCGTCGCTTTGGTGAAGGCCAGCAGTTCGGCGTGCGCTTCAATGGCGTGAAGCAGGCCGGTGATACCGAATGGGACCACCAGCGCGTCGACCGCGAAATGGCGGTGCTGGGCCTGGATTTTCGAGGCGAGCGCCTGCGTCTCTCGGCAGACCTTGGCCACACCGAGCGCGATACCGACGCCCCGCAGGAGCGTGTGCTGGTTGGTGCCAATGCCAAGGTGCCCAATGCCAATGACGTACGCCACAACTACGCCCAGGCCTGGAGCAAGGCGCGTACCAACGACACCTTCGGTGCGCTGAACGCCGAGTACGATATCAGCGAATCGCTGCTGGCCTATGGTGCGGTCGGTGCGCGCAAGAGCAACCACGACTTCCTGCGCCATAACGTGTCGATCACCAACGATGCCGGCGACTTCACCGTGCAGCCGCGTGACTTTACCCGGGACGAGTCGGTGCGCACCGCCATGGCCGGTTTACGTCACTGGCTCCATACCGGGCCGGTGAGCCACGAGCTGAACCTGGCCGCCACCTATTACTACATGGACTTCACCAACGGCGGGGCGCGCTATGCCTCGGCGCCGAGCAACCTCTACAACCCGGTGGCCGCACCGACACCCGGTACGCCAACCCGCCTCGACCCCGAGGTCTACACGGAAAACCGCTTCTCCGGCGTGGCCCTGGCCGATACCCTTGGCTTTTTTGACGACCGCCTGCTGTTGACCCTGGGTGCGCGCTGGCAACGGGTGCAGGTGGATGACTGGAGCGACGGCGTCAAAGGCGATACGGGCTATGACGAAGAAAAAGTCTCGCCTTCTGGGGGCGTATTGCTCAAGGTCACCGACCAGCTCTCGTTGTATGCCAACTACATGGAGGGCCTGAGCCAAGGCAAGATCGCCCCCTCGACCTCGATCAACGAAGACCAGATCTTCCCGCCGTTCACCAGCCGCCAGATCGAGGTGGGTGCCAAGTACGACCTCGGCCAGGTGGCCTTTACTGCCAGCGCCTTCCGCATTCGCCAGCCGGCCTACGAGACCAACCCCGCCTCGCGGGTGTTCGGCCCCAATGGCAAGCGTGACAACCGCGGCATCGAGCTGAGTGTGTTCGGTGAGCCGGTGCAGGGCGTGCGAGTGTTGGGTGGGGTGATGTATATCGACAGCGAGCTGACCGACACCGTCGGCGGTGCCTACGATGGCAACCGTGCGCCGGCCACGCCCGAATACAACGTCAATCTGGGGGCTGAATGGGACGTGCCAGGGGTGAGCGGGCTGACCTTCACAGCGCGCGGCATTCACTCCAGCTCGCAGTACCTGGACCAGAACAACAGCAAACGCATCGACGGCTGGGAGCGTTATGACCTGGGCGCACGTTACGCCTTCAAGGTAAACGCCACCGAGGTTACCTTACGGGCCAGTGTCGAGAATGTGCTCGATGATCGCTACTGGAGCTCGGCAGGGGCGTCGGATGACAGTGAGCCGGGGTTGACCCTGTCCACCCCGCGGACCTATCTGCTCTCGGCCACGGTCGGCTTTTAAACCGTACCCTTGTATACCCAGCGGGAGCGGACGTGCCCGCGAATCTGGCGACTCGGTGCATGGCACCGGCTTCGGCAGTGTTCGCGGCTGAAGCCTTTCCCACAGGGGAGCAGTTGCGTAGATGATCAGCCCGGCGCAAGCGCCCGCCCCAGCTTCTGCGCCTGCCCCTGCAACACCCGCATCAACTGCAGCGCTGCATGCGAGGGCGGCTCGAAGCGCGAATAGACGAAGCTGATATCGAAGTGAATCTCATCGGCCAACGGCACCACCGCCAGCCCGCTGTCCTGTGCAACGAACTCGTCGATCACGCTGATGCCCATGCCTTGCTTGACCAACGCCACAGCCTCGTTGGCATTGGTGAACGACAACAGTGATTTCAGCTGTAGCCCGCGGCGCCCGATGTGTTCGGCCAACAGCTTGCCAAACGGCATGTCGGGCCGGAACAGCAGCAACGCATGGCCCTCCAGCTGCTGCAGGGTCAGCGCGGGCTGACCGGCCAAAGGGTGACCCGGCGGCATCACCACTACCATGCGTCCACGCATGAACGCTTGCGAATGCAGGTGGTCGTGCACCACCGGCAGGGCGGCGATCGACAGGTCGACCTTCTTCGACAAGATCTGGTTGGGCATTTCGCCCATCAACGAGGTTTGCCACTCGATATTCAGTGACGGTGATTCACGCTTGAGCTGGGCCAGGGCCATCGGGATCACCACCGTGGACAACGATGCACTGCACGAGATACGCAACTTGCGCTGGCCGCCAGCGCCCAGCGCCAGGGCACATTCGTTGACCTGCAACGCTGCCTGGTACACCCGCTCGACCTCGCGAAACAGCACCTGCGCTTCGGCCGTCGGCACCAGGCGGTTGTTGACGCGCTCGAACAGCGGGTAGGCCAGGCGCGCTTCGATGTACTGAATCAGCTTGCTCACCGCCGGCTGCGACACATACAGCAATTTGGCCGCCGCACTGATCGAGCCCGTCAGCATCACCGCCCTGAACACTTCCATGTGCCGCAGCTTGAACACCATGGGGCTTGCGTCTGCGCCTTCGTTGCCAAGCAGCATGTGTATTACCTTCGGTTATGGTTTTCGCCATCTGGGTATGAGCGTCAAAGCCGGCCACACAGTATCGTTAATCCCAGCCTAACTGCCCTTGCGGCGCACAATAACAAGATCTGCAGACAAGCGCAGTGGCGCTTGACGGGAGTGCTGCGTGAACATATTTGACGAAGCGAAGATCGATTGCCATAACCATCTGTTTGACCCCGCCCGTTTCCCCTATCACCCCGATGCACCCTACGCGCCCTCCGGCCAGGAGGTCGCCACCCAGGCGCAGTTCACCCGGGTGATGGAGGCTTACGGCGTGCAACATGCCTTGCTGGTGGGCCCCAACAGCGGCTACCACACCGACAACCGCTGCCTGCTGCATGCCTTGGCCAGCGGGCAGGGGCGGTTCAAGGGGGTGGCGGTGGTCAAGGCGGACATCAACCTCGACGCGCTGGCGGCGTTACAGGCGCAAGGCGTGGTGGGTATCGCCTTTAACCCCGCGCTGTACGGGGTAGCCAGCCTCAAGGGCGTTGACGGGCTGTTCGGCAAGCTCGCCGAGCTTGGCATGTTCGCCCAGCTGCAGGTGTGTGACGACCAGTTGCTGGACCTGCACAGCCTGCTGCAAGGCTCGCAGGCTCGTCTGTTGATTGACCATTGCGGCCGCCCGGATGTCGCTGCCGGTGTGCAGCAAGCCGGCTTCCAGGCGTTGCTGCGGCTGGCCGACAGCGGCCGCGCCTGCGTGAAGCTGTCAGGCATGCAGAAGTTTGCCGCAGCGGATGCCTTGTTCGAACAGAGCAGTGCATACGTGCAGGCCCTGCTCGAAGCCTTTGGCGCCCAAGCCTGTGTGTGGGGGTCGGACTGGCCGTTCATTCGCCAACCCGCGCGGGTGGACTACGGCCCGCTACTGAAGCTGGCCGAGCGCCTGATGCCGGATGCCCGGCTGCGCCGCACAGTGATGTGGGACACCCCTCGGCGATTGTTCGGGTTCGCCTAGCCCCTCCGTTGTTTGCCCTTCCAACAACAAGCGCGCAATCGTGATGAACACTGAACAGAACACCCGTCCCGGGCGGCATCCTCCATGGCCTGGAGGATCGTCTCGGCTAGCGCCCCAAAGGGCATGTGACCTGCGTTGCTTGCCGGATATTCCTTCTGTCGAAAATGGAGCTGAACAATGAGCCAGTACCTGCAAGGCCAAACCGCTATCGTCACCGGTGGCATGCGTGGCATCGGCCTGGCGATTGCCCGCCGCTTGCATGTCGCCGGCGCCCAGGTGGTGATCTGGGACCTTGCCGTCGATGGCTGGAACAGTACGGAAAACGGCTTCGAGCCGGTGCTGCGCCAGGCAGTGGATGTGTCGTCGCTGGCCTCTGTGGAGGCGGCTTTTGCCCAGACGCTGGCGCGTTTGGGGCAGGTGCAGATCTTGGTCAACAATGCCGGCATCAACGGCCCGGTGGTGGCGTCTTGGGAGTACCCGCCAGACGCCTGGGACAAGGTCATCGCCATCGACCTGAACGGTGTGTTCTATTGCTGCCGCACCGCCATCGCGCACATGCGTGAGCGCGGCTACGGGCGCATCGTCAATATCGCCTCCATGGCTGGCAAGGAGGGTGTGCAGTACATCTCGGGCTATTCGGCAGCCAAGGCCGGGGTCATCGCCTTCACCAAGGCGGCAGCCAAGGAGCTGGCGCAGGATGGCGTGATGCTCAACTGCGTGGCACCGGCGATGGTCGAGACGCCGCTGATGGCCGAGATGACGGCCGAGCATATTGCCGCGAGCAAGGCCAAGATCCCCATGGGGCGCTTCCTCAAGGCCGAGGAGATTGCCAACATGGTCAGCTGGATCGCCGGGCCTGAGTGCAGCTTTACCACTGGCTTTGTGTTTGACCTCAGCGGCGGGAGGGCGACCTACTGAATGGACTGGGTGTGGTACGCCCGATGGCGTTGGAGCTGCGCCGGGTAGCCAGCCACGCGCGACCTGCGGGCGACGTTTCAGTGTGCAAGTGCCGTCGTCCGTTGGCGTGCCCGCACCTCAGCGCTGGCAAGCTACGGCACGGGCAACACAGGCGTGGCTGGACGGGCAGGTGGCAGTCACCCGCCGTCATTCAGGCCTGTGGTCATTGCTGATCGGGTACCACGGCGATCACGTCGATCTCCATCAGCCACTCGGCCTGGGCCAACCCGGCCACCACCAACCCGGTGGAAATCGGGAACACGCCCTTGAGCCACTTGCCCACCTCTTTGTACACCGGCTCGCGGAAGCGCGGGTCGGTGATGTAGGTGGTGGTCTTGACGATGTGCGACAGCTCCGAGCCGGCTTCTTCAAGCAGTTGCTTGACGTTCTTCATCGCCTGTTCGGTTTGTGCGCGCGGGTCACCCAGGCCTACCAGCTTGCCTTCGAAGTCGGTACCGACCTGGCCACGCACGTAGATGGTATTGCCCGCCCGCACGGCCTGGCACAAGTCGTTGTCCAGGGTCTGGTTGGGGTAGGTTTCCTTGGTGTTGAACATGCGGATGCGAGTATGGGTAGGCATCAGTGGGCTCCGAGGGTGCTGACATTGCTGATCTTGGCGGTTTGCTGCTCATCCGCTGCGCGTTGCTCGCGGTCGCGGTAGGCGGTGTAGGTACGTTGCGTGGCGATGTGGCCGGCGACGTGCTTGGCGTCGTGCCACACCCCCCAGATGAACGATGAACCACGGCGCGACAACCACGGCAGGCCGAGGAAGTACACGCCCGGTTCACGGGCCACACCACGCTGGTGCTGGGGCTTGCCGTTGGCATCGAAGGTGTCTACCTGCAGCCAGCTGAAGTCCACGCCGTAACCGGTGGCCCAGATGATGCTGCTGACGCCGGCCTTGGCCAGGTCCAGCTGCTGCAGCGGGTTGCGCATGCACTCCGGGTCGGCCAGGCGCTGGCGGGCTTCGTGCTCTTCCGGCAGGTCCAGGCCGTTGCGTTCGATGTAGGCATCGGCCGCATCCAGCAGGGCCAGGTAGTTGTCGTCGCCGCGGTTGATGTTCTCGACCAGGTTGTCCTGGAAGCGCGCGACGCCGTTTTCGAACGACTGGGTCAGGCCGACCAGGGTCATGCCCTGGTGGGCGAGGGCGCGGAAGTCCACGGTGTGGCCACCACGGGCGCCGCTGACTGCGATGGTCACATGCTCGCGACCGGGCTTGGCAATTTCCGCGTCCCACTCGCCCAGCACGCCCAGCCACCAGCAGAAATCGCGGTTGCGGTAGGCACGCGGCGGGCGGTCGTGGGCGCCGACCGACAGGTACACCTGGCGCCCGGCGCGCATCAATTCCTCGGCAATCTGCACACCGGAAGAACCGGCACCGACCACCAGCACCGCGCCTTCAGGCAACTGCTCTGGGTTGAAATAAGCGGCGGAATGAATCTGGTGCAGGTTGCTGTCTTTCGGCGCGATGGCCGGGATCACCGGTTTCTGGAACGGGCCGGTGGCAGCCACGACGCGATTGGCGCGAATCACGCCTTCACTGGTGTCGATGGTGAAGCCAGGACGGTCGCTGTTACGCACCACGCGCTTGACTTCAATGCCGGTGCGCACGGGCAGGTTGTACTTGCGTACGTACTGCTCGAAGTAGTCGGCCACCTGGTCCTTGCCGGCGAATGCATCAGCGTCGAGGTTGAATTCCAGCCCCGGGAAGCGGTCGTGCCAGGCCGGGCCGTTGGCGACCAGCGAGTCCCAGCGGCCGGTACGCCAGGCCTGCGCGATGCGGTTGCGCTCCAGTACCAGGTGCGGCACGCCAAGCTTGCTCAGGTGTTCGCTCATGGCCACGCCGGCCTGGCCGGCGCCGACGACGAGGGTGTCGATTTCGAGGTTGTTCAGTGTCATGTCCGAGCCCTTGTTCAGGCGGTTTTTGTCAGGTCGGTTTGGAGGACCGCCGTTACCTGGAGCCAGACTAGGGATGCCGTGGAAATGGCGAAAATAGTATTTAGCTGGTGCTTGCCGATAAAACGGCGAAGGCCTTGATTTCTCTGGTCTGTGGGGCAGGTTGGCCGGGTGGGTGGCGTGGTTTTTCGAGCGGGTGCAGAGAGCGGGCCCGTGAGCCTAGTTTTTTCCTGCCTACCCCCTCGGAAAAAGGTCGTTTCGCCCGCCCGAAGGTTCCACTCAGAATGCCGTGTATCGCACAGCACAACAGGAACCATGACATGACGTTCTCCATCATCGGTCGTTGCCAGGAAACCGGCCAGGTCGGTATCGCCATCAGCTCGTCGAGCATCGCCGTGGGGGCTCGTTGCCCCTGGGTGCGTGCCGGTGTGGGCGCGGTCTCGACCCAGAACATCACCCTGCCGGCGCTGGGCCCGCAGATTCTCGATGCCCTGGAGCATGGCCAGTTGCCGCCCGCCGCTGCGCTGGACAGGGTGCTCAGTGCCAATGGCTGGAGTGAGTACCGCCAGGTCACGGTGATCGACAGCCACGGCCAGGTGGCCCTGTTCACCGGGCGGGAAGCCTTGGGCACACACCATGCAATGGCCGGCGAACAATGCGCGGCGGCCGGCAACCTGCTGTCCTCGATCCAGGTGATCGAAGCCATGGTGCTGGCCTTCGAGCAGGCCGGCGGCCATTTGGCCGACCGCCTGCTGGCAGCCATGCACGCGGCGATGGCAGCGGGTGGCGAAGCCGGGCCCGTGCACTCGGCGGCGCTGAAGATTGCTGGCGAGCTGACCTGGCCGCTGGTGGACCTGCGCGTCGACTGGGCCGATAGCGACCCGATCGGCGTGCTCGATGGCCTGTGGCAAGCCTATCGCCCGCAGATGCAGGATTACGTCACCCGCGCCCTCAACCCGACCGCCGCGCCAAGTTATGGGGTGCCGGGCGATGAGTGAATTTGCCAGTCGCGCACTGCTGGCCCGGCTGATCGGCTTTGCCACGGTGAGCCGCGACTCCAACCTGGCGCTGATCGGTTTTATCCGTGATTACCTGGCCGAGCTGGGGGTGGCGTGCGAGCTGTTCCATAACCCGGAGGGCACCAAGGCCAACCTGTTCGCCACTATTGGCCCCAGGGATGTGGGTGGTGTGGTGCTGTCCGGGCATACCGATGTGGTGCCGGTGGATGGCCAGGCCTGGACGGTCGAGCCGTTTGCCCTGAGTGAGCGTGACGGCCGTCTGTATGGCCGCGGCACGGCCGACATGAAAGGCTTTATCGCCTCGGTGCTGGCTGCTGTGCCCGCGTTTCTCGCGCAGCCGCTGCGCATGCCGGTACACCTGGCATTTTCCTATGACGAAGAAGTCGGTTGCCTGGGCGTGCGCTCGATGCTGGCTGCCCTCGAACAGCGCCCGTGTAAACCACGGCTGTGTCTGATCGGTGAACCCACCGAACTCAAACCGGTGCTGGGGCACAAGGGCAAGCTGGCAATGCGTTGCCAGGTACAGGGCGCAGCGTGCCATTCGGCGTACGCGCCGTATGGGGTGAACGCCATCGAGTATGCGGCGAAACTGATTGGCAAGTTGGGTGACATCGGCGAGGCCCTGGCACAGCCGGCCCATCACGACGAGCGCTTCGATCCGCCGTTCTCCACGGTGCAGGCCGGGGTGATCAAAGGGGGCAGGGCGCTGAACATCGTGCCGGACGAGTGCGAGTTCGATTTCGAAGTGCGCGCGCTCCCAGGGTTCGAGGCGCAGGCGGTGGCCGACCAGTTACAAACCTATGCTGAAGCCGAGTTGCTGCCGCGTATGCGCAAGGTCAATACCGCCAGCGCCATTCGCCTGGCGCCGCTGAGTGCCTATCCGGGGCTGGCGACACCGGAAGACAGCGAGGCTGCGCGGTTGGTGGCGCTACTCAGCGGCTCGGATACGTTCGGCACGGTAGCGTTTGGTACCGAAGGTGGCTTGTTCGACCAGGCGGGCATCCCCACCGTGGTGTGCGGGCCTGGCAGCATGGACCAGGGCCACAAGCCGGATGAGTTTGTCAGTGTCGAGCAGTTGCGCGGCTGTGATGCCATGCTGCTGAGGCTGGTGGACTACCTCAAGCAGGCTTGAGGGTTGCGACGGTGGATGGGCCGCAGTGCGGCCCCGATGACTCAGAAGGTCGCCTTGACCTGCAGGCCAACCACCAGTGCATTGTCGATGTCTTTGCCCGAAAACGCACCTGGCTCGATGATGTATTGCACATCCGGGCGCAGGTTCAGCCATGGCGTGGCCTGGTAGCCGTAACTCAGTTCGATCAACTGCTCGGCGCTGTCGATATCCGGGAACTGCTGGCCCGCGTTGAACGCGGCATCCTCCAGCACATCGCGGCTACGCGGGTTGGGCACGGCCCGGCCGTAACCCAGTGCCACGGTATCCTTCGGGCGGCCTTCGAATGGCTTGTACAACACCACGCCGGCGCCATACCACTTGGTGAACGGCGAAGCGGCCTTGCTCGACGCCGAGTACTGGCCGAACGCGTGCAGGCTACGGCCAGGCGAGGCTTGATCGTTCCACACCGCCTGGTCGACCAGCAGGTAGTGGCCACCGCGGCCAGACACTTCGTCGTCGCTGCCGATGCGTTTCACGTCGGAGCTGTCGTAGTAGTAGCCCAGCTTGTACTCGCCCGGCAGCTCACCTTGCAGCTTGTACACCAGTTCCACGGGTACAACGGTACCGGTGGTGTGCTTGGGCCCCAGGTGCCAGGCGCGGCTGGAGTTGCCGTTGCTCTCGGGGTCGACGTTGAACGCCGCCACGCGCAGTTGCCAGGCAGGTGACAGGTCGTACTTCACCCGCACGCCGAGGTGGGCGTTGGGGTAGTTGGTCCAGCCACTGCCGCCGGACATGTTCAGCGGGTGGCCGCAGAAGCCGGCGTTCATGAAGTTGCACAGGATGCCGCTGTCCAGGCCGCCGAGGTCGTTGCCCATGGCCATGTAGCCGAGCTTGACGTTGAGCGCCGGGGTGAACAGCGTGCGCTCGTAGCTCAGCTCGGTCAGGCGGGTGTACAGGCCGCCGAAGTTTTCCTGGATTGGCAGGCGGTTGCCTACCAGGTCTTCCGAGGCGCTGTTACCGCGACGGTCGTTGATGGTCAGCTGGACCTTGCCGCCGTTGTCCAGACCGTACAGTTTCGACAGGTCGAACTGCACACCCAGCTTGACGTTCTGCGAATAGCGCGCCGAACGGTGCAGGCCACCGTGGGCGTTGTAGGCGGTTTCACCGCTGTAGTCGCCGGTGATCTTGACGCCGTCTTCTTCGAGTTGATGGCGCAGGCCGCCCCAGTCACCGGTCAGGGTGCTGCGGGTCATGAGGTCGTCGCTGGCAAGGGCAGTGGTGCTGGCCAAGGCCAGCAGCAGGGTGGGGGTGATGCGAGTTGCGGATGGCATTACAGAATCTCGGGTTGTCTTTGAGGGGCATTCGCGGGCAAGCCCGCTCCTACAGGGGCCTTGTAGGAGCGGGCTTGCCCGCGAAGCAGGCGACGCGGTCTTACGGCAGAGCGTAAGAAATCACATAGTCGCCGCGGTCAGTCGACTGGCGGGCGCCGCCAGCGGTGATCACCACGTACTGCTTGCCGGTCTTCGGCGAGACGTAGGTCATCGGGCCGCCCTGGCTGCCTACTGGCAGGCGAGCCTTCCAGATTTCGTTACCGTTGCTGCTGTCGTAGGCACGCAGGTAGAAGTCCTGGGTGCCGGCGATGAACACCAGGCCGCCCTGGGTAGACAAGGTGCCGCCCAGCGTTGGCAGGCCGATCTTGATCGGCAGGTGCATGCGGATGCCGAGCGGGCCGGTGTCTTCAACGGTACCCACCGGGACCTGCCAGGCCACCTGGCGGGTTTTCATGTCGATGGCGGTCAAGGTGCCGAACGGCGGTGCCTGGCATGGAATGCCGGCGACCGACAGGAAGCGGTTCTTGTTCACGGCATACGGGGTGCCCTTGAGCGGTACCGCGCCCATGCCAGTGTTCAGTGCTTCGCCACCGGAAGCCGCGCCACCTTTGTTCTGCGACGGGATCATCTGGATCCACAGGCCCAGACGCATGTCGTTGACGAAGATGAAGCCATGCACCGGATCGGTAGAAATGCTGCCCCAGTTCATGCCACCCAGCGAACCCGGGAAGCTCAGCGACAGGTCGGTACCCGGCGCGGTGTACAGGCCGTCGTAGCGCATCTTCTTGAAGTCGATGCGGCACAGCAGCTGGTCATACGGGGTGGCACCCCACATGTCCGATTCGGTCAGGGTCTGCGCGCCGATCTGCGGCATGCCCACCGACTTGGGCTGGGTAGAGGCGTACGGCTCGTTCGGGATGTTGCTTGGCTTGACCGGTACTTCGTCGACCTGGGTCAGCGGCTTGCCGGTGGCGCGGTCGAGCACGTAGATCTGCCCAGCCTTGGTGCCGATCACCACCGCAGGTACCGACTGGCCGTCGTCCTTGGTGAAGTCGATCAGGCTTGGCTGCATGGGCAGGTCGAAGTCCCAGAGGTCATTGTGCACGGTCTGGAACACCCATTTCTGGTTGCCGGTGGTGGCGTCCAGAGCCAGCACCGAAGCGCCGTAAGTGTGGTCCAGTTTGCTGCGCTCTACGCCGTAGATGTCGGTGGACGACGAACCCATGGGCAGGAACACGGTGTTCATCGCCGGGTCGTAGGACATCGGCGCCCAGCTGTTCGGGGTGCTGCGCACGTAGGTGCTGTCGGCCTGTGGTGCCTGGCGATCTTCCGGGTTGCCCGGGTCGAAGGCCCAGCGCATTTCACCGGTGATCACGTCAAAACCACGGATCACGCCGCCAGGCATGTCAGTCTGGACGTTGTCGGCAACACGGCCGCCGACCACTACGGTAGTGCCGGCCATCAGCGGTGCCGAGGACAGCTGGTAGTAAGAGTCCGGTACATCACCCAGGCCGGCCTTGAGGTCGACCTGGCCATTGTTGCCGAAGCCCTGGCAGAACTCGCCGTTGTCAGCGTCGACGGCAATCAGGCGGCCATCGATGGTGTTGGTCAGCAGGCGACGCTGGCAGTTGGCACCGGCCGCTACGCTAACGCCGGTGATCGGCGAGCTGTTCGGCTGGGTTGGCTGGGCGATGGCGGCAGTGGCGTCGAAGTAGGCCATGCCACGGCAACGCTGCCAGACCTTGGACTGGGCGTTGATTTCGTTCTTCCACAGTTCTTTGCCGGTGTCGGCATCGAGTGCGATCAGGTTGTTGTGCGGGGTGCAGATGAACACCTTGCTGCCAATCTGCAGCGGGGTGAGTTGGTCTTCGGCACCGTTGCCGTCACTGTTCGCGACGTCGCCGGTGTGGTAGGTCCAGGCCACTTTCAGCTTGTTGACGTTGTCACGGTTGATCTGGTCCAGCGCGGCGAAGCGGCTGCCACCTTCGGTGTTGCCGTAGTGGGCCCAGTCTTTCTGTTCCTTGCCGGCTTCGACCGGGGTCATGCCCGGGCCCTTGCCGGTGGGGGCGACGCTTGGGTGGGCAACGAACATGTTGCCGACCGCGATCACCAGTACCACGGCCATTACCCCGGCGACGCCGTACGCACCGCGCCCGGCGCTGGCGCCGTTGGCACGCGCCAGCAGCGGGTAGACCAGCGCCACGACCATGCCGATTGCACCGAACATGAACAGGCGCGAGAACAGCGGCCAGAACACCAGGCCCGCATCGATCAGTGCCCAGATGGCAGTACCGACCAGGAATACGGCATACAGCCAGGCGCCCGCCTTCTTGCGGCGAGCAATGAGGACACCGGCGATGGCCATGGCCAAGCCGCCGATCAGGAAGTACCAGGAACCGCCCAGACCGGCGAGCTTGACGCCGCCAGCAGCGAGGAGGAGGCCGAGCAGGGCGATGATCACGCCCAGGCCGACCAGGATGAAGTGTGTGGCGCCAGAGGCGCGCGGTGTTTCTTTCATGCCAGGGATCTCAGCAGGTGGAATGCGCGCAGTTTAAGCCCTTAGCTTGCTAATTAACAAGTTGGTACATAATTGAGCGAGGCTGATTGTCGCAGGGCTGAACTTACGAAGATGTGGCTAAAAGTATAGATAAGGTGCTGAAAAACGCATTCAACGGGGCGTTTATGACGCCTCTTCGATTTGTATTCATGCTTTGGTCGTAAGCCCAACCTTGCACGGCGACGGGACAACTGCGCCTTGTGCACGGGCAGGCATGGCCCCTTCAGGCAGGCCATGGGGTGCTGCTGCTATAGAACACCGCGAGCCAGATGGTGGCCGTGCCGGGCGCGGTCCATTCCACGCGGTGGCGGTCGTGCGGGGGGATGTCCAGACAATCGCCCGGCGCCAGCAGGCGGGTGTGGTGCTCGTGCTCGAAACGCAGGGCGGCAGCACCACTGAGCAACATGATCCACTCGCCTTCGGCCTGGTCGTACCAGAAGCCGGGCGGGCTGGCCTGCCCGCTGGAGACGATACGCTCGACGCGGATGCCCGGGCGGCTGAGCAATTCGTCGACACGTTCGGCGCTGGCGGGATCGCAGGGCGGCAGGGCGGTCAGCAGGTTGTTCAGGGTCATGGTAAGCCTCCTTGGAAATGGGGTGATTCCACTATGGACGCAATCGCCTTGACGTGCGCGGCTTGACCCGCCCGGCTGTTTGTAAGAACTTTCCGAGTTTTGGAAGACGGGCTGAACATGGACAAGCTGCTGGCGATGAAAATGTTCGTGGCCACTGTCGATGCCCAAGGCTTTTCTGCTGCTGCGCGCAGGCTAGGGCTGGCGACATCGTCGGTGACACGTCTGGTCGATGCCCTGGAAGCGTCGCTGGGTGCCACCTTGCTCAACCGCTCGACACGGCAGGTCAGCCTGACCGAGGCTGGCGCCCGTTACTACCAGCGCGCACGGGGCATTTTTGAAGCACTGGACGAGGCTGATGCCAGCATCGCCGATCGCGGCGAGGAGCCTGTCGGTGTGCTGCGCCTGTGCCTGCCAGTGGAGTTCGGCAGGCGGGTCATTGCCCCGCACCTGGGGCCATTCCTGGCGCAGCACCCGGCGCTGGAACTGGACATCGACCTCAGTGACCGGCTGGACGATTTGCTTGACGGGCGCTATGACCTGTCGATTCGCCTGGGCGACCCCTCGCCCAATGACGAGTTGGTGTGCCGCCGGCTCGGCCGTTTTCAGCGTTGGCTGGTGGCCAGCCCGGCTTACCTGGCAGGGCGTGAGCCACTGCAGCATCCCCGGCAGTTGCTTGACCATGCCTGCCTGCGCTTTCGCTATGGGCAGAAAGCGCGCCCCTGGCGCCTGACCTGTGGCCAGGACAGCCTGGAACTGGACGTAAGTGGGCCACTGCGCAGCGCCAATGCCGACATGTTGCGTGAAACGGCACTGGCAGGCAGTGGTATCGCACTGCTGGCCGATTGGCTGGTACGCGAGGATGTGTTGGCAGGGCGCCTGCAGCGGGTCTTCCCCGACTGGCAGGCCAGTCCTGGCATGGCCAATAACAGCATCAATGCCCTGTATATGCCCAACCACCGGGGCTCACGGCGGGTAAACGCATTCATCGACTTTTGCGAAAATCTGCTCATACACGGCAACTAGTGTTGCGCAGCGCGCAAAGCCGCATTGCGCCACCGCCGGATTCTCGGCGCTGACGTCCATGGGTAAGGTGGCCGGCATATACCCACCCCTTGTCGAGGAACTTCGCATGAACCCCTCCCTTGCGACAGCGCAACCGGCAGCCGCCAGCCTGAGCCGGGCTCTGGTAGTGCTGCTGGCGTTCTGCTGCGGCGCGATCGTCGCCAACATCTACTACGCCCAGCCCATCGTCGGGCTGATCGCCCCCGACCTGGGGCTGTCCACCGAGCATGCCAGCCTCATCGTTTCGCTCACGCAGTTGGGCTATGCCCTGGGCCTGTTATTGCTGGTGCCGCTGGCCGACCTGCTGGAAAACCGCCGCCTGATGGTGGCCACCGCGGTCCTGGCGTGCGTCAGCCTGCTGCTGGCGGGCACCAGCAGCAGTGGCCAGGGGGAACTGTTCCTGGGTTACGCATTGCTGATCGGCTTCAGTTCGGTGTCGGTGCAGATGCTCATTCCGCTGGCGGCGCATCTGGCGCCGGAGCAGCAGCGTGGACGTGTGGTCGGTAACATCATGGGCGGCTTGCTGCTGGGCATCCTGCTGGCGCGACCGCTGTCGAGCGTGGTGGCCGACCACTTCGGCTGGCGTGCGGTGTTCATTGGCGCCGCCGGGGTAATGCTGGCGATCATCCTGCTGCTGTCATTGACCTTGCCGCAGCGGCGGCCCGAGCACAAAGCCAGCTATGCCGGGCTGATGCTGTCGCTGCTCACACTGCTGCGTCGTTATCCGCTGTTGCGCCAGCGTTCGTTGTACCAGGCATTGATGTTTGCAGCGTTCAGCCTTTACTGGACGGCAGTGCCGATGGCGCTTGCCGGTGAGCATGGCCTGTCACAAAGCCAGATCGCTGTGTTCGCCCTTGTCGGCGCGGTGGGTGCCGTTGCTGCGCCCATGGCCGGCCGCCTGGCCGATGCCGGGCATGCCCGGGCCGGCTCGCTGCTGGCGCTGTTGCTGGCGCCGGCGGCCTTGTTGCTGGGGCTGACAGTGCCGGGTTACAGCGTGATTGGCCTGGGCCTTACCGGCGTGTTGCTGGACTTTGCGGTGCAGATGAACATGGTCATCGGCCAGCGTGAAGTGTACGCACTGGACCCTGCCAGCCGCGGGCGGCTGAATGCGGTGTACATGACCAGCATCTTCCTCGGCGGGGCGCTGGGGTCGGCGGTGGCCAGTGCGCTGTTCAGCCAGTTTGGCTGGCATGGCGTGGCACTGGTGGGGGCGGGGTTGCCGGGTGTGGCGCTGGTTGTGTTTCTACTCAAAGCACGCCGGGGTTGAACCGTTACGCGGTGGTGGCACGGGTTTCACCCGTGTTCGCGGGCCCGCTATCGGCCAAGCGGCAGCGCCAGGCCAATCAAGGCAAACAGGCTCCCGCAGCAGCGATTGAAACCTTTGCCACCCTTGGCCAGCCATGGCCGAATGCGAAACGCCAGGCGCGCCAGCAGGTATTCGACCAGGCACTCGACGCTGGCAAAGGTCGCGGCCATCACCGCAAATTGCAGCACCAGCCCTCGCTGTGGGTCGATGAACTGCGGCAGGAAGGCACCATAGAACAGCAGCACCTTGGGGTTCGCCATGGCCGAAAGCAGGCCCTGGCGAAACAGCCCGGCATTGCCCAGCCGCGCGCTGTGCGCGGTCAGTTCCAGCTGCAGGCCTGGACTGCGCCACAGCTGAATGCCCAGCCAGATCAGATAAGCCCCACCCACCCACTTCAGGACGCTCAGCACTGCCGCCGAGGTCTGTAGCAGTGCGCTGAGGCCGAACATGGTCAAGGCGATGAGGGCGCTGAAACCCAATACCCCGCCCACGATGGTGAACAGCGTTCGCCGTGCGCCATAAAGCGCGCCATGGGTCAATGCCAACAGGCTGTTGGGCCCCGGGGTCAGCGACAGGCCGATGCTGGCCAGCAGGTAGATGAGCCAGGTGTCCAGTGCCATGTTGAAAATTGCCTTGTTCGAGAGAGGGCGTCAGTCTATGGCGCAACGCTCGAGCTGAAAGAGTATTATCTGGTCATACAAGGGTCTTTTCTGGACGTGGTTTCATGCCGCCCGACATCCGCTTGCTGATCATGCCGTTACCGGATTTTGCCCTGCTGCCGTTTGGCGCCTTCCTCGACAAATTGCGCTTCAGCGCCGACGACGAGGACTATAGCCAGCAACGCTATTGCAGCTGGACAGTGGCGGGGCTCAGCCTTGAGCCGGTACCGTCGAGCAGTGGCGCGGTGCTGCAGGTCGAGGCCATTGCCGATCAGCTCGACCTCGCCCTTTTCGACTACCTGGTGGTGTTCGGCGGTCGCAGTGCCATGGCCACCGCGGCGCTGGCGCCACGTTACCAGGCGTTGCTCAGGCAGGCCGCCAAGGCGGGAGTCAAGCTGGTGGGGGTCGACAATGGCGCCTTCCTGCTGGCTGCCTGCGGCCTGCTGCAGGGGCACAAGGTGGTGGTGCACTGGCGTCACGAAGCCGAGTTTCGTGCTGCTTTTCCGCAGTTGCAGCTGCTGCGCGAGCAGTTGTACTGCATCGATGGCAACCGCATCACGTGCGCCGGTGGCACTGCCGCCATAGACCTGGCCGTTGCGCTACTGTCACGCGCTTGCGGGCGAACCCGTGCGCTCAAAGGGCTGGCTGACATGCTGGTGGACGAGACCCGCGACAGCCGTCACGCCTTACGCTCGCTGGAGCTGGGTGCTGGTCAGGGGCGCCAGGTGCAACGGGCGCAAGCACTGATGCGTCATCACCTGGGCACACCGTTGGCCGTGGAGCAACTGGCCGCAGAACTGGGCATCAGCCGGCGTCAACTGGACCGGCAGTTCCAGGCCAGCCACGGTATGAGCACCAAGGCCTGGTGGCTGGAGATGCGCTTGCAGCAGGCGCGCTGGCGTTTGCTCAACTCCAGCCACAGCCTGGCGCAAATTGCCGATGAGGTGGGCCTGGGTGATGCCAGCTACCTTGGCAAGTGCGTGCGGCGTCGGTTTGGGTGTACGGCCCTGCAGTTGCGTGCAGGTCATTACCCGCTCACGTGATCTACTGCGGCGTCCCGAACAACCCTGTCCAGTAGATCCCTGCATCGCTCTTGGGGTCTATCGCATAGGCAGCGCCCAATTCACGGAAGTCCGGATTCATCAGCGTGGCGCAGTGCCCCGGGCTGTCCAGCCAGCCGTTGACGACCTTTTGCGCGGTGTCACGCCCGGCGGTGATATTTTCGCCGATCTGCTGGTACAGGTACCCGGCCAGTTCCGCCCGGTCACCGGGTGTGCGGCCATCTTTGTCGATGTGGTCGAAGAAGTTCTGGTTGGCCATGGCCCGTGTGTGGTTGGCGGCGACCCCGGCCAGCACTGTGCTCCAGCTCAGTGGCGGGGCGGCGGCAAACGGCTGGCCGCCGCATTGCCGTGGCACCTTGCGCGCGGCGTTGACCTCCTGCAGCACCTTCTGTCCCTCGGCCTGCCAGTCGCCCAGGCGGCCGCTGAGCAGCGGCCGTGCCAGCACGATGCGCCAGTCGCGGCCCTCCTGGCTGACGCCGATATCGACGAATTGCGGGTCGAGCACCACTTGGCAGAAGCTTTCCTCGATGGCATGCATGGCGGCGCGTGCGTCGCGTGGCCCCGACAGGCTGATGGCCTGGACGCTGACCATGGGGTAGGCGGCGCGGGTCATGGCCTGTTGCAGGTCGCGGGTGCCCTCTGGCGACAGCGCAAGGCGTGTGTCGCTGTTGAGCGGCGGCAGTTCCAACGACGCCTCGTCACCGCAGGGCTGGGCCTTGCTGCGGTAGACATTGATCGAATCGATCAACTGCGCCTCTTCGCCGGTGGCTGCCAGCGCCCCGGTCGAAACGACCAGGCCCAGTGACAAGGCGACAACGGATGTCAGGACGCGCATGTGGATCTCCCTATGACTGGCAGCGTCGTGGTGTGCGCTGCTCATCCTACACAAGCCCGGGGCTTTTGGCCCGAGGTCGTGCAAGGCAATGAAAACACCGGCAATCGTTACTGGCGGCAAAAGAGGGGGTAGACTCCAGGCCCGTGGAAAAGTGCGGTCAGGTACCAGTCATTCGTATCGAGCCCGCGTTGTCAGCCGTTTACGCGTCAATGGGCCAACGCCTGGTTCGGCTTGTAGAACAGGAAGTGGGTGGTCTGCGCGGTCTTGCGATAAGCCTTCGCCCAGTCGGGGCGCACCGTGCGGTCGTGAAAGTACAATGCACCGCCGGTGGGGTCTTTCAACTGCTGGTTCAGCGCCTTGCGTGCGATCTCTTTGGCAACGTTGTAGCGTTGCGGTTCCTCGACCTGGTCCGGGCGCCCGTCACACCACCATGAGAACTGACAGGCCTTGGTCTCCACCCCCTGTTTGACTACCGCGCAGATGGTATCGGGAAAGCCATCGTGGCCCAGGCGGTTGAGCACCACACTGGCCACCGCGGTCATGTCTTTGGCGTCGGCGCCCTTGGCTTCCCAGTAGATGGTACGTGCCAGGCAGGTGATGCTGTCATCCAGCGGCGCCTGGCCAGCCGGGTCCACTGCTTGCGTTTCGCCTGGGGTCAGTTTCTCTGCCTTCCTGGGGGGCGGCGCATCTTCGACGACCTTTTCTTCAAGCACTGCGGCCTTGTCCTCGGCAACGGCGGCCTTGGCTGGATCAGCGGCATACAGGGGGGCTGCGAGCAGGGCCGAGGTCAAGCCGATCAGCATCAAGTGAAGGCGCATGGGCACATTACCAGGCAGTGGGCAGAATTTCAGTCTAGCCAAGCGTAAGCATTAATACCAAAGGCAGGGTGGCGGCGGCAGCCACGGTCTGCAGGGCAATGAGGGTGGCCATCAGTGGCGCGTTGCCGCCCATTTGCCGGGCCATGACATAAGATGACGAAGCGGTTGGCAGCGCCTGGAACAACACTGCCACCACCGCTGCCTGGCCACTCAGGCCGAGCAGCCGGCAAACGCCCCAGGTGGTCAGTGGCATGACCAGGAACTTGAACGTCGATGCTGCCATCAGCGGCCGTACCTGCTGGCCGAGGCTGGCGCCGCCCAGGGCAGCGCCGACACACAGCAGGCCCAAAGGCAGTGCGGCCTGGCCCAAGGCCTTGACCGTGGCGTCGATACCGGCCGGCAAGCCCAGCCCCGTGGCCCGTAGCACCAGCCCCCCTGCGCAGCCGACGATCAACGGGTTGGCGAAGATCGCCCGAAGCACCGTGGCGGGCGAACTGTGACGGGCGCTGAAGCGGGCAAACACCAGTACGCAGAGCAGGTTGACCAAGGGCACGATGGCAGCGTTGGCCACCGCCGCCAGGGCAATCCCGGCGCTGCCGTAGATGCCCGCAGCCAGGGTGGCACCGATGTAGTTGTTGAAGCGGATACCGCCCTGAAACACCGAAGTGAAGTCGGCACCCTCATGGTTCGCCGCGCCCTGATACAGCATCAGCAATACGGCACCGGCCAGGGTCGAGAGCATCAGTGCGCCGGCCATGCCCAGCACCGGTATGCCATCGAGGTTGGCAGTGGCCAGGCCATGGAGGAACAGCGACGGTAGCAGGACGTAGTAGCTCAGGCGCTCGGCGCCAGGCCAGAAGCTCTCGGCAAGAAAACCGCGAAGGCGCAGGAAGGTACCCAGCGCTATCAGCAGGATGATGGGGAGCAGGGTGGTCAGCAGCAAGTGCAGCATGGTCAGCATTCCGTGGTCGGGTACGTGCACAGACTACGGGGGCGGATCAATCTGTAAAAACGTTGTTTTCTTCAGTGACCGTTGAGGAAAAATGCATGTTGGTGGGTGCAGATCGCGCTTTGGAGCAGCCTGGGGTCAGGCTTCCAGGGCGGTCTTCAACACCGCACTCAAATGCCGCCGCTGGCTTTTTTCATGCTCCAGCAACACCACCCGCCGGGTCAGCTGCGGCTCGCCAAACGGCAGGCAGGTGGCGGGTGGCAAGCGTTGCAGGTCGTCATCTGCCATGGGGATGACCGCCACGCCCAGGCCCATCACCGCCATGCGCGCCAGGGCTTCCTGGCTGTCCAGTTCCATCAGTTCGCTTACCTGCACCTGCTGGCGGCGTAGTTCCTGCTCGATCTGCCGGCCGGCCCAGGCTCGCTTGTCGAAGCGCAGGAAAGGCTGGCTGGCCAGCAACTGCGGCACGCTATACCCGGCCAGCTCAGGGCTGGCAATGGCCCAGAAGCGGTCCTCGAACAGCGGTGTAAAGTCCAGGTTCTGCGGGTAAGGGCTGACCGGTTCGGTGGTGATCGCGGCATCGAGCTCACCGTCTTCCACGCGCCGCGCCAGCTCCGCCGACATGCCCGAGGCCACGCTGATGTGTAGCTGCGGGTGATGGGCCTTGATCCACACCAGTGCCTTGGGCAAACGCCGCGCCAGCACCGTGTGGATCGCCCCCAGGCGCAAGCGGCCGCGCAGGCTTGGGCCGCTGGCCAGGGCATCGGCCAGTTCGTCATAGGCAGCCAGAAGGCTTTCGGCGCGGGCCACCGCCAACTGGCCGGCTTCGGTCAGCACCACCTGCCTGCGGCTACGGTCGAACAAGGTCACCTTCAGTTCGTCTTCGAGGGTTTTGATGTGCAGGCTGACCGCCGAGGGGGTGAGGCTGAGCAGGTCGGCGGCGCGGGCAAAGGTGCCGTGGCGGGCGATGGTCACCAAGGTGCGCAGGGCTTTCAGGGACATGCGGTTGAGGTCCGGTTCTCAGCTGACAGAGGCATATTGTCAGGCCCGGCCCTCTCGCAGCACAAGGCTGCTCCCAGGCCGTGCCGATACGGCTCAGCGACTGCTACGCCCATAGGCCTGGCTGATCCGGTCGATCACCATGGCCAGGGCGACAATTGCCAGCCCGGCCTCCATCCCTTGGCCAACATTCAAGGTCTGGATCCCCGCCAGCACATCCTCACCCAACCCACGGGCGCCGATCATCGACGCCACGACCACCATCGACAAGGCCATCATGACCGACTGGTTGAGCCCGGCCATGATACTCGGCAGCGCCAGGGGCAGGGCGATGCGCCGCAACCGCTGCCAGCGGCTTGCGCCAAGGCCGTGTGCGGCCTGCAGCAACGAGGGGTCGATCTGGCTCAAGCCCAGCTCGGTCAACCGCACCAGCGGCGGCAGGGCGTAGATCAGCGTGGCGAACACGGCAGGCACCTTGCCCAGGCCAAACAGCATCAGCACCGGGATCAGGTAAACGAACGCAGGTAGCGTCTGCATCACATCGAGGACCGGCAACAGCAGCCGCCTGGCCAGTGGCCGGGCGGCCAGCAGGATGCCCAGCGGTACACCCACCAGTACGCACAGGCCGGTACTGACCAGCACCAGGGCCAGGGTCTGCAGCAGCTTGTCCCAGAGCCCGAGCATACCGATCAAGGCCAGCAGCGCGACCAGCACGGCGCTGCGCAGCAGGCTGCGGCTGGCGTGCCAGGCCAGCAGACCCACCAGCAACAACAACAGCCACCAAGGCAACAGACGCAACAGGTTCTCCAGGCCGACCAGCAGTTGCAGCAACTGGTCAGAAAAACTGCGCAGGTGGTCGCCGTAGTTCAATACCAACCCGTCGACCAGGCGGTTGATGCTGTCGGCAAAGGAAAACTGCAGGGTCTGCGGGAAACCGCTGCTCACAGGCTGGCCTCGACCTTGGCGGCGATGTCCGCCGGCAGCCAGGCTTTCCACACCTCGCGGTGATCGCGCAGGAAGGTGAGGGCGGCTTCGCGTGGGGGCGTGCGTTTTTCGCTCATGACGGCCAGGGCCTTGTTCAGGCGATCGATGGGCAGGTTGACCTGTTCGAACACACTGACCAAGTCTGGGTAGTTTTCGCGAAAGGCTTTGGACACGCCGATCGACAACTTTGCCGGCAGCGAGCGGCTGCCTTTCGGGTTGGGGTTGGCGGGGTCGGTGAGGGTGGCCCAGGCCTGGGCATCGAACGGGGGTTCTTCCAGCCGGATGAGCTTGTAGCGCCCCATCAGCGGGGTCGGGTTCCAGTAGTAGAACAGCACAGGTTTGCCGCGCCGGATAGCCGAACCGATCTCGGCGTCCATCGCGGCGCCGGAGCCACTGCGGAAGTTGTTGTAGAGGCCATCCAGGCCATAGGCCTTGAGCTTTTGGCTGTTGACGGTTTCAGACGTCCAGCCGCTTGGGCTGTTGAGAAAACGCCCTTTACCGGGCGATTCGGGGTCAGAAAATACCTGCGGGTAACGCTTGAGGTCCTCGACACTGTGCAGCTCAGGCGCCACGGGCTTCAGGTTGCGTGCGGCATCGCCCTCGATCACATAGGCCGGTACCCACCAACCTTCCTCTGCATTTTTGACCGTATCGCCCAGTGCGAACACTTGGCCGGCCTGTTCGGCCTTGACCCAGGCAGGGCTGCGCCCGGCCCATTCCTCGGCGATCACTTGCAGGTCATTGCGCGCCAGGGCCACCTCCATGCTGACCGTGCTGCCAGGCAGGGTGTCGGTGCTGTAGCCGTAGCCGCGCTCCACGATCAGGCGCAGGATCTCGGTGGTGAGGGCGCCGCTTTCCCAGCCGATGGCACCAAAATGGATAGGCGCAGGCTGTTCTGCCGATGCGGCGCTGTCCGTGCTGGCCAGGCCCACCGTCAACAGCAGCCCGGCCAGCAGCGCTGGAAATCTCTTCATGTAAACCTCGTCGTTCGCCACGCCTTGGCGGTGGGGGCAAGTGTAGACGACGAGGTTCTGTCAGTTTCAGGGCCACTGGCGTGGCCCCGTTCGCTTCAGACGCGGAACTGGTCCATCAGCGCTTGCTGCTGGTTGGCCAGGCTGTTCAGCGACTGGCTGACCCGCGCCGACTCGTTGGCCTGGCCTGACAGGGATTCAGTGACATCACGAATGGTCGCCACGTTGCTGTTGATTTCCTCGGCTACCGCGCTTTGCTCCTCGGCGGCAGAGGCGATCTGCAGGTTCATGTCGGTGATCACCGTCACCGCCTGGCCAATGCGCTGCAATGCCGTGACGGCTTGGCCGACCTGCTCCACGCCACCTTGGGCCTGGCGGTGGCTGTGGTCCATGGCGCCGACCACTTCGCGGGTGCCATTCTGCAGGGCTTCGATGACCTGACGGGTTTCTTCCACCGACTCCTGAGTGCGCTGGGCCAGGTTGCGCACCTCATCGGCGACCACGGCAAAGCCACGGCCGGCCTCTCCGGCGCGGGCAGCTTCGATGGCAGCGTTGAGTGCCAGCAGGTTGGTCTGTTCGGCGATCGAGCGGATCACTTCCAGTACCGAGCCGATCTTCTCGCTGTTCTGCGCCAGGCCTTCTATTTCGGCCATGGTGTCGCTCATGTTGGCGGCCAGGGCACCGATGCTGCTGGTGGTGCGGTCGATTACCGCCAAGCCCTCGCGGGTGGCCTGGTCGGCATCGCGCGCCGCCTGTGCAGCCTGGGCGGCGCTGCGGGCAACGTCCTGGGCGGTGGCGCTCATTTCATGCGAGGCGGTGGCCACCTGGTCGACCTGGCGGTACTGCTGCTCCATGCCGGCGCTGGTTTCAGTGGCAATCGCCGAGGACTGGTCGGCCGTGCCTCGGGCGGCCTGCACCGAGCGTTTGACCTCGGCGATGGTTGGCTGCAACTTGTCGAGGAAGCGGTTGAACCAGCCGGCCAGTTCGCCCAGTTCGTCCTGTTTCTGGTAGGTCAGGCGACGGGTCAGGTCGCCTTCGCCGCTGGCAATGTCCTTGAGCATGGCGGCCACGCCGAGGATCGGCCGGGTAACCCCGCGGGCCATCAGCCATACCAGCAGCAGGCCGACAATGGCGGCGGCCAGGCCCAGGCTCAGTTCCAGCAAGGTGCCGCTGGTATTGAGCGCGTCAAGTTCCAGCTTCAGGGTTTCGGCCGGCCCGGTCAGGGCGTTTTCCGGCACATCCAGCAACACGCCCCAGGGCTGGGCGTCCGGGATTGGCCGGAATGCCGCCAGCACCTTCAGGCGCTGCCGGTCGTGGAGGATGGTCAGCTTGCCATCGGCCAGCTTGCGCACCAGCTCGGCGCCTTTGGTCGTGTCTACCTGGTCGAAGCGCTGGGCCAGCTTGCTGGCATCGGCGCTGTAGCCGGCCAGCAGGCCGACCGGGGTCAGAATGCCGACCGTGGTGCGGCCTTCGTAGAGGCTGCGGCTGGCCTCTTGGCTCAGCGCCTGCAGGCTATTGAGGTTGATGTCGATGGACAGGGTGGCAATGATCTTGCCGTTGACCGCCAGCGGGAACACGATGCTGGTCATCAGCACCTGCTGGCCATCGATGTCGTAGAAGTACGGCTCTACCACGCACACCTTGCCGGAGGTGCGTGGGCATACCCACCAGGTGTTGGCCGGCTGGCCGCTGGGGCCGATCTCGGTGTTGGCCATGTCATGTTCGGGCAGGGCCATCGCGGTCAACTGGCCGGCGCGTGGCTGCGACCAGTACAGGGCAAAGCGCCCGGTTTCGTTGCTGCCCAATGCTGCCTTGCCGGCAAACAGGCTGTCCTTGTTGTCCAGGGCATTGGGCTCGAATACCAGTGACAGGCCGAGCAGGTCGGGGTTGGCTTGCAGTGCGGCGCGTACCTGGCGGGTCATGTCCTCGCGCAGGTCGAAGGCATCGAGAAAGCGCTTTTCGGCCTGCTCGCGCAGGAACAGCACCTGACGGGCGAAGCCGGCGCCGTACTGGTAGGCATCCATGAACTGGCGGCGAATGTTCAGCGCTTGCACTTCACCTTGTGACTCGATACGCGACTGCGCCGCCTCGGTCAGCATCTGCATGCTGCTGGCCTTGACCAGGTCCGAACTGTGATCCATGCGGTACAGCGACAGGCCGACGAGCAAGGTGACGATAGCGGCCAGACAGAGACCGGCGAGCAGGGTGATCTTCCACTGGATGGAAAGTTGTCGCAAAGGCATGGGGGCGGATCCCTTTTTTGGCATTAAGGGTTATGGCTTTATCTGCGGTGGGGCCGGGAGGTGCCAAAGCGCTGCGGCCAGGCACCTCGCTGCCTCCCTCAATATCGGCCCCTGCCGTTTTTTCTTTATTCAAACATTCAATTTAAATTTGACCGCCACTAATGCCCCGCATCAAGGCGCTTTTGACATCTGCCGCCTACTGCTTCAGAGTTCGCGCTTTTTTCTGTCGTAATGAGGTAAGCCAACCATGAATGCAGTGATCGCCGCGGTCGGCATCATGCTGATACTCAGCCTGTCCCGCGTGCACGTGGTCATCGCCCTGATCATCGGCGCCCTGGCCGGTGGGCTGGTGGGCGGCCTGGGCATCGAAGGCACGCTCAAGGCCTTCAACGGTGGCCTCGGCGGTGGTGCCACGGTGGCTTTGTCCTATGCACTGCTGGGTGCCTTTGCCGTGGCAATCGCCAAGTCTGGCCTGGCCCATGCGCTGGCCGACCGCGCCCTGGTCATGATCGACCGGCAGGACGACGCCAAGGGCGGCAAGGTCAAATGGCTGATGATCGGCCTGATGCTGGTGGTGGCCGTGTCGTCCCAGAACATCCTGCCTATCCACATTGCCTTCATCCCGCTGCTGGTGCCACCTCTGTTGTACGTGCTGACTCGCCTGCGTATCGACCGCCGGCTGATCGCCTGTGTGATCACCTTTGGCCTGATCACCCCGTACATGTTCCTGCCGGTGGGCTTCGGCAACATCTTCCTCAACGAGATCCTGTTGGCCAATGTGGCCCGCGCGGGTGTCGATGTGAGCGGCGTCAACGTCACCCACGCCATGGCCGTCCCGGCTGCCGGCATGCTCGTCGGCCTGCTGGTGGCGGTGTTCATCAGCTACCGCAAGAAGCGTGACTACGACCTGGCGCGGATCCAGCAGGTGGAGCAGGTGAGCGTGCAGTACAACCCGCTGACCTTGCTGGTGGCCGGGCTGGCGATCGCTGCAGCCTTCATTGTCCAGCTGTTGCTGGACTCGATGATCATCGGTGCCATGGTCGGTTTCCTGATCTTCTCGCTGTCGGGCATCGTCAAGTGGAAAGAGACCGACGACCTGTTCACCGAAGGCATGAAGATGATGGCCATGATCGGTTTCATCATGATTACCGCGTCCGGTTTTGCCGAGGTGATGAAGGCCACCGGTGAGGTGAAGAGCCTGGTGGAAACCTCGGCGCAGTGGATCGACCACAGCAAGGGCGTCGGTGCCCTGCTGATGCTGTTGGTAGGCCTTTTGGTGACGATGGGGATCGGCTCGTCGTTCTCCACCGTGCCGATCCTGGCGGCGATTTTCGTGCCACTGTGCGTACAACTGGGCTTCGACCCGTTGGCCACGGTGTGCATCATTGGTACTGCCGGTGCGCTGGGTGATGCAGGTTCGCCGGCCTCGGACTCGACCCTGGGCCCGACCTCGGGCCTGAACGTGGATGGCCAGCACCACCACATCTGGGACACCGTGGTGCCGACCTTCATCCATTACAACCTGCCGCTGCTGGCGTTCGGTTGGTTGGCGGCGATGACCTTGTAAGGCGGGGGAGGGCGTCAGCCCTTGTCGGGCGGCGGCGAGATGCGATTGAGCACGGTGCTGCCGTCCTTGCTGCGGGTCAGGTAGACCGGCAGGACTTTGGGCAGGTTGTTGACCAGGCGCCCCACTTCACGGGTGTTGTAGATGCCGCTGATGCGAATGCGGCCGGTGCTGGCATCGGCCAGTAGCAGCGGGGCGTCGAGGTAGCGGTTTATCACCGGCAGCGCCTGTTCCAGGCTCAGGTTGTCGAGCACCAGCTTGCCGCTGCGCCATGCCAGGCTGTTGCCATAGTCGTCGCTTTGCTCCAGCTGCGGCTCGAAGTCGCCCTTGTGGTAGCTGGCCTGCATGCCAGGGCCAAGGCGATAGCCACCGGCACTGCCCTCACTGGACACCAGCACTGAACCTTCCACCAGGGTGACCTTCACCTGGTCCTGGTACTTCCACACGTTGAACTGGGTGCCGGTGACCCGGGTCTGGCCACTGCCGGCACGCACGATGAACGGGTGGCTGCTGTCGTGTCGCACCTTGAAGAACGCCTCGCCGCGCTTGAGCGTGACCTGGCGCTGGTCCTTGTAGTTGAGGAAGGTGAGCTCGGTGTGCAGGTTGAGCTGTACCGTGCTGCCGTCGCTGAGCTCCACGGTCTGCATGCGGTCACCGGCTTCGACGTGCTGGTAGTGGTTGGGCAACCAGCCCTGTTCCCACCCCATCCAGCCGGCCAGCGGCAGCACTGCCAGGGCGATGGCCGCAGCAGACGCCAGCGGCCGCCAGCTGCGGGGGCGGGTGGCGTGTTTGGCGGGTGAGTTGAAGTCGATGACGGTGGCGCTGCGCGGCAGCAGGTCGGCTGTTTGCCAGATTTCCAGCATCGCCTGATATTCTTCGGCATGCCGCGGGTCGGCCGCCAACCAGCCAGCGAATGCTTCACGCTCGGCCTGCGTGCAGTCGTCGGCGTGCAGGCGCATGCACCAATGCGCTGCGGCGTCGGTGATGGCATCGTCTGGGCTGGGATTGAGGCGGTCGTGGTTCATTGCGGCTCCGGGTTTTGCGCATTCTACCCTTGCGAGAGGGCTCCCGAGAACCAATGTACTGGCGAATGACTATCAGTTGTGCCGGTTTTTCGTCGGATTGACCACGGTTTTTCAGCGTTTGAGAACCCTTCGCGGGCAAAAGACGATGTCTGCAATCGCTTCCGGGGCGGCCTGGTGCGGCGAAGAGGTCAGTGTTTGCAGTACCGATTCGGTAACCTGTACCGGCCCTCTTCGCAGCACACGGCTGCCCTTGCAACAAGCGCGTCAGTGAAACACCGGTCAGAACTGTGCGGCCTCTAGCCCATAAAGGCTGCCACTACCGGCCCGAATGCTCGCCTCCAGCCCCAACCCCCGCGGCAAGACCCGCTGGAAATAGAACGTCGCACAGGCAAGCTTCGCACCATGAAACGCCTCGTCCTCATCACGTTTGGCCAGCGCCACCGCCGCCATCCGCGCCCACATGTACGCATAGGCCGTCAGCCCGAACAGCTGCAGGTACTCAACGGCTACCGCGCTGACCAGGTTGGCATCCTCGCCAGCCTGCGCCCGCAGCCAGCTGCTGGTGGCCTCGAGCCGCGCCAGGCTCGCCTGCAGGGCCTCGCGGTGCAAGGGCGCATCCACACTGAAGGCCCGCACTTCGCTGGCAAAGCTGGCCAACGCCTGACCACCGTCGGCCAGCACCTTGCGCCCCAGCAGATCAAGGGCCTGAATGCCGTTGGTACCTTCATAGATTTGCGCAATGCGCACGTCTCGCACCCGTTGCTCCTGGCCCCATTCGCGAATGTAGCCATGACCGCCATACACCTGCTGGCCAAGCACGCAGCTTTCCAGACCGTTGTCGGTGAAGAATGCCTTGGCCACCGGTGTCAGCAGTGCCACCAGGCGCTGGGCATGCTCGCGTTCGCCAGCGTCCTCGGCATAGCGCGCCACGTCCAGTTGCTGGCCAACGTAGACGGCGAACGCCCGACCTGCTTCGGTGAGGGTGCGCATGGTCAGCAGCATGCGCCGCACATCACCATGGTGGATGATCGGGTCGGCCACCTTGTCGTGTGCCTGCGGGCCAGTCGCTGCGCGGCTCTGCAGGCGCTCGTTGGCATAGCGGGCGGCGCTCTGGTAGGAGGCTTCGGCACAACCGATGCCCTGTATGCCGATGGACAGGCGCTCGTAGTTCATCATGGTGAACATCGCTGCCAGGCCCTTGTTCGGTTCGCCCACCAGGTAACCGATGGCACCGTCAAAGTTCATGACGCAGGTCGCCGAGGCCTTGATGCCCATCTTGTGTTCGATCGAGCCACAATGGACAGCATTGCGCGCGCCCAGGCGGCCATCGGCCTCGACCAGGAATTTGGGGACCAGAAACAGCGATATGCCTTTGGCACCGGCGGGCGCATCCGGCAGCTTGGCCAGCACCAGGTGGACGATGTTCTCGGTCAGGTCCTGCTCGCCGCCGGTAATGAAGATCTTGCTGCCACTGATGCGCACGCTGCCATCGGCCTGAGGCTCGGCGCGGGTGCGGATCAGCCCCAGGTCAGTGCCGGCATGGGGTTCGGTCAGGCACATGGTGCCGGCCCAGCGGCCTTCGTACAGCGGTGGCAGGTAAGTGGCCTTGAGCGCTTCGCTGGCGTGGGCATCGATCGCCAGGCAACTGCCTGCGCTCAATGCCGAATACAGGCTGAAGCTGCAGTCAGCTGCGTAGAGCATCTCTTCGAACAGCACGGCGAGCATCTTTGGCATGCCCATGCCGCCGTGTTCCGGGTTGCCACCCAAGCCGACCCAGCCACCTTCGCGGTAGGTGTTCCAGGCCTCGCGAAAGCCTTCGGGGGTGGTGACTTGGCCTGCGTCGAAGCACACACCTTGCTCGTCACCGTTGCGGCTGAGCGGGGCGATCAGCTGGCCGGTGACTTTGGATGCTTCCTCGAGAATGGCGTCGGCAGTGTCGGCATCGATGCGTTCGGCCAGGGCGGGCAGTCGGGCCCACAGGCCTGAAGCGTTGAACACGTCATGCAGGACGAAGCGCATGTCGCGCAGGGGGGCGGAATAGGTGGTCATCGGCAGCTCTTGCAATAGTGGGGGAGGGTTGGGCGTGCGCTGAACCTTCAGGCGCAGGCGTGTGCTGCACCTGAAGGGGAGCGGCTACGGCATCAGAGGGCCTTGGCCCGGTCGCGCAGCACGTACTTCTGGATCTTGCCGGTCGAGGTCTTGGGCAGTTCGCCGAACACCACGGTCTTCGGCACCTTGAACCCGGCCAGGTGCTCGCGGCACCAACTGGTGATGTCGGCTTCACGGGTGTCCTCTCGGCCCGGCTTCAGGGCAACGAAGGCGCACGGGGTTTCCCCCCATTTTTCATCCGGGCGTGCCACCACGGCGGCTTCCAGCACTGCCGGGTGCTTGTACAGGGCGTCTTCGACCTCGATGGTGGAGATGTTTTCGCCACCGGAAATGATGATGTCCTTGAGCCGGTCCTTGATCTCGATATAGCCGTCGGCATGCCACACGGCCAGGTCGCCGGTGTGGAACCAGCCGCCACGGAAGGCTTCGGCGGTGGCTTCAGGGTTTTTCAGGTAACCCTTCATCACCGTGTTGCCGCGCATGAAGATTTCGCCCAGGGTATTGCCGTCGCGGGGTACTGGCTGAAGGGTTTGCGGGTCGGCGACCATCAGGCCATCGAGGGTCGGGTAGCGCACGCCTTGGCGAGACTTGATGCGTGCACGCTCTTCCAGCGAAAGCGTGTCCCATTCGTCATGCCAGGCACACACGGTCACCGGGCCATAAACCTCGGTCAGGCCGTAGGTGTGGGTGACCTTGATGCCCATTTCTTCCACGGCGCCGATGACCTTGGCCGGTGGAGCGGCGCCGGCGACCATGGCCTGCACCGGGTGCTCGATGGCTGCCTTGGCCGCCTCGGGCATGTTGACCAGCGCGTTGAGCACGATCGGCGCACCGCACAGGTGGCTGACTTTGTGCTCGCGGATCAGGGTCAGGATCTTCTGCGGGTCGACCCGGCGCAGGAACACATGGGTGCCGGCCAGGGCGGTGATGGTCCAGGGGTAGCACCAGCCGTTGCAGTGGAACATCGGCAACGTCCACAGGTACACCGGGCGGTGGCCCATGGCCCAGGTCATCTGGTTGCCCAGTGCGTTCAGGTAGGCGCCACGGTGGTGGTAGACCACGCCCTTGGGGTTGCCGGTGGTGCCGGAGGTGTAGTTCAGCGAAATGGCCTGCCACTCGTCATCGGGCCATTCCCAGGCAAATTCCGGGTCGCCTTCGTTGAGCAGGGCCTCATAGTCCAGCTGGCTGACCGCGCGGCCTTCGCCGTACTCCGGGTCATCCACATCAACCACCAGCGGCGGGTGTTCAAGCAGTGCCAGAGCGCCTTCGATGACCGCATGGAACTCGCGGTCGGTGATCAGCACTTTGGCCTCGCCATGCTGCAGCATGAAGGCGATGGCCTCGGCATCCAGGCGCACGTTCAGGGTATTGAGCACGGCACCGGTCATGGGTACGCCGAAGTGCGCCTCGAGCATGGTCGGGGTGTTGGGCAGCATCACTGCCACGGTGTCGCCACGGCCAATGCCACGACCGGCCAGAGCGCTGGCCAGGCGCCGACAGCGTTGGTAGGTTTCTTGCCAGTTGCGGCGGATGGCGCCGTGGATGACGGCCGGGTAGTTGCCGTAAACGGCAGCGGTGCGTTCGATGAAGCTCAGCGGGGTGAGGGCGACATGGTTGACGGCAGCGGGCATCAGGCCCTGGGCATAGATCGACATGCGGTAATCCTGTAAGGGAGGCAGACGCAGCCTGTGCACCTGGCCCCCGATGGCTGATTGTTAGCTCTGTTCAGGGTGCAGGGGGCGGACGGTGGGCCGCCCCCTCTGTCGCAGTTTTACGCGAGTCGCTATGGTATTAGGAATATCGACTATAGCAATATAGTAAAACTACTATAAAAACAGGCCGCCTACTGTGGATGACACTGCTTACCCCTTGCTTGCCAAAGACCCACAACCCAGTCTGTTGCTGGCCAGTGATGCAAGCCCGCTGGCACTCAACCCGGCATTGCAGGCCTGGGTCGCCGAAGGGCCTGAGCTGGCTTGCTGGCTGCCGGCCAATTGCGCTGCCCTGGTGCGTGCCTGTCTGCGCCAGCATCGGGCGATCAGCGATGTGGAAGTGCAGGTCGGCGAACGCATCGTGCTGTGGACGTTCATGCCGGACAACCAGGGCCAGCAGGTGCTGGGCCGCTGCCGCGATGCCAGCGAAGAGCGCCATGGCGCACGCGAAGCCAGCCGCGCCCGGCGCCTGTATCGGCTGATCATCGAAAACACCACCGACCTGATTTCCCGGCACAGCCCCGATGGCCGCTTTCTCGATGCCTCACCGGCAGCCTACCGCCTGCTCGGCCTGTGGCCCGAGCAGCTGCGTGGCATGCCTGTACATACCCTGCTGCATCCGCGCGAACGGCGTCAGGTGCTGCGTCAGGCCGCTGCCGCGCTGGACCAGGACGGCTACCACACGATGACTTGCCGGGTACGCCAGGCGACAGGTGACTACCGCTGGTTCGAAATCGCCAGCCGGGCGATCCGCGAGACCTACACCGGCGCGGTGGTGGAGGTGGTCAGCGTGTCCCGCGACATCACCTTGCGCATCGAAGCGCAGGAAAGCCTGGCGCACAGTGCCCGCCTCGCGACCTTGGGCGAGCTGGCCTCGGGCATCGCCCACGAGATCAATCAGCCACTGGCCGCGGTGGTCAACTATGCCAACGCCAGTCAGCGTTACCTGCAGGGCCTGGAACGTGATCCCCAGGCGCGCGAGCGGGTTGGCCAGGGCCTGCAGCGTATCAGCGAACAGGCCACCCATGCCGCCGAAGTGATCCGCCGTCTGCGTGCCTTTCTGCGCAAGGAACCGCGCCGCCTGCAGGCACTGGACGTGGCCGAGCTGGCCGGCGAAGCCATGCGCCTGTGCGCCTGGGAAGCCGCGCGGGACCAGGTGCAGGTGGAACTTCGCATGAGCGCTCAACTGCCCTTGGTGTATGCCGACCGGGTGCTGCTGGAGCAGGTGCTGCTCAACCTGCTGCGCAATGCCATCGATGCCAATCGCGAGCAGCAGGGTGAGCGGCCGTCACGTATCCTGCTCTGCGCGGCGCGCGATGGCGATGGGGTGCTGGTCGAGGTCGCCGACCAGGGCCCGGGCGTGGCACCGGAGCGGCTGGATGAAATCTTTACGCCGTTTACCACCAGCAAGGCCGACGGCCTGGGCTTGGGCTTGAGCATGAGCCGCAGCCTGATCGAAGGCTTCGGTGGCAGCCTGTGGGCGCGGGCGGGTGACAGCGGCGGTCTGGTACTGTGCTGCCGGCTGGCGGTCAGCAGGGAATAAGGGGAGGCAGTGTTGCAAGCAAAAGTGTATGTGGTCGATGACGACCAGGGTATGCGCGACTCTACGGTCTGGCTGCTGCAGTCGGTGGGCCTGCAAGCCTTGCCATTCGCCAGCGGGCAGGCGTTTCTCGACGCCTGCGTCGATGATGGGCCCGCGTGTGTGCTGTTGGATGTGCGCATGCCGGGGCTGGGCGGGTTGGCTGTGCAGCAGGCGATGCGCGAGCGTGGCCTGATGGTGCCGGTGATCTTCGTCAGCGGTCATGCCGATGTCCCGATCGTGGTGCGGGCGTTCAAGGCCGGCGCCTGCGACTTCATCGAAAAACCCTACAACGACCAGTTGCTGCTCGACAGCGTTCAGGCTGCGCTGGAGCACGCCGGGCTGGCGCGACAGGGCGATCAGGCGCTGGCCTTGGTGCAGGCGCGCATCGACGGCCTGACGCCGCGTGAGCGAGACGTCTTCGTACCGCTGGCCCAAGGGTTGAACAACCGCGAGATTGCCGAGCAGTTGGGCATCAGCGTCAAGACCGTGGACCTGTACCGAGGCCGGGTGATGAAGCGGTTGCAGGCAGGCAGCCTCGCAGAGCTGGTGGGGATGGCGATTGCTTGCGGGGCGGTGGAGGCGCTGGGCCTGCGAGCGCAATAGCCGCCTTTACGTAGCCCCTGGCAGGGGCGGCGTTGTGTGTCGCGATGGGCCGCGATGCGCGCCTGCTGGGGGCGGTGTGACAGCCAGAAAACACCCACTATTTCATAGCTAGCTAATGAAAGCTTTGACATTCACTGCCTAGGCAGTAATATTTCTACACACTTAACTGAGCAGCCAACGATGGCCCATTTTTCTCCCGAAAACTTCCAAACCTGCGCCATCGGCATGTTGCTTGGCCGTGCTGCGATTCTCAAAGACCGCATTCTTGACTGGCACCTGGAGTCAGAGGGCGTCACCGCCGCGCAGTTCAAAGTGCTGATCATCGTCACCCAGTACCAGGTGGATACCCCGGCCGAATTGTGCCGTTACCTGGGCCTGGACAGCGGATCGATGACCCGCATGCTCGACCGCCTCGAGCAGAAGGAACTGATTGTGCGCAACCGCTGCGCCGACGACCGTCGCCAGGTGCGCCTGGCACTCACCGCCGACGGCCAGCGCCTGGCCAACCGCCTGCCGGAAATTGGCGCCGCCGCCATGAACGAGTTGTGCGGCGTGCTGGCACCAGAGGAGCTCAAGACCCTGGAAGGCCTGCTGGCCAAGGTGCTGCTCGGTGCTGGCGACCCGCTGACGATCCGCCGCTTCGGCGACCGTTGAACCCTGTAACGAATTATCCAAGGTATTGTCATGGCCACTCCCGCAGACACCCCGACTCCCTCCGTCTCGCCCGAGCCGTCGCGCAAGCGCAAGGCTTGGTTGCTTGGCCTGCTGTTGCTGCTGATCCTGGCAGGGGTAGGCACCTGGGCCTGGTACAGCATTGTCGGGCGTTGGCACGAAAGCACCGACGATGCGTATGTCAACGGCAACGTGGTGGAGATCACCCCGCTGGTCGCTGGCACCGTTATCAGCATCGGGGCCGATGACGGCGACCTGGTCCACGCCGGCCAGGTGTTGCTGCAATTCGACCCGGCCGACAGCGAAGTGGCCTTGCAGTCCGCTGAAGCCAAGCTGGCACGCAGCGTGCGGCAGGTGCGCGGGCTGTACAGCAACGTCGACTCGCTGAAGGCTCAACTGGAAACGCGCCAAGCCGAACTGCGCAAGGCGCAGCAGGACTTCAACCGGCGCAAGGTGCTGGCTGACAGCGGTGCGATTGCCGCCGAAGAACTGTCCCATGCCCGCGACGACCTGAGCGTTGCCCAGGCTGCCGTCAACAGCGCGCGCCAACAGCTCAGCACCAGCAGCGCGCTGGTCGACGACACCGTGGTGTCCTCGCACCCCGATGTCATGGCTGCAGCTGCCGACCTGCGCCAGGCCTACCTCGACCACGCCCGCACCACGTTGGTCGCGCCGGTCACCGGCTACGTCGCCAAGCGTACCGTCCAGTTGGGCCAGCGCCTGCAGCCGGGCACCGCGACCATGGCGGTCATTCCGCTGGATCAGGTGTGGATCGATGCCAACTTCAAGGAAACCCAGCTGCGAGAGATGCGCATCGGCCAGCCGGTAGAAATCACCGCTGATGTGTACGGCAGCGAGGTCAAGTACAGCGGCACGGTCGACAGCCTTGGGGCGGGCACCGGTAGCGCCTTTGCCTTGCTGCCGGCGCAGAACGCAACCGGTAACTGGATCAAGATTGTCCAGCGAGTACCCGTGCGCATCCACCTCAGCCCCGACCAGCTCAAGGACCACCCGCTACGTATCGGCCTGTCCACCGTGGTTGAAGTCGACCTGCATGACCAGAGCGGCCCGACCCTGGCCCAGCAGCCACCGCAGAAGGCCAGCTACACCACCCAGGTGTATGACCACCAGATGATCGAAGCCGACAACCTGATCGCCCGGCTGATTCACGAGAACAGTGCAACCGGCAAGACGGCGCAACGATGAGCAACAACGCCGCTGCCCAGTTCACGCCGCCAAGTCTGCTGCTGACCACCATCGGCCTGTCGCTCGCGACGTTCATGCAGGTGCTGGACACCACCATCGCCAACGTGGCCCTGCCGACCATTTCCGGCAACCTGGGGGTGAGCTACGAGCAAGGCACCTGGGTCATCACCTCGTTCGCGGTGAGTAACGCTATCGCCTTGCCGCTGACCGGCTGGCTGAGCCGGCGCTTTGGTGAAGTGAAACTGTTCATCTGGGCCACGCTGCTGTTCGTGCTGGCTTCGTTCCTGTGCGGTATTGCCCAGTCGATGCCCGAGCTGGTCGGGTTTCGCGTCTTGCAGGGTGTGGTCGCCGGGCCGCTTTACCCGATGACGCAGACCCTGCTGATTGCTGTCTATCCCCCGGCAAAACGGGGGATGGCACTGGCGCTGCTGGCGATGGTCACGGTGGTGGCGCCGATTGCCGGGCCGATCCTTGGGGGCTGGATTACCGATAGCTACAGCTGGCCATGGATCTTCTTCATCAACGTGCCCATCGGCCTGTTCGCTGCTGCCGTGGTGCGCCAGCAGATGCGTACGCGCCCGGTGGTCACCAGCCGCCAGCCGATGGATTACATTGGCCTGCTGACCCTCATTATCGGCGTTGGGGCCTTGCAGGTAGTGCTGGACAAGGGCAACGATCTGGACTGGTTCGAGTCGTCGTTCATCATTGTCGGCAGCCTGGTTTCGGTGGTGTTCCTGGCGGTATTCGTGATCTGGGAACTGACCGACCGGCACCCGGTGGTCAACTTGCGCCTGTTTGTGCACCGCAACTTCCGCATTGGCACCATTGTGCTGGTCGGGGGGTATGCCGGGTTCTTCGGTATCAACCTGATCCTGCCGCAGTGGTTGCAGACGCAGATGGGCTATACCGCGACTTGGGCGGGACTGGCGGTGGCGCCGATCGGTTTGCTGCCGGTGATCATGTCGCCGTTCGTGGGCAAATATGCGCACCGTTTCGACCTGCGGGTGCTGGCTGGGTTGGCGTTCCTGGCGATTGGCACCAGTTGCTACATGCGGGCCGGTTTCACTAGTGAGGTGGACTTCCAGCACGTGGCCTTGGTGCAGTTGTTCATGGGGATTGGCGTGGCGTTGTTCTTCATGCCGACCTTGAGCATTCTGCTGTCTGACCTGCCGCCGCACCAGATTGCCGACGGTTCGGGGCTGGCGACTTTTCTGCGAACCTTGGGCGGGAGTTTTGCGGCTTCGTTGACTACCTGGATCTGGATTCGTCGGGCGGATCAGCACCATGCCTACCTGAGCGAGCACATCAGCCAGTTCGACCCGACGACGCGGCATACCCTTGAGCAGTTGGGCGGGGCCAGTCCGCAGAGTTATGCGCAGTTGGAGCAGATACTCAATGGGCAGGCTTACATGATGTCGACGGTGGATTACTTCACCTTGATGAGCTGGGTGTTTGCCGGGTTGATTCTGCTGGTGTTGTTCGCCAAGCCACCCTTTACCGCCAAGGCGGGCCCGGCATCGGCGGGGCATTGAGCTAAACAAGGCAAGATCCCGATGCTCTCGCTCTCGCTCTCGCTCTCGCTTCGGCTTTTGATTTTGATTTTGCTTCTAAGCGCGCGATAGCCCAGGCGCCGCGGATTGCGACTTCAGGAGGCCGAGCGTAGGGCTTGCGAAGGGAGGTGACGGGCATGGATGCCCGTCAAGCGCTGAGGCCCCATGGATGGGGCCTGCAGCGCGTACTCCCGGGAGCAAGACCGTAGCGAGGGAACCCCGGAGCGTAGCGCAGGGGCCGGATGACAGGAGCCAGCGTTTTTTGGTTACTTTTTGTCGCGTTTGACAAAAAGTGACCCGCCGTAAGGGCGGAAAGGTGACTGTGCGCCACCTGCGCGAATGAATACCTACTCGATGTGAATGCCCACATCCAAGAAGCAAGAAGCAAGAAGCAAGAAGCAAGAAGCAAGAAGCAAGAAGCAAGAAGCAAGAAGCAAGAAGCAAGAAGCAAATTCGTCTGTTTTGACTCAGCGAACAGTCCATTCGCGATGGCGACACAGACTCACCTTTTCGCCCTTACGGCGAGTCACTTTTTGTCAAACGCGACAAAAAGTAACCAAAAAACGCTGCGCTCCCATCATCCGGCCCCTGCGCTACGCTCCGGGGTTCCCTCACTCCGGCCTTGCTCCCGGCAGGACCGCGCCGAAGGCCCCATCCTGGGGCCTCAGCGCTTGACGGGCATCCATGCCCGTCACCTGCCTCCGCAAGGCCTGCGTTCGGCCTCCTGAAGTCGCGAAGATCAAGATCAAGATCAAGATCAAGATCAAGATCAAAAGCCAGATCAACAGCCAGATCAACAGCCACATCAACAGCAGAGGGTTGGCTGTGCTGATCTTCGTCATTCCAACGCAGCGCCATTTCGCCTATTGTCGATGCTCCCTTCCCCAAACCATTGGCAAACCCATGGAGAACGTCATTGTCATCACCGGCGGCAGCCGCGGCATCGGCGCCGCCACTGCGCTGTTGGCCGCCCGCCAGGGCTACCGCATCTGCATTAACTATCACGCCGATGACCAAGCCGCCGAAGCCATCCTCAGCCAGGTCCGCGCCCTGGGCGCCGAGGCCATCGCGGTGCGCGCCGACGTCAGCGTCGAAGATGAAATCATCCAGCTGTTCCTGCGCGTCGACGATGAGCTCGGCCCGATCACCGCACTGGTCAACAACGCCGGCACCATCGGCCAGCAGAGCAGGGTCGAGAACATGTCCGAGTTCCGTCTGCTGAACGTCATGAAGACCAACGTCGTCGGCCCCATGCTCTGCGCCAAGCACGCCCTGCTGCGCATGGCGCGCCGGCATGGCGGGCAAGGCGGGGCCATCGTCAACGTATCATCGGTCGCCGCACGCCTGGGTTCGCCCAACGAGTATGTCGACTATGCCGCCTCCAAGGGCGCGCTCGACACCTTCACAATCGGCCTGGCCAAAGAAGTGGCAGGCGAGGGCGTACGCGTCAATGGCGTACGACCAGGCTATATCCATACCGGTTTCCATGCGCTTTCGGGTGACCCGGATCGCGTCAGCAAGCTTGAACCTGGCTTGCCCATGGGCCGAGGAGGGTATCCCGAGGAAGTGGCCGAGGCCATCCTCTGGTTGCTCTCGGACAAAGCCTCCTATGCCACCGGCAGCTTCATCGACCTGGGCGGCGGGCGCTGAGCGCGCCCGTCAAGGTTCCAGCAGCTCGCGAACCCGCTCTGCCAGTGCTTCCAGTTCGAACGGCTTGGTCAACACCAACGTACCTTGCAGCAGTTGGCCGTCGCTGAGCGCCGCGCTCTCATCGTAACCGGTGATCAACAGCACCTTGAGGTCCGGGTAGCGCTCACGGCAGCGTTCGGCTACCTGGCGGCCATTCAGGCCGCCAGGCAGGCCGACATCGCTCAGCAGCAAGTCTGGCCGTTCGCCGCTTTGCAGGTGGGTGAGGGCAGACGGACCGTTCTCGAAGGCGTCCACCTGATAGCCCAGCTCTTCCAACACTTCGCCAATCACCAGGCGCAAGGCCGTCTGATCTTCAACCAACAGAATGCGTTTTGCAGTCTCGCTGCTTCTTTGCAAGAGCGCGCGCGGAGGTTTGCTGATTGGCGCCTGGGCTTGCTCGTGGTGGCGGGGTAACAGCAGCTCGATGCGGGTACCCTCGCCAGGCACCGACAGCACCCGTAATTGCCCACCCGACTGGCGCACGAAGCCATAGGTCATGGACAAACCCAGGCCGGTGCCCTGGCCCATCGGCTTGGTGGTGAAGAACGGCTCGACTGCGCGCTCGACAACTTCAGCCGACATGCCGCTACCGTTGTCGACGATGCTCAGCCGTACGAACTCGCTGGCCGGCAGTTCCAGTGCCACGGCCTGCTCGTCGTCAAGCAGCAGGTTGTCGCCGATGATCTCGATCACACCACCGGCAGGCATGGCATCGCGCGCGTTGATGCATAAGTTGAGCAAGGCGCTTTCCAGTTGGGGAGGGTCGATGAAGGTCGGCCACAGCTGGCTGGCAAAGCGGCTGCTCAGGGTAATCGCCGGGCCGATGGTGCGGCGCAGCAGGTCTTCCATGCCGGCCACCAAGGTGGCCACTTGCGTGGAGCAGGGTTGCAGGGTCTGCTGGCGGGAGAAGGCCAGCAGCCGGTGCACCAGCGAAGAGGCCCGCTGCGCCGCGCTGCTGGACAGCTCCAGCAAGGGCGCCAGGGCGTCGAAGCGTGACTGCTCAAGGCGTTGCCGCATCAGCTCCTGGGCGCCCAGGATGCCGCCCAGCAAGTTGTTGAAGTCGTGGGCTATGCCGCCACTGAGCTGGCCTACGGCTTCCATCTTCTGTGCCTGGCGCAGCGCCGCTTCGGCCTTGGCCAAGCGTTCCTGCTCCTGTACTCGCTCACTGATGTCATAGGCGAACAGAAACGCGCCATGTACCTCGCCTTCTGGGTCGCGCAAGGCGTTGAAGCGCAACTCATAATGGCGCAGCGCGGGGGGCTTGCCGAAGGTGCCGATCTCGATGAACTGCTCGCCTGCCAGGGCGCGCTGCCACATCGGCAGAACAGGCGTCTGGCCGGCGGCGCCATCCTCGAACAACCCGGGCAGGTATTCGCCGATTTCGGGTGTACTCCCGTACAGCAGGTGGAAGTCATGCCTGGCCTGGCGATTGACAGCCAGCCAGCGCAGGTCCTTGTCGATTACATGCACATTGACCACACTGTGATCGACCAGCTCGGCAAACAAGCGTCGCTCCGCCAGTGCGGCATTCACCCGTTGTTCGAGCTCTTCGTTCAGGCGCTGCAGGGCCTGCTCTGCACGCCGGCGTTCGGTGACATCCTTGAACAGTACCGCTACCTGGCGTTTCTCGGCAGGTTCTATGCGAAAAGTGGTCACCGACAGCACGTGGCCCGTGGCAATCAGTTCCTGCTCGAAGTGCAGCGGTTCGCCGGTGCGAAGCACCGCGCCATAGCGGGCCACCCAGTCATCCGCCTCATCGGGCACCATCTCCCGCAGTTTTTGCCCGACCACGTTGGGGATGCCGGCGTGTTTGGCATAGGCTGCGTTGGCCAGCACGTGCACGTAGTCACTCAGGGGGCCATGGGGGCCATCGAAGAACTCGATGATGCAGAAGCCTTCGTCCATGGTGTCGAACAGTGAGCGATAGAAGTCCTGGTCGTGCGCCTGGTGGCTTGCAAGCCGTTGCTCCAGCAGTGTGTTCTGTCGCTGGAGGTCTTCGACTTGTTGGCGCAGTGAGTTCAGATCACGAGAAGGCATGCCTGCGTCCGGCCAATGAAAAGTCCTGACTTTAACGTGTTCACCTGTAGGCGAATAGCTGCTCAGTGCGACTGGGCGGTGCTCCCCAGCAGCCGTTCAAGCGCCTGGGCAAGTGCTTGAAGATCGAATGGCTTGGCCAGCAGTTCGGTACGCCGGTTGGGTCGCGCATTTGCCGTACTGTGTGCAAGGTCATAGCCTGTGATCAGCAGCACCGCGGCATGGGGTGCACTAGCTCGGCAGGCGTCCGCGAGTTGGTAGCCATCGATACCCCCTGGCAGGCCGACATCGGTGATCAGCAAGTCCGGCGCAGGGGCTTCCTGCAAGGCCTTGTAGGCCTGGCGGCCATCTTCGAATGCCTGAACTTCATGGCCCTGGTCCAGCAATACCTCCAGTATGACCAGGCGCAGGGCCGGCTCGTCTTCCACCAGCATCACCTTGCACACGCGCCGCTGATGTGAGGCCGCAGGGGCAGGCCCTTCGACGTGGGGGCCGGGTGAAGCGGCGGCGATGCTTTCATCGCAGGGGAGATACAGGCTGATGGCCGTACCCTGGCCAGGCGTGCTATCGATGACCACCTGGCCACCGGATTGCCGCACAAAGCCGTAGACCATGGACAGCCCAAGGCCAGTGCCCTGGCCGAGCGGCTTGGTGGTGAAGAAGGGCTCAAGGGCGCGCTGCATCACTGCTTTGGACATGCCCATGCCGGTGTCTTCAACGCGGATACGCAGAAACTGGCCAGCGGCCAGGCCCCGCTGTCTGGCTTCGGCGCCTTGCACGTCGACATTGGCGCAACCGATGCTCAAGGTGCCGCCAAGCGGCATGGCGTCACGGGCGTTGATGCACAGGTTGAGCAGCGCGTTTTCCAGTTGCTGTGCGTCTATTCGGATAGGCCAGAGTCCGGCATGTGTCTGGTCGTGGTAGTCGACATAGGGGCCGGTGGAACTGCTGATCAGGTCGTGCATACCGGCCACCAGTTGCTGCACATCGACCCGTTGCGGGACCAGCGTCTGCTGCCGTGAGAATGCCAGCAAGCGCTGCACCAAGGCTGCGGCGCGTTGGGCGTTGTGCCGGCTGAGTTCAAGCAGCTGCGCGGTGTCCGCCAGGCGTTGCTGTACCAGACGTTGCCCGGCCAGTTCCAGGGCGCCAAGGATGCTGGCCAGCAGGTTGTTGAAATCATGGGCAATCCCGCCGGTCAACTGGCCGACCGCCTCCATCTTCTGCGCCTGGCGCAGTGCTTCTTCGGCCTGCTGCAGGCGTTCCTGTTCGGTCACGCGCTGCGTGATGTCATAGGCGAACAGGTAGCCGCCCTGAATTCGCTGCTGAGCATCGAGCCACGGGTGGTAGCGAATTTCGTAGTGGCGTGGTGCGTCGTCCAGCCCGAAGGTGACGGTGTCGATGAACGCTTCCCCTGCCAGTATGCGCGGCCATATCGGGGCCAGGCGGCCCATGATGTCGGGTTGATCGGTCAGGAACTGGGGTACGTAGTCGCCAACCTGCGGCACGAAGCCTCGGTAACGCTCGAAGGTTTCGCGCGCCGTGCGGTTGATGGCCAACAGGCGCATGCTGCGGTCGGCAGCAAACACGTTGGCCACGCTGTTGTCGAGCAGTTCTCCAAGCAGCCTGTCATGCGCCTGGACGCTGTCCTCGCGCTCTGCCAGGCGTGCTTCCAGTTCTGCGACACGCGCCTGCAACTGGGCAAAGGACGCAAGCGTATCTGGCGACATGACAAGGGCCTGATGATCGGATCGAGCAACTATAGTCGCCCCTCGGGCCCCTTGCTATCAGAACGAGCGAATGATCCGCCCGAGGGTTTCCATGGCCTGTTCGGCGCCGTCATGCCAGGGGCTGCCGTAGTTCAGGCGGATGCAATTGCCAAAGCGTCGGGTGGGCGAAAAGATCGGCCCAGGGGCGATGCTGATGCCTTGGGCCAGGGCCATGTGGAACAGCTTGAGGGCGTCCATCTGCTCGGGCAGTTCCAGCCACAGGAAGTAGCCGCCGGAGGGCTGGCTGACCCGTGTCTGCGCCGGGAAGTGGCGGGCGATGGCTGCCAGCATGTTGGCCTGCTGGCCCTCCAGCGCGTAGCGCAGCTTGCGCAGGTGGCGGTCGTAGCCGCCGTGTTGCAGGTAGTCGGCGATGGCCGCCTGGGCCGGCATGGAGGCACACAGGGAGGTCATCAGTTTCAACCGCTCGATCTTCTGCGCAAAGCGCCCGGCGGCCACCCAGCCAATGCGATAGCCCGGTGCCAGGCTTTTGGCGAACGAGCCGCAGTGCATGACCAGGCCCTGGGTGTCGAAGGCCTTGGCGGGTTTGGGCGCCTGTTGCGAGTAGTACAGCTCGGCGTACACGTCGTCTTCGATCAACGGCACCTGATGGCGCGCCAGCAACTCCACCAGGGCCTGTTTCTTGGCCTCCGGCATGCTTGCACCCACCGGGTTCTGGAAATTGGTCATGCACCACACGGCCTTTACCGGGTGCTTTTCCAGGGTCTGCGCCAGCACCCCCAGGTCCATGCCCTCGCGCGGGTGTACGGGGATTTCCACGGCCTTGAGCTTGAGCCGCTCCAGCACCTGCAGGCAGGCATAGAAGGCCGGGGCCTCGATGGCGACCAGGTCGCCCGGCTGGGTCACGGCCTGCAGGCACAGGTTCAGGGCCTCCAGTGCGCCGTTGGTGATCAGCAGCTCTTCCATCGGCAGCATCAGCCCACCGACCATGTAGCGCAGGGCGATCTGCCGGCGCAGCTGCGGGTTGCCGGGGGACAGATCGGTCACCACCATGCGCGGGTCCATGCTGCGGCTGGCACTGGCCAGTGAGCGGGACAGGCGTTGCAGCGGGAACAGTTCAGGGCTGGGAAAGGCTGAGCCGAAGGCAATGGTGTTGGGGTCCTTGATCGAGTCGAGGATCGAAAATACCAAGGCGCTGACGTCGACATCGGTAGACTCGCTCACCGGCTGCAGCGCCTGCGGCTCGCAGAACTGACGCGGAACGTGGGCGTTGACGAAATACCCGGAGCGCGGCCGGGCGCGGATCAGCCCGCGGCGTTCCAGCAGGTAATAGGCCTGGAACACGGTAGACGGGCTGACCCCGTGGGTCTGGCTGGCGTAGCGCACGGACGGCACGCGCTGGCCGGGGCCCAGCACCCCGGAGCGGATCAGTTCGGCAATGTCATCGGCGAAGCGTTCGTAGCGTTTCATTCTGGCCTTCTGTCCAAGCCTGGCAGGCAAGGTGGCGTGAGTGTAAGGGATCAGCGGTTCATGGGGGCGACGAAGCGACTGTGCGCCACGCTGCGGATAGCGGGGTCGTCACGCTCGCTGATTTCAAAGCTCAGTGTCTGCGAGCTGCTGGTCGGGCGCTCGGCGAGCATCGCCACCGACACCGGCAGTTCGCTCATTTCGCCAGCAGGGATGACCAGTGCGCTACTGCCCTGCAGGGTGAAACCGTCAGCGTCCAGCAGGCGCAATTGATAGTGCTGGGTACGTTCGGTCTTGTTGATGACCTTGAGCAGGTAAATGTTCTCGATCTGGCCTTGGGCGTTTTCGCGGAACAGGCCGCGGTCCTTGATCACATCCAGCGATACCATCGGGCGCATCTGCAGGGCCACCACCAGTGCCCCGATCATGACCAGCAGTGCGGCAGCGTAGCCCAACAGGCGCGGGCGCAGCCAGTGGGTGGTACCGCCTTGCAGGCTGTGCTCGGACTTGTAGCCAATCAGGCCGCGGGCGTAACCCATCTTGTCCATTACCCCGTCACAGGCGTCGATGCACGCGGCACAGCCGATGCAAGCCATCTGCAAGCCATCACGGATGTCGATGCCGGTGGGGCACACCTGCACGCACAGGGTGCAATCGATGCAGTCACCCAGTCCCTGGGCACCGACATCACTGCCTTTCTTGCGCGGACCACGGGCCTCGCCACGACGCGGGTCGTAAGCGACCGCCAGGGTGTCCTTGTCGAACATCACGCTCTGGAAGCGCGCATACGGGCACATGTGCAGGCACACCGCTTCACGCAGCAGGCCGGCATTGATGTAGGTAGCGGCCGTGAAGAACAGCACCCAGAACAGTGCCACACCGCCCAGTTGCAAGGTGAGCAATTCTGCGGCCAGTGGCCGGATCGGGGTGAAGTAGCCGACGAAGGTCAGCCCCGTGAGCACGCCAATGGCCAACCACAGGCTGTGTTTGAGCGTGCGACGGGCCAGTTTGTTCAGGCTCCAGGGCGCCGCGGCCAGCTTGATGCGCTGGTTGCGGTCCCCCTCGGTAACCTTTTCGCACCACATGAATAGCCAGGTCCAGGTGCTTTGTGGGCAACTGTAACCGCACCAGACGCGCCCGGCGTAGACGGTGATGGCGAACAGGCCAAAGGCACAGATGATCAGCAGCGCCGACAGCAGGATGAAGTCCTGTGGCCAGAAGGTGGCGCCGAAGATGTGGAACTTGCTGTTTCCCAGGTCCCACAGTACGGCCTGGCGGCCGTTCCAGTTCAGCCAGGCCGTGCCGAAGAACAGCACGAACAGGGCGCCGGCAAAGCCGATGCGCAGGTTACGGTAAAGCCCGGTAAAGCTGCGGGTCTGGATGCCGCTGTCGGTGCGTCGCGCTTGGATGCTGGCTGGGGCGGTGGCGATCTCTGTAAAAGGGATTCTATCGTTCATGGTTCGGTGCTCATCAGGCCTCGATCAGGCATGAGCACTATGGCGCTGAAGCTGTTTTCAGCACAGGTTCAGATTTTACGATAATAACCATATCAGATTTGCCGCATAGCCCCGCCAGGCCTCATATCACCGAGCCTGGTGCGCTGGCCTTCAGATGCCTGCGGCTATCCACCGCACCCGCCACGGTCAGTGCATCGGCCTCGGTTTCGGTAATGGGCACGCGTTGGCCGGCCAGTATGGCCACCGACATGCGCAACTGTTCGTCGGTGATGATCTCGATATCCGGGCCTTCGCCCTCGATGCGCAGGCCTTCGCCGATCAGTGTGCAGCGGCGGGTGGTTTCGTCGATTTCAATGGGCATGGTGGGGTCCTCCCGGGGTGATTACAGGGTGGACCGCGGTCAGGGGCCAGTTGCTGCATCAGCAAGCTGAGCGGCACTTTGCAGTACGTGTGACGGTCAACCTTGCAGAGGGCAGGCCTGCTGACGTGGCGGGCGGATTCATGAAGCTCAAGCAGGGGACACAACTGCGATGGACGTCATCTGGCAAGCAATCCAGGCGGAATTCGCCGATGTCACCGATGAGCGCGAGGTCACGCAAATCCTTGTGCGCTTGCTGATGGCTGCTGTGCTCGGCGCAGTACTGGGCTTCGAGCGCGAACACAAGGGCAAGTCTGCCGGGGTGCGTACCCACATGCTGGTGTCGCTGGGGGCCGCCCTGTTCGTGCTGGCGCCCAGTATGGCGGGGGCCGATGAACAGGCACTCAGTCGGGTGATCCAGGGCATCGTTGCCGGTATCGGTTTTCTCGGTGCGGGTACCATTCTGAAGGGTAACGGCCAGGACACCAGCCATGTGAAGGGCCTGACGACCGCTGCCGGGCTATGGATGACGGCTGCCATTGGCACGGCGGCTGGCATGGGGCGCGAAGCCACGGCGCTGATCAGCACGGTACTGGCCCTGCTGGTACTGGGCACGATGCCGTTGCTGGTGGAGAAGGTCGAAGGACAGAATGAGGAGAAGCAGAAGGAGGAAGAGGGCAGGAAGCACTGAGGGGAGCCGAAGCTCCCCTCAAAGCGGTGTTGCCTGCTCTTTTTTTATTATTGGGACCGGCCTTTTGTTGTTTTTGTCGGCTTGTCCTGGTGTTGCGGGCGACCCCCATGCGGGGTCAAGAGCAAACGTATTTTTTTGAGCGCTGACCTGCTTTCATCATTGCTGATCCGAACCTGGCTGCCGCTACCTTGAGGTAGTTTTATTGTTCTGTGCCAGACCGCGGGGCGAACCCCTGAAAAGCGTGTCGACTCCAAAAAAATCTGCTTGCTACGCCTCTGCCGTGTTGTTCTTGTTATGTCAGAGCCGTTACCTGTTGTTTTTATTGGGTATCGCGTTTTTTTTGTTCTTGTACCAGAGATATAGCAGGGTGCGTGCCAACTTTTAAAAACCCTTTAAAATCAATGATTTAAGAATTTTGGTCGACACCGCCCAGCCTGAAATTCTGCCGATTTGTTTCCCTGTTACCCGATTTTTTGCTGTGAAATGTGCGGGAGGTAACACTTCACCCACACCAATGTGACACCGGTGTGACCTATTGTGCGCTGCACGCCCGTGCTACCCGCGACCCGTTGTCGCGGCCCAGCACGCCGCTGATGCGCTGGCCGGCGGCTATCAGCCGGCCCAGGTCGATGCCGGTTTCAATGCCAAGCCCCTGCAGCAGGTACACAACGTCTTCACTGGCGATATTGCCGGTAGCACCCTTGGCGTAAGGGCAGCCGCCCAGCCCGGCTACCGAGCTGTCGAATACGCTGATGCCCTCGAGCAGGCTGGCATAGACGTTGGCCAAGGCCTGGCCGTAAGTGTCATGGAAGTGTCCGGCCAACTGCTCGCGCGGTACCAGGGCCGACACCACCTCGAACAGGCGTCGGGTGTCGCCTGCGGTGCCGGTGCCAATGGTGTCACCCAGCGAGACCTCGTAGCAGCCCATGTCGTGCAGGGCGCGGGCCACCGGGGCCACCTGCTCGGCGCTGACCTTGCCCTCGTAAGGGCAGCCAAGCACACATGACACATACCCGCGCACGCGCACGCCGTGGCTGCGCGCAGCGTCCATGATGGGTTCGAAGCGCTTGAGGCTTTCGCTGATCGAGCAATTGATGTTGCGTTGCGAGAACGCTTCGGAGGCGGCAGCGAACACCGCTACTTCCTTGACCCCGGCAGCCAGGGCGTCCTCGAAACCGCGCAGGTTCGGTGCCAGTGCGGCATACGTCACACCGGGGCGCTGCTGGATGCCGGCGAACACCTCGGCAGAGCCGGCCATCTGTGGCACCCACTTGGGGGACACGAAACTGCCCACTTCTATATAGGCCAGGCCCGCTTCGGTGAGGTCGTTGACCAGGCGTACCTTGTCGGCGACGCTGATGGGCTGGGCTTCGTTCTGCAGGCCGTCGCGGGGGCCGACTTCGACCAGGCGGACGTGTTTGGGCAAGGACATGGCGGGTTTCCTGTGGCGTTCAGCGGTTGTCTTTGTTGTTCAGGGTGGCGGCCAGGGCTTGTTCGCAGCGCTCCTGGGCGGTGTCCAGTTCCAGTTGCATCTGGTGAATGTCCAGCATCTGCTGCTCCAGCTGGGCGCGGCGCTCGGCAATCTTCGCCAGCATGCTGTTGAGCTGTTTGAGGTTGCCGCTGGTGGGGTCATACAGTTCGATCAACTCGCGGCACTCGGCCAGGGAAAAGCCAATGCGCTTGCCGCGCAGGATGAGCTTCAGGCTGACCTTGTCGCGCGGTGAGTAGATACGTTCCAGGCCACGACGCTCAGGGCTGAGCAGGCCCTGTTCTTCGTAGAAGCGGATAGCGCGGGTGGTGATGTCCAGTTCGCGGGACAGGTCGGAGATGCTGTAGGTCTGAGTGCTCATGCTCGGGCTCGGCGTGGGGTATGCGGATATCCTGAGGGCAGGTTGACGTATACGTCAAGAAGAGGCCGCCAAGGATTATTCCGACAACCCTGATCTGCGATACGCATTGGGCGTTTGCCCACTCAAGCGCTTGAACCACCGGGCGAAGTAGGTCGGGTCGGTAAACCCCAGGCTATCCGACAACTGCCCAATGCTCATCCGCGTGTAAATAAGGTTGCGTCGCGCCTCCAGCAACAACCGCTGGTGCACCACCTGCAATGCAGTCTGACCGCTCAGTGCCCGGCACAGCTGGTTCAGTTGCAAACTCGGAATATTCAGCCGCGCGGCAAAGTCTTCAACCGACAGATGCTCGCGGTAATGCGCTTCGACCAAGCGCAAGTATTGCCCCAGCAACAGGCGGTCACGTTCATCACGGTTACGCGGTGCCTGCCCTTGCTGCTGACGGCGGCTGATCCACACCATCAGCGCGGTCACCAACGCTTCCAGCATCGCGGCGCGTGCCGGGGCATTGCCTTGGTACTCCCGCTGCAAGGTGTCGACCAGGCTGCGCAGGTGCACGCGGTCATGGCCCAACGGATAACACGCAGGCTGTGCCAGCACCGTCAGTGGCGCGCCCAGGCGCTGTTCCAGGTTCGCTACAAGGGCAGTACCAAAGGTCAGGACATAGCCCTGGATATCGGCGCTGAAGCGAAAGCCATGCACGGTCATCGGTGGCACGACCTGGATCGCCGCTTCGCCGATGGCACTGCGCACGCCCTCGATCTCCACCTGGGCCTGGCCACGCTGTACATACAGCAGCTGGAACAGCTCGGCATGCTGGTGCGGCTTGATCTCCCAGTGATGCAGGCGGCTGCGTGCCGGGATCGACTCGCAGTGCAGCAGGTCGGTGCCGGGCCAGGCCTGATTTTCGCCATACAGCTTGAACAACGGGACGCCGGGGAGGGTGGATTTCATCTGGGTTGGCCTGTCCGTTAATCGAACGCTTTTCGTAAAAGTGCAGGTTTTTTATGGAATAGCACACTTAAACGGCGTTTTCTGCCAGTAAAAATGCAATGGCAAACCCTAACAGCAGATGCCGCCCCGCTGCCAGTCCCAGGCCGGTATCGTCCGAACAGAGACAACAACAATGAAAACTCAGGTTGCAATTATTGGTGCAGGTCCGTCTGGCCTGCTGCTGGGCCAGCTGCTGCACAAGGCCGGTATCGATAACATCATCGTCGAACGCCAGACCGCCGAGTACGTACTAGGCCGCATCCGCGCCGGGGTGCTGGAGCAAGGCACGGTCGACCTGCTGCGCGAGGCCGGCGTGGCCGAGCGCATGGACCGTGAAGGCCTGGTGCACGAGGGGGTCGAGCTGCTGGTTGGTGGGCGCCGTCAACGCCTGGACCTCAAGGCGCTGACCGGTGGCAAGACGGTGATGGTCTACGGCCAGACCGAGGTCACCCGTGACCTGATGCAGGCCCGTGAAGCCAGTGGTGCGCCGATCATCTATTCAGCCGCCAACGTTCAGCCGCATGAATTGAAAGGCGAGAAGCCCTACCTGACGTTCGAAAAGGATGGCCGGGTGCAGCGGGTTGACTGCGACTATATCGCCGGCTGCGACGGCTTCCACGGCATCTCGCGGCAGAGCATCCCGGAGGGCGTGCTGAAGCAGTATGAACGGGTTTACCCGTTTGGCTGGCTGGGGCTGCTGTCGGACACACCGCCGGTCAATCACGAGCTGATCTACGCCCACCATGCGCGCGGTTTCGCGTTGTGTAGCCAACGCTCGCAAACACGCAGCCGCTACTACCTGCAGGTACCTTTGCAGGACCGCGTCGAGGAGTGGTCTGACGAGCGTTTCTGGGACGAACTGAAAGCCCGTTTGCCCGCCGAGGTGGCGGCGGACCTGGTCACAGGCCCCGCGTTGGAAAAAAGTATTGCGCCGCTGCGTAGCCTGGTGGTCGAACCCATGCAGTATGGTCACCTGTTCCTGGTGGGTGACGCGGCGCACATCGTCCCCCCTACGGGTGCCAAAGGCCTTAACCTGGCGGCCTCGGACGTCAACTACCTGTACCGCATTCTGGTCAAGGTGTACCACGAAGGGCGCGTCGACCTGCTTGCGCAATACTCGCCACTGGCCCTGCGCCGCGTGTGGAAGGGCGAGCGCTTCAGCTGGTTCATGACCCAACTGCTGCATGACTTCGGTAGCCACAAGGATGCCTGGGACCAGAAGATGCAGGAAGCTGACCGCGAGTACTTCCTGACCTCGCCGGCGGGGCTGGTGAACATTGCCGAGAACTATGTGGGGCTGCCGTTCGAAGAAGTGACCTGATCCGTCATTGCGCAAACCTGGCACTCATGCAGGGAGCAAGGGCTGCATTGGTCAGCGAATGGCTTGCCGGTAATTACACCAAGGCTTGAAGTCGAGACTGCGTATGACCGACAGTGCTTCGCTGAATAGGTGATGGCAGGATGCATGACGATGAAATATCCCACCCCGCTGATCGGCGCTCTGTGCCTGCTGGCTACCAGTAACTGGGCCGGCGCCGACCAGGTATTGCCCACGCCACCGGAACTGGCCTCCGGCTACCGCAGCGGTTTGCAGCCGGTGCGCGCCAGCCGGCACATGGTTGCCGCAGCCAACCCGCTGGCCAGTGAAGCGGGGCGGGCGATGTTGCGTGCCGGCGGCAGTGCGATTGACGCCGCCATCGCCATGCAGATGGTGCTGACACTGGTCGAGCCGCAGTCCAGTGGGATCGGTGGCGGGGCGTTCATCCTGTACTGGGATGGCAAGCGCGTGCAGGCATTCGACGGGCGTGAAGCAGCACCTGCGGCGGTGACGGATAAGCTGTTCCTGCAAGCCGATGGCACACCCATGCCGTTCCGGGTGGCGCAGATCGGTGGGCGTTCGGTGGGCGTGCCCGGGGTGCTGCGTGCCCTGAAACTGGCCCACGAGCAGCACGGCAAGTTGCCCTGGCACGACCTGTTCGCCCCGGCCATCGCCTTGGCACGCAACGGCTTCGCGGTTTCCGAGCGCCTGCACACGCTACTGGCCGGGGACCCCTACATTGCCCGTTCACCCGCAATGGCCCGTTACTTCCTGGATGAACAGGGTAGGCCGTTGGCCGTGGGTACGATCCTGCGCAACCCTGAGTTGGCCCATACCTTGGAGCAGATCGCCGCACAGGGGCCCGAGGTGTTCTACAGCGGTGAAATTGCCGAAGCCATCGTCGCCACGGTGCGTGGCCATGCCAATGCCGGGTATCTGTCGCTGCAGGACTTGCAGCAGTACCAGGCCAAGGAGCGCGAGCCGTTGTGCGGTCCCTACAAGGCCTGGCAAATATGCGGCATGCCGCCACCCTCCTCGGGTGGGGTGACCGTGCTGCAGACCTTGGGCCTGCTCGAAGCCGTGCAACGCACCGCGCCGCAACGCGACCTGGCAGCGCTGCGACCGCTGGCCACCTCGTCCCCGGCCCGCCTGGAAGCCCCGCCCTTGGCCGTGCACCTGATCGCCGAGGCCGAGCGCCTGGCCTACGCCGACCGCGCTCAGTACCTGGCCGACAACGACTACGTGCCCGTCCCGGTCAAGGCCCTGACCGATTCTGCTTATCTGGCCAGCCGCGCGGCGCTGATCGGCGAGCACAGCATGAAGCGCGCCCGCCCGGGCCAGCCGCAAGGAGCGGACCTGGCACTTGCGCCCGACCGCTCGCCACTGCGCATCTCCACCTCTCACCTCAGTGCGGTGGATGACAGCGGCCAGGCCCTGGCCATGACCACCTCGGTGGAGGCCGCATTTGGCTCGCACCTGATGGTCAAGGGCTTCCTGCTCAACAATCAGCTGACCGACTTCTCGTTCATCCCCCACGAGCACGGCAAGCCTGTGGCCAATCGGGTGCAGCCGGGCAAACGGCCGCTGTCGGCCATGGCGCCGACATTGGTGTTCTCGCGTGCCACGGGCGAGTTTGTCGCGAGCCTCGGTTCGCCGGGTGGTTCGCAGATCATCGGTTACGTGAACAAGGCACTGGTCGGCCTGCTGGATTGGCAGCTCGACCCGCAGCAGGCCGCCGGCCTGCCCAACTTCGGCAGCCGCAATGCCGGCACCGAAGTGGAAGCAGGGCTGAGCAGCCCGGCGCTGATCCGCCAGTTGGCAGCCTGGGGCCATGAGGTGACACCGATGACCATGACCAGCGGCATGCAGATCATCCAGCGCAGCGGCGAGGGTTGGTCAGGCGGTGCCGATCCTCGGCGGGAAGGAGTGGCCCTCGGTGACTAGCCGTGATAGAACGCAGACTTGCCATTCAGTCGTTGAATATCTAGATGTCTATCAGCGTGAAATCGAATAGGGCTCTGTTCGACCTCGACCTGCTGCGCGCCATTGTCGTGGTGGCCGACTGCGGCAGCTTCACCACCGCTGCCGCGCGGCTGCATTCGACCCAGTCGACGATCAGCCAGAAAGTGCGCCGCCTGGAAGACATGGTTGGCCACCGCCTGCTGGTGCGAGGCAACCGTGATGTGCTGCCGACCGACGCCGGGCAGACCTTGCTCGGCTATGCCCGGCACATGCTGGCCCTGAACGATCAGATGCTTGAAGCCCTGGCCGGGGCGATGGTGGGCACGACGGTACGGCTTGGTGTGCCCGAGGACTTCGTGGGCGGGCGTACCACCAATGCGCTGTCGGCATTCAGCCGGCTGCACCCACAGGTGAAGCTCGAAGTGACCAGCGGCTTGTGCCGTGACCTGAGCCAGGCCTACGACAATGGCGAACTTGACCTGGTGCTGCTCAAGCAGCGGCGCAACAGCCGTGAGGGCGTGGCCTGTTGGCCAGAGCGCCTGCAGTGGATCGACAGTGCGCGCACGCCCGCCTTTGAGCTGGACCCGATCCCGTTGGTCACCTTTCCGCCACGCGGCCTGTACCGCGAGGACATGATCAACGCCATCGAAGGCATGGGGCGGCGCTGGCGCATCAGCTTTACCAGTTCCAGCCTCAGTGGCATCCAGGCTGCGGTCGCCGATGGCATGGGTATCAGCCTGCTGCCACCCAGGGCGGCCACCGGCGAGCACAGGGTGCTGGGGGCCGGGCAAGGGCTGCCGGAGGTCGACAGCTATGAGATCGTCATCGTGCACCGGCCGACGGCGGATGTGATGGTCAAGGCGTTGGCTGAGGTGATGACGCAGTTGCTGGCGGGCGGTGGGATCTGACGGTCAGTGGGAAATGCGCTTGCACACGACCCAACGCCAGTGCGATCACTGTGGGCTTTTCCGGCGAGCACGGGCTAAGCCCGTGCCATGCACCGTGCAGCCTGCTTAGCGGGCATGCCTGCTCCCACACGTTCGACTAAACCGATTCAATGTCAGGCAACCCGTCGGATGCGGCTTTTGCCAGCGCGGCCTCGGGTGTGGCTGAACAGGTCTTTCGGGTCGTCCTCAACCCACGGCACCAGGTCGATCTTGGTACCCATCCCGCGCTTTTCGGCTTGCTGTAGTACGTACCGTAGTACGGTGTAGTCTTCGAGGGCGAAGCCCACCGAATCGAACACAGTGACCTGGCTGTCGCTTTGGCGGCCCTCGGTTTCACCGCGCAGCACGCGCCACAGGTCGACCACCGGAAAGTCCGCCGGCAGCTGCTGGATCTCACCTTCGATACGGGTTTGTGGCTCGTACTCGACGAAAACCCGTGCGTTGCGCAGCACATCGGCGTGCAGCTCGGTTTTGCCTGGGCAGTCACCGCCCACGGCGTTCAGGTGCATACCGGGCTCCAGCATGTCGGGGGTAATGATGGTGGCGTAGGCCTTGTCGGCCGTCACCGTGGTGATGATGTCCACGCCTTTCACTGCCTCGGCTACCGAGCTGGCTCGGCGGATGGTCAAGCCGCTGTATTCCTTGAGGTTGGCGATAAGCTTGGCGGTGGCCAGCGGGTCGGTGTCGTAGGCGACGACTTCTTCGATGCCCAGGTGCTTGTGGAAGGCCAAGGCCTGGAATTCGCTTTGCGCGCCGTTGCCGATCAGCGCCATCTTGCGCGCGTTCGGGCGGGCCAGTGCCTGGGCTGCCATCAGCGAAGTCGCTGCGGTGCGCAGGGCGGTGGCGATGGTCAGTTCGGACAGCAGCACCGGGTAACCGGAGTCGACATCGGCCAGTACACCGAAGGCCATCACCGTATGCAGGTTGCGTGCAGTATTGGCCGGGTGGCCGTTGACGTATTTGAAGGCATAGCGGCTTTTGTCGGCGACCGGCATCAGTTCGATCACGCCCACTTCCGAGTGGCTGGCAACGCGCGCGGACTTGTCAAACGCCTGCCAGCGTTTGAAATCGTCCCGCAGGGCAGCGGCAAGCTCGCCAATAAACGGCGCTACGCCAATGTCATGCACCAGGTCCGACATGGTTGGAACATCAATGAAATACGTCATGCTCTTGCACCTTGTTATTGTGCGCTTGCCCAGCAGTGCGGGTTAAGCGCTTGAGATTATCGAAGTGAAGCCGCATGAACATTGTGATGACAGGTTGCGCCAATCAGAAGCATACAGGTTGTCAGTTTTGTCAGGCTTATGGACAATCTGCTAACCCAATGTAGCAATCTGATTATTTGGCAGGCTTATGGACACGATCGATCGGGAACTGATTGCACTGTTGCGGGACAATGCACGTACCCCTGTGCTGACCCTGGCAAAAAAGCTGAAGGTGGCCAGGGCAACGGTGCATAACCGCATTACCCGGCTTGAAGAGCAGGGTGTGATCATCGGTTACACGGTACGTTTGCGCTCCGATGCGCTGGACCAGGGGGTGCGGGCAATCACCAGCATCGGCATCAGTGGCCACCATGCCGCAGAGGTCAAGCACGCGCTGCGCGGGCATCCCAATGTTGTGGCCATCCACACCACCAATGGCCGCTGGGACCTGATGGCAGAGCTGCGCGCCGACACCCTCGAAGCGTTCGACCGGGCGCTGAACACCATCCGCTCGATCCCGCATATCGAGAACACCGAGACCAGCATCCTGCTGTCGACCTACAAGATGTGACCGCTGAGCCAGAGAGGGGTATTGCATAAAAAGCTGCTGGCCCTGCTGCAGTCGGTCTGCGGCCTGGCGGCACTTCAAGGTTGGCGCTCAGCCACCGCTCGCAACGTACGCAACGTCACCACCGGTGTATCCACCACAAACCGGTTGGCCAGCCACCCCGGCACATCCCCGGCAGGGGCGGCCTGCAACTGGTAGGTCACCTCGGTCACCCGGTCACCCAGCGGTCTCATCTGCCACACGCCACTCAGGTGCTCTACCCGGATCAGGCCGTCAACCCTGGGGATCCTGTCGGGATCGGCGCTCAGGTGGCGCACCAGGGTACCGTCGACCAGGCGTTCGCTGGTCACTTTCAGCACAATGTCCCGTGGCCTCGCCGGCCAAGGCAGCTGAGTGGTCAGGTACACCCAGGTGTTGTCACCCTCCACATCCAGCAGCCGCATCTGGTCACAGGCGTACAGCCACTTGCAAGCCACCCGCAGGTTATCCTGCAGGTCAGTGAGCGTGCGCAGGCTGGCTTTCATGGTGCTGACACCACGAAACTGCTGGTAGGGGGAGTTGCCTGCATCTTTCAGGTACACGCGAATGCCTTCGCGGTCGTAGGCCAGGTGCCAGTCATCGGCGGCCAGGGCAGAGGCGCACAGCAGCAAGGCCGCGAGCAGCAGGCAGCGGTTCATGGCCGGTACCCTGCAGGGGTGGGTATTTCAGTATGCGCGGCAAACAGAAAGCCCGCCAGGTTGGCGGGCTTGCGGGCATCAGCCTGGGCTTAGCGCTTAGGGTTCAGCGTCAGGTGTACGTGACGGTTCACGTCCTTGTACAGCAGGTAGCTGAAGTTGCCTGGGCCGCCGGCGTAGCAGGCTTGCGGGCAGAAGGCGCGCAGCCACATGAAGTCGCCGGCTTCCACTTCGACCCAGTCCTGGTTCAGACGGTACACTGCCTTGCCTTCCAGCACGTACAGGCCGTGTTCCATCACGTGGGTTTCTGCGAACGGAATCACACCGCCGGGCTGGAAGGTGACGATGTTCACGTGCATGTCGTGGCGCATGTCGGCCATGTCGACAAAGCGGGTGGTTTTCCAGCGGCCTTCGGTGCCCGGCATCTCGATGACGGTGGCGTTGTCGCGGTGGGTGACGAAGGATTCCGGCACGTCCAGGCCTTCAACCTTCTGGTAGTGCTTGCGCAGCCAGTGGAAGGTGACGTTGGACTTGCTGTTGTTACGCAGGCTCCACTCGGCGCCCGGGGCCAGGAAGGCGTAGCCGCCAGGTACCAGGGTGTGGTGTTTGCCTTCGACGGTGATGTCCAGTTCGCCTTCGACAATGAACACCACGGCTTCCGCATCGGCGTCCAGCTCAGGGCGCTCGCTGCCGCCTTCCGGGGCCAGTTCGACGATGTACTGGGAGAACGTTTCGGCAAAACCGGTCAGCGGGCGGGCGATGACCCACATGCGCATCTTGTCCCAAAAGGGCAGGTGGCTGGTGACGATGTCACGCATCACGCCTTTAGGGATGACGGCATAGGCTTCGGTGAACATGGCACGGTCAGTCAGCAGCTCGGTTTGAGCCGGGTGCCCACCGTGGGGGGCGAAGTACGAATGGTTCGACATGGACGATCTCGACTTGTTGTTCTCTCCCCATGCCTTGAACCGCACCGGCCGGTGCGGCGCAGGGGATGTGGCCACAGAATAGGGTCGAGTGCGTGCCATCCACAAATTAAATGTTGGAATACCCGGTATTTGATCACTGAATGCTGACCTGACGCCCAACGTGCCGTTCGGGCAGCTGGCCGCCGCGGCCGAACAGCTTGTGGCGCAGGGGGCCCTCGGTGTAGCTCAGCGGGTAGCGGTCGCGCCGTTGCAGCTCGGGCACCAGCAGGTCGACCACATTGGCCAGGTCGTCCGGTTGCACGGCGTAGGTCAGGTTGAAACCGTCGATGCCGGTATGGTCCAGCCAGGTTTCCAGCTGGTCGGCCACCTCGCTGGCAGCGCCGATCAGCACGGGGCCGCGACCGCCCAGGCCAACGAACTCGGCGGCTTCGCGTACGGTCCAGCGGCGAGTGGGGTCGGCGGCGGTAAAGGCTGCCAGGGCAGCACGGCCAGCATCGTTCTCGACGTACTCGATCGGTGCATCGGGGTCGAGGCCGGCGAAGTCGATACCGGTCCAGCCTGACAGCAGTGCCAGGGCAGCGTCCAGGTCGACATAACGGCGATAGTCGTTAAAGCGGGCCTCGGCTTCTTCCCGCGTGGGGGCGACAATCAACAGCGCCTGGGCGTAGATCAGCACTTCGTCACGGCCACGCCCGGCCGCTTCGCAGGCCTGGCGGATGCCGTCGGCGTAGCGGCGCAGCACCGTCGGCGTCGGCCCGCTGATGAACACGCATTCGGCATGCCGTGCGGCAAACTGCTGGCCGCGTGCCGACGCACCGGCCTGGAACAACACCGGGGTGCGTTGCGGCGACGGCTGGCACAGGTGCATGCCGGGCACCTGGAAGTGCTCGCCCACATGGTTGATCGGGTGTACCCGCGAGGGTTCGATATAGCGCCCGCTTTCACGCTCCAGCAGCACGGCGTCGTCGTCCCAGCTTTTCTCCCAAAGCTTGTACAGCACCTGCAGGTATTCCTCGGCCAAGTCGTAGCGTTGGTCGTGGCCCAGTTGACGCGCCAGGCCGAGGTTGCGCGCAGCGCTGTCCAGATACCCGGTGACGATGTTCCAGCCGACCCGGCCATTGCTCAGGTGGTCGAGCGTGGACATGCGCCGGGCGAAGGGGTAGGGGTGTTCGTAGGTCAGCGAAAAGGTGACACCAAAACCCAAGTGCTCGGTCACCCCGGCCATTGCCGGCACCAGCAGCAGCGGATCATTGACCGGCACCTGCACGCCACCGCGCAGGGCGGCTTGCGGGCTGCCTTGATAGACGTCGTAGATACCCAGTACATCGGCGATGAACAGGGCGTCGAACAGGCCGCGTTCGAGCAGTCGGGCCAGGTCGGTCCAGTAACTCAGGCGGTTGAACGCCACACTGGTGTTGCGCGGATGGCGCCACAGCCCAGGGGACTGGTGGCTGGCAGCGTTCATGCTGAAGGCGTTGAAGCGGATCGGGCGAGGCATGGTCAGCGCGCTCCGTTCAAGGCAACACGGAAGCCGGGTAGACCGCTTCGGCCACCTGTAGCTTGCGTGGAATCAGGCCCAGGCCCTGGAAGGTGTCCGCCAGCTTCTGTTGTTCGGCAACGATCTGCGGGGTGATAGCGACGGCGTTGTAGTTGCGCCGTTCGCTGGCCACTTCCAGCACCTGGGTGCTGATCCCCAGCTGCGGTGCCAGCAGCGCGGCAACTTCGGCAGGCTTGGCGTTGGCCCACTGGCTGACCTTGCCCAGCTCAACAAAGAAGGTTTTCAGCAGTGCACGGTGCTCGTCGGCATAGCGGGCTGTGGACAGGTAGAAGGTGCGGTTGTTGGACAGGCCGCTGCCGTCGCGTAGGTTTTTCAACCCTGGCTGGCTTTCTGCGGCGGCGAGGAACGGGTCCCACAGGGTCACGGCCTGCACACTGCCCGATTGCAGGGCGGCCACGGCATCGGCGGCATTGTTGACGTAAGCGGGGGTAATGTCCTTGTAACTGAGGCCAGCCTGCTGCAGGGCTACGGCCAGCAGGTATTGGGCATTCCAGCCGCGGCCGGTGGCCACACGCTTGCCTTTCAGGTCCTGCACACTGGCCAGGTGGTCCTGCTCGCGCACGACCAGGCCAATGCCGCGTGGGTAGGGTTGTTCGGCGGCCAGGTAGACCACAGGCTTGCCTGCGGCCTGGGCGAACACCGAGGGGGCATCGGCTGCGTGGCCGAGGTCGATGGCGCCGGTGCTCAGTGCCTCCAGTAGCTGGGGGCCGGCGGCGAACTCATGCCAGCTGACCTTCACACCTTGCGGTGCCAGGGCCTTCTCCAGGGCGCCGCTGCCTTTGAGGATGTTGATGCTGTTGAATTTCTGGTAGCCGATGCGCAGTGTCCTGGCGTCGTCGGCAATGGCTTCGGACCAGGGCAGCAGGGCGCTGGCGACGCTGGCCAGTAAACCGCCGATCAGCAGACGGCGTAGTGGGGAGAAGGCATGTTTGGGCATGGGCATTGCTCCTTGAATCGGGTGAGAGGCGATCTGCCCAGACTAAGGAGGTGGCGTTTGGCTTTCAATTTATATATTCCAGTTCGTTAGATTGTTTAGTTATTTTTATATCCTTTTGTTTTTAGTAGCGGGGTGCCTATCGTTGTTGGAGGCGCCATGGGCTGAGATCGGCGGGTCCTGCAGCACCCGTTTGTGCAGCTTTCGACATTTTTTTCACATTCGCTTGCTAGGATCCGCAACGATTCCGAGGAGCCCCTTCATGCCGCACATCCTGCGCAAGCGCAGCGCCCGCATCGCCTTGACTGCCACCTCCGGGCTGCTCGCGGCCACCTTGGGCTTCTTCGCGTGGCAGAGTTTCTACCCGGTCCAGGCCGCTACCGGCTGGGATATTGAGGTGTTGCATCGCGACGTAACCAAAGCCGCCTCGTTGTTACCGCAGGCGGATGGCAGCCTGCTGGTCAGCCGTGAACTGGATGACGGGCGGGGCAGCATCCTCAAGATCACGGCTACCGGCGAGCGCGTCGTGCTGGTCGATAACCTGTCCAAGCCCGACGGTATGGTCGCGGCGCAGGGCGGCTGGGTGTTCAGCCAGGAAGGTGGCCTGGCACCTGTCAGCCTGTCCCGCGATGGCCAGGTCACCCGGCTGTTCGACGGCGAGAGCGTGCAAGGCCTCTGGAACGAAGGCAACTATCTTTATGCCATCGAAGACCGCAAGGGCAATGGTCGCCTGATGCGCTATGACTGGAGCAGCGGGCAGCTGGAGGTACTCCGGTCCGGCCTGACCGAAACCGAAGGCCTGACCCGCTGCAGCGATGGCCGCTTGCTGTACACCGAAAAGGCCAATGGCAGGGTCCGCTCCCTGTCCGACGATGGCAGCGACCCGGTGGTGGTCGATGGTCTGCGTAACCCTACATTCTTGTATTGTGATCAACGTGGCCTATGGATCAGCGAGGACAACACACACCGTGCGCGCCTGCTGCGCATCGATGCCGATGGCAGCCAGCAAACGGTGCTGACTTTCCTCAAGGCTCCGCAGGCGATCATCGCCGATGGTATCGGGGGTTATCTGCTCGCTGAAGGTGGGCGTAACCGCGTGCTGCGCCTGACTCCCGCGCCGGCGCCCGCGACTGCCCAGCGTAACTGACTGTGCGCCTGGCTGATGATCAGTGCCCGCAGGCTGACCGCGCTGCTTGAGCCCAAGGCATCATGGCTACCCGACCAACAGCGTGCTTCCCTGCATGGCCGCGCTAACGGATAATCCCGGCATTCCAATAAACAGCCTGTGAGTGGGTATGAGTGATTCCGTAGTCGGCCTCGGCCAGCCTGAAACCGAAGGGGTGCGCAAAACGCGCAAGAACAACCCTGAGAAAACACGCGAGGACATCCTCCAGGCCGCCATCAACGAGTTCGTTCAGCAAGGGCTGGCCGGCGCCCGCGTCGACGCCATCGCCGAACGCACCGCCACTTCCAAGCGCATGATCTACTACTACTTCGGCAGCAAGGAGCAGCTGTATTGCGAGTGCCTGGTGAAGTTGTACGGGGATATCCGCAAGACCGAACAGAGCCTGGACCTGGAGTCGTTACCGGCTGAGCAGGCGATCCGCCGGCTGGTGGAGTTCACCTTCGATCACCATGACCGCAACGTCGATTTCGTGCGCATCATCTGCACCGAAAACATCCACTATGGCGAGTACGTCAAGCAGTCGCCGGCCATTCGCGAAATGAGCAGCCTGGTGCTGGAGGCCCTGGGCAACACCCTGCGCCGTGGCGTTCAGGAAGGCGTGTTCCGCGCCGGCATCGAGGTCATCGACCTGCACATGCTGATGAGCTCGTTCTGCTTCTACCGGGTGTCGAACCGCCATACCTTTGGCGAGATCTTCCAGATCGACCTGTCTGATGAGCAAATAAAGCTGCGCCACAAAGCCATGATCTGTGATGCGGTGTTGCGGTATATCCAGCTCGAGCCTCGTACCTGAGATTGCTCGAGCGCCTGGGCTGGCTCAAAGGGCCTCGGTCACTCGCCCAGCCGTTGCTCGCGCGACGGCGGGTAGCCGAAATACGCCGCATAGCACTTGCTGAAGTGCGACACCGAGACAAACCCGCAGGCCACTGCCACTTCCATTACCGACAGGTCGGAATACTGCAGCAGCCGGCGGCTCTTGGTGATGCGCAGCTCCATGTAATAGCGCCGGGGCGACGTGCCCAGCTGGGCCTGGAACAGGCGGTCGATCTGCCGCCGCGAGCGCCCGCTGTAGGCGGCCAGCTGGTCGAGGCTGAGGGTTTCCTCGAGGTTGTTCTCCATCAGCTCGACAATGGTGCGCAGGTGCAGGCTCATGGACTTCTTCGCCCCAGGACCCACCTGGCGGTAGCGCGCACCGGAGAATGACAGGATTTCCTCGACGCCTTCGGCCAGGCCATCACCATACAGCCGGCGTACCAGGCCCAGCATCAGCTCCATGGCGCCATTGGGGCTGGCGGCGCTGAGGCGGTCACGGTCGAGGGTAAAGCTGGCCGGGGTGATGCGGGTTTGCGGGCTGCGCTCCGACAGGCTGGCACGTTGCTCGGGGTGGATGCTGCAACCGTAGTCGTCCAGCACCCCGGCACGGCCAAGGAACCAGGCGCCGTTCCACAAGCCGCCCAAGGCCATGCCGTGGGCAGCGCAATCGTTCAGCAGGCGATCGAGTTCCGGGTACTTGAGTGGTGTGCGCAAGCCGCCGCAGACCACCAACAGGTCCAGCTCCTTCAGCGCCGCAGCGGACAGCTCGGTGGCTACCAGTTCCAGTCCCAGGTCGCTGAGCACCCGGTCGCCGTCCAGCGACAGCGGGGTGAACTGGAAGCTGTCGGCACGTAGCAGGTTGGCCGTGACCAGTACGTCCATGGCCACCGTGAAACTGGCCATTGAGAAGTGTTCGAGCAGGATGAAATCGACCCGATAGGGCGCCTGGGCATTGGCGCCGCTTGTTTTGAGCCGTAGCATGTTGCTGGTGCTGGTCTTTTGGCTGAACTGGCGTGGCGTGGGCACTCTGAACTCCGCTTCCTGGCTGGCCCGCAGAGTGTGGACGGTGCCCGGAGGAAAGACAATCTCCCCGGTGGCTGTGTCGTATTACAGGTCGTGTTCAGGCAAACCAGCCTGTCCTGGTGCTTTCCCGCTATGCTGACGTTCCGCCATTGAGGATGCCCCTGATGAGATATGCCGTTGTAGTGTTGCTCAGCCTGTTGCCGTTGCTGGCCAACGCCCTGGAGCAGGGCGACAAGCTTGCCCCGTTCACACTGCTCGACCAGTACGACCAGGCCTACAGCCTTGGTACCGACACGCAGATTTTGCTGGTGGCGCGCGATATGGACGGTGCCAAGCTGGTCAAGGCGGCGCTGGCCGAGCAGCCCAAGGGCTACCTGGAAGCACGCGCCGCTGTATTCGTGGCCGACATTCAGCGCATGCCTGCGCTGATCAGCAAACTGTTCGCTGTCCCGGCCATGCGCGATTACAGCTACCGGGTGCTGCTCGACCGTGATGGGCGAGTGGCCAGCCGTTACCCCGGGCAGGAGGGCCAGGTGCAGTGGTTGCAACTGCAGCAGGGCGTGCTGGTCAGCCAGCGGGCGTTCACCGATGCAGCGGCGTTGAAGGCTGCACTGGAGAATGCACCACGGCAATGAGGCCCTATCGCCGCGCCTGCAAAGAGGGCGCGGTGAGTCAAATCAATCTGAACCCTCAGCGTTTGCAGCAACCCAACCCAATACATGCCATTGGGAGAGCGCTCATGGAAATCGGTACGATCTGGATCATCATCGCAGCCTTGGTCATCCTGCTGGAGATCTGGGCCATCTGGCACATCATCGGCAGTGAACGGCGCGCCGAGCGCAAGATGCTGTGGATCGTTTTCGTGGTCTACGCACCCTTCCCCGGTTTGCTGTTCTGGGCCTGGCGCGGGCCGCGGGCGGTGAAGGGCAGGGCGGTGTTGCAGGAAAAGTGACGGTTTGCGGCCTCGGGCGCGGGGGCGCCTGAGGCCGTCGAGGGTCATTTGGGCAGGATGTCGAAACGCATGGCAGGACCCAGCCCGTCCACCATCAGGCAGCCGTAGAACTTCACGGTAGACAGTACGCGCAGTTCCTTGAGCGCGTCATGGATGTAATCACGGACCAGCTTTTCAGCTTCCCGCTTGCGCTCCGCGAGGGTGGTGCCATTGAGCGTGATCATGCCAAGCAGCGTGGTTTCAATGTGCTCGACGGTGTCCAGGCCGAGCTTTTCCCGCAGGTACAGACGTGCCTGTGCCGCATCGGTTTCATCGTACGCAGGGTTGTGCGGTTTGATGGTATAGGCCAGCTGAAAATCAAATTTGCTCATTGGTTTTCCTTCTTGGTTAAAGGCCTCCATGCCGGGCTTTGCAATCTAAGGCCTGACAGCCGCTGCGCAAACACACGCTTGGTTCCAACATGACGATGCCTTGTACGAAATGTCCTACTTCAGGCTTGACCTCGAGTTAACTTAAGGTCCGATACTCCGACGCTCTTCCAACCGAGCGAGGGCTTGTCGTGACCCCATCAAACGCATTCCAGCTAAGCAACCCCGAAGGCCTCTACGACCCCAGTGGCAACGCCTACTCCCATGTCGCCGAAGTGCGCGCTGACAGCCGTCTGCTGTTCATCGCCGGTCAGGGTGGGGAGGATAGCCAGGGCCAGTTGTCACCCGTGTTCGCCGAACAGGCCCGGCAGGCGCTGGCCAACCTGGAACGGGCCCTGGCGTCGAAAGGTGCCAGCCTGGGCCAGGTGTTCAAGCTGACCCTGCTGATTGTCGAGCACTCCGAAGCGCGCCTGCACCAATGGGTGACAGAGGCCGACAGGGCCTGGGGGGCGCACATGAAACCGACCTGCACGCTGATACCGGTGCCCCGGCTGGCGCTGGACGGCATGCTGGTGGAGATCGAAGCAGTAGCCGCCGTCTTGCTCAAATCCTGAAAAGCCGGCGCGGTCGCCCGTAGGCGCGGGTTTACCCGCGAACACCGGCGTAGCCGGTGCCATCCTCCACGGTGGATTCTTCCTTGTATATCGGTGCCGGTCCTGACTAAATGCCGCTATAACAACAATCCCACTCAGAGGTGGCCACACCATGAGTTCAGGCACGACCACGCTTACCGACCGCAAGCCCAGCGCCTGGCTTTGGCCTGCCCTTTTCAGTCTGGTGGCGTTTGCCGCCAACTCGGTGTTCTGCCGGCTGGCGCTGAAGGACGGGGCGATCGACCCGGTGTCCTTCACCATGGTCCGCCTGGCCAGTGGCGCGCTGTTTCTGCTGTTGCTGATTCGCCTGCGCAGCCCGGTGCACACCATGGGCGGCAGTTGGTGGGGCGGCTTGGCCCTGTTCCTGTACGCGTTCCTGTTTTCTGCGGCGTACCTGCAACTGGGGGCAGGGGTGGGGGCGTTGTTGCTGTTCGGTGCCGTGCAGATCACTATGTTCGGCTTCGCGTGGTACAGGGGCGAACACATCACGGTACGCATGCTGCTGGGCATGCTGATCGCCTTTGCCGGCCTGCTGGTGCTGCTGTTGCCTGGCGTCTCGGCGCCGCCGTTGGCCAGTGCCTTGCTGATGGCCCTGTCCGGTGTGGCCTGGGGGGTATATACGCTACTGGGCAAAGGCTCGCCCAGGCCGCTGGCCGACACTGCCGGCAATTTTGCCCGCAGCTTGCCGTGCCTGGTGCTGCTGCTACCGATGCTGTTGCTGGGTGCCGGCCCGCACCTCACGCCACTTGGCTTGTTGTATGCCTTGGGTTCCGGTGTGCTGGCTTCTGGCGCAGGCTATGCCGTTTGGTATGGCGTGGTCAGGCAGATCAGTGCGCAACAGGCGGCGACCCTGCAGCTCAGCGTGCCGGTGATTGCCGCACTGGGCGGGGTTGCCCTGATCGGCGAGTCGGTGTCGTTGCGTTTGTTGATCGCCTGTGTGGTGGTGTTGGGCGGTATTGCCCTGGCGCTGGCGCCGCGCCGTTAAAAAAAGCTGCGCTGGGCCTTGAGCGTGACCACGCTGTCGCAATAGGTATTGATGCCCGAATAGGCATCGCAGCTCGCGCCACTCAGGCTGGAGTTGCTGTAGATCAGGTTCAGGTCGATGCCCAGCCAGGGCCGCGACAGCTCCAGCGACCAATCGGAAAAGGTATTCACCTGGCTGCCATCGCCAATGGTGAACGGCGTGCCCAGGCGGTGGTGGGCGAGCTTGACGGTGAAGTCAACGTCGAACATCGGCAGATGGCCGAAGTCGGCGAACAGCGTGCCCGTGCGGTTGTCGGGGTTGTCGCGCAGCGCCCCGCCGAAGCGGCTGCCCAGCACCGAAATCCCCCCATACAGGGCGTAGCTGTCGGGGCCTGCGATATTGGGCTGACTGTAATGGATCAGCCCTACCTCGTAGCCCAGGCTGCTGTCGAAATGGTGCTTGTAGCCCAGGTAGCTGTCCAGGCGCAGGGTCGAGTCAGGGGTGACGCCCATGCTTGGGGCGTACTGGCCCAGGTACCAGCCATTGGGGTGGCTGAGGTCGAGCCCGCCATGGAATGCGCCAACGGCGCTGGGTGAGATAAGCCCTTGCGCCATGCTGCGTGAGGGGGTGGTGCCGAGTGTGAAGTCGAAATCGCCCAGTTGGCGTTTCATCTGCTGGGCTTGCGACGCGGGGCTTAAAAGCAGCGCAGCACTCAGCAACAGAAGGGGCCTGATCATGGTCTCCGTCCTGGAAGGCTTGCGGTTGAGCGGTAGAGGATACCTGCGCAAGTGGAGGGAGGGAACCGCCGGTTAGCCCGTTCAGCCTTTGGTAGAACGTTCAGCGTCGGCGGCCTCGGTCACGACAGGCAGGTTACCGGCACGCAGGATCACCCGCCGTTGCTGCTCGTAATTGTCCAGTGACAGGCCGCGGCGCTGTAAGGCTTCCAGTTGCAACTGGCGGGTTTCCTCGGCGGTGTACGGGCGCAGTTCAGGGTGGCTGGCACAGCCGCTGATCACGGCGATGGCAAAAACGGCAAGGGTGGCGGACAGCTGGCGGGCCAAGGTATTCATCGGTTAGCTCCAGGGCAGTCTAGGCGGCAGCGTGGGGATGGCGCTAGGTTATGCGGCCACAGCGTTCGGTAGAAATTGCCCTGCTCGATAGTGACTATCGACGATTCCGGCGCAGCGCACCTATAGACTCAAACGCATCAACCATCTCGCCTTTGAAGCGCGAAAAGTTTGCGCCCCCTCGTCTGGTCAAAAGCACTGCCATTGCTACCCTTAACCCACGCGGTCTGACCTCATGGGGATAAGCGATGCGCATGCCATTGTTTGCTGTCCTGTCGGCACTGCTTTGCCTGAGCGCTGCCCCGGGCCTGGTGCAGGCCGCAGACGTGCCCGCGCCGGATCCGGCGCCTTCCGCTGCCACGCCCGTAGCCAAGGACCCGGTGTTCTCCCAGGAACAACTGGACCAGATGCTGGCCCCCATTGCCTTGTACCCTGATCAGTTGCTGGCTCAGGTGCTGATGGCGTCAACCTACCCGGGGCAGGTCAATGAAGCCGTGACCTGGTCCAAGGCCAACCCCAAGGCCACCGGTGACGATGCAGTCAGACAAGTGGCCAAGCAGCCCTGGGACCCTAGCGTACAGGCACTGGTGGCCTTCCCGCAGGTGCTGGCAACGCTTGGCCAGGACCCGGTGTGGGTGCAGCGCCTGGGCGATGCTTTTCTCGCCCAGCCCGATGATGTCATGGGCAGCGTGCAGCGTTTGCGCCACCAGGCGCAGGCCGCCGGCAATCTGCAGAGCAGCCAGTACCAGCACGTCACCGTGCAGACCGCACCTGCACCGGCGCCAGCCGCAAGCGGCAGTAGCACCCAAGGGGCAGCGGCCAGTAGCCCGCCCACCACCATCGTCATCGCGCCGGCCGACCCGCAAGTGGTGTATGTGCCCAGCTATAACCCGACCACCACCTATGGTACGTGGGCCTACCCGGCCTCGCCGCCGGTGTATTACCCGCCGCCGCCCATGTACTACCCCGGTTCCGCGCTGGTGGCCGGCCTGGCCTTCGGTACCGGCGTGGCGATCGTCGCCTCGTTGTGGGGCGATTGCGACTGGGACAACAATGACATCGACATTGACGTCAACCGCTACAACAACCTCAACGTCAACAACCGCATCACCAACAACCAGAACAAATGGCAGCACAATGCCGCCAACCGCGACGGGGTGCCATACCGCGATTCTCGCAGCCGTCAGCAGTACGGCCGCCAGCTGGACGGTGCCACTCAGCGCACCGCGTTCCGCGGCGACGACGCCCAACGGGCCCAGGCCCGAGACAAAGCCCGGGCATCGATGGACCGAGCAGGTATCGAACGGCCGGCTACCAGTAACCGTCAGGCCCGCGAGCAAATGCGCGAGGCCAAGGCAGGCAATCCTGAGGGCAACCGCATGCCGTCCCGTGATGATGGCGCGCGGGCGACTGACCGTCGGCAGGAAACCCGCAATGACCAAGGCCGCCAGCAGAACGGCAACCTGGCCAATCAACGCCGGCAGGGCGACGGCCAGGTGCGGCAGCCGGCGCAGAGCCGTCCTGCCAATACGGCAGGCCGTGCCCGCAACAATGCCTTCGACGGTGTGCGCTCGCCGTCGCGCACCAGCGTGCAGGCCAACCGCGGCCGTACCAGCCAGTCGTTCGCTCAGCGGCCCGGTGCGTCTCGTGCCGCCGGGCACCCGATCTCCCGGCCCAGTGCGCCCGCGCGTCGCGGCGCAGGAGGCCGTCGATGAAGCGCCCAACACTGGCTGCATTGCTGCTGACGGCAGGTTTGGCCTGGTCGTTCATGGCCGCCGCCCAGCAAGCCTTCCCAACGCCGGAGAAGGCCGTGGAAGCCTTTGTCGCGGCGCTGGGCCAGGAAAAACCTGATGAAGCCCGCCTGGCCCAGTTGCTGGGCGATGACTGGCGCACCTATATACCGCGCGGTGGTGTGCAACGCAGCGATGTGGATACCTTTCTCGAGCAGTATCGCGCACAGCACAGCATCGACATGTCAGGCGAGGGCAAGGCCATCCTGGCGGTGGGCACCGGTCATTGGACCTTGCCCATACCGCTGACCAGAACCCGCCAGGGCTGGCGTTTCGACCTCAAGGCGGGCAGTGCCGAAATTCGCGCCCGTCGCATCGGGCGCAACGAGCTGGGTGTTCTGCAGTCGCTGTTGGCCTATCACGATGCGCAAATGGACTACGCCACCCAGGACCACAACGGAGATGGTGCGCTGGAGTACGCACAGAAGATTTTCAGCGAGCCGGGCAAGCATGACGGGCTGTATTGGGATGACGATGGCGACGGTGACGTCAGCCCGTTGGGCCCGCTGTTCGGCCAGGATGTGGTCGGTGACGCCTGGTATGGCTACCACTTCCGCATCCTGGATGCACAGGGCCCATCCGCCCCGGGCGGTGCCTACAGCTACCTGATCGGCAACCAGATGAGCCGTGGCTTCGCCATGGTCGCCTGGCCGGCCAAGTACGACGACACCGGGGTGATGAGCTTCATGATCAGCCATGACGGCCAAGTGTTCGAGAAAGACCTCGGGCCGCATGGCGACAGGCTGGCGAAGGAGATGAAACGCTTCGACCCGGACGACAGCTGGAAAGTGGTGGATGTGGTGGAGGGGGATTGAGCCCGCCAAGCCAACGCGACCGTGCCCCTGTGGAAGCGGGCCATTTTCCGTTGTTGTGATCAGTGCGCACGCGTAGCCCGCACCTCGCTCGCCGTGCACCCATACTGCTGGCGGAACGCCCGGGTGAACTGCGCCTGATCGGCAAAGCCCCAGCGAAATGCCAGTTCGCCGATCGCCAGGTGGCAATGCGGGTCAAGCAGTTGCCGGTGCACGGCCTCCAGGCGTTGACGGCGTACCCACTCGCCAAGGGTGTAGGGCGTGATCGCGAACAACTTGTGCAGATAACGCAGCGACAGCCCGCAGGCGTTGGCGATGGTTTGTGGCGACAGCTCGGGGTCACCCAGGTTTTGCTGCACGTACTGCTCGACCCGCGTCAGGTGCAGGGTGCTGAGGTTGCTGCCTTCGCTGCCCAGCACGCGCTCATCCTGTTGCAAGGCCAGCAGCAGGGTGGCGGAGGCCTGTTCCAGCAGTAGATGCCGGGCTGCCGGGGGGCTGGTGTCGAAATGGCGGGCACACAGGTCGAGTTGCTCGACGAAGATGCGCCCCAGGCCCTGACGGGCGTCGAAGCAATGCCGGGTATAGCGCTTGTGCCCCAGCAGGTTGGCTTTGAGCGCACGCTCGGGCAGCTTGAGCACCCACAAGTCGTTCTGCGTGCCGTAGTGGAAGCGGTAGGGTGCATCGCCGCGCTCGACGATGAAACCGCCCGGGCTGCAACTGATCGGGTGGCCGTCCTGTTCGAAGTGCACCTCGCTGCCATGCGGCACGGTCACCAGGTAGAACGCTTCATGGTCCTGGCCGATATGCGCGTTGCTGCGCGAGTAACCCAGCTGGCTGGACCGCAGGCGCGACAGGCTGAGCGGCGTGCTCGGCGTACTCCAGCGCTGCAGGTGGCCATCGAATGGCTGTCCGGCAGCAAATTCAAGGCTCAATGGGAAATAGGTGTCACTGATGGCTTCGGCCCAGCGTGCCTGGCGTTCAGGCTGTGGCCAGCCGTGGGTCGAGAGTTCTGTGGGCATGGTGGGTCCTTTTTCAAAGAGGGCAGCATTGAAAAAAGGAACTGCAGGCAAGCTACTCAAGCAGCTCTTGTTATTGTAAAAACCGCCCGGCAGCGCAAAACTGCCGGGCGGTTGTCAGGCCCATGATCGGCGCGCGCCGACCGCAAGATCAACCCCCGCGTGTCACTCGGTAGGTGGCCGAAGGCTCCAGGCGAGCCTGCCAGCCGGGTGGCAGGACAATGTTGGTGGTGTCTTCCTCGATCACACAGGGGCCATGCACGGTCTGCCCTGGCAACAGGTGGTTACCGTTGAACACCGGTGTGGGCTGCCATTCACCGTCGGCACTGAACAGCATCGGGCGGACGGATTGCGCGGTGGGGGCGGGGGGCTCGGCCGGTCCCTGCAGCTCGGGTTGCGGCGGGCGTGGCAGGTGGCCGATCACCGAGCACTCCAGGTTCACCAGCTCCACCGGGCTGTCGGGTTCGCTGTACGAGTACAGGGTCTGGTGGCGGCTGTGGAAGCGGCTGACCAGCGCGGCCAGCCCTGCCTCGTCCAGGCTGTGCTGCTGCAGGTCCACACTGCACTCATGAATTTGCCCCAGGTAGCGCATCTCCAGGGTGTAGTGACAGCTGCTGGCCTGGTCGCCAAAACCGTCTTCGCGCAGGTTGGCCAGGCCTTGCTCACGCAGTTCGGTGAGGGTCTGGTTGAGTTGCGCCAGGTCGACGTGCCCGGCGTCCAGGCGCATCGACAGGCTGGTGAGCTGGTCGTAGCGCACGTCGGACAGGATCTGGCCGAACGCACACAAGCCCGAGGCCACTTTGGGGATCAGCACGGTGTGCATGCCGATTTCTTCGGCCAGGCGCACCACGTGCATGCCCGCCGCACCGCCTGCGCCGATCAGGGCGAAGTCACGCGGGTCGTGACCGCGCTCGATCGATACGCGGCGGATGCCGTTGACCATGTTCAGGTTGACCAGGGTGGTGATGCCGAATGCCGCGCGTTCCACACTGATGCCCAACGGTTCGGCGATCGTGCTCCGGATGGCGTCCAGCGCGGCCTGGCGGTTCAGGCGGATACTGCCGCCCAGCAGTGCGCCGTCGGGCAGGTAGCCAAGTGCCAGGTTGGCGTCGGTGACCGTGGGTTCGCGGCCACCCTTGCCGTAGCACACCGGCCCAGGCATGGCGCCGGCGCTGCGCGGTCCGACCTGGAGCATGCCAAACTCGTCCAGGTGGGCGATGGAGCCACCGCCGGCACCCAGGGTCTCCGCCTGGATCATCGGCACGCCGATGCGCTGGCGCAGGAAGTCCACGTCCTTGCTGAAGTTGGTGCGTCCGGCGTTGGTCAGGGTGATGTCGAACGAGGTGCCGCCCATGTCCACGGTAATGACGTTGTCGATACCGAACGGCTTGGCTACTGCCAGCCCGGCTTGTGGCGCTGAGGCCGGACCAGAGTTGATCGCGTTGACGGCGCGCTCACGCATCAGGTGCCCGGGCGCCAACCCGCCGTTGGACTGGAAGTAGCGTACCGGCTGCTGTGCGCCAAGTGCCTGGAACAGGCTGTCGATGCGCGCCACGTAACGTGCCATTACCGGGCTGAGGTAGGCATTGACCACGGTGGTGGAGGTGCGGGTGTATTCGCGAATCTGCGGGAACACCTCGCAGCCGGTGCAGACGAACACCTCGGGCAGGGCAGCCCGTACCAGTTCGGCGGCCCGTTGTTCGTGGCTGGGGTTGCGCACCGACCATAGGAAGGAAATGGCCACGGCCTGCACGCCTTCTGCACGGAAGTAGTCGATGGCGGCATGGATGGCGGCTTCGTCCAGCGGGCTGTGCTCACGGCCATCGCCAAGGATTCGGCCACCGATCGGCCGGCGCAGGTGGCGTGGGGCAAGCATGTGTGCCGGCGGGTAGTGTGCGTCGTAGCGGTGGCCCTCTTCCTTGTGGCCCAGGCGGATTTCCAGGCTGTCCTCGTGCCCCTCGGTGCACAGCAGGCCCACCTTGACCCCGGTGCGCTCGATCAGCGCGTTGAGGGCCACGGTGGTGCCGTTGATGCACAGGTCACAGTTGGCGATCAGTTCGGCCGGACTGCGCCCGGTGGCGTCGGCGATCTGTGCCAGGCCGGCGCGAATGGCCAAGGTGCCGTCCTGCGGCGTGGAGGGGGCCTTGAACAGCTGCACGCCGCCGTCGCGATCGGCCAGGATGAAATCGGTGAAAGTGCCGCCGGCGTCTACGCCCAGGCGATATTGGTTACGCATGCGTGTTCTCCGGTTAGCGCGGGGCGCGGGCAAGGCGGGTGGCTGTTTCGTCCAGTTGGCCATCGGCATCGAGGACCACGCCATATTCCAGGGCTGAGCCTTGTGGCGAGACCAGGCCGTTGCGCACGTCCTCCAGTACTGCTGCGACCCGACGGCGCAGTGGGTCGCCGTAGCCACCACCCCCTGGGTTGATGTTGATGATGCGTTCGCCGGGCTGCAGGGTGAGCATGGGGTTCTGCGTGTAGTGGTCTTCGCGGCGATCGGCATGGCGATGGATCAGCCGGCCCAGTTTGGGCTCGAGCAGGGCATTGCGAGCCCCGGCGGCACCAGCGGTGGGCAACTGGCGGCCCTCGCCGAAGCCGACCACGGTCATGGCGTGGTCCAGGGGCTCGATCTCCAGGCGGGTGCCCGAACCACCGCGCAACTCACCGGCGCCACCACTGTCGGCCATCAGGCTGTAGCGGTGGATCAGCACCGGATAAGCGTGTTCGAGCAGCTCGATGTCACCGCTCATCAGCGCCCCGAAGCAGCACAGCGGGCCGCAGGCGTGCCAGCCATCCATCACCTTGTTGGCACCGGCACCGGAAATGATCGAGGCCAGCACCATCGTCACGTACTCGCTATTGCCGTTGCGCGGGTCGCGGCCGGCAATGTTGATGCCGCTGGTATGCCCCCAGGAGGCCGTTACCCGCTGTGGCGAGGCCTGTTCCAGTGCCGTGCGCACGGCATCGGCGAGGGTTTCCATCGGCGTGGTGGTGCAATTGACGTGAGGCGCGGGTTCCTCGGCATTGCACAGCGTACCCCTGGGGCCGACATCGACCGTTACGCAGCGATACAGGCCTTCGTTGTAAGGCGGCGCCACCTGGGCGAACATCATCAGCCCCAGGTAAACCCCGGATACCGAGTTGCCCTCATAGGAATTGATGAAGTACGGCACCTGCGGCGGGCTTTCGATGCGCACATGGGCCTGGTCGCCACGGATCTGCACATGGGCGGTGATGGCCAGTTCACCCAGGCCGTGGCCGGCATCTTCGAGCACGGCGGTGCCGCTGTAGTCACCATCCGGCACATCGCGCAACAGCGCCCGCATGTGTCGGTCGGCCATGTTCTTCAGTTCGGCGATGCAGGCACGCACCTGTGCCACGCCGTACTTGTCCAGCAGCTCCAGCAGGTGCCGCTCGCCGACCTTGCAGGCACCATACTGGGCATTGAGGTCGCCTTCCTGATAAGGGCGGGCGCGCATGTTGGTGAGCATGAAGTTGATCACGTCCTCACGACGCTTGCCCTTTTCCCACAGCTTGACCGGTGGAATGCGCAGGCCCTCGGCATAGATCTCCTTGGCATCGGGGTTGTAGCCCGCCGGCACCGGGCCGCCGATGTCGGTCAGGTGGCCCTTGCAAACGGTCCAGAACACCAGCTCGCCCTGGTAATACACCGGTTTGTACATGCAGCAGTCGAGAATATGGCTGCCCTTGTAGGCGGGGTCGTTGTGGTAGATCACGTCGCCTTCGGCGATGTCGTCGCCGAAGAACTCGGCCACGCATTTCATGGCCGGTATCAGCGAGCCCAGGTGGATGGGAATGTCCTGGCCCTGCAGGATCATTTCCGGCAAGTGGTCGAACAGCGAGTTGGAATAGTCGTGTGCCAGGTTGAACACACTGGAGCGCCCGGTCTTTTCCAGGGTCAGGGTCATTTCGCGTTGCGCTGTCTCCAGCGCACCCCGGACAACCGCAAGGGTGATCGGATCTACTGTCTGCATAGGTCACCAACGTTTGTTCTTGTGCTTTTTGGGTGCGTGCCGCAGCGGGGCGGCGCGTGGTGACAGGCTAAGGGGCGGGGTGGGGGGAAGGCTTGTCGCTGGGTGTACCGGTTGTTGTGTCTGGGCGCACTTCAAGTTCGGGCAGGCGACACAACTATTGCCCCAACATCTGTCGCACCAGCCATTGCCCGGCCGGCCCCAAGGCACGCCGGCTCGACCAGGCCACATCCATATCCACCCGTCGGGGGTAACCCGCTATCTGCAACTCCACCAGCTCGTTGCCAAACCGTTTTACCAGCGCCCTGGGCAGCTCGGCCCAGCCAAACCCGCGCACGGCGAACTCCAGCAGGGTAAGGTAATCCGGTGCCGACCACGCTTGGCCACGGCCATGGTGCAGGCTGGGGGCATAGGTCTTGATATACAGCTGTCGTGCGTTCTCCAGATGCTGCGCCTTTACCTGCGCCAGGCTTGCCAACGGATGCTCGCTGGCGACATACACGCCGAACTCTGCCTGCTCCGGCAAGCGCGCCACGGCCACGTCGGCGGGGTAGCCGGGCTGTGTGGCAAGGATGCCGACATGGGCCAGGCCCTGCTGGATCATCTCGATTACATCAGCGTCCTCCGCCGGGCCGCAGCGTAGCTCGGTATGGGGGTAGTGCTGGGCGAAGCGAGTCATCACCGCCCCCTGGAACGTTACGCTGTAGCTGTCCGACATCACCACAGATACCAGCGCCTCGACATTTTGCGCCAGTCGCACTGCCAGCGCATCGAGCTGGGCGCTGGCCTCGAGAATTGCTTCGACATGGCTCAGCACCTGCCTGCCCGCCTCATTGAGCGTGGGGTGGCGGCCATTGCGGTCAAACAGTGGGCAGCCGATATCGGCCTCGAAATTGGCGATGGCGATGCTGACAGTGGACTGGCTTTTGCGCAGCTTGCGCGCCGCCGCAGAAAACGAACCGAGTGAGGCGGCTTCGGTAAAGGCGACCAGAGCTTCGGGAGAGTAACGCATGGTATTGATAAAACCGATGGTAGCTATGTCGCGAGTATCAGTTCTATCAAAGAAAATGGGAAGCACGACTCCCGCAATGGATGGAATGTGCAATGAAAAACGTGTCTTTCACCGAACGCCTGGTCCACGCTGTTGGCTATGAAGTGTTTGCGGTACTGCTGTGTGCGCCGCTGCTGTCCTGGTTCATGGGCAAGTCGTTGGCAACGGCGGGCGCGCTGGCGGTGACCCTGTCGGTGATCGCCATGCTGTGGAACATGGTTTACAACGCACTGGTTGATCGCTGGGTGCAAACCGAACGCATCAACTGGAAGGCCAGTACGCGTTTCGTGCACGGTCTTGGCTTCGAAGCCGGCCTGGTGGTGTGGTGCCTGCCGGTGGCGGCTTGGATGCTGGAGATTTCGCTGCTGCAGGCGTTCATGGTGGAGCTGGGCTTCTTCGTGATCATCCTGCCCTACACCGTGGTCTACAACTGGGCGTTCGACAAAGCCCGGCACCTGCTGGTGCAGCGGCGCCTGGCATGAATGCCCCGCGTCGCCTGCTTTGCGGGTACAACCGCCCAAGGTGACCGTATAAACCCATGAAAAACGGGGCATGCCATCGCTGGCATGCCCCGTTTTCATACAGCTGATGCGCCTCAGGCGACCTTGACGATCCAGCCTGCCGGTGCCTCTACATCGCCGCTCTGGATACCGGTCAGCTCGTTGTAGAGCTTCTGGGTAACCGGGCCGACCTTTTCCAGGTCGTGGAACACGTGCAGCTTGCCGTTGTACTCGATGCCGCCGATCGGGGTGATCACGGCTGCGGTACCGCAGGCACCGGCTTCGACGAAGCGGTCCAGCTTGCTGATCTCGACATCGCCTTCGATCACGGTCAGGCCCAGACGCGATTGCGCCAGTTCCATCAGCGAGAGGCGGGTGATGCCTGGCAGTACCGAGGCCGATTTCGGGGTGACGAACTCGTTGTTGGCGGTGATGCCGAAGAAGTTGGCCGAACCGACTTCCTCGATCTTGGTGTGGGTCAGCGGGTCGAGGTAGATGGCGTCGGCGAAGTTGGCCTTCTTCGCTTCAGCACCCGGCTGCAGGCTGGCAGCGTAGTTGCCACCGACCTTGGCCGCGCCGGTGCCCTGTGGGGCAGCACGGTCGAAGCTGGAAATCTGGAAGTTGTGCGGCTTCATGCCGCCCTTGAAGTACGAACCAACCGGGATGGCGAACACCGAGAAGATGAACTCGGGGGCGGTGCGCACGCCAATGTTGTCGCCGGTGCCGATCACGAACGGGCGCAGGTACAGGGCGCCTTTGCCGTGCGGTGGCACGAACTTTTCATTCGCCTTGACCACTTGCTTGCACGCTTCGATGAACACATCGGTCGGCACGTGCGGCATCAGCAGGCGTGCGCAGCTGCGCTGCATGCGGGCCGCGTTCTGGTCCGGGCGGAACAGGTTGATCGAGCCGTCCTTGCAACGGTAGGCCTTCAGGCCTTCGAAGCACTGCTGGCCGTAGTGCAGGGCCGTGGAGCCTTCACTGATGTGCAGTACGTTGTCTTCGGTCAGGGTGCCCTTGTCCCACTCGCCATTGCGCCATACGGACAGGTAGCGTTTGTCGGTCTTGATGTAGTCGAAACCCAGCTTGTCCCAATTAATGCTTTCGTTGCTCATGACACCCTCATTGTCTTGCAAGTGCCCGATCGCTCGGGCTGCTGTTATATGCGCACCATGCCACCTTAAACCATCCTTGGCGGATCGGGAACGGCCAGTCACGAATTGATAGGCTGCGATGCTTTTTTTTCGGTGTCTACAACAGCAAGTACTCATCCAGCGCCAGGTTTTCCAGCAATACCGCATCATGGGACGCCACTATCAGCGCCCCGCGAAACTGCCCAAGCATACCTTCCAGGGCTGTCAGCGATGGCAGGTCCAGGTGGTTGCCGGGTTCGTCCAGCAGCAACAGATCGAGCGGCCGTTCGCGGTACAGCACGGCGGCCAGCGCCGCCTTCATACGCTCGCCGCCGCTCAGCAGGCTACTGGGCAGTTCGATACGGGCTGCATCCAGGCCCAGTTGCGCCAGGCGGCTGCGCAATTTTCCCTGGTCCAGCGTCGGGTTGGCTTGGTGCAGGTGTTCGAGCACGCTGCGGTTGCCTGCCAGTGTGCTGCAGTGCTGGTCGAGTAGGGCGGTCTCGCCACTGAGGCGCACATTGTCGGGCGATGCTGGCAATTCCCCATTCAGCAGCCTGAGCAGGGTGGACTTGCCACTGCCATTGGCGCCGATCAGCCCTACGCGCTGGCCCAGGCACAAGCGCAGGTCAAGCGCTTTGCGGGTGCCATGGGGCAAGCAAAGTGCCTGCAAGGCCAAGACCTCTCGGCCCGGATGACGCTGAGGAGTGGGCGCGTGCAAGGTAATAGCGCTGTCTTGCTCCACCTCGCGGGCGGCGTCACGCACTTTGCCCAGTAGCGTTTGCCGAGCATCGCGATGGTCGCGGCGCTGCTTGCCAGCAGTGGCCTGGCTGCGCTCCTGCTTGCGGTCGACCAGAATCTTGGCCTGGTTGGCGTGCTTGGCTTGGCGCCCGGCCCGGGCCTGATGGCGCTCCAGGTCTTCGCGTTGGCGCTGCAGTTCACGGGCCTGGCGTTGCTGCTCCTGCTTCAGCCGGGCAAGTTGCTGCTGGGCCTGCGCCGTCTGGTTGGCTTTTTGCGCACTATAGAGGCTGTAGTTGCCACCGTAGGCCTGCAAGCCCAGGCTGGATAATTCGACAATGCGTGCCATGTGCGCCAGCAGGCTGCGGTCGTGGCTAATCACCAGCAAGCCACGGTCCCAGGCTTCGATCATGCTCAGCAGCTGGGCACGGGCGTTGCTGTCCAGGTGATTGCTTGGCTCGTCGAGAATCAGGTAATCGGCATCGCTGAGCCACGCGCCAATCAGCGCCACGCGCATGGCTTGGCCACCGCTCAGGGTCCGTGCGGGCTGGCGCCAGTCGAGTTGACCCAGCCCGTGGCCCTGAAGCTGCAGCTGCAATTGCTCGCGGATATCCCAGCGCTCGCCAACGGTGTCGAAATCCTGGGGCTTGATGCTGCCTTGCTCAATGCGCTCCAGCGCCGCAATCACCGGCCCCACTTGGGCCAGGTCGGCCAGCGTGGCGCTGCGCGCGATGACTTGCTGGTCCAGCAAATGGACAGGCCCGAGGCGCCGACAATGGCCGCTGCTCGGTTCACGCCGGCCGGCAAGAATCTGCCCTAGCAGGCTTTTGCCCACGCCATTGCGCCCGACCAGGCCGGTGCGGCGTTGGTCGAAGGTTTCGTTGAGGTTGCTAAACAGCGGCCTGCCATCAGGCAAGGCCAAGGAGACGCTGTCCAGCGTCAGAATCGACGTGTTCGTCATGCACAACTCCACAAATGCCGCGACATCTCCGGAACGAACCGGAGGCTGAAGACTGGCCGTCGAACGGACGGCGGCATCAATGGCGCATTGGACGAACACCTCGTCATTTAGAGAATGCATAGCCTAACGGACCGTCTGGGGCCGGGTAAAGCACCGGCTGCCGGTTGGGGCTCAGCGCTGCGTCTGCAAGCGCTTGGCCCAGTCTCCGCCGTGGCCGTGCGCGCAGGCTTCTTCACTGTCGAATCGCACATGCCAGGCCGGATGGTCCAGCTCAATGCCGGCTTGCTCCAGCGCCAGAGCGGTAAGTGCCAGCATGCGCGCCTTCGCATCACCGACCACGGCCGCTGCCTTGTCGGCCTCTTGCTCGAATACCCAGGTAATACGCAGGCTGCTCGGAAAGTCCTCCGGGTTGAGGCGATGGGTTAGCCAACTGAAGCCGACAATCTCCGCCTTGGCGGTTTCGCAGGCATCGGTCAGGCATGCCACCAACTCCCGCTCCAGGCGGCCTATTTCGCGTTTGCCCAGTGCCTTCATGGGTTGGCCTCGTCATCGATCTGCTGGCAAAAGCGCAGGTGGTTGTCTAACGGGGCCTGCCCCTGCACCTGCAGACAATCCAGGTAGAAAGCCTTGGCCTTGTCGGCCGAGAACATGCGCAGTACCGGTAGGGCGGGGGCGAGGGGCATGGGGCGTCCTTGTCCGTTGAAAAGGTGCCACTGTAGCGCAGTTGCTCCTCTTATGGTCGACCAGCCGGCAGCAATGGTTGACCACCCGCCAGCCACTGCGTAGCCTTGCCCACTTCGAGGTTCTTCGGCCTGGCCGAAGCTAAGACGGGAACGCGGTACAAGCCGCGGCTGCCCCCGCAACTGTAAGCACCGACAACGGATCGACACAGCCACTGCGCCAGCGCGCGGGAAGGCGTCATCCCGCCAGCCCGCTGTTCGACTGAACGGGGACATGGAACGGTGCAAGCCAGGAGACCTGCCTCGTCACGTTTTCGACTTTCAACCGGGCGGGGTGATCCGGTGGCGAACAAGCCCGGCCGGCCTAGCCTGCGGCTGTCGTCCTGCATGCCCGCGCCACACTGCCAAGGGCAATGCGACATGAAAACACTGGCCAAGCTCCCCGTCACCATCGTCACCGGCTTCCTCGGCTCGGGCAAGACCACCTTGCTGCGCCACATGCTCGACAACGCCCAGGGGCGCCGCATTGCGGTCATCGTCAACGAGTTCGGCGAACTGGGCATCGATGGCGAGATCCTCAAGCAGTGCAGCATCGGGTGCTCCGAAGAAGAAGCCAGCGGCCGCGTCTACGAGCTGGCCAATGGCTGCCTGTGCTGCACCGTGCAGGAAGAATTCTTCCCGGTGATGCGCGAGCTGGTGGCCCGCCGTGGCGACCTCGACCACATCCTCATCGAAACCAGCGGCCTGGCCCTGCCCAAGCCATTGGTACAAGCGTTCCAGTGGCCGGAAATCCGTAACGCCTGCACCGTCGATGCGGTCATCACCGTGGTCGACAGCCCGGCCGTGGCCGCTGGCACCTTTGCTGCCTACCCGGACCAGGTCGATGCCCAGCGCAAGCTCGACCCTAACCTGGACCATGAATCGCCCCTGCATGAGCTGTTCGCTGACCAGTTGGCCAGCGCCGACCTGGTGGTGTTGAACAAGGCCGACCTGATCGACGCCGAAGGCCTGGCCAAGGTGCGTGCCGAGGTGGCCGAAGAACTGCCGCCGGCGGTGAAAGTCATCGAGGCCAGCAGCGGCAAGCTGCCACTGGAGGTGCTGCTGGGCGTGGGTGCCGAGTCCGAGGCGCATATCGATGGCCGCCGAACCCACCACGATTCGCATCACGACGGCGACGATCATGACGATCATGACCACGACGCTTTCGACTCCATCTCCATCGACCTGCCGGAAGCCGACGAAAGCCTGCTGCTCGATGCATTGACCCAGTTGGTGGTGGAGTTCGGTATCCTGCGCGCCAAAGGCTTCGCCGCCATCCCGGGCAAGCCGATGCGCCTGCTGGTACAAGGCGTGGGCACCCGTTTCGACAAGCACTTCGACCGCGCCTGGCGCGCCGATGAGCCGCGCATCACTCGCCTGGTGCTGATCGGCCAGGACCTCGATGCTGCCCAGCTGGAAGCGCGCCTGCGCCAGGCACTGGGCGCCTGACCCATGCACCTGCTGCGGACCCAGCCCGGTGGTTTCGTACCGGATGACAGCATTGCCGACCTCGGCCAGACACCCGCCGAGCTGGTGATTCTCTGCAGCGGCGATTCACACCTGGCCTTGCTCGCCGACACCGCCGAGCAATTGCCCGAAGACTTTCCCAGCCTGCGCCTGGCCAACCCGATGCAGGTGCAGAACCATGCCTCGGTCGACCTGTATGTCGACCAGGTGCTGCGCCACGCCCAGGTCATCCTGGTGTCGCTGCACGGTGGCGTTGGTTACTGGCGCTATGGTGTCGAACAACTGGTCGAGCTGGCCGCCCGTGGCGTGCAGCTGATTCTGGTGCCGGGCGATGACCGCCCGGACCCGGAGCTGACCAGCCTGGGCAACGTCCGCGGTGAGCAGGCCGAGCGGCTTTGGCATTACCTGCGCCAGGGCGGCAAGGCCAACGCCATCAACCTGTTCAACTGCCTGGCCAGCCAATGGCTGGGCCGCGACTATGCCTGGGACGAGCCGCAGCCTTTGCCGCGAACGGCGGTCTATCACCCCGCCAAGGGCAGCGCGACACTCGAGGACTGGTACCCACACTGGCACCCCGACCAGCCAGTGGCACCGCTGCTGTTCTACCGTTCGCACCTGCAAGCGGCCAATACCGCGTTCATCGACGTGTTCTGCCAGCGCCTGCAGGCTGCCGGCCTGAACCCGTTGCCGATCGCCGTGGCCAGCCTCAAGGAAAGCGCCTGCCTGGAACAGGTCGAAGCCTGGCTGGACGAGGTCGGCGCTGAAGTGCTGGTCAATACCACCGGTTTCGCCTTGTCCAGCCCCGAGCGCCCCAACCTGCGCCCGTTTCGCCGCGACATCCCGGTGCTTCAGGCAATCTGCGCGCAGGACAACCAGCCAGGGTGGGAAGCCAGCGAGCAGGGCCTGGGCGCGCGCGACCTGGCCATGCACATTGCATTGCCGGAGCTGGACGGGCGCATCATCACACGCCCTGTCAGTTTCAAGGACATGGCTTGGCGCAGCGAGCGCAGCCAGTCCGACGTTGTCTGCTACCGCGCCCACCCCGAGCGCATGGACTTTGTCGCCGAGCTGGCCCGCCGCTGGGTCGAGCTGGCCCGCCTGCCCAACGCCCAGAAGCGTGTGGCATTGGTGCTGGCCAACTACCCGACCCGGGATGGCCGCATTGGCAATGGCGTCGGCCTGGACACGCCCGCCGCCGCACTCAACATCCTCAAGGCGCTGCAGGCCGAAGGCTATCCGCTGGCCGAGTTGCCGGGCAGCGGTACGCAACTGATCCACCAGCTGCTCGGTGGCGTGACCAACGACCTCGACCATCTCGACCAGCGTCCCTGTGCCCAGAGCCTGAGCCTGGCCGATTACCAGGTGGCGTTCGAGCGCCTGCCGCAGGCCAACCGCCAGGCAGTACTGGAACGCTGGGGGCCGCCCGAACAGGACCCGATGTTCCGCAGCGGCCGGCTGATGGTTGCCGGCCTGCGCTTTGGCTTGACCTTCGTCGGTATCCAGCCGGCGCGGGGCTACCAGGTGGACCCTAGCGCGGTGTATCACGACCCTGACCTGGTGCCACCGCATGGCTACCTGGCATTTCACTTCTGGTTGCGTCACGCATTTGCCGCCGATGCGGTGATCCACGTCGGCAAGCATGGCAACCTCGAATGGCTGCCCGGCAAAGGCGTCGGGCTGTCGGCGCAGTGCTGGCCGGACGCGCTGCTGGGTCCGCTGCCGAACATCTACCCGTTCATCGTCAACGACCCGGGCGAAGGTGCCCAGGCCAAGCGCCGCACCCACGCGGTGATCATCGACCACCTGATGCCGCCGCTGACCCGTGCCGAAACCTATGGCCCGCTGCGCCACCTGGAACAACTGGCTGACGAGTTCTATGAAGCGCAGTTGCTCGACCCTCGACGTGCCCGCGAGTTGCAGCGTGACATCCTCGAGCTGGTCAAGGCCAACCACATCGACCGTGAGTTGCAACTGGAAGGGCAACTGGACGATGCGGCGCTCTGGCTGCCGCGCCTGGACACCTACCTGTGCGACCTGAAGGAGTCGCAGATTCGCGATGGCCTGCACGTGTTTGGTCAGTCACCTGAAGGGCGGCTACGCCTGGATACGCTGCTGGCGTTGTTGCGGGTCGAGCGTGGCGACGGTCGTGGGGGTAATGCCAGCCTGCTGCGGGCTTTGGCCAAAGCACTGGTGCCGGGCTGGGACCCGCTCGACTGCGACCTTGGGCAGCCGTGGCAGGGCATACGCCCTGAACAGCTGCAGGCCATGAGCAATGAACCTTGGCGCACCTGTGGCGACACCCGCGAGCGCCTTGAGCTGCTGGCACTTCAGGTGATCGGGCAGGCACTGGAGGGCACGGCACAGTTACCCGACCTGAGTGAGTGGCAACCGGTGCACGCTGTAGTGCAAGCCCTGCGTGAAGCGGTCGCACCCAGCCTGGACGCCTGCGGCACGGCTGAAATGCATGGCCTGCTGGCGGCACTGGCCGGGCGCTTCGTGCCCGCCGGCCCCAGTGGTGCGCCTAGCCGAGGGCGCCTCGATGTGCTGCCCACTGGCCGCAACTTCTATACCGTGGATGTGCGCAACCTGCCCACCACCACAGCCTGGCGCCTGGGCTTCGCCTCGGCCAGCCTGATCCTCGAGCGCCATCTGCAGGACCACGGCGATCACTTGCGTCAGCTCGGCCTGTCGGTGTGGGGCACGGCGACCATGCGCACCGGCGGCGACGACATCGCGCAGGCCATGGCGCTGATGGGCGTGCGGCCTGTCTGGGCCACCGGCAGCCAGCGCGTCGACGACTTCGAAATCTTGCCGTTGAGCCTGCTCGACCGCCCGCGGGTGGATGTGACGTTGCGCGTTTCCGGCTTCTTCCGCGATGCCTTCGGTAACCTGATCCGCCTGTTCGACGCCGCCGTGCAGGCCGTGGCCGCGCTGGACGAACCTGACGACCTCAACCCCCTGGCTGCCCGCGTGCGCAGCGAACGGGCCACGCTGCAGGCTCAAGGCGTGGATGCCGAGCAGGCTGCACGTCAGGCTGGCTGGCGGGTGTTCGGTGCCAAACCCGGCGCATACGGTGCCGGGGTCCAGAACGCCATCGACGGGCGCTTGTGGCACAGCCGCGACGACCTGGCAGAGGTCTACCTCAACCACGGCGGCTATGCCTACGGCGGCAGCGACGACGGCACCCCGGCCCGCGCCCAGTTCGCCCAGCGCCTGGCCAAGGTGCAGGCGGTGCTGCAGAACCAGGACAACCACGAGCACGACCTGCTCGATTCCAACGATTACTACCAGTTTCAGGGCGGCATGCTGGCGGCCTCGGAAACCCTGTCCGGGGCGGTGGTGGCCAGCTACCATGGCGACCACAGCCAGGCCGACCGACCGCGCATCCGTACCCTCAAGGAAGAGCTGAACCGGGTGATCCGCGCCCGTGCGCTCAATCCCAAGTGGATCGACGGGGTCAAGCGTCACGGCTATAAGGGTGCCTTCGAGATGGCCGCGACAGTCGACAACCTGTTCGCCTTCGACGCCACCACGCACCTGATCGACGACCATCATTACCAGGGGCTGGCCGATGCCTATGTGCTCGACCCGGCAACCCGCGATTTCATGCGCGAGCACAACCCCGAGGCCCTGCGCGACCTCACCGAGCGCCTGCTGGAGGCCCAGCAGCGCGGCTTGTGGCAGGCGCCGGGCGACTACCGCGAAGCCCTTGAGGAACAACTGCTCGATGGCGAGGAACAGGCTTGAAATGAGTGAACCCGTACAATTTCCGCTGGCGGCCGTGGTCGGTGCAGACGAACTCAAGCTGGCGCTGTGCCTGACCGCCATCGACCCCAGGATCGGTGGTGTGCTGATCGAAGGGCCGCGTGGCATGGCCAAGAGCACCCTGGCCCGTGGCCTGGCCGACCTGCTTGGCGAAGGCCCGTTCGTCACCTTGCCATTGGGCGCCAGTGAAGAGCGGCTGGTCGGCACCCTCGACCTGGATGCCGCGCTGGGGCAGGGCAAGGCGCAGTTTTCCCCGGGCGTGCTGGCCCAGGCCGACGGCGGTGTGCTGTATGTCGATGAGGTCAACCTGCTGCCCGACACCTTGGTCGATCTGTTGCTTGACGTGGCTGCCAGCGGCACAAACCGCATCGAGCGTGACGGTATCTCGCATCGGCACAGCGCCCGCTTCGTACTGATCGGCACCATGAACCCGGAAGAGGGCGAACTGCGCCCGCAGTTGCTCGACCGTTTCGGATTGAACGTGGCGCTGGAGGGCTTGCCGGAGCCCGAGGCCCGGCAGCAGATCATTCGCCGCCGTCTGGCCTTCGACAGTGACCCTCAGGCGTTCTGCGCACACTGGGCCCAGGCCCAGGCGCAACTGCGCGAGCGCTGCCACGCGGCGCGCCAGGCCTTGGCCGACATTGCCCTGGATGACCAGGCGCTTGCCTGGATTACCGAGCGCTGCTACGCCGCCGGCGTGGACGGCCTGCGTGCCGACCTGGTGTGGCTGCGCGCTGCGCGCGCCCACTGTGCCTGGCGTGGGGCTGCAGCTATCGAAGAAGTGGATGTCGAGGCGGTGGCCGAATTCGCCTTGCGCCATCGCCGCCGTATGACGCCCCAGGCCAGCCCGCCGTCGGCGCCACAGCCGCCTGACCAGCAGCCTGGCGCCGGCAACCCGGGCGAACAGGGTGGGCAGGGCGACTGGGGGGCATTACCGGCACAGCCGGTAGCCAGCGGCGCCCGCCGCGAGGTGCCGAACTGGGCAAAAAAGCCCTGAGCATCCCCCAGCCACCAGCCAACGGGGCGGATGCCAGAACGGGCATAGGCAAGCAGAACGGTACCCGCCGTGGCCTCGTGCGAAATGCGGCGGCCGGCCGGGTAGCCTGGCTGCCGACCTTGCTCAAAGGGCGGCCACGCCAGCGACAGGACCTGTGCTGGCAGCAGCGCCAAGGCAGGCCGGCAGAATTGTGGCTGGTGATCGTCGATGCCTCGGCTTCAACCCGGCGCCATCAGGCGCTGGCACAGACCAAAGGGCTGCTGGCGGCATTGTTCGACCAGGCCTACCGCCAGCGCGCCCGCCTGGCCCTGCTGACTGCCAGCGGGCGCACACCACAGTGGCAGCGCCACGGGCTGAAGGCATCCGCTGCCTTGCAACCCTGGCTGCAGGCCTTGGGAGCAGGTGGGGGCACGCCGCTGATCGCCGCCCTGGAACAGGCGCGGCACTGGCTACAGGCGCGGCAGCGAGCCCATCCGCAAGAGGCCTTGCGTTGCCTGGTGTTCACCGACGGTCGCCTGCAGCACAGCAATACCGTGCAGCCGATGCCATGCGCCACGTTGTTGGTCGATATGGAACTGGCGCCCGTGCGCCTGGGACGCGCGCAGCGTCTGGCAGAACAATTACAGGCTGATTACCAGCACTTGCAACAATTCAAGGTGGTGGATTGAACTGGCAGGTTGCGACACGTTGTCGCAATTGGGAAAGTTGCCACAACAGCAACAGAGAAGTTGTACAAGTGCGTGACCATGCACGCACTTGTTGTGCTGGCCGATCTTACTTCGGCATCGACCACGGTTGCAGGTCGTAGCCCTTTTCACACAATTCGGCGCGCACTTCTTCGATCAGGCTGGCCCACTGGGCCGGGTCGGAGTAGATGCGCGACGACACTTGCTTGGCGCCGATGCGGGTGCTGGTCCGGTCGATCACTGCCAGGCTCAGTTCACCAGTACCGTTGGGTGCATCCCAGGCTACGCACTGGAAAGGTTCGAAGGCGTGGTCGGCAATCAGCAGTGCTTCGTTGACACGGAGCGGGGCATTCATGGTTCGGTCTCTCTATGGTCCCAAACATCGAAGTGAAGTCCGCGTTGCTTCAAAGTCGCCTCATTGATCGCGAAATGCAGCGCGGGGTTATGTCTACTGATGCTCGTTGTTCGTGGGTAAGTCACACATTGGCTGTAAATTTTTTTTCAGGGTCGACGCTGTTCTTGCCTGCGCCGCCATGTGATGTCGATAAAGTGCGAAAATTCCCGTGGCGGTTTGTAAAAAAATGATTCGGCAGACAGACGGTACTGGGCACCGTCAACTTCGTTGCTACTGTTAAACGGGCGCCACAACTTGCTGTTTTACTTCAAAAAACCAAAAACTGGCGCCAAGGATCGGTCATGCAGCAGCCTGCCGCTCAACGCCGTTTGCTTATCGTCGACCCCTGCGACGATTGCCACCGCTTGTTACCTGGCCTGCGCAACGCAGGCTGGGATGTGGACAGCTGTATGCTCGGGGCCGCGCTGGACCACACGTGCGATGTCGGGCTATTGCGCTTGCAGGCTTCGCACCTGAGGCACCCGGACGCGGTCAAGGACATGATCAAGCGCAGCAACACCGAATGGATTGCCGTGCTCAGCGCCGATCAGTTGCGCATGCCGGCGTTCGGTGATTTTGTGTGTGAGTGGTTTTTCGACTTCCATACCCTGCCGTTCGACGTCTCCCGCGTGCAGGTAACCCTGGGCCGGGCCTTCGGCATGGCGCGCTTGCGCGGCAAGGGGGCCGTCAAGGTCGATGAGGCAACCCATGAGTTGCTCGGCGAAAGCCGGCCTATCCGCGAGTTGCGCAAGTTGCTGGGTAAACTGGCACCCACCGAATCGCCTGTGCTGATCCGCGGAGAAAGCGGCACCGGCAAAGAGCTGGTGGCGCGCACCTTGCACCGCCAGTCGCAACGCAGCGAGCAACCGTTCATCGCGATCAACTGCGGGGCGATCCCCGAGCACTTGATCCAGTCCGAACTGTTCGGCCATGAGAAGGGCGCCTTTACCGGTGCCCACCAGCGCAAGACCGGGCGTATCGAAGCGGCCGATGGCGGCACATTGTTTCTTGATGAAATCGGCGACCTGCCGTTGGAATTGCAGGCCAACTTGCTGCGTTTTTTGCAGGAGAAGCACATCGAGCGGGTGGGTGGCAGCCAGCCCATACCGGTGGATGTACGGGTGCTGGCGGCCACCCATGTGGACCTCGAGCGGGCCATCGAGCAAGGGCGTTTCCGCGAAGACCTGTATTACCGCCTGAACGTCTTGCAGGTGGTGACCGCGCCGTTGCGCGACCGGCATGGTGACCTGTCGATGCTGGCCAACCATTTTGCCCATTTCTACAGTGTGGAGACCGGGCGTCGGCCACGGTCGTTCAGCGACCATGCCCTGGCGGCGATGGGGCGGCATGACTGGCCGGGCAATGTGCGCGAACTGGCCAACCGCGTGCGCCGCGGGTTGGTGCTGGCCGAAGGGCGGCAGATCGAGGCGCAAGACTTGGGGTTGCAACTGCTCGACCCGGAACAACAACCGCTGGGCACGCTGGAAGAATACAAGCAGCGCGCCGAGCGCCAGGCGCTGTGCGATGTGCTCAACCGGCACAGCGACAACCTGAGCGTGGCGGCCAAGGTGCTGGGCATTTCACGGCCGACGTTCTATCGGTTGTTGCACAAGCACCAGATACGCTGAGCGCTGCTGAGGTACGCTTGCGCTGTTCTTTGAAGCCGCTCTTACACAAGCCCGTGTAGGAGCGGGTTCACCCGCGAAAGGGCCGGGCCTGCTGGCCAATTTCCACCCGCCGTTCACCGTTGTCGCGGCTACCGTATTCGCGGCTAAAGCCGCTCCTACCGGGGAACCACAAGCCTGTGTAGGCGCGGGTTTACCCGCGAAAGGGCCGGGCCTGCTGGCCAATGTCCACCGGCCGTTCACTGTTGTCGCTGCTACCGTATTCGCGGGTAAACCCGCTCCTACACCGGGGGTGGACACACATCGGTTTAGCCGCGAAGAGGCCCTGCCCGGCGAACTCAGTGCGGTCCGCGCGGGATGGTCTTGAGCAAGTCTTCGGGGCTGATATGCCCCACCACCTGGGCCACCGCGCTGCCCGGGGTCGGCAGGTCGATGATGTGGCTCTTCATCTTGCCGATCACATGCATCTCGCACGGCTTGCAGTCGAACTTCAGGGTCAGCACTTCGTCACCCTGAATCAGCTGCATCGGTGCCACCTTGGTACGCACGCCGGTCACGCCCTTGGCCTGCTTGGGGCACAGGTTGAAGGAGAAGCGCAGGCAGTGCTTGGTGATCATCACCGGCACTTCGCCGTGTTCTTCATGCGCTTCATAGGCCGCATCGATCAGTTGCACACCGTGGCGGTGGTAGAAGTCGCGGGCCTTCTGGTTGTATACGTTGGCCAGGAACGACAGGTGCGACTCGGGGTACACCGGCGGTGGCGTGGTCTCGGCCTTGCGCCCGCCACGCGGATGCGCCTGCACGCGTGCTGCAGTCAGTGCCTCGATGGCTTCGCGGCGCAGGGCCTTGAGCTGCGAGTTGGGAATGAAGTACGCCTGCGGGGCATCCAGTTCGATGCGGTCGGCGTGGTACAGGGTGGTGCCCAACTGGCCGAGCAGGTCGTGCAACTGCTCCAGTGCTTGCTGCGGCTTGTTGGCTACGCCGAATGGGCCGTCCAGGGCCACCTGCACGCTTACGCCTTCTTCACTGCTGAGGGTTAGCATCAAGCGCTGCTCGCGCAGGACGGCGTGCCACTCCACGCCGACCCGGCGTTCGGAGGAGGTGCGTTGCAGGGCCTGTTGCCAGTTGTGGTCGAGGTTGCGCGACAGCGGGTGGTTGGGCCGCAGCTTGTGCAGGCCTTCGGGCATTTCGTTGGGCTCGACGCGATAGCGGTAGCGCTTCTGGCCGTCTTCTTCGAATTCGCCACGCGGTTCGGCGATGTTGGCGCGGAAGCCCACCACTTCGCGCTTGACCAGCACATTGAGGCCGTCGCCGTTGGTCAGCGGTACGTCGGTGACCACTTGCATGTCACGCTTGCCGACCTTCTCCACTACGCCCACCGGCAGGCCGGTGAAGGTTGGCGAGTCGAAGGCGCCGATATCGACCTTGCGGTCGGTCACGAAGTAGTCGGTGCTGCCGCGGTGGAAGGTTTTATCCGGGTCGGGCAGGAAGAAGTGTTCGGTACGGCCGCTGGACGCGCGGGCGTACTGAGGGCGGTCTTCAAGGATGGCATCGAGCTCTTTGCGGTAATGGGCGGTGATGTTCTTCACATAGCCCATGTCCTTGTAGCGGCCCTCGATCTTGAACGAGCGCACGCCGGCATCGACCAGGTCAGCCAGGTTGGCGGTCTGGTTGTTGTCCTTCATCGACAGCAGGTGTTTCTCGAACGCAACCACGCGGCCCTGGTCATCTTTCAGCGTGTAGGGCAGGCGGCAGGCTTGCGAGCAATCACCACGGTTGGCGCTGCGGCCGGTCTGCGCATGGGAAATGTTGCATTGGCCAGAGAACGCCACGCACAGCGCGCCGTGGATGAAGAACTCGATGGCGGCATCGGTTTCGGCGGCGATGGCGCGGATTTGCTGCAGGTTCAGCTCGCGCGCCAGTACCAGTTGCGAGAAGCCAGCCTGGTCGAGGAACTTGGCCCGTTCCAGGGTGCGGATGTCGGTCTGGGTGCTGGCATGCAGCTCGATCGGCGGGATGTCCAGCTCCATCACCCCAAGGTCTTGCACGATCAGCGCGTCAACGCCGGCATCGTACAGCTGGTGAATCAGCTTGCGCGCCGGTTCCAGCTCGTTGTCGTGCAGGATGGTGTTGATGGTGGTGAACACGCGTGCATGGTAGCGATGGGCGAACTCGACCAGCTCGGCGATATCGCTGACTTCGTTGCAGGCGTTATGGCGCGCGCCGAAGCTCGGGCCGCCGATATAGATGGCGTCAGCGCCGTGCAGGATCGCTTCACGGGCGATGGCCACGTCACGGGCAGGGCTGAGCAGTTCCAGGTGATTCTTTGGAAGGGACATGTCGTTATATTTTCGGGCTGTCACGGTTTAGGCGGGCATTGTAGCGGTGAAACGGGCTGGCGGCATCATTGGGGTGCCGAGAGGTGCGGGATTGGCTGCGGGTACGCGCAACTGTGGGAGCGGCCTTGCGTCGCGAAAGGGCCGCAGAGCGGCCCCGGCGATGTTGCGGTCAGTCAACGATGTTGGGGGCGCTGCGCACCCCAACAAGCGCAGCTCAGCGCTTGGCAGCCATCGCCGTCACTTCCACACGCATGCCTTCAAAGGCCAGTGAAGCCACACCCACCGCCGCACGCACCGGCCAGGGCTTGCTGAAGAAGCGCTGGTACACCTCGTTGAACGCTGCGCGGTCGGCCATGTCGGTCAGGTAGATGGTCAGGTGCAGCACGCGGTCCATGCCGCTACCGGCCTTTTCCAGGGCCACTTTCAGCGCCTGCAGGGTGCATTCGCTCTGCTCGACGATGCCGCCCAGTTCCAGGCTGCCGTCGGCGTGGGTCGGGATTTGCGTGGTGACCAGCACGCCGTTGTACTCGGCAACGTCCGAGGAAATCGACTCGGCGTCCGGGTCCGGGGTGTAGATGATGTCTGCATGTGCCATGGTGTGTCTGCCTTGCAACGGAAGGAAAACGGCAAGCCTACGCGAGCACACCAGCCCGGTCGAGGGTGCCTCGGCGTTTGAAATGCGCGGCGTTCGCCGTCAGAATCGCGGGCGATTGCAAAACCAGAGGTTTACGTTGAACGAACAGACTTTGTCCAGGCGCCTGGAGCGCGTGGCCGCCCATGTACCGCAGGGGGCGCGCCTGGCCGACATTGGCTCGGACCACGGCTACCTGCCGGTGGCCTTGATGCTGCGTGGCGTGCTCGAGGCCGCTGTAGCGGGTGAAGTGGCGCAGACGCCGTTCGCCTCGGCCCAGCGCAATGTGCGCAGAAACGGCCTGCAAGCGCAGGTAACCGTACGCCTGGCCGATGGGCTGGCAGCGGTCGAACCGCAAGACCGTATCTCGGTGGTGAGCATCTGCGGGATGGGCGGCGACACCATGTGCGAGATACTCGAAGCCGGCAAGCAGCGCCTTGGCGGCGTCACGCGCCTGGTACTGCAGCCCAATGGCGGTGAGCGCGAACTGCGCCAGTGGCTGGCGGGCAATGGTTACCAGATCGTCAGCGAAGAGCTGCTACGGGAAAACCGCTTCGATTACGAGATCATCGTCGCCGAGCCGGGCAGGGGGGTGTATAGCGCTGAACAGCTGTACTTCGGCCCCGTGTTGATGCAGGAGAAAAGCGAGGCGTTTGTGGTCAAGTGGCGGCGCATGCTGCGGCAGAAGCAGCAGACCCTGGCCAATTTCCAGCGGGCCCGCGGTGCGGTGCCTCAGGCGAAGATCGACGATTTCAATCAGCAGGTGGGCTGGATCACCCAGGTGCTGGCCTGACTCACTGCTGCGAGCAGTTGCCCATTTCCCGGTAGTCGATTTCGCGCTTCTGGCCCTGATGGTCGACGTACACCATGTGTGCGGTGCCTACCTGGCAGTCGGCTGCGTTGCTGGCCGGTGTGATGGAGATGACCTTGGCCACGTCCAGCGGCATGCCGTATTCATATTGGCTGCTGACTGGCTGGTTGTTGCCGGCATCGGCAAAAGCACCGAACGAGGCGAAGGCAGCGGCAATGGCAAGGACAGCGATCGAGCGTTTCATGACAGGCTCCTTTTTTAATGGATGGCTAATGATCTATTCATTGGTCATCCACAATAAATGGGCTAAACCGTGATAGATTCCTGCCTGTAACGCAAGAATAAGACAAAGAAAGGAGCACACCTTCATGGACATGCTGCATGCCATGCGTACCTTCACCCGTGTGGTGGAATGTGGCAGCTTCGCTGCAGCTGCCAATGCTCTGGATATTTCTGCAGCGCAGGTTTCGCGCATCGTTGCCGAGCTGGAGAACCAGCTGCAGACCCGCCTGCTGCACCGCACCACCCGGCGCTTGCGCATGAGCGAGGCGGGTGAGCGGTTTCTGGAGCGTGCACGGCAGATCATGCTGCTGACCGAAGAAGCCGTGGGCGAAGCGCGAGGGGCGCACCTCACGCCTCGCGGCCATCTGCGTTTGCACTGCCCGCACGGCATGGGGCTGTTGCTGATGCCGCTGGTGGCCGGCTACAACACGCTATACCCGGAAGTGGTGATCGAGCTGACGCTGTCGCAGCGCAACCCCGACCCGCTGGCAGAAGGGCATGACGTGGTGATCACCGTGGACGGTGCGCTGCCGGATTCGCAGCTGATCGCTGTGCCGCTGGGCAACATTTTCAGCATCCCCTGCGCGGCCCCCGGTTACCTGGATACCCACGGTGTACCGGAGCGCCCCGAAGACTTGCACGGCCATCGCTGCCTGCGCATGGCTTACCCGATGTACGAAGGCGACTGGGTGTTCCCGCAAGGGGTTGACCAGTGCGTGATTGCGCCGAATGACAGTTTTTCCACCAACGTTGCCGACGCCATGCTGGTGGCCAGCGAGCTGGGCATGGGCATTGGCCTGCTGCCGTTCTACACCGCCAGCGAGGCGATCGAGCAGGGGCGCTTGCGCCGGTTGTTGGCACCGTATCGGTTGAGGGAGAGTGCGCTGTATGCGATGTATCCGTCACGCCACTACCTGGATGCCAAGGTGCGCACCTGGATCGACTACCTCAAGGAGCAGTTGCCGGCGCTGTTCGAGGGGCATGCCAGGGTGGTGGATGACGCGCGGTATTGGCGCTGAGGCGAGAGGGTCCTGTGGGAGCGGGCGCGCCCGCGAACACCGGCAAAGCCGGTGCCAGCCACAGCGTCGCCCGCGCCCCCAAGAACCGCGTTGCCTTTGCGTTACAGCGGATAGTTTTTCAATTCCCGAGCAATCAGCATGCGCTGGATCTCGCTCGACCCTTCATAGATCTGGGTAATCCGCGCATCCCGGTAGTAGCGCTCCACCGGGTAATCTTCCAGATAGCCGTACCCACCATGCACCTGAATGGCCATCGAGCACACCCGCTCGGCCATCTCCGAAGCGAACAGCTTGGCCTGTGACGCTTCCGACAGGCACGGCTTGCCGGCGCTGCGCAGGCGGGCGGCGTGCAGGATCAGCAAACGTGCGGCGTTCACCTGCACCTGCATGTCGGCCAGCAGGTTGGCAATGCTCTGGTGTTCGTTGATCGGCTTGCCAAACTGTATGCGGTCACGCGAGTAGACCAGCGCCGCTTCGAATGCGGCGCGGGCGATGCCCAAGGCCTGGGCGGCAATGCCGATACGGCCGCCTTCGAGGTTGGACAGGGCAATGGCCAGGCCCTTGCCACGCTCACCGAGGATATTGGCGGCAGGAATGCGGCAGTTGTCGAAGGTCACTGCGCAGGTATCGGAGGCGCGAATGCCCATCTTGTGCTCACTGCGATCAACCTTGAACCCAGGGTTGTCGGTGGGCACCAGGAACGCCGACAGGCCTTTCTTGCCCAGCTCCGGGTCGGTCACTGCGAAGACGATCGCCAGGCCGGCACGGCGGGCATTGCTGACGAACTGCTTGGCACCGTTGATGACCCACTGGCCATCCACCCGCTCGGCGCGGGTGCGCAGGTTGTGCGCCTCGGAGCCGGCCTGTGGCTCGGTCAGGCAGAAGCAGCCAATCACCTCGCCGCTGGCCAGGCGTGGCAGCCACTGCTGTTGCTGGTCGGCGGTGCCGTAGGCCAGCAGCGGGCCGCAACCTACCGAGTTGTGGATGCTCATCATCGCCCCGGTGGCGCCGCAGCCGGCGGCGATCTCTTCCACGGCCAGGGCATAGGCGACATAGTCGGTGTAGCTGCCGCCGAAGTCCTCGGGCACCACCATGCCCAACAGGCCCAGTTCGCCCATCTTGCGCACCACGCCATCATCGATCCAGCCGGCCTTTTCCCAAGCCTGGGCATGGGGTGCGATTTCGCCACGGGCAAAGTCCCGGGCCATGTCGCGGATCATGATCTGTTCTTCGCTCAGTTCGAGGTCTTGCATCTGTGTACTCCCGGGCTCACAAGCCTTCGAAGAATTGTTCGACCCGCTGGCCTTGCAGCGCGGCCAGGGTCGGCGGGTTCCAGCGGGGCTGCTTGTCCTTGTCGATGATCAGGGCACGCACGCCTTCGATGATGTCGCCATGCTGGAACCACTGGCGGTCCAGGTGCAGTTCCATGGCAAAGCAGTCGTCAATGCCCAGCTCGCGCCCCCGGCGCAGCATCTCCAGCGTAACCGCCATGGCCAGAGGCGAGCGGGTTTCCAGCTGATCGGCGGTGGCCACCGCCCAGGCGTGGCTGTCGCCAAGGCTCACCGCACGCAGTTGCTCGACGATGGCTGGCAGGTCGGGCAGGGCGAAGAAGTGGTCGATGGCCGGGCGCAGCTTTTCCAGTGGCGCGTCATCCAGTACCTGGGTACCGAGCCTGGCCAGCAGGTTTTGCAGGTCCTTGAGCGGGTGGTCGCTGAAGTCGAGCTGGTCGAGGCCCTGGTCGAGGGCAGCGAGCTGGTCGCTGGCCAGGTACCAGTCGGCCAGGCCGCAATACAAGGCGTCGGCCGCCTGGATCTGGGCACCGCTGACACCCAGGTAGATGCCCAGCTCGCCGGGGATGCGCGAGAGGAAGTAGCTGCCGCCCACGTCCGGGAAGTAGCCGATGCCGACCTCGGGCATGCCCAGCCGGCTGCGCTCGGTGACCACGCGCAGGTCGCAGCCCTGGGCCAGGCCCATGCCGCCACCGAGGGTGAAGCCGTCCATCACCACCAGTATCGGCTTGCGGTAGCGGTGGATGACCAGGTCGAGGGCGTACTCTTCGACGAAAAAGGTTTCATGCAGCGTGTCGCCGGCCTTGAAGCTGTCGTACAGCGAGCGGATATCGCCACCGGCACAGAACCCCTTGGGGCCTTCGCCGCGCAGGACCACGGCGCGTACGTGCGGGTCGTCGGCCCACTGGTCCAGGTGCTGACGCAGGCTGCGCACCATGTCCAGGGTCAGGGCATTGAGACCGGCTGGGCGGTTCAGGGTCAGGTGGCCGATCTGGTTGCGGACCTCGGCCAGTACATGGTCGGTTGCTGCCGGGGTATGAGCGTGTGCAGTCATTGCGTTCTCCCTGCTTTGTTATTGATTTTCCAAGTGAAGTCTGGAGTTCGCTGGAGGATCGCAGGATCCTGGCATGCGAATTTGCCTTGCACAATCGACAATTGTGCAAGGGTACCGTGCGTTTTTACCTTGTGTGAGGCCAGCGCGCGCTTGTGAAGCTGCCTTTGCCCCCACGGGATTCCGTCCCCCGATTCGGGGGAACCTGCTGGGGGATCCTCCCCAATCCGTTGCGGTTGATCGTACAAGTTATTGATTAATATTGAACTTTTCTTCTGGCACACACCTTGCTCCAGCTCCCCGCAGAGATCCTGTGTCCCGGAGGTGCAGCATGTCGACGCCGCTCAAAGGCCCCATCCTGTCATCACTTGTACTGGCCTTGCTTGGCTGGGAAGCAACCAGCGAGGCGGCTGTGCAGTGCCAGCGCACCCTGGTCGCCAACGTGGTGGCACTGGACCAGCCACTGATGTTCAACCGCCTTGGCGCGCAAAACGCCAACGGCATGATGTTTGCCCTCCGTGAGGACGTGGTGGACGACAAGCACGTCCCCCTCAGCAAGGGCGGGGCCGCGGTACCGGGCAAGGTCACCCTGCGCCCCGACAAGCGCCCGCGGCCTATCGTGCTGCGCGTGGCGGCCGGTGACTGCCTGACGGTCAACCTGACCAACCTGCTGGATTACAAGGCGAACCCCAACAAGCACGGCATCGAGGCTGAAGAGCCCGAGGGTGAGGAAGAGGGGCCGGAGGTTGAAAACGAAGGCGGCGAAGGCTTTGTCGCCGACGAACAGGTGGCCGAGCGTATGGTTGGCTTCCAGGTCAACGGGATGCAGGCGGTGAACAGCATTGCCGATATTTCCGCCTATACCGGGCGTAACGGCAACTTCTTCGTCAGCCCCGGCAGCACCCGCAGCTACACCCTGTATGCCGAGCGCGAAGGGGCCTTCGCCGCCACCAGCAAAGCCGCTACGTTCGGCGGCGAGGGCACGGCGGGCAATGTCTCCAACGGCCTGTTCGGCCAGGTGGTGGTCGTGCCCAAACTGGGCCGTACCTACCGCAACACCCTCACTGAAGAAGAAATGCGCCTGGCCACCACGGGTCGAACCGCCACCGGCCAGCCCGTGATCGACTACGAAGCCCGTTATCCGCAGGTCGAACCGTGGATCGCCGAAGGCAAGGCCGGCAAACCGATCATTGCCATGGTCAACGGCAACGAGATCATCAGCAGCGAAACCGATGCCATCGTCATGGGGCCCAACCCTGACGGTAGCTTCCCCAGTTCCACTTACCCGCTGGAAAGCGCGGGCAAACGCAACCCGGCGCTGCCCAACCGACTGGAAGCGTTCCGTGATTTCGCCTCGCAGTTCGCCGACGAGGTTGCCGGTACCCAGGCCTTCCCTGGCTACTGGGCCGACCCGGTGATGGGCCACGTGCTGGAGCCGGCGCGCGATTCGTTCATGATCAATTACGGCTCTGGTGGCATGGGTGCCGAAGTGGTGGCCAACCGCTTGGGGGTGGGCCCGATGCACGACTGCCTGTCGTGTGCCTATGAGGAGTTCTTCCTCAGCGCCCACACGGTCGGCGATATAGGCACCCTGGTGGATGTACCGGCCAACGTTGGCCTGGAACACATCCGTCCGGGCGAGGTGCCGCCGGCCAGCGCCGTCGGGGTCAAGGCCAGCATGGCCCTCTACCCCTCAGAGCCTGCCAACGTGCACCACAGCTATATCGGTGACTTCACCAAGTTCCGCAACACCCACAACGGGCACGAGCAGCACATCTTCCACTTGCACGGCCATCAGTGGTTGTTCAACCCCAATGACGACAACTCCGACTACATCGATGCCCAAGGCATCGGCGCCGGTGTCGGCTACACCTACGAAATCGCCAACGGTGGTTCGGGCAACCGCAACCGCGTTGCCGGCGATGCCATTTACCACTGTCACTTCTACCCGCACTTCGCCCAGGGCATGTGGGCCATGTGGCGGGTGCATGACGTGTTCGAAGAAGGCACGCGTCTGGAGGTAAGCGGGCAGGGCGAGAATGGCTTCCACAGTACCCCGTTCGCCCTGCGTAGCGGTAAGCCGGCCGTTGGCGCCCGGGCCCTGCCCGATGGCGAGATCGTTGCCGGTACGCCGATTCCGGCCATTGTGCCGTTGCCCGGCAAGGCCATGGCGCCCATGCCCGGCAAAGTCGTGGTCGTGCCCAAGCTCTCCGAAGCGTTGGTTGCCGCCAACGATGATGACCACGAAGACGAGGATGATGACGACCACGCCAGCGAGGCGCCCGTGCGCAAGGCCGTGGGCTCGCTGGCGCTGGTCGATCGCACCGAGGCCAACCGCAATGCCGACGGCACGCTGAAAAACCCAGGCTACCCGTTCTGGATCGGCGGCATGGAAAGCAGCGTGGGCAACCGCCCGCCAACCCCGCCCCTGGACATGCTCGACCCGGCCCTGGCCCGGCAACTGAAAGACAGTGGTAAAGCCCTGTGGGCCAACCTGGATGCGAACCAGGTCGATGGCTGGGACGGCGGCCTTGGCCGCCATGCACTGGACGGTGTGTCCGCCGGTGGCGTGGCGGAGACCACCACCACCAAACTGGACTTCACCAAGGTCGTGCACAAGGCCAAGCCCATCTACCTGCCGGAAGAGGGCACCGATGTCGAGCAGGCCGCCATGCAGTTCCACGCCATGGCTGAACACCCCAGCTATGCATTGATCCCCGGCAGCCAGCCAGTGGCCAGTGCGTTCCGCACCAACGGCGCCTTGCCGACTGCGGGTGCGCCGTTCTACGAGCCGTGCATGGATGACCGTGGAAAACGCCTGACCCAGTCTTCCGGGGTAGGGGAGTTCAACAGTGGAGAGAGCCTGACGGGCGTGAACTTCCGTGGCGCCTCGGCCTTCACTGCCGACCGCCCACGCATCTACAAAGGGGCCAACATCCAGTTCGACGCGGTGTACAACAAAGTGGGCTACCACTTCCCGCAGGCACGCATCATTGCCCTGTGGGAAGACGCTTGGCCGGTCATTACCAAGCAGCGCCCGCCAGAGCCGCTGGTGATGCGCATGAACACCTTCGACTGCGCGATGTACCAGCACACCAACCTGATCCCGAACATCTATGAGATGGACGATTACCAGGTGCGCACCCCGACCGACGTGATCGGCCAGCACATCCACCTGCCCAAGTGGGACCTGACCGCTGCCGACGGCTCGGCCAACGGCTGGAACTACGAAGACGGCATTCTTTCGCCCGGTAGCGTGGTCGAGCGCGTGCATGCCATTCGTACTTACAACGGTTGCACTGATGGGGATAGCCGCGATGGCACCGCTGCCTGCCCGAAAGCCAGACAGCACCCGTACTTCGGCCGCTTTGGTCGCGCCGACTGGCTGGGCGCGCGTACAGCCATGCAGCGCTGGTTCGCTGACCCGCTGGTGAACGTGCATAACGTCGACCGTGGACTGGGTACCATCTTCACCCATGACCACCTTGGCCCATCGACCCACCAGCAACTGGGCCTGTATGCCACCGTGCTGGCCGAACCGGCCGGCTCCACCTGGTACCACGCCGAAACCGGCGAGCAACTGTACAACCCGGCCACGCGCCAGGACGGCGGCCCGACCTCGTGGCAGGCGGTGATCCAGACCGGCGACCACGATGGCGACGGCAAGAACGACAGCTACCGCGAGTTCTTCCTGGAGTACAGTGACTTCCAGCATGCCTATGAAGCCGGGGTGTACGTAGGCGCAGGGCCGGACGGCATTCCCAATGCCCAGTCGTACCCGGCCACAGCCGACAGCTTCCGCTACGCCATCAACCCGCCCGTGCGCGGCAAGGCGTCGAACCTGCTCGAAGCCATCGTCGAGAAACGCGGCGGTCTCAACCCGGGCTGCCCAAGCCGGCCATGCCCGCAGGCGATCTCGGTGGATGACCCGGGGATGTTCGTCGTCAACTACCGCAACGAACCGCTGGCCCTGCGCGTGTATGACCCGAACAAGGTCGGCCCGGACGGCAAGCGTGGCATGCAGGCCGACGGCCTGGCCGGCGACCTCAGCTATGCCCTGCAAACCCGTACCGACCGCGCCATCCCGGCGATGAACCTGTCGCCATCGGCGATTACCTCGGCAGTCGGCCCTACCGGCGGCACTACGCTGTTCCCGCCGCATATCAACACGGCTGGCGCCGAGCCGGGCGACCCGTTCACCCCGTTGCTGCGCACCTATTCCGGCGACAACGTGCGCCTGCGCATGCACGCCGGTGGCCATGAAGAGGAGCACAACGTCACCCTGCACGGCGTGAAATGGCTGCAGAACGGTTCTGGCTTCGGCAACAGCTCCAACTCGGGCTGGAAGTCGTCGCAAATGATCGGCATCTCCGAGCAGTTGGGCTTCATGGCGCCGGTGTCGATGATCTCCAGTTCGGCAGCCACCAACGGCGACTACCTGTACTCGCTGGACGCGGCCCTGGAGGGCTATTGGAACGGTATCTGGGGCATCATGCGCAACTACACCGCGCAGCGTGCCGACCTGTTCCCGCTGCCCAACAACCCGCAGCCGGTGGCCATGCGCAACACCGTGAACTTCAACGGCATCTGCCCGAAAACCACGGCCAACCCGAACGGCATCGGTACCCGCACCACGGTCAAGCGCAGCTACGAGATCGTCGCAGCGCTGGCCAACGACATCCTCGAAAACCGTAACGGCGTCAGCATCAACGACCCGGCGGGCGTCGGCCAGCATGTCGGTGGCGCGCTCAAGGCCAACGGCGGCACCCTGGTGTTCAACAGCCGTAGAACCGCCATCCCACTGGTGAGCGGGGTAGACCCCGAAGATGGGGAGCCTTTCACCATCGGTGGCCACAGTGCGCCGCTGCATGACCCGACCGCGATCCTGTACGTGCGCAAGGCTGACCTCGATGCCACCACCGGCAAGCTCAAGGCGGGTGTCCCGGTAGAGCCGCTGGTATTGCGCGCCAATGCCGGCGACTGCATCAGCATCACCCTGGAGAACCGCTTGCCACTGGTGATGCCAGACCTGCCGAGCACTGCAGTGATGCACAACGTGGTCAAGCGTGACCGCTTCGACAGCGAAGGCTCCACCGCCTTTGCCAACAACCTGATGCGGCCGTCCAGCCACGTGGGCCTGCATGCGCAACTGCTGGCCTACGACATCACCAAGTCAGACGGTGCCAACGTTGGCCTGAACCCGGTGCAGACCGTGCCACCACGTGCCGGCACCAGCGGCGCTTACCCGACCAAGGAGTACCAGTACTACGCCGGCCACCTGGAGCGTGAAGGCAAACCGGTGTCGCAGCTGGGCCGCACGGTGGACAACATAAACACCACGCCTATCGAGTTCGGCGGCCTCAACCTGACCCCGTCAGACTTCATCAAGCAGCCGCAGAAAGGCCTGGTGGGCGCCATGAGCATCCTGCCGCAAACCGCCACCTGGACCGAGGATACTGCTACCCGTACCCAGGCCACGGTGAAGGTCAGCGGCCAGCCGGACTACCGCGACTTCGTCACGGTGTGGCAGCGCGCACTGAACATGCGCTGGGCCGATGGCCGTCCGGTAGAAGGCATCAATACCGAAGGCAACGGTGCTGCCGGTGACCCGCAAGACAACGGCAACATGGCGGTCAACTACAAGACCGAACCGTTGTGGCTGCGCTTCGGCATGGCGCCCGACTCGCCATTCGGCCGCGCCAATGGCCTGGGCTTTGGTGATGTACCCAACGCCCACATGGCCTACGCCAACGCCCTGGTCGGTGGCGACCCGCAAACCCCGGTGCTGTACGCCAAGCCTGGCCAACCGGTGCGCAACCATATCGTGATGCCCAGTGGTGGCAGCCGCGGCATGGTCTACCAGCTGGACGGGCACGTATGGCCACTGCACAACTACCAGGCCGAGAAGAGCGATGCGGACGGTTACCCGATTGGCCTGCCTGGTATCGGTTCGGTGCGCTTTGGCTACAACCCGATGGCCATGTACATCGGCGCGCAGGAAAGCGTACTGCCAGCGGCGCACTTCAGCTTCATGTTGCCGAGTGCTGGCGGTGCCAACGCGGTGGCGGGTGACTACCTGTTCCGCGACTACGCCGCCTACGGCAACCTCTCGGGGCTGTGGGGGATCTTGCGGGTGACCAATGAAGCGCCGCCGGCAACGGCCCCGGCGCAGTGACGGAAGGGGAACGCGAGCATGAACAAAAAGACTCGCCCTGCTTACCTGGGGGTAGTGCTGGGGGTAGCGCTGATCGGCCTGGGCGTGGCGTACGAAAAGCTATGGTGCGACCCGCGCGAGCTGTTGCAGGAACGGGGCGGCTCGCAGGCCTTGCACCGGCTCAGCCGGGACGGCGTGAACGTGGAGTTCGAGGCCCGGCCATTGGCCGGCGGCGAACTGAAGGAGGGCGGCTTCGCCAACATCCGCTTCAAGCTCAGCGACCAGACCAGTGGCCAACCGCTGTCGGGCATGGCCCCGGGGGCGTGGATCGACCCGGCGCAGTCGGCCCCGGCCGGGGACCGCGAGCAGAGCTGCAAGGCGCGGGTCGCGCTGTTTCTCAAGAGCAGCATCGGGGCCCGGCCGCTGCTCGACCTGAACAGCTACTTCTTGCTGATGTTGAACAATGACGCCAGCCTGACAGTGATCGACCCGACGGTGTCGGTGGGGGGCGTGACCAGCACCATGGCCCGCATCGAGCTGCCAGGGCGGCCCATGGACTGGGCGGCCACCAGCGACGACAAGCAGGTTTTCGTGTCGATACCCGAGCGGGGCAAGGTCTCGGTGATCGATACCGAAACCTTCACCCGCGTGGCCGACCTGGACGCCGGCGACCAGCCGCTTCGCGTGGCCCTGCAGCCTGACCAGCATCGGCTGTGGGTTGGCAACAACAGCAGCGACCCGGGCAAAGGCGGGGTAACAGTGATCGACGTGCCGGGGCGCAGCGCCATGAAGCACTTCAACACCGGTACCGGGCACCACGAAATCGCCTTCAGCGCCGACTCGCGCTATGCCTATGTCAGCAATCGCGACAGCGGCACCCTGAGCGTCATCGACATCCCGGAAATGCGCCTGGCCAAGACCATCAAGGTAGGCCCGCACCCGCTGTCGGTCAGCTATTCGGCGCTGTCCCAGGCTGTGTACGTGGTCGATGGCGAGGAGGGCAGCGTACGGGTGTTCGATGCCCGCAGCCATCAGTTGCGCCACACGGTCCAGGCCGAACAGGGCCTGGGGCCGATGCGCTTCAGCCATGATGGCCGCTACGGCCTCGTGCTCAATACCCTGGAGAACCAGGCCCTGGTCATCGACGCCAGTACCGACAAGCTGATCCACCGCATCCCGGTGGCGGCCGAACCGTACCAGCTGACGTTCACCAAAGGCTATGCCTATGTGCGTGGCCTGGCCTCGCCGAAAGTGAGCATGATCAATCTGGCCAGCCTGGGCGAGGGGCGTGCGCCCATCGTGCAAGGCTTCGAGGCTGGCCCGGCAGCGCCGCGCCAGGCCGGCGACCTGCCACTGGCCCAGGGGCTGTCGGTATCGCGTGATGACAATTCGGTGTTCGTGGTCAACCCGGTGGACAACACCACCTACTTCTATGCTGAAGGCATGAATGCCCCGATGTCCGGCTACAACAACCGCGGCCACCAGGCCCGCGCCGCCATCGTCGTTGACCGCAGCCTGCGCGAAGTGGCCCCCGGGGTGTATGGCTCGACGGTGAAGCTGCCCGCCGCCGGCAAGTTCGACGTTGCCTTCCTGCTCAACCAGCCGCAAATCATTCATTGCTTCAGCACCGAAGTGGCCGCAGGGAGCGATGCCAGCAAACGTAAAGGTGCGCGTGCCGAGTTCATTGGCCTCGACCAGCCGCTGCCGCAGCACAGCGACTTCACCGCGCGGGTACGGATTGTCGGTGACGACGGGCAGCCGCGCCTGGGCCTGAACGACTTGAGCCTGCGCTACTTCCTGGCGCCATCGTCGATGCCGCGCAACCTGCAGCTGCAAGAGGTGGGCGAGGGCGTCTACCAGGCAGCGCTGAACTTGCCTGAGGCCGGCGCCTGGTACCTGCATGTGCAGTCGCCCTCGTTGGGGCGCAAGTTTGCCGAAGAAAACTACACCAGCCTGCGCGTTCTGCCGGCTGCTGCAACCAACGCCTCCCAGACTGACGTGAGGAATGTGCGATGAACGCCAAGCCTGCTTGCACACTGTTGGCCCTGAGCCTGGCATTCGCCAGCCACCTGGCCATGGCCCACGCCGGTCACGCGCATGACGGCCATGCCGGGCAGCCCCCGGCGGCGCATCAGGAAAAGGCCAGTGTGCGTTTTGCCGATGTGTCGCTGCTGAACCAGGAAGGCATGCCGGTACGTCTGGAGAAAGACCTGGTGGGTGACCATCTGGTGGTCATGGGCTTCATTTACACCAGCTGCACCACGGTATGCCCGGTGGTGTCGTCAATCATGGGCAAGGTCCAGCAGCAGCTGGGCGGCCGGGTAGGCGAGGAGGTTCGCCTGGTGTCGATCAGTGTCGACCCTCAGCGTGACGACGCCAAGCGCCTGCAAAACTATGCCAAGGCATTCCAGAAAGGGCCGGGCTGGAGCTGGCTGACCGGTACCCCGTACGCCATCACCGAAACCCTGAAGGGGCTGGGCAGCTTCAACGCCGACCTCAGCCAGCACCCGCCGCTGATACTGGTGGGTGACGGGCGTAGCGGGCACTGGACGCGTTACTACGGCTTCACCGACCCGGGCGTATTGATCGAAGAAATCAACCGCCTCAGTGCGCGCCGGGTACATGCCAAGAGCACCGCCATTGCCGACCATCACGAGGTGCAACCATGAGCACTGCAACCTCCCACCGCGCTGGGATGCGCGCATTCGACTGGCTGGTACTGGGTGGCTGCCTGTGGATCCTCACGTCGGTGGCGTTCGCCCACGAAGGCCATGCGCCGCAACCCCCCGAGCCGCAGCCAGCACCGCAGGCGATGGCCAGTGGTGGCGGTACACGCGACGCCAAGACCTGGTTCACCGACACCGTGCTGAAGGACCAGAATGGCCGCGAGCTGCGCTTTTACAGTGACGTGCTCAAGGACAAGGTGGTGATGCTCAACGTGATCTTCACCCATTGCACCGATGCCTGCCCGTTGATCACCCGCAAGCTGCGCGAGGTGCGCGAGGCCATGGGGCCAGCCCTGGCCGCCCAGGTGACCTTCGTGTCGATCAGCAGTGACCCGCTGAACGACACCCCCGAGGCGCTGAAGGCGTTCGCTGCCAAGCAAGGGGTGGATGGGCCGAACTGGTTGTTCCTGACCGGTGACAAGGCCAATGTCGACCTGGTGCTTGGCCGTATAGGGCAGTTCCTGCCGAGTCCCGAGCAGCATTCGACGCAGCTGATTGCCGGTGATGTTGCAGGTAAACGCTGGAGCAAGATTCGCCCGGATGCACCGCCAGCGGCGATTGCCCAGCGCATGCAGCTGTTGACCCAGCCGCTGGCAGGTCGGTAAGTATCATGGGCCGCCTGGGGAACTGGCCTCTGTGGCATCACCTGTTGTGGGAGCGGTCTTGCGTCGCGAAAGGGCTGCGCAGCAGCCCCGGCAGTGGCAGCTTAAGCGCAGAAAGAGGGGCGCGCTGCGCGCGCCTTTCGCGACGCAAGGCCGCGCCCACAGGGCTTGCGATATGGCTCACATGCGTGCTTGGCATGGCATCTTCGACCTCAGCCCTGGCCCTGGACCTGACCGACCACGAACAAGCCGGCAAACGCCTTTACCGCGAGGGCGTTTCCAGTAGCGACGCTCAATTGCAAGCCCGGGTAGGCGCTAGCGGTATCACAGTCCCCGCCAGCGTGCTGCCCTGCGCCAGTTGCCATGGCAACGACGGCCGTGGCCGTGCCGAAGGTGGTGTTCGCCCCCCCAGCCTCGACTGGCAACACCTGGCACTCGGTCAGGGCTCGCGCGAGGCCAACGGCCGCCGCTACCCGGCCTACACCGACAGCAGCCTGGCGCGGGCCATCCAGCAGGGTATCGACCCGGCTGGCAATCGCCTCGACCCGGCCATGCCACGCTTCGAGTTGACCTTGGCCGACCAGCGCAACCTCACCGCCTATCTCAAACGCTTGGCCGAAGAACGTGACCCTGGTGTGGAAGAGGGCGTGCTGCGCCTTGGCACGCTGCTGCCTGCGAGCGGTCCGCTGGCCGACGCCGGGCAGGTGGTGCGTGCCGTGCTGGAAGACGGCGTGGGTCAACTCAATCAGCAAGGCGGCATTCACGGGCGGCGCCTGGAACTGGTGGTGCTTGACCCAGGTTCTGACCCAGTCAGTGCCGAACGCGCCTTGCAACAGTTGCTCGAGCAAAAGCGAGTGTTCGCCCTGATCGCGCCATTGGCGCCCATGCTCGACCAGCGCCTGACGACCTTGCTGGCGCCACAGAACGTGCCGATGATCGGCAGTACCCCGCGCAGCGGCGGCAGTGCACAGATCTTCGACCCGCTGCCCGGCTTGCCCGAGCAATTGCTGAGCCTGGCAGGCCATGCCCGTGTGGCGCTGGGCTTGGCGCCGGATGAGTTACGCGTGGTGTATGCCGGTAACGAACACGCCGCGTTGGCCGAGCAGGTGCGCGAGCGTTTACGACAGCAGGGCTGGGTGCCACCCGCTATCCAGGCGTTCGACGGCCAGGCGGTGGACGGGCAGGGCATCGTCTTCCTTGGCCGCGCCCAGGCCTTTGCCGAGTTGGCGGCGGCGTTGCAGGTGGCGGGCCGCGAGCCCTACCTGTTCGCCGCTTCCAGTCAGGTAGCCGGCGCTGTGGCGCGCTTGCCGGCGCAGTGGTCGCAGCGGCTGTTTCTGGCCTACCCCTACGTGCCAGAGGACTGGACCGAGCAAGGCCAGGCTACGCTCGCCGGGCTGCAGCAGCGCCAGGGCCTGGACCCGCGCCAGGTGTCGTTGCAGGTCAATACGCTGTGCGCGTTGCGCCTGCTGAGCGAAGCGCTGAAGCAGATTGGTCGGGATGCCAGCCGCGAGCAACTGATCGCTGCGCTCGAAGGCCTGCACGATGTGCCCACCGGCCTGACCCCGGCACTGGGCTTTGGCCCAGGTCGCCGCCAGGGCATGGCAGGTGCCCATGTGGTGGCGGTGGCCCTGCCCGGGCCACGCTTTACTGCGGTCACCCCCTACCGGCCAGTGCCGGTCAGCCCTTGAGCGGAGGTTGTCATGCGGATCGTGTGGTTGTGCCTGTTGCTGGTGCTGACCAGCGTGAGCTGGGCCGATGTGCCAGCGGCGCGGGTCAATGGTGTCGAGATCGGGTTGATGCGCCTGGAGCGCTACTTCAGCGAGTACCTGGACGCCCAGGGGCGAGCGGTGACCAGCATCCGCAACCCAGGCCTGTACAAACGCCTGCGTGACCAAGCGCTGGACGAGCTGATCGACAAGGAGTTGTTATGGCAGGAAGCGCAACGCCAAGGCATTGCCGTCAGCGATGAACACGTGTCGGCACAGGTTGGCGAGATAGAAGCGGCGTTTGGCAGCCCGGCGTTATTCGAAAGGCGACTGGCAGAGGCGGGCTTCGACAGGGCGCAGTACACTGAGTACACCCGGCATGAGATGGCGGCCCAGCAAGTGTACGCCCTGCTCAGCGCGGTCGACGCGCCGAGCCAGGGCGAAGTGGAGGCATTTTATGATGCCAACCAGCAGAGACTGCAAGGAGCGCAGAACCAAAGTGATAATCCATCGGTCATACGCGAACACGGTCTGGCCTTGGCCAGGGCAACGCTCATCGGGCAGCGGGAGGCGCAGGCGCGCCAATCCGTGCGCCAACGTTTGCGCGAGTCCGCTAAAGTGGAGATCGCTGACTGAGGCCGTTGATGGCGCTTGCCCCAATGCTGGGGAATTAGGGTTTGGCAATGTGCCATCATTTTCCCCGCTTGTGGGGAACAGGGTGGGTGCGCCTGCTCAGCGTAGGTGGGTTGCTGGCCAGCACCCTAGTAAAATCAGTGGCTTACAGTGGTGCAACATGACTATTCACGCCTGGCACGAAGCCTGCTCAAGTCTCTACAAGGGCGCACTTCGCAGACCGGGGAACCGGGCAGTATTGGGGAGTCGACCTTGGTGAACAGAGTATTGGTAGTCGATGACGAACAGACTCTTGCGCAGAACCTGCAAGCGTATCTGCAGGCGCAAGGCCTGGAAGTTCATGTTGCCCACGACGGTGCCAGTGGTATCGAACAGGCTGATAGCCTGGCACCGCAAGTAGTTGTGCTGGATTACCGCCTGCCCGACATGGAAGGTTTTCAGGTTCTGGAGGCTGTACGCAAGAACAGGCAATGCCACTTCGTGCTGATCACCGCCCACCCCACCGTCGAGGTGCGTGAGCGGGCCGCCGAACTCGGTGTGAGTCACGTCCTGTTCAAGCCGTTCCCACTGATGGAGCTGGCGCGTGCGATCTTCGACCTGCTGGGCATCGAGCGCCGGCGCAGGGCCACGGACAACCCGGCCGAAGGGTTCGTCGAACGACGCCAGAACAGGAACGAATCGTTCCCCCTGCAGTTGTACGATGGAAGCTGGGTGTTGGCCGACCGCCGCCGTAATGGCGCCAAGCCACCAGGGCCCGACGACGATCAACTGCTCACAGGGGAATAGCGGCGCCCGCACCCCTGGCCGAGCCAGCCTGCGACGCGCCCCTGAGCGGAGTCGCAGGCCATGCCAGAAGCATTCGATGCAACCCCGGAATCTGCAAAGCCTGCACCGGCCCTTTCGCGGGTGAACCCGCTCCCACAGGATTGCACTGAACCTGTAGGAGCGGGTTCACCCGCGAAAGGGCCGGCACCGGTAAACCCGTGCCAGACCTACCCCCGCGAACTGCTGGCCCAGGCCCGTCTGCAAGCCACCGACGAGCGCCTGCTCGACTGCCTGGAACGCCTGGCCTGCGACACCCCCGACACCTTCACCCAGCGCCTGGGCCTGACCCTGCATTACCCGGTACTCGACAGCCACAGCCTGCTGGCCAGCACCCCACGCTTCGACAAGCTGGCCTTGGCCCAGTGCCTCAAGCGCGAATGTGTGCTGATCGAGCAAGGCGGCCAACTGCTGGGCGTGTTCGCCGACCCCTTCGACCACGCTCGCCTGGCCTGGATCGACGACGTACTGCAAGGCGCGCCGCTTTACCTGGCCCACGCCGCCGATCTGGCCACCTTCCTGGCCCGTCATGAAGAAAGCTTCCACGCAGTCGATGCCCTTGACCACGACGCCGACGCCAGCAGCGAAAGCGACCCGCTGCAACGCCTGTCGCTGGCCAGTATCAGCGAAGACCAGAGCCGCGTGGTCAAGCTGGTCAACTCCACCCTGTACGACGCCCTCAAGCTGCACGCCAGCGACATCCACCTGGGCATGACCGGCCAGGGCCTGACCATCAAGTACCGCATCGACGGCGTGCTCAACGGTGCCGGCAAGGCCAGTGGCAGCGCCTTCGCCGACCAGGTGATCTCGCGCATCAAGGTCATGGCCGAGCTGGACATCGGCGAAAAACGCGTGCCCCAGGACGGCCGCTTCAAGGTGGCCGTGGGCGACCGGCAAATCGACTTTCGGGTGTCGATCATGCCTAGCATCTTCGGTGAAGATGCCGTGCTGCGGGTGCTCGACAAGCAGGACTTGTCCGACCGGGTCAGCGGCGTGCAACTGCAAGCCTTGGGCTTTGCCGACGAAACCTTGCGCGCCCTGCGCCGGTTGGCGGCAGAACCCTACGGCATGATCCTGGTCACCGGCCCTACAGGCAGCGGCAAGACCACCACCCTGTACGCCATGATCAGCGAGATCAACCATGGCGTGGACAAGATCATCACCATCGAGGACCCGGTCGAGTATCAACTGCCCGGCGTGCTGCAGATCCCGGTCAACGAGAAGAAGGGCCTGACCTTCGCCCGCGGCCTGCGCTCGATCCTGCGTCACGACCCGGACAAGATCCTGGTCGGTGAAATCCGTGACCCCGACACGGCCCAGATTGCCGTGCAATCGGCGCTCACCGGCCATCTGGTGTTCACCACCATCCACGCCAACAACGTGTTCGACGTGATTGGCCGCTTCAGCCAGATGCAGGTCGACCCCTACAGCTTCGTTTCTGCGCTCAACGCGGTGCTGGCCCAGCGCCTGATTCGCCTGGCCTGCCCGCACTGTGCCACGCCCTGCGAACACGATGACGACACCCTGTATGGCTCAGGCCTGACCCGCGAGGGGGTGGCCGGCTGGACATTCGTCCGCGTCAAGGGCTGCGGCCACTGCCGTGGCAGTGGTTACCGCGGCCGCAGTGCCATTGCCGAACTGCTGCACCTGGATGACGACCTGCGGCAAATGATCGTGGAGCGCCGCCCGCTGGCGCAGATCAAGACGCTTGCCTGCCAGCGCGGCCTGCGCCTGCTGCGAGCCTCGGCCCTGGACCTGGTCCGCGATGGCCGTACCACCCTTGAGGAGATCAACCGTGTCACATTCATCTGACCGTTACTGCGCCGTATTGGGCGCCGAGGGTGTCGGCCTGGGTCGCTGGCACAACAATCACCACCAATGGCTGGGCAGCCGCGCGTTCAGCAGCGACGCCACCCAACCGACCTGGGATGCTGCCGTCGACGGGCTGGCCGCACTGCTGGCCGAGCATGCGGTACGTGGCGCCCAGTTGCGGGTGTTGCTGTCGGCCCGCTACAGCCGCTTCTGTCTGGTGCCCTGGAGTGACGCCATCGGCCACCCTCGCGAGCTGGACGCCTATGCCCGCGCTTGCTTCGAAAACCTCTACGGGCAGCCGTTGGACGACTGGCGCATCGTGCTGTCACCGGAGCCTGCCGGTGCCGCCCGCATCGCCACGGCGCTGCCCGAAGCCTTGCTGCAGCGGCTGCAGGCACTGGGCCGGGAAAGCCGCCTGAGCCTGCGCTCGGTGCAGCCATACCTGATGGCTGCCTACAACCGTTGCTGGTCACAGCTGGAGCAGGGTGACTTCCTGTTCGTGCTGGCCGAGCCGCGCCGCAGTGTATTGCTGCTGGCCGCCGGCGGTGCCTGGCAACAAGTGCTGGCGCAAGGCTGCGCTGACAGCGACCAAGCCCTGCAAGCACTGATCGAGCGTACCTGTGAGCTGTACGGCGAGCACCTGCCGCGGGTGTACCTGCATGCCCCGGGCCGCTGCGACGTGCCGCAACTGGCGGCCGTGCAATTGTGCCAGCCGGCCAGCGAAGCCGACCCGCTGTGCGCCATGTGGCGGGCGGTGGCCTGACATGCGCCGCCTCGACCTGGAATTCCAGCCACGGCGCAGCGGACCGCTGGTTTGGTCGCTGCTCATCCTTGCCTGCGCCATGGTCGCCGGCCTGGTGCTGCTGCAGCAACGCTTGCAGACCGAGCACGTGGCGCTGGAAGCCAGCGTCCATAGCCTGGAACTGCAACTGGGCCGGCGCCCGGCCATCGCACAACCCAATAACAGCGCTGCCAGCCGGGAGCAGGCTGAGCGCCTGGCACAAATGCGCAGTGTTTCGCAGCAACTGCAACGTCCTTGGCAGCAACTGTTCGCCATGCTTGAAGCCATGCCGCAGGACGACGTCGCGCTGCTCGGCCTGACGCCGGATGCGCGCAAGGGCCAGGTGCGCATTGCCGCCGAGGCGCGCAACCTCGAAGCGATGCTGCAGTACCACCAGCGGCTGGAAGCCAGCGACGAGCTCAGCGACGTGTCGCTGCTCAACCACGAAGTGCTCGCTGCGCGGCCCGAGCACCCGGTGCGCTTCACCCTCACCGCCACCTGGGAGACCGGCCATGCGCGCCCTTGAATCGTTCAGCAGCCTGATCCTCCAGGAGCGCCTGCGCGTTGTCGGCCCGGTAGGCCTGGCTGCCATAGCCGTGGGCCTGCTCGCCATTGGCGTGGGGTGTGCCGGTGTGCTGCCGCAATGGCAAAGCGTACGCGAACTGCGCGCCAGCGAAGCTCAGGCCAGCGAACAGGTGGGGCGTGTCAAGCGGGGTGAGCTGAAGATTGCGGTCCAGCCCGAGCAGCAGGCCCTCGACAGCCTGCGCCAGCAACTGCCCGGTCAGCCCCAGGCCAGCGAGCTGATCGAGCGTCTGTACCGCCTGGCCAGCGCCGAGCGCATCAGCTTGGCCCGCGGTGAATACGCGCTGGGCATCGACCCCAAGACCCAGCTGGCCCGCTACCAGATCGTGCTGCCAGTGCGCGGCAGCTACCCGCAGATTCGCGGCTTTATCAAGGGCCTGCTCAAGCAACTGCCGACGCTGGTGCTGGAAGACCTTGAGCTGCAACGCAAACGCATCGGCGACAGCGAGCTCAATGCCCGCCTGCGCATGACCCTTTACCTGTCGAGGTCATGATGAACACACAACGTGCAGTCATCTGGGCCGGCTTCCTTGGCGTGAGCGCGGCGCTGGCCTGGGCACCGGACCATTGGTTTGGCCAGGACGATGGCGTCGCGGCCTTCGCGGGTAAACCCGCGCCTGCAACAGAAAGCGCTGCGTCCATGGTCGGCGCGGGCTTACCCGCGAAAGGGCCGGAACAGGCCTCCCGCGACCTGTTCCCAACCCAGCAATGGACCACACCCAAAACCCTGGCCACGGTCACCGAACAACCCGTCATGACGGCACCTGTCGTCGCCGCGGCCCCGACGGCCCCGGAACTGCCTTTCCAGTTCATCGGCCGCATGGGTGACCGCGACGACCTGCAGGTCTTCCTGCAGAGCGGCGAAAAACTCTACGTCGTGCGCCAAGGCGACGTGATCGAAGACACCTATCGCCTCGATCGGGTATCGGCCAGCGAGCTGAACCTGGTCTACCTGCCTTTGCACCAGTCGCAGACCTTGTCTGTCGGGAGCGCACCATGAAGTCGTCAAAGCTGTGCAAGCCTGCTCCGTTTCTGCTCGTGGCGCTGTGCGTGGCCATTGCCGGTTGCGGCTCCAGTGCGGTTCGCCAGGACAGCGACCAGTTGATGAAAGAGGGCCAGTACGAGGCCGGCATCGCCCGCCTGGAAGAGGCCCTGCGCGACGACCCGCGTGACACAGAGCTGAATATCGCCCTGGCCCACAGCCGCCAGGCGGCAGTCGAGGCCCTGATTAGCCAGGCCGACAGCGACCGCGTCCGCCACGACTTCGCCAATGCCCGCATGGGCTATGGCCGGGTGCTCACCCTGGAGCCGAACAACCGCCGCGCCCAGGATGGCATTCGCCAGCTGGAGCTGATCCGCACCCTGGACGATCGCGTAGCGCTTGGCCAGGCGGCGCTGCGCCAGGGCGACCTGTTCGGTGCCGAACGTTACATGCGCGAAGTCTTGCGTCTGGACCCGCAGAACCAGAAGGGCATAACCCTGCGCAGCGACATCGAAAACGTGCAGGCACGCACCGCGCAGCCGTACCCGCAATTGCGCAGCAAGCTCGAGCGGCCGGTCACCCTGGAGTTTCGCGATGCCAACCTGAAGACCATCTTCGAAGTGCTGTCGCAGGTGGCCGGCATCAACTTCATCTTCGACAAGGACCTGCGCCCGGACATGAAAGCCACCATCTTCGTGCGCGAGGTGCGCATCGAGGACGCGATAGCGCTGCTGCTGGAACAAAACCAGCTGCGCCAGAAGATCGTCAACGACAACACCGTCATGGTCTACCCCGATTCGCCGCAGAAGACCAAGGACTACCAGGAACTGGTCATGCGTACGTTCTACCTGACCAGCATCGACGCCAATACCGCGTTGAACATGGTCAAGACCATGCTCAAGACCCGCGACGTGTTCGTTGACGAGCGCCTCAACACCCTGACCATGCGCGACACGTCGGACGCGGTGCGCATGGCCGAGAAGCTGCTGCAGTCGCAGGACCAGTCCAACCCCGAGGTGGTGCTGGAAGTGGAGGTGATGGAGGTGGCCACCTCGCGCATCCTCGACCTTGGCCTGCAATGGCCGAACACCTTCGGCGTGCTGAGCGACGATGGCAACCCGGTCAGCGTGCTCGACCAGCTCAAGGGCATCAGTTCCAGCCGCATCAGCATTGCGCCGGCGCCGCAGGCCAAGATCAACGCCCAGGACAAAGACATCAACACCCTGGCCAGCCCGGTGATCCGCGTCAGCAACCGCGAGCAAGCGCGCATCCACATCGGCCAGCGGGTACCGATCATCAGCGCCACCTCGGTGCCGTCGACCCAAGGGCCGGTTATTACCGAGAGCGTCACCTACCTGGACGTCGGCCTGAAGCTTGAAGTGCAGCCCACCGTGCACCTGAACAACGAAGTGGCGATCAAGGTGGCGCTCGAGGTCAGCAACGCCACCCCGCTGGAGGCCACCCGCCAGGGCACCATCCCGGTCCAGGTCGACACCCGCAACGCGCAGACCAGCCTGCGCCTGCATGACGGCGAAACCCAGGTGCTGGCAGGCCTGGTGCGCAACGACCACAACGCCAGTGGCAACAAGATTCCCGGCCTTGGCGATATCCCGGGCCTGGGCCGGCTGTTCGGCAGCAACAAGGACGACATGAGCAAGAGTGAGCTGGTGCTGGCGATCACCCCGCGCATCGTGCGTAACCTGCCGTACCAGAGCCCGTCGGACATGGAGTTTTCCACGGGCACCGAGTCGGCCATGCAGGTGCGCCAGATGGCGCCACTGCCGCCGATGGACGTACCCGGTAATGCGCCGACCACCGATGAACCGGTCGTGGACAGCCAGATGGCGGTCGCCCCGGTCAACGGGAGCCCACGGCCATGAACGCGCGGCGTCGCATGCACGGCTTCAGCCTGATCGAGGTGGTGCTGACCCTGGCACTGCTCGGGTTGCTCGCCAGCATGGCCGCGCCGCTGACCGAAACGGTGGTACGCCGCGGCAAGGAGCAGCAACTGCGCGAGGCGCTGTACCAGATTCGCGACGCCATCGATGCCTACAAGCGGGCCTTCGACGCCGGCTACATCGAGAAGCGCGTGGACAGCAGTGGCTACCCGCCGAACCTGCAGGTGCTGGTAGAGGGCGTGCGCGATGTGCGCAGTGCCAAGGGCGCCAAGTTCTACTTCCTGCGGCGCATCCCGCACGACCCGCTGGTGGCGGCAAAGGATGAAGACGAAGGCGGCTGGGGCCTGCGTGCCTACGACAGCAGCCCCGACAACCCGCGCGACGGCGAAGACGTGTTCGACGTGTATTCCAGGGCCCGCGGCAAAGGCCTGAACAATATCCCTTACGGACAATGGTGACAGCCATGAAACGCAGCAAAGGCTTCACCCTGATCGAACTGCTGGTGGTGATGGCGATCATCGCCACGCTGATGACCATCGCCATGCCGCGCTACTTCAACAGCCTGGAAAGCTCGCGCGAGGCCACCCTGCGTCAGAGCCTGGCAGTGCTGCGCGAGGCGCTGGACCACTACTACGGTGATACCGGCCACTACCCCGATTCGCTGGAACAACTGGTGGAACAACGTTACCTGCGCAATACACCGGTCGACCCGATCACCGAGCGCAGCGATGCCTGGCAGCTGGTGCCGCCGCCCGAGGGTGTGGCGGGCGGCGTGGCCGACATCAAGAGCGGTGCCACAGGGAGGGCGCGTGATGGCAGCCTCTTCGCTGAATGGTAAGGCCAACGGCGGCTTCACCTACCTGGGTGTGCTGCTGCTGATTGCGGTCAGCAGCGTGGCCCTGGCGGCCATCGGCACGATCTGGGCGAGCGCCGCCCAACGCGACCGCGAACGCCAGTTGCTCTGGGTCGGCAGCCAGTATGCCCAGGCGTTGCGCAGCTACTACCGCGCCTCGCCAGGGCTGGCCCAGTACCCCCAGGACCTGGCCGACCTGCTGCAGGACAACCGTTTCCCGCAGGCCAAACGGCACATCCGCAGGCTTTACCCTGACCCGATCAGCAACAGCGACGAATGGGGCCTGCTGCGCTCGATCGACGGCCGTATCACTGGCGTCTACAGCCGTTCGGACGCCACCCCTTTCAAGCGCAGTGGCTTCAGCGCCGAATGGAGCGGGTTCGAGGGGATGGAGCACTACAGCGACTGGCAGTTCGTCGCCGAGCAGGCCTTTACCGAAAGTGCACGCGGTGTGCAGACGAATGTAGGCCCGGGAGACACGCCATGAAGCGCCTGACTGCGCTGTGCCTGAGCCTGCTGCTGATGGCTGGGGTGACCACCTGCGCCAAGGCGGGTGCTGAAGACGAGATGCAGGGTTTTATCGTCGACAACACCATCTCGCACATTGGCCACGACTTTTACTACTACTTCGCCGACCGCCTGCGTGCCACCAGCCGTCTGGACTTCAACCTGGTGGTACGCGAACGCCCGGATGCCCGCTGGGGCAGCCTGGTGACGGTGGAGTTCGAGCGTGAAGTGGTGTACCGCCGCTTCCTGCCACCCAATACCACCGAGCTCAAAGACGAGGCCGTCGCCGCTGCCGACCTGGTCAAGCAGCAGATCATTCAACGCAAGCTGCAACGTCTGCTACAGGACACCACCGACTTGGAGAGGGACGAGCTATGAACCACCGCATACCCCGTTGCATTGCCGCCTGCCTGCTGGCCAGCGCCTGTGCTGCCCAGGCCACCGAGCTGGTGTACACCCCGGTCAACCCGGCCTTTGGCGGCAACCCGTTGAACGGCACCTGGCTGTTGAACAACGCCCAGGCGCAGAACGACTACGACGACCCGGACCTCAAGGACCGCGCCTCGGCCTTTACCGGCACCACGGCCCTTGAGCGCTTCAGCAACCAGCTGGAGTCGCGGATGTTGTCGCAGTTGCTGGACAACATCAGCAACGGCAACACCGGCAGCATGGCGACCGATGCGTTTCTCATCGACGTCATCGACGATTCCGGGGCCTTGAGCATCAAGGTCACCGATCGTGCCACAGGAGAAATTTCGATCATTGAGGTCAGCGGCCTGAACCCCTGAGAGGGAAGGGCTTTTATGTTGGGGAGAGAACACCATGAAACGTCTGCTGAGCGCGCTGCTGATCCTCACCGCCCTGGGCCTGCAAAGTGGTTGCAGCCTGCGCGAACCCATGTCGGCCGAACAGGACTCGGAAACCCCGACCCTGACCCCTCGGGCCTCGACCTACTACGACCTGATCAACATGCCACGGCCCAAAGGCCGGCTGATGGCCGTGGTGTACGGCTTCCGCGACCAGACCGGGCAGTACAAGCCGACCCCGGCCAGCTCGTTTTCCACCAGCGTCACCCAAGGCGCGGCCAGCATGTTGATGGACGCCTTGAGTGCCAGCGGCTGGTTCGTGGTGCTGGAGCGTGAAGGGCTGCAGAACCTGCTGACCGAGCGCAAGATCATCCGCGCGTCGCAGAAAAAGCCGGATGTCGCGGAAAACATCATGGGCGAACTGCCCCCGCTGCAGGCCGCCAACCTGATGCTGGAGGGCGGCATCATTGCCTACGACACCAACGTGCGCAGCGGCGGCGAAGGCGCCCGCTACCTAGGCATCGACATCTCCCGCGAGTACCGGGTGGACCAGGTCACCGTCAACCTGCGCGCTGTGGACGTGCGCACCGGGCAGGTGCTGGCCAACGTGATGACCAGCAAGACCATCTACTCGGTAGGGCGCAGTGCCGGCGTGTTCAAGTTCATCGAGTTCAAGAAGCTGCTGGAAGCCGAGGTGGGGTATACCACCAATGAACCGGCGCAGTTGTGCGTGCTGTCGGCGATTGAATCGGCGGTGGGGCACTTGCTGGCGCAGGGGATCGAGCGGCGGTTGTGGCAGGTGGCGGGGGATCCAGCTGATGGCAAGGCCACGGTGGACAAGTTCTTGAGCCAGAATCAGCAGCCTTGAAGCAGATTCAACGGCACCTGCGCGGTCGATGTGTGGGCCTTTTGTCGCGATAATGCAGCCATCCACCGTTGTTCGCCGTTCGTTCGGGCGTGGATTACGAAGATGCGCTGGTGCGCCTGTCCACGCTGCTGAAAGGGGCGTTTGCGACCAACCTCAAGGCGCTGGAACTGGCCAAGGGCACCTGCCGTGATCTGTTGTTGAGCAATGACCATGGGTTGGATTCGGCCAAGGCGGTGGTGGAGGCGTTGCTGGATGGGGTTGAGAGGCAGCAGCTGGCTGGGCGGAAGGCGGCGTCGAGTGCCTGACGGGGCTTGGGTATTGGTGATAGCGATCGATATCCCTGATTGACCTCGAGGGCCTCTTCGCGGGCTCGCCCGCACACACAGGTATGCGCAGTCCTCAGGCTTGGTGCCACCCTGTGGGAGCGGGCAAGCCCGCGAAGCAGGCGACGCGGTGTATCGCACCGGCAACGCCGGTGATCGCCGGCAAGCCAGCGCCCACAGCAATTGCGCCCGCTTACAGTAACCTGGCCAGCTACACCCCAATCCATCCACTACCAGATGACGGCCAGCCATTTCTCCCGCACACTGCGGAAAATTCCCAAGCCCGTACCCTGCCAACGTTGCAGGGCACAGCCGGAGTAGAAAATGGCGCGACAACTTATAACAAACGCCCACGACCCGCTGCACGAATCCCGCGAGGCCCGCCTGAAGCTGGTCAGCGAAGGCGAACTACCGCTGGGCATGCTGCGTGATGAGATCGACGCTTCCTGGCGCCGCAGCCTGGGCCACGGCCTGGATTGCCTGCAGGGCGAACAGGTCGGCTTGGGCTTGGAACAGGGCCATGACCTGCGCCTGCTGCTGGCGCGCAACCGCCTGTTGATCGATGCCGTTACCCCCGAACTCGACTACCTGGTCGCGCGCCAGGGCAAGGCTGGCATCGTCATCCTCGGCGATGCCCAGGCCAACGTGCTGGCCATCGAAGGCCAGAAGCACGTGCTGCAACGCGAAGGCCTGCGCGATCTGCACCCGGGCAGTTGCTGGAGCGAATCGCTGCGCGGCACCAATGCCATCGGCACGGCCGTGGTCGAAGGCCGGCCGACGCTGATCAACTGCGGCGAACATTACCTTGACCGCCTGAGCCCGTTCTCCTGTACTTCCGTGCCACTGCGCGACCCGCGGGGCGAGGTGATCGGCGTGCTCGACATCACCCGCGAAGGGGTGATGGCGCAACCGCAGGACAGCCTGTCGACCCTGATGCTGGCGGCCGGCAACATTGAAAGCCGCCTGTTTGGCCTGTGCCACCCGGACCAGTTGGTGCTGGCCTTCCACAGCCGCCCGCAGTACCTCAACAGTGCCTGGCACGGCCTGTTGGCCCTGAGCCTGGACGGCGAAGTGCTGGCTGCCAACGACAGTGCCTGCCAGCTGTTGCAGGTGCCGCGTCACGAACTGATTGGTCGGCGCAGCACCGACCTGCTGGGCGAACGTTCCCCGGCCTTTATCGCTCGCCTGTGGCAGGGTGGGGTCAGCAGCGTGCAGACCGCCAAGGGCGAGTTCTATTTCCGTGCCCTACAGCTGCCGCGCCATGGCCGGGTAACCCCCAGCACACCATCCAGCAAGCCGGCCTTGAGCAAACAGTCACCTGCACTCGATGCTCTGGCCGGTGGTGATCAACGCCTGGCGCGCAACCTGCGCATGGCTCGCCAGGGGCTGGGCAATGGTTTGCCAGTGCTGCTGCTGGGCGAAACCGGTACCGGCAAGGAAGTGGTCGCTCGCGCCTTGCACCAGGCCAGCCCGCGTGCCGACAAACCGTTTGTGGCAGTCAACTGCGCGGCCATTCCCGAAGGGCTCATCGAGTCCGAGCTGTTCGGCTATCGCGAGGGCGCCTTCACCGGTTCGCGCCGGGGTGGCATGGTCGGGCGGCTGATGCAGGCCCATGGTGGCACGCTGTTCCTCGACGAAATCGGCGACATGCCGCTGGCCCTGCAAGCACGCCTGCTGCGGGTGCTGCAGGAGCGCCGCGTAGCACCCTTGGGGGCGGGCGACGAGCAGGACATCGACGTGGCGCTGATCTGCGCCACCCACCGCGACCTCAAGCGCCTGGTGCAGGAGCAGCACTTCCGTGAAGACCTGTTCTACCGGGTCAACGGCGTGTCGCTGCGCCTGCCGGCCCTGCGCGAACGCGACGACCTGGCGGCGATCATCCAAGGCCTGCTGGACAAGGCCGATGCGCGTGGCGTAACCCTCGACCCGGCGTTGACCGCGTTGCTCGAAGGCTTCGACTGGCCAGGCAACATCCGCCAGCTGGAAATGGTGGTGCGCACCGCCCTCGCCATGCGCGAGGATGGCGAGCAGGTGCTGACACTCGATCACCTTACCGACTGCCTGCTGGACGAACTCGCCAGCAGCGCAGCGCCCTCCGGCAGCCTCAAGGACAGTGAACTGGAACAGATTCGCGGTGCTCTGGCGCGCCACCAGGGCAACGTCTCGGCCGCCGCCGCGGCACTGGGTATCAGCCGGGCGACGCTGTACCGCAAGCTCAAGCAGTTGCGCGGCTGACGTGGGCGGCCTGTTCGCAAGGCTGGTGGATTCCAGCGACCCTGTACTCATGCGCCAGGCGTTGGCCTGGCTGTATGGTTTCGTGCGCCCACACCGACGTGCCATCGGCCTGTTGCTCGGCTTATCGCTGGGTGCATCGCTGCTGGCGCTGGCGCAACCCTGGCTGGTCAAGACCCTGATCGACGAAGGGCTGTTGGCCAAGGACTACCAGACCCTCTGGCACATGGCGGCAATCATGATCGGCGCGGGCCTGCTGGGCACTGTGCTGGCCGGCGTCAACCGCTACCTGCATACGCGCCTGTCGGGGCGCATCCTGTTCGCCTTGCGCGATGACCTTTACCGCCATCTGCAGCAATTGTCACCGACCTTCTACGGGCGGCGGCGTATCGGCGACATCCTTTCGCGGCTGGATGGCGATGTGGCAGAGATCCAGCGCTTTGCCGTGGACTCGCTGTTCTCGGCGGTGTCGGCGGTGATCGGCCTGGTGGGTGCGGTGACGTTGATGCTGATGCTGTCGTGGCAGTTGTCCCTGTTGCTGGCGGTGCTGGTGCCGATCGAGGTGCTGTGGCTGCGCTGGATGCGGCGCAAGGTGGAACGCGAAGTGCGCAACCTGCGTGAGCGCTCGGCGGATGTGTCGTCTTTTCTGGTCGAGACCCTGCCGGCGATGAAGTTCATTCAGGCGGCCGGCCAGCAAGGCCGGGAAGCAGGGCGCCTGGACCAGCTTGGGCAAGGTTACATGCGCCAGCTGCTGAAGGTGCAGGTGACCGAATTCTTCACCCAGGCTATCCCCGGCACGCTCACCTCGTGGTGCCGCGCCTGTGCGTTCCTGATCGGTGGCTGGTGGGTGATCCAGGGTACCTGGCAGTTGGGCGCGTTGATCGCCTTTTCTACCTACATGGGCATGGCCGTGGGGCCGGTGCAGAGCCTGCTGGGCCTGTATGTGGCGGTGCAGCGCATGGCCGTGAGCCTGGGGCGGGTCATGGAGCTCAAGCGCGAAGCGGTGACCGTGCATCAGGCAGTCAATCCGCAGCCCATGCCTGACGGCCCAGGCGAGTTACGCCTGGAGGCGCTGAGCTTTGCCCATGAGGGGCGCCAGGGTGCGGTACTGAACAACGTGCAGGTGAGTATCCCGGGTGGCCTGAAAGTCGCCATCAGCGGTGCCTCCGGCGTGGGCAAGTCAACCCTGATCGACCTGCTGCAGCGCTTCTACGACCCGGACGCCGGGCGCATCCTGCTGGACGGCGTCGACCTGCGCGACCTTGACGTGGCTGCGCTGCGCAGGCGAATCGCCGTGGTCAGCCAGGACATCGTGCTGTTCCGTGGCACCCTGGCGCAGAACCTGGCTTATGGCGTGCCCGAGGCCAGCCGTGATGAACTGGAACGGGTGGTGCGCCTGGCGCGGCTGGACAGCCTGGTCGACAGCCTGCCGCTGGGCCTGGATGGCTTGCTGGGCGAGCGCGGCCAGCAGTTGTCCGGGGGGCAGAAACAACGCATCGCCATTGCTCGTGCAGTGTTGCAGGCCCCGGCGATTCTGGTGCTGGACGAGGCCACTTCGGCGGTGGACGAAGCCACCGAACGTGAAGTGATCGCGGCCATCGACCAGCTGTTCGCCGGCCGCACGCGCATCCTGATCAGCCACCGGGCTTCGACCCTGGCCGATGCCGACCTGCATCTGCAACTGCATGACGGTCAGTTGCAGGTACTGGCGCAGGAGGTGATCAAGCATGGGCACTGACGTGCGCGTTGGCATCATCGACAGCGGCTGCTCGCCGGAGCAGGCCAACGGCTTGCGGGACGCCCGCCGTTTCTGGCTGGAAGACGGCCAGTTGCGCGAAGGTGAAATGCTCCCAGACCAACTTGGGCACGGCAGTGCGGTGCTCGCCAGCTTGCAACACGAGGCCGGTCCGGTGTCGGTGCTGGTGGCCCAGGTGTTCAGTGCTCAGGCCAGCACCAGTGCGTTGCAGGTGGCTGCCGCATTGCTGTGGCTGGTGGAGTCGGGGGCGACGCTGATCAACCTCAGCCTGGGCTTGCAGCAGGACCGGCCCGTGCTGCACCAGGCCTGTGCCGAGGCTTTGGCCGCGGGTGTGCTGTTGTGTGCATCCAGCCCGGCGCAGGGTGGGCCGGTGTTCCCGGCCAGCTACCCGGGTGTCATTCGGGTCACTGGCGATGCCCGCTGTGCACCGGGCCAGTGGTCGTGGCTGGGTACTCGACAGGCGGATTTTGGCGCTTACGTGGGGGCGGGTGAGCGGGCGGGTGCGAGCCTGGGTTGTGCGGCGTTGAGCGGGAAGATTGCCGCCTTGCTGCGTGATGCCCAGGGAATGGACCGCCAGCAAGTGCATGACTGGTTGCGTGAACATGCGGCCTTCAAAGGGCCCGAGCGGCGAGGTGGCCGCCATGGCTGAGCTGCGCATCGTGGTGCTGGGCGCCGGCCCTGCGGGGGCCGCCACGGCCATTGGCTTGCGGCGGCTGGGTTACACCGTGACGGTGGTGTCGGAGTGGCGCCGTTTCGCGGCAGTTGAAGGTGTTTCGCAGCGGGTGCTGGAGGGCTTGCGTCATGCAGGCCTGGGTGGGGCCTTGAGCCAGGCGGCCATGCCGGCCACCCGCCAGGTACGCTGGAACGGCCAGCACCTGCACATGAACCAGGAGTTTTTGCTCGACCGGCAACGTTTTGACCAGGCGCTGCGCGAAGACCTTCAGCGCGCAGGCGTGAGTGTGGTCGAGGCGCGGGTGCGTGAGGTCGTGCCGGGGGGCGGTCATCATGTGCGCCTGGACGATGGGCAGGTGCTGACTGCTGATTTCCTGGTCGAGGCTCGAGGCCGTCAGGCGCCCCTGGCCACAGACCGCCTGCGTGGGCCGGAAACGGTCAGCCTGCTCAATGTCTGGCAGGGTAGCCCGGGTGCGCCTGCGTCGGCGGTGGAGAGCCTGGAGGATGGCTGGGCGTGGATGGCACGGCTGGAAGATGGCCGCTGTTACTGGCAAGTCACCCAGGACGCTGCCGGGCTGCCGGCAAAGGCTGGGCTGGCAGCGTACTGCGTGGCGTTGCGGGGCCGCAGCGCGTTGGTCGCTGAACTGTTCGACGATCAGGCATTGATACCGGCACAGGTGCATGCACGCAGCAGTACCGCCATTCTGGCGGGTGAATGTGTCGGGCAGGACTGGATCCGGGTGGGGGATGCCGCCATGGCCGTTGACCCGCTGTCGGGCAACGGGATTTTTCAGTCGCTCTCTTCGGCATTGCAGGCGCCGGTGGTGATCAATACGTTGCTGCGCAGGCCTGAACGGGCCGAGCTGGCGCGGCAGTTTCACCAGCAGCGGGTCGAGCAGCTGTTCTTGCGTTTTGCCCGCATTGGCCGGGATTTTTATGCCCAGGAACAAAGCCGGGTGGGGCAACCGTTCTGGGCCCGGCGCCAGGGTTGGCCGGATGCGGAACCCCTGCATCAGGCGGCTGATTGGCAAGCGGTGCGGGTTGAGCGGCGGCCGGTGCTGCGTGACGGGCTGGTGGATGAAGCCGAGGTCGTGGTGACAGCGGATCAGCCGTTGGGGGTGTGGCATTTGCAGGGGGTGGAACTGGCGCCGGTGGTGCGACAAATGCGCAGTGGGCGGCCTGTTGAGGCGGTATTGTCGGGGCTTGCGGGTGAACAGCAGAGGAGCGTGCGGCGGTGGCTAAGGGAGCAGGGGTTGGCTTGGTTTGAGACCAGGAGGCGGTAAATCAGCCCTACTGGACACCGCACTTGAGGTTTGGGTCATGGGGGGGCACGTTCACTCTTACAGCCGTCTGATGTTATTGCTTAATGAGTAATTATCCCTGGGATGAAGAGCTAAGGCCTCCGTATTGCCTGGAGAAATTGTCACCGGATGGTAGAGAAATTTCTTATGGTTTTCTGAGCCTGGCTTGAAAGTGTTGGACTCGACAATTTCGATTGCATAGCGGTCAGGGGTATACACCTCACGGACGTGTACGGGGCCCTGATATCCCGTCACAGATGATTGAGTCTTGTTCATGAGTTGTTCCATCATCGAAAGTCCACCGCCATGAGGACGGTTTGCAGAGTAACAGGAGATTAGATGGATGGGTTGTTGGGAAGCATCGATGCCCAGCTCATCGTTGAGGGCCGCTAGCATCTTGGTACCCGATATCAGGTTACCCCGACTCATCTGAATTTTTCCTGGTGCTCCATGCCCGTAGATGTTCAAGACGAGCCCGGTGGGACTTGACAAGTCCGAGGTCCAGAAAACTGCAAGATCATCCAACCTCGCAGCCCAGCCTTCATAGCTAAAGGCTATTTTTCCGATACCGATGGGTTGATGCCCAGAAGGGTCTCGTAAGTTTATGGGGTCGCCCAACACGTAGGTATAGGCATTAATTCCACCCCGATCGAATGGAGCATCATGATCGGGACTTTGGAATCGCATAATAACCGGATTGTATAGCCTGTAGCCGTTGCCCAGAAGATAATTTCCCGTGAGTGTATCGCGGTATTCTCCTTTGAATCCGAAATGGATGGGGTTTTTCAGTCCGTCATGGCCATAAGGGGAATAGGCGATAGCTCTGCGTTCATGTTCAAAAACGGAGTTGGCCACGTCTGTTGGCATTAACGATGTACGCGGCAGCAAACCTGATTGCTGCAGTGCGAGCAGTTGCTCGCCCTGGCGAAAAGCTGTACGGGCAGTGGTTTTCTCGATGCAGCTATGTTGATGTGCGCCTTGATAAAAAAATCTCATGTCAATCTCCGGTTCTCTCAGAAAATCATCCATGGGAGATGAATGATGTGCAGCTTGAGAGACAAGAAGCTACTGGCAAAATTGACAGGGTCTATGGAGGCATTGCTTGCTGAAGCTCAGACCCCACTCGTTCGTGGCTCGATCAATACATTCACCCCGGTTGATTGTCGAGTGTTAAATTGCTACCTACATTGCCCGAAGATATTAAAGTCTGGGCGCGACAAGGCGGACCACGAGCGTATTACCCAATATATGGGGGGCTTCCTCGCGGTGTGCCGGTCAGGTACTGCAAGATGAAAAGTATGAGCAAAAAATTGGCGAGCCATTACGCTTGAGCGCCTGGTTTGGCAGATGTGCTGATGGGCCGCAAAGCGGCCCGGGATTTCTAATCAGAAAAAGGTCCCGACAATCAATTGCAGGTAAGTCCCGGTATCCCGCCCACCCAGCTGCGTACCGCCATTGGCCGCACTGCGCTCCGGCTTGTAGAACCCCACCACCGGGCTGATCAGCAAGTGGTCGTTGACCATCCATTCCACATACAGATCCAACTCGCGCCCGCCAAGGTTGCCCTGGTCGGTGTCCAGCGTGTCGAAGTCGAAGTACAGCGCGCCGACGGTCAGGTTGTCCCGTGGCTTGCCCTTCAGCGCTACATGGTGCACTTGGCTGTTCTTGTTGAACGGCCCGGCATAGTTGGCTGCCACTTCACCCTGGAACCAGGTGCCGTAACCCCGGCTGAGGCCATAGAACAGTGGGTCGAAGCCTTCGGAGAAGCGGCTGTAGCGGTAGGTGGTGGTGGGTGACCAGGGCAGTTGGGAGAAGGTCCAGCTGCCCTCCAGGTACCAGGCATTCTCGCGCCCGCCGGTCTTGTCCTGGGTCACGTACTCGGCGGCCAGCTCCAGGTCTTTGACGCCCAGGTTGCCGCGCCCGCGCAGGCTGGCGGTGTCCATGCCGTCGCGGTGTTCCAGGCCCATGATCTGCGCGTAGCGCTGGTCCACGTCGAGGCCGCGGATCCAGCTCAGGCCGACGGTACCGGTATCGGCGACGTGCTCCAGGTTGGCGACCGCCAGGGAAGTGTCGGCCTGGTAATGGTTGTCGGACTTCAACCACATCAGGTCACCGCGCCAGCCCTGGTTGCCGCCCAGGCGCAGCACGGCGGTGCGGTCGAAGGCCTTGCGTGCGGCCAGGTAGTAGGCACCGCCGCGATCGAAGTTGGCCCCCAGGTCGACCTTGCCCAGGTTGACCGGGTCACCCTGGATCAGAAAACCATCACCCAGGGTGACGACCTGGCGGCCACCGGAAATGTCCACGCCATCTTCGCCCAGCGCCGGGAACAGGTTGGCCGAGCGCCAGCCCAGGTACAAGTCTTCGATGGCGGTGCGGCGTTCGTCGCCCAAGGTCAGGCCGGCGGCGTCGCCATCGCCCCAGGTGGCGGAACTGAGCAGGCTGAAGGCCCCGTAGAGGGTGCCGCTATTGGCCAGGGTCTGGCTGCCGTTGAGGCCGTATTTGACGTAGCCTTCCTGCCAGGCGGTGCTGCCCGGTTGGCGGTTGCCGGCCTGGTTGAAGCTTTCGTCGCTGTGGAAGACGCCGAACAGGGCTTCGAGGTTGGCGTTGAGGGTGGTGCCATCGTGGTTGTACAGCTCGTAGGCTTGGCTGGCGGGGGCGGTTAACAGCAGGGCCAATGTGCAGGCGAGTGTGTGCCTCATGGGTTTGCTCCATGGTTTTTATTGTTGTTTTTTTGTTGCCTGTGCCGGCCTCTTCGCGGGTGACCCCGCGCCTACAAGGCACGTGATACCGGGTGTAGGAGCGGGTTCACCCGCGAAGAGGCCGGTACAGGAAAAAGGATCAGAGCTTGATCAACACCGATTTCAGCTCGGTGTAGTGCTCGATGGCCGCTGAGCCCATCTCACGACCAACGCCAGACATCTTGTAGCCACCAAACGGCAGCGCCGGGTCCAGCGCGCTGTGGCAGTTGACCCACACCGAGCCGGACTTGATGCGCGGGATCATGCGGTGCACAGCGGCCAGGTCGTTGGACCAGATACTTGCACCCAGGCCGTAGGGATTGTCGTTGGCCATGCCGATCACTTCGTCGATGTCATCGAATGGCATCGCCACCAGTACCGGCCCGAAGATTTCTTCCTGTACCAGGCGGTGACGCTGGTTAACATCGACAAGCACCGTCGGCTTGACGAAGTAACCAGGCCCGAAACCTTCACCCCCGCAGGCGATGGTGGCGCCCAGTTCGCGGCCAAGCTCGATGTAGCCGGTGACGCGGTCCTGCTGCTTGGCTGAAATCAGCGGGCCCATCTGCACCGCCGGGTCCAGCCCGTTGCCCAGCTTCATGGCATTGGCAATTGCGGCGATGTCGGCCACCACATTGTCGAAGTGCTTGCGGTGCACATACAGCCGCGAGCCTGCGCAGCACACCTGGCCCTGGTTGAAGAAGATCGCCGTGGCCGCACCGGCTGCGGCCTCCTGCAGGTTGGCGTCGGGCATGACGATGGTCGGCGATTTGCCGCCCAGTTCCAGGGTGACGCGGGTCATGTTGTCCATGGCCGCCTTGCCGATCAGCTTGCCGACCTCGGTGGAGCCGGTGAAGGTCAGTTTGTCTACGCCGGGGTGGCGGCTGAGCGCGGCGCCGGCGTTCAGGCCAGTACCGGTAACCACGTTGAACACGCCGGCCGGGTAGCCGGCCTCGTCGACCAGCTCGGCCAGCTTGAGCACGCTCAGTGGGGTTTCATCGGCAGGCTTGAGCACCACGGTGCAGCCGGTGGCCAGTGCCGGGCCGAGCTTCCAGCAGGCCAGCAGCAGTGGGAAGTTCCAGGCAACGATGGCGCCAACCACGCCCACTGCCTCGCGGCGCACGAAGCCGTGGAACTGGTCGTTAGGCATCAGCGGCATGGACGCTTCGACGGTGCTACCCTCGATCTTGGTGGCCCAGCCCGCCATATAGCGCAGGAAGTCGATGGCCAGTTGCACGTCCATCACCTGGGCCACGGCGGCGCTCTTGCCATTGTTCAGGCATTCCAGTTCGGCCAGCTGGCGCGCATCGCGCTCCATCAGGTCGGCCAGGCGCCACAGCAGGTTCTGCCGCTCGCGCGGGCGCATGCGGCTCCAGGGCGAGTCGTCGAAGGCCTGGCGCGCAGCGCGCACGGCGCGGTCGACATCTTCGGCCTCGGCGGCCGGCACTTCACCCAGCACCTCGCCGGTGGCCGGGTTGCGGAACGACAGGGTGCGACCGCTGGCGGCGTCCTGCCAGTCGGCACCGATGCGCATCTTCAGCTTGCGTTCGAGAAAGGCGCGGGTGGCGGGCAGGATGGGCAGTTCGGAAAGCATGGGGCTGTGCCTCTTGTCATTGGATGTGACGGGCACTGGCGCAATGGCCGTGCCAACCTGGGCCGATGGCCGCAAAGCGTTGTGGGCGTTGGGTTTTGCCTGAGCGCAAGGCTGCGATTGCCAGGTTGCGCTGTTGCACATTGAGACGGTGTGAGACGGTGGTGAAACAGTGGCTGTTCGGTCTCTTCGCGGGCCCTGTCTCAACATGAAACACCCTGTCGCGAAATGGCACGCTGCAAATGGCCATCCCGGCTCCTGGCCAAGCCCCGAAAACCGCTTAAAGGGTTGAAAGGAAACGCTTTTACCCTAACTGGCACAGTTCCTGTATCACAACCGTCACATGCACACCTGCTGTACCAAAGCGTGCGAAAACGATAAGAACAACAACCGTGGAGGTCTGACCTTGAAGACGACTCGACTCCGGCGGCATGCGGGCAAACTGGCGCTGGTCGCCGCCGCGCTGCTGAGCACCCAGGCCATGGCGGCCGAGCAGGGCCCGAGCCTGTTGCAGAACAAGTGCATGGGGTGCCATATCCCCGAAGGCAACGACACCTATAGCCGCATCAGCCACCAGCGCAAGACGCCGGAAGGCTGGCTGATGAGCATCGCCCGCATGCAGGTGATGCATGGCCTTCAGATCAGCGACGACGACCGTCGCACGCTGGTCAAATACCTGGCCGACAAACAGGGCCTGGCGCCCAGCGAAACCGATGGCGTGCGTTACGCCATGGAGCGTCGGCTCAATACCGTCGAGCACTTCGACACCCAGCTCAGCGAGACCTGTGGCCGTTGCCACTCGGGTGCCCGTGTCGCTTTGCAACGGCGCCCGGCCAAGGAGTGGGAACACCTGGTCCACTTCCACCTTGGCCAATGGCCGTCCCTTGAATACCAGGCCCAGGCGCGTGACCGCGACTGGCTGCCGATCGCCCTGCAGCAAGTGGTGCCGGACCTTGCCAAGCGCTTCCCGATGGACAGCGCGGCCTGGGACGAATGGCAGAAGGCCAAACCCAAGGCGGACGTACTGCCGGGGCAGTGGGCATTCAGTGGCCATATGCTGGCCAAGGGCGATGTACGTGGGGTGATGAGCGTCACGGCCGGAGAGGGCGATACCTTCAAGGTCGAGGTCAAGGGTGCTTACGCCGACGGTACACCGTTCAACGGCAGCGGCTCGGCCATCCTGTACAACGGTTATGAATGGCGGGGCAATGTGAAGGTTGGCGATGCCAACCTGCGCCAGGTGTTCGCCGCGCTGGATGGCGAAATGAAAGGCCGTATGTTCGAAGCCGATCACGATGAGCGCGGCCTGGACTTCAGCGCCGTAAAAGAAGGCAAGGCGCAGTTGCTGGCGGTACAACCGGCGTTCATCAAGGCCGGAGGCGAAAGCGAAATCACCCTGGTTGGCAGTGGCCTGACTGGCAAGCCGGACCTGGGTGCCGGGGTGGAAGTGACCGAAGTGCTGGAGCAGACCCCGACCCTGGTAAGGGTCAAGGCCCGTGCCGCGGCCGATGCCAGGCCAGGGCTGCGCGAGGTGGCGGTAGGTGCGCTCAAGGGCGTGAACCTGGCGGTTTACGACAAAGTCGATGAAGTGAAGGTCGTGCCGGCGTTCTCCATCGCGCGCATTGGCGAGAACGGTGCCTCCGTGCCGAAAGTGCAGGGGCGTTTCGAGGCCGAAGCCTGGGGCAAGGATGCCAATGGCCAGCCGCTGCGTATCGGCTACCTGCCGGCCAGCTGGAAGGTCGAGCCGTTCAACGAGCGTGCTGTCGAGGATGAAGACGTCAATTTCGCCGGGCAGATGCAGGCCGACGGTGTGTTCGTGCCAGGCGGTGCCGGGCCCAACCCTGAGCGCAAGATGATGACCAACAACGCCGGTAACCTGAAGGTCATCGCCACGCTGGCCGACGGTGGCCAGACCGGCGAAGGGCACATGATCGTCACCGTACAGCGCTGGAATAACCCGCCGCTGCCGTAACGGCAGGCTACAACGGTTTTCCAACGGATCGATTATCGGGAGGTCGCCATGGGCGTACTACTGAACCTGGTCGAACGCAACCTGCACGAAGTACAGGTTGATGCCGACCGCATGCTGTTCCATATCCCCAGCAGTTCGCTGTTCACCGCTGACGCGGTGACCGGCGGCATCATCGACACCTTGCGCCAGCAAGGCTGCTCGGCCGAGGAGCTGATGCAGCGCCTTGGCCAGCAGTTTGCCGGCGACGATATCCAGGACACCCTGCGCGAGCTGATCGCGCTGGAGCTGGTCAGCGACGGCTCGCCGCTGACCCCGGAAATCGCCCTCAGGCAAGTCGAGCGCACCGCTCTTAACACCGTGGTGCTCAACGTCAACACCGGTTGCAACCTCAGCTGCACCTATTGCTACAAGGAAGACCTGGACAAGCCTTCCGCCGGCAAGAAGATGAGTACCGCCACCGCCGAAGCCTCGGTGGAGATGCTGCTCAAGGAATCACCCAACGAGCAGCGCTACAGCGTGGTGTTCTTCGGTGGCGAACCGCTGTCCAACCGGCCGTTGATCGAACACATGGTGGCTTACTGCGAGCGGCGGTTCGCCGAAGCGGGCAAGCAGGTGGAGTTCATCATGACCACCAACGCTACTTTGCTGACCGAAGAAATCATCGATTGGCTCAACGCCCACCGTTTTGGCCTGTCGATCAGCATCGATGGCCCCAAGACCGTGCATGACCGCAACCGTATCACCGTGGGCGGGCAGGGCACCTATGACGTGGTGCGGCGCAAGGCCGACCTGCTGCTGTCGCGCTACACCAGCCGGCCAGTGGGTGCGCGGGTTACGCTGACCCGTGGCATTACTGACGTTGAAACCATTTGGAACCACCTGTTCAACGAAATGGGTTTCGCCGAGGTCGGCTTTGCCCCGGTTACCTCTGGCGACATGGCCGACTTCAACCTCACTGGCGACGAGCTGGTGCAAGTCTTCGCCAACATGAAGGCGCTCGGCCGGCGCTACCTGGAGGCGGCACTGGAGCACCGCAACATCGGGTTCTCCAACCTGCATCAGCTGATCACCGACATCCACGAAGGCCACAAGAAGGCCCTGCCGTGTGGCGCCGGGTTGAAGATGCTGGCAGTGGACCACGAAGGTGAGTTGAACCTGTGCCACCGCTTCACCGGCTCCAGCCTGCCCACCTTCGGTAACGTGCACCAGGGCGTGAAGCAGGCGCAGCTCAACGACTTCCTGTCGCAGCGCCTGGACCGCAGCAACACCGGCTGTGAAAGCTGTCGCATCCGCAACCTGTGCTCCGGCGGCTGCTATCACGAAAGCTATGCGCGCTACGGCGACCCGCAGCACCCGACGTATCACTACTGCGAGCTGATGCGCGACTGGGTGGACTTCGGCATTGAAGTCTACAGCCGCATCATGGCCGCCAACCCGGCCTTCATCGATCGCTACATCACCCCGCGGAAGGCGCACTGACATGAAGCACTTGAAGCCCCTGAACAACAAGGCGCGCATCCTGGAGCAGGCCGCCGCCGAAGACCGTGTCGAGGAAGTGATGGCAATGAGCGCGGTGGCCGGCTGCACGGCCACTACCGACCCCGGCTGGGAGGTGGACGCCTTTGGCGGCGTGAGCTCGCTGTGCCAGCCGATGGAGGCCGACCTTTATGGTTGTTCCGACCCTTGCTGGTGGCCGGCCCAGGTGCCGGACATGATGAGCACCTACCAGGACTGGAACGCCCAGGCGACCAACTCGGCAGAGGACTGGCGCAACCTCGGCACCGTGTTCCCGAAAGACAAGTGACGGCCCAACAAGAATGACAAGGGGAAACCGCATGAAAGCTGGACGCTGCGCGCCATTGGCGCTCACCATCGCCGCCATGGCTTGCGCCGGGCTGGCACAGGCCGACGACACTGGCCCGGCACTCAAGGCTGGCCACGAATACATGATCGTGACCAACTACCCGAACAACCTGCATGTGGTCGATGTGGCCAGTGACACGGTCTACAAGAGCTGCCGGATGCCGGACAAGTTCGGCCCTGGCACCGCAATGATGGCGCCGGACAATCGCACCGCCTACGTGCTCAACAACCATTACGGCGACATCTACGGCATCGACCTGGACACCTGCAAGAACACCTTCCACGCCAACCTGTCCAGCGTAGCCGGTGAAGTCGGCCGGTCGATCTATTCGTTCGCCATCAGCCCAGACGGCAAAGAGGTGTATGCCACGGTCAACCCGACCCAGAGGCTGAACGACCATTACGTGGTCAAGCCACCCCGGCTGGAGGTGTTCAGCACCGCCGATGGCCTTCAGGCCAAGCCCGTACGCAGCTTCCCGATGCCGCGCCAGGTGTACCTGATGCGCGCCTCCGACGATGGCAGCCTGTACGTTGCCGGGCCGGACATTTACAAGATGGACGTGAAGACCGGCAAATACTCGGTAGCCCTGCCGCTGCGCAACTGGAACCGCAAAGGCTACAGCGCCCCGGATGTGCTGTACTTCTGGCCGCACCAGAGCCCGCGCCATGAGTTCACCATGCTGTACACCATTGCCAAGTTCAAGGATGACAAGCAGGACCCGGCCACCGCCGAACCGCTGTATGGCTACCTGAGCATCGACCTGAAGACCGGCAAGACCCACACCCAGGAGTTCGCCGACCTGACCGAGCTGTACTTCACCGGCCTGCGCTCGCCCAAGGACCCGAACCAGATCTACGGCGTGCTCAACCGCCTGGCCAAGTACGACATCAAACAGCGCAAGCTGATCAAGGCGGCTAATCTGGAGCACACCTACTACTGCGTGACGTTCGACAAGAAGGGCGACAAGCTTTACCTGGGCGGCACCTTCAATGACCTGGCGGTGTTCAACCCAGATACGCTGGAAAAGGTGAAGAACATCAAGTTGCCGGGTGGTGACATGTCTACCACGACGCCGCAGGTGTTCGTTCGCTAAACCGGTGTGTGCTTCTTCGCGGGTAAACCTACAAAGGACGGCGCCACATTTGAGGCCGGTGGAGGTTTTTGTAGGAGCGGGTTTACCTGCGAAGAGGCCAGCACAGAAAACACAAGAACAACAAGAGAACGCCCATGCCCCAGCCAAGCTACACCCAGGGCAACCAGGACAAGCCCCTGCTGACCCAATGCATCGGCGACGCCTTCGACGCCACCGTGGCCCGCTTCCCCGAGCGTGAGGCGCTGGTGGTTCACCATCAGGCCCTGCGCTACACGTGGCGGCAACTGGCCGACGCCGTCGACCAGCACGCCCGCGCGCTGATGGCCCTGGGCGTGCAGCCCGGTGACCGTCTTGGCATCTGGGCACCCAACTGCGCCGAGTGGTGCATTACCCAGTTTGCCAGCGCCAAGGTTGGCGCGATCCTGGTCAACATCAACCCGGCCTACCGTTCCAGCGAACTGGACTACGCCCTTGGCCAGTCCGGCTGCCGCTGGGTGATCTGTGCCGATGCGTTCAAGACCTCCGATTACCACGCCACGCTGCAGGGCCTGCTCCCGGGCCTGGCCAACGGCCAACCGGGCGCGCTGATCTGCGAGCGCTTCCCCGAGCTGCGTGGCGTGGTCAGCCTGGCGCTGTCGCCACCGCCGGGCTTCCTGGCTTGGCACGCATTGCAGGCCCGTGCCGAGGTTGTCAGCGGCGAGGCCCTGGCTGCGCGCCAGGCACAACTGCGTTGCGACGATCCGATCAACATCCAGTACACCTCAGGCACCACCGGTTTCCCCAAGGGGGCCACCCTTAGCCACAGCAATATCCTCAACAACGGGTACATGGTCGGTGAAAGCCTGGGCCTTACCGAGCACGATCGGCTGGTGGTGCCGGTGCCGCTGTACCACTGCTTCGGCATGGTCATGGCCAACCTTGGCTGCATGACACACGGCAGCGCACTGATTTACCCCAGCGATGCCTTCGACCCGCTGGCCACGCTGCGGGCAGTGGCGCAGGAAAAAGCCACTGCGCTGTATGGCGTGCCGACCATGTTCATTGCCGAACTGGACCATCCGCAGCGTGGAGAGTTCGACCTGTCGAGCCTGCGCACCGGGATCATGGCCGGCGCGACCTGCCCGATCGAGGTGATGCGCCGCGTGATTGGCGAGATGCACATGGCCGAAGTGCAGATTGCCTATGGCATGACCGAGACCAGCCCGGTGTCCTTGCAGACCGGTGCCGCTGACGACCTGGAGCGTCGCGTGACCAGCGTCGGTCGCACCCAGCCCCGGCTGGAGAGCAAGGTGGTGGACGCCGAAGGCAACACTGTCCCGCGTGGCGAGATCGGCGAACTGTGCACCCGCGGCTACAGCGTGATGCTGGGTTACTGGAACAACCCCAAAGCCACCGCCGAGAGCATCGACGCAGAGGGCTGGATGCACACTGGCGACCTGGCGGTGATGGACGAGCAGGGCTATGTGCGTATTGTCGGACGTAGCAAGGACATGATCATTCGCGGCGGCGAGAACATTTATCCGCGCGAGCTGGAGGAGTTCTTCTTCACCCATCCGGCGGTGGCCGATGTGCAGGTGATTGGCGTGCCGTGCAGCAAGTACGGTGAAGAGATCGTGGCCTGGGTGCGGCTGCATCCGGGGCATGCTGTCAGTGAGGACGCGTTGCGTGAGTGGGCGAGGGCGAGGATTGCGCACTTCAAGGTGCCCAGGTACTTCCGTTTTGTCGACGCGTTTCCGATGACGGTTACGGGCAAGGTGCAGAAGTTCCGGATGCGCGAGATCAGTATCGAAGAGCTGTCTGCCAGATGACCTTTTACGTGCCCAAGGTGAACGCCTTGCTCAAGATTCGAACATCCTGCGCGGTCGCCCGTAGGAGCGGGTTCACCCGCTAAAGGGCCGGCCCTGCTGGCCAGTGAACTACCTGTGTTAACGGTGTCATGCCCTCAGTCCTGCAGCCGTTCCGGGCTGTTGAAGTTGCTTAGCCGGCGATCACTCTCGGCGCACTCCAGCCCCTGCACCGCCTCGCGCAGCAAGGCCTTCTGCAAACTCCGCTCACCCGCTGCCCAGGCCTGCTCCAGCGCCGGCAACACCCGCTTGGGCAGTACGCTGAACATCGGCTGCCAAAAACCACCCTGACGCACCATTGCCGCGCTGTTACCGGCCACTGCCAGCCGCAGCAGGCCCTCGATCAATTCGCGATCAACCAGCGGCGCATCGCAAGCCAGCACCACCACCCACCCATGACGTGCCACCTTGAGCCCGGCAATCACCCCCGCCAGCGGCCCTGGGAAGTCGGCTTCTGCATCGCCCACCAACCGGTCGGCGTATGCCCGGTAATCCGCCTGGTTGCGATTGCAGGAAATCACCAGGTCGTCGCTCAGTGGCCGCACCACTCGATGAACATGTGCAATTAACGGCTCGCCTCGCCAGTCCACCAGGCCCTTGTCACGGCCGCCCATGCGCTGGCCGCGGCCACCGGCGAGAATGAGGATGGAGCAGGGGGGGCGTGCATCAGGCATGAAAAAGGGTTCCGGGCAGTCATTGCCGGGAACCCTCCCATTTCACGCGGGGCTTGTCCAGTCAGCTTTCGCGGGGCACGGGTTGCCCGTCGCTGTCATGCGCCTGGCGTCGCCGGGACAGGCGCATCACCACCACGAAGAACACCGGCACGAACACCACTGCCAGCGTGGCGCTGAGCATGCCGCCGATCACCCCGGTGCCAATCGCTTGCTGGCTGGCAGAGCTTGCGCCGCTGGCGATGGCCAGGGGCACCACGCCGAGGATGAACGCCAGCGAAGTCATCACGATCGGCCGCAGGCGCAGGCGAGCCGCTTGCACGGCGGCGTCGACGGCGTCCACGCCCTGGTCTACCAGATGTTTGGCAAACTCGATGATCAGGATGGCGTTCTTCGCCGACAGGCCAATCAGCGTGATCAGGCCAACCTTGAAGAAAACGTCGTTGGGCATACCGCGCAAGGTCACCGCCAGCACCGCACCGAGCACGCCGAGCGGAACGACCAGCAGCACCGCAGTCGGGATCGACCAGCTTTCGTACAGCGCAGCCAGGCACAGGAACACCACCAGCAGCGACAGCGCCATCAGCAGCGGGGCCTGGCTACCGGACAGCCGCTCCTGCAATGACAGGCCGGTCCATTCCAGGCCGGTACCGGCCGGTAGCTGCGCCACCAGCCGCTCGACTTCGGCCATGGCTTCGCCCGAGCTGTAGCCGGCGGCTGGCTCGCCAGAGATCGACACCGCCGGGTAACCGTTGTAGCGGGTCAGTTGCACCGGGCCGCTGACCCACCTGGCCTGAACGAACGCACCCAGTGGCACCATCTTGCCGCTGTCGTTGCGCACGTGAATGTTCAGCAAGTCTTCGACCTGGCTGCGCTGGTCACCTTCGGCCTGCACCACCACCCGCTGCATACGGCCCTGGTTGGGGAAATCGTTGACGTAGCTGGAGCCCACTGCCACGTCCAGCACCGTGCCGATATCGGCAAACGACACGCCCAGTGCATTAGCCTGACGGCGGTCGATTTCCAGTTGCACCTGCGGGCTTTCCGCCAGCGAGGCTTCGCGCACGTTGGTCAGCACCTTGCTTTTGCTGGCGCTTTCGAGCAACTGGTCACGGGCTGCCATCAGCTCGGCGTGGCCCATGCCGCCACGGTCCTGAAGGCGAAATTCGAAACCGGTCGACTCACCGAGGCCGTCGATGGGGGGCGGCAGCACCGAATAGGCTATCGCGTCCTTGAGCTGGGTGAAGGCCATGGTCGCGCGGTCGGCGATCGACTGGGCGCTGTCGTCGGCGCCGCGCTCGGACCAGTCCTTGAGGGTGGTGAAGGCCAGCGCCGCGTTCTGCCCGCTACCGGAGAAGCTGAAGCCGAGGATCAAGGTGGTGTTGCCCACGCCCGGTTCTTCGGCGTTGTGCGCCTCGATCTGCGCGGCTACCTGTTCGGTGCGCATGCGGCTGGCGCCCGGCGGCAGTTGAATGTCGGTAATGGTGTAGCCTTGGTCTTCGGTGGGCAGGAACGCCGTAGGCAGCTGGCTGAAACCGTAGCCCAGCACCGCCAGCAGCACCGCGTACACCAGCAGGTAGCGGCCGCTGCGCTTGAGCGCCTGCACCACCCAGCGCTGGTAGCCGTTGCTCATGCGTTCGAAGCGGCGATTGAACCAGCCGAAGAAGCCTTTGCGTTCATGGTGCTCGCCCTTGGCCACGGGTTTGAGCAAGGTGGCGCACAATGCCGGGGTCAGGCTGAGGGCGAGAAACGCCGAGAACAGGATCGACACCGCCATCGACAGCGAGAACTGCTGGTAGATCACCCCCACCGAGCCTTGCATGAAGGCCATGGGCAGGAATACCGCCACCAGCACCAGCGTGATGCCAACGATTGCACCGCTGATCTGGCCCATGGCCTTGCGTGTGGCGTCCTTGGGCGGCAAGCCTTCTTCGGCCATGATGCGTTCGACGTTCTCCACCACCACAATGGCATCGTCGACCAGAATGCCGATGGCCAGTACCATGCCGAACAGTGTCAGCACATTGACCGAGAAGCCCATGGCCAGCATCACGGCGAAGGTGCCCATCAATGCCACTGGCACGACCAGGGTCGGGATCAGTGTGTAGCGCAGGTTCTGCAGGAACAGGAACATGACTGCGAACACCAGCAGCATGGCTTCGAACAGGGTGTTGATGACCTGCTCGATCGACACCTTGACGAACGGCGAGGTGTCGTAGGGGATGTCGTACTTGACGCCTTCCGGGAAGTAGCGCGCCAGGTCCTGCATCTTCGCCCGTACCAGGGTAGCGGTTTCCATGGCGTTGGCGCCGGGTGACAACTGCACGCTGAAGGCCGTGGCCGGTTTGCCGTTCAGGCGCGTGCCGTACTGGTATTCCTGGGCGCCGATTTCAACCCGGGCGACATCCCCGATGGTGACCGTGGAGCCGTCCGGGTTGGCACGCAGGACAATGGCAGCAAACGCTTCGGGGCTGCTCAACTGGCCTTTGACCACCACGTTGGCGGTGATTTCCTGGGTGCTGCGGCTGGGCAGATCGCCGATGCTGCCAGGGGCCACCTGGGCGTTCTGCGCGGCGATGGCTTCGGCCACATCGTTGGGTGTGAGGTTGAAGCCAATCAGCTTGCGCGGGTCGATCCAGATGCGCATGGCGCGTTCGGAGCCATACAACTGGGCCTTGCCGACGCCCTTGAGGCGGCGGATTTCGTCCATCACGTTACGTGCCAGGATGTCCGACAGCGCGGTTTCATCGAGTTTGCCGTCTTCGGAGGTGAGGGTGGCCAACAGCAGGAAGCCGGTGGACACTTTCTCCACCTGCAGGCCTTGCTGGGTGACCGGGCGTGGCAGGCGCGACTCGACCACCTTCAGGCGGTTCTGCACGTCGACCTGGGCCAGGTCCGGGTGGGTGCCCGGGGCGAAGGTGGCGGTGATGGTGGCGCTGCCCAGGCTGCTCTGCGATTCGAAGTACAACAAGTTGTCGGCGCCATTGAGCTCTTGCTCGATCAGGCTGACCACGCTTTCGTCCATGGTCGCCGCCGAGGCGCCTGGGTACACGGCGTAGATTTCCACCTGCGGCGGTGCCACGTTGGGGTACTGGGCGACCGGCAGCTGCGGGATGGCCAGCGCGCCGGCCAGCAGGATGAACAGTGCGACCACCCAGGCGAATACCGGGCGATCGATGAAGAATTGCGGCATGAATCAGGCCCTCACTGGCCGGTATGCTGTGCGATGGGCGGGGCAGCGGGTGCGTTGTCGACCTGCACCTGGTCACCGGCCTTGACGTGCTGCAGGCCTTCGACCACCACCCGTTCGCCGGCCGCCAGGCCCTCGCTGACGACCCAGCGGTCGCCTTGGGCGCTGCCCAGTACAACCTGGCGGTCGCTGACCCGGGCGTGCTGGTCTACCACCAGCACCTTCGGCACACCGGCGCTGTCACGCAGGATGGCGCGTTGCGGCACGCTCAGGCCCTTGGGTTGCACCGCTTGCTCCAGGCGTACCCGCACGTAGCTGCCAGGCAGCAGGTCGAGGTCCGGGTTGGGGAACTCGCTGCGCAGGGTGATCTGGTTGGTGCTGGGATCGACACTGATGTCGGAGAACAGCAGCTTGCCCGGCAGCGGGTAGGCGCTGCCGTCATCCTGGATCAGCGTGGCGCGTGCCTGGCCGTCGCCCACCTGCTGCAATTCGCCAGCGCGCAGGGCGCGGCGCAGCGCGTTGAGCTCACGGGTAGACTGGGTGACATCGGCATGGATCGGGTCCAGTTGCTGGATGGTCGCCAGCGGGGTGGTTTCGTTTTGCCCGACCAGCGCGCCTTCGGTGACCTGGGCGCGGCCGATACGGCCGGAGATCGGCGCGGTCACGGTGGCATAGCCGAGGTTCAGCCGGGCGCGCTCCAGCGCCGCCCTGGCTTCGGCCACTTCGGCATCGGCCTGCAGGAAACTGGCCTTGGCGTTGTCGTATTCCTGGCGGCTGACGGCTTTGTCGTCGACCAGCTCGCGGTAGCGCTGCTCTTGCAGGCGCGCCTGGTACCGGGTGGCCTCGGCCTTGGCCAGCGTGGCGCGGGCGCTATCGTGGTCGGCCTTGAACGGTGCCGGGTCGATCAGGAACAGTACATCACCCTGCTTGACGTCGCTGCCTTCGCGGTACACCCGCTTGAGCACCACGCCTGCGACCCGCGCACGCACTTCGGCGGTGCGTGGCGCGAGGATACGGCCGCTGAGTTCGCTGCTGATGGCCAGTGGCTGCAGTTGCAGGGTTTCCACGCGCACTTGCGCAGTGGGGGCCTGGTCGTCTGGCTCGGCGCTGTCGCTGCAGCCGGCCAGGGACAGGCTCAGCAATGCCATGAGCGCCAACGGGCGCAGGCACGGGGAGAGGGTAGTAGGCATGCGGATCTTCCGATGATGACCGTGTATATGCTAAGTCAGACGCTGCCTGGGCGGCTGTTAATACCTGTAGGGCGAGTGTGAAAAAGTGTGAAGAATGATCCTGTCGAGTGGTTGGGTTCTATATTCTGCATGGGCCTGTGCTGGCCTCTTCGCGGGTGAAGCCGCTCCGACGGGGACCTGCAGGAGCGGGTTCACCCGCGAAGCGCTCGCCACAGGCTTACTTCAACCCAGACGCCCAAGCACCTATGCCGAATATTTTCCTGGTCGAAGACGACAGCGCCCTGTCCGAGCTGATCGCCAGCTACCTGCAACGCAACGACTTCCATGTCCAGGTGATCGCCCGGGGCGATCATGTGCTGGACGAGTACCGTCGGCAAAGGCCTGACCTGGTCATCCTTGATCTGATGCTGCCGGGCATCGATGGCCTGCAGCTGTGCCGGCTGCTGCGCCAGGAGTCGCAGACCCTGCCAATCCTCATGCTGACGGCCCGCGACGACAGCCATGACCAGGTGCTTGGCCTGGAAATGGGGGCCGACGACTACGTGACCAAACCCTGTGAGCCACGCGTGCTGCTGGCCCGCGTGCGCACGCTGCTGCGCCGCAGCAGTGTCAACGAACCGCGCCTGGAAAACGACCTGATCCTGATTGGTGGCCTGCGCATCGACCTGGCCGAGCGCACGGTGAGTTGGCGCGGCGAGGAGGTGGAGCTGTCCAGCGGCGAGTACAACCTGCTGGTGGTGTTGGCGCGCAATGCCGGTGAGGTGATGAACCGCGACCGTATCCTGCAACAACTGCGCGGCATCGAGTTCAATGGCACCGATCGCTCCGTTGACGTGGCCATTTCCAAACTGCGGCGCAAGTTCGACGACAACGCCGGCGAAGCGCGCAAGATCAAGACCGTGTGGGGCAAGGGCTACCTGTTCAGCCGTGTCGAGTGGGAGTGCTGATCGGCCATGCTCAAGATCCTGGTGCGGTTGTACCTGGTGATCATCGTCGCCTACGCCGGCGCATTGCTGTTCATCCCTGACACCATTGTCGGCCTGTTCCGCGACCGGTTCATGGCCTACAACCTGGACCAGGCCAAGGGTGTACAAGCGTTGATCGTGCGCCAGTTCCGCCAGGCCCCGCGCGAGCAGTGGCCAGCGGTGGAGCAGGAACTGGCCAGTGATTTCGCGCCGCTGGAACTGCAGCTGCTGCGCAGGGATCAGGCCGGTTTGAGCGATGAGGAGCAGGCGCGCCTGGAGCATGGCCTGTACGCAGTGCGCATTGCCGAGTGGGGCTATTACGAGACGGTGCTGGCGCCGCTGGACAAGGAGTGGCTGGTACGCCTGCATTCCCCGCCAGACCCGCTGGACATCAACGTGCTGTCGTGGGGCGTGACCGTATTGATTGGTGCAGCCATGCTGGGTTGCCTGCTGCTGTGGGTTTGGCCGCACTGGCGTGATCTGGAGCGCCTCAAGGAGACCGCTCGGCGCCTGGGCCAGGGGCAGATGGCTGAGCGTACGCACATTTCGCCTCACTCCAACATTGGTGAGCTGGCCGGGGTATTCGACACCATGGCCAGTGACCTGGAACGCCATGTCAACCAGCAGCGTGAACTGCTCAATGCGGTATCGCACGAGTTACGCACGCCACTGACCCGGCTGGACTTCGGCCTGGTGCTGCTGTTCGACGAAGTGCCGCCAGCCAGCCGCAAGCGCCTGCTGGAGCTGGTCGGGCATGTGCGCGAGCTGGATGAACTGGTGCTGGAGCTGCTGTCCTACAGCCGGTTGTACAATGCCGATCAGGCGCGAGAGCGGGTGGAGGTATCGCTGCTGGAGCTGGTCGACAGTGTGCTTGGGGGCTTTGCCGAGGAACTCGATGGCCGGGGTATCCAGTGGGAAGTGCGCGCCGAGGGTGAGTTGCCGCGCTTTGTACTGGACCCGCGACTGACGGCGCGCGCGGTGCAGAACCTGGTGCGCAATGCCATGCGTTATTGCGATGAAAGCCTGTTGCTGCGCCTGCGCCTGGAAGCCGATGGCGCCTGCTTGCTGACGGTTGAGGATGACGGGATTGGCGTCCCTGTGGAGGAGCGCGAGCGGGTGTTCCAGCCGTTCTACCGTCTGGACCGCAGTCGCGATCGCAACACCGGTGGTTTTGGCCTGGGGTTGGCCATCAGCCGCCGGGCGATCGAGGGGCAGGGTGGTACCTTGACCCTGGCGCAGTCGGCGCTGGGTGGGGCGCAGTTCAGGATTCGTTTGCCCGCCGGATGATGTTTCACCTGGTCTGCCAACTGGCTTGATCCCAACGCAAAGCGGTCTTGGCTTCATGCAACACCTGGGCAGGGACGGCGCCGCCACGCGTTGTTCGGCCCCAGCGGGTCCAGCCCTTCAACGCCTATGGCGAACGCTTTACCTCACAGCCGGGCGGCCACGCGCGAAGTTGTCCAGCGTTCGGGCTTTTTCTTGGGGGCTACATCTTGTAGCTTTACAGGTCGTTCATTCAGGGAGCTGAACATGCAAGGCAAGGCCCGCAAGATCGTCCAGGCCATTCTCTATGAGGCCATCGCCGTCGCCTGTGTGGCGCCCGCGCTGGAGCTGGCGTTCGGCGCCGGCATGGCGCAGTCGACCGTGCTCTCGGTGCTGATGTCGGGTATCGCGATGAGCTGGAACATGGGCTACAACTGGGTGTTCGAACGTTGGGAAGCACGCCAGCACAAGCGTGAGCGCACCTTCTTGCGGCGCCTGCTGCACGCGCTGGGTTTCGAGGGTGGGCTGGTGGTGATTCTGCTGCCGCTGGTGGCGTACTGGCTGGACGTGAGCCTGTGGGCGGCACTGCTGACCAACCTGGCGCTGTTCGTGTTCTTCTTCGTTTACGCCTTTGTCTTCCAGTGGGGCTTCGACAAGGTGTTCGATGTGCCGCTTTCGGCGCAGCAGGCCAAGTGTTGACTTCTGGCCGCGAGGCAGGCTAAGTTCCTACCCATGAACACATTCCCGCACGTGAACGCCATTATTATTACCGCCATTATCAGCTTGGCGGGCTAGCGCGTACGTGCACCGAACCCGCCCTGGAGGCGGGTTTTTTCTCTCTGACTCCTGGGCAACGTAAAAACAGCCAAGGAGTCATCGATGACCAGCTTCAGTGTCCCTCGTACTACCGTCACCCCCCAGCAACTGCTGTCGGAGCAGGTGCGGCGCATTCTTGCCGCGCCGGTGTACGACCTGGCCATCGAAACGCCCCTGCAAGCGGCCCCGGCCTTGTCTGCCGCCCTGGGCAACCAGGTGTTGCTCAAGCGCGAAGACCTGCAGCCTACGTTTTCGTTCAAGATCCGCGGTGCCTACACCCGCCTGTCGCGTCTGACCGATGTGCAGCGTGAGCGCGGGGTGATCACCGCTTCGGCGGGCAACCATGCCCAGGGCGTGGCCTTGGCGGCATCGCATCTGGGTATCAAAGCAACGATCGTCATGCCCACCACCACGCCATCGTTGAAAGTGGAAGGCGTGCGTTCGCGCGGCGGGCATGTGGTGCTGCATGGCGAGAGCTTCCCGCATGCGCTGGCCCATGCACTGAAGCTGGCCGACAGCGAAGGCGCGACCTTCGTGCCACCGTTCGATGACCCGGATGTGATCGCCGGGCAGGGTACCGTGGCCATGGAAATCCTCCGTCAGCGCCCGGGGGCGCTGGACGCGATCTTTGTGCCCGTGGGCGGTGGTGGGTTGATCGCCGGGATCGCCGCCTATGTGAAGTACCTGCGCCCTGAGGTGAAGGTGATCGGCGTCGAACCGGTGGATTCCAACTGCCTGCAGGCTGCCATGGCCGTCGGCGAACGCGTGATCCTGCCGCAGGTCGGCACCTTTGCCGATGGCGTGGCGGTGGCGCAGATCGGCGCCCATTGCTTCGAGCTGTGCCGCCACTTCGTCGACGAGGTGGTGACGGTGAGCAGTGACGAGCTGTGCGCGGCGATCAAGGATATCTACGACGACACCCGTTCGATCACCGAGCCGTCCGGGGCCTTGGCCGTGGCCGGGATCAAGAAGTACGTGGCGCGTGAAGGTGTGCAGGGGCAGACCCTGGTGGCCATCGACTCCGGGGCCAACGTCAATTTCGACCGCTTGCGCCACGTGGCCGAGCGGGCCGAGCTGGGCGAGCAGCGCGAGGCGATCATCGCCGTGACAATTCCGGAACAGCCGGGCAGCTTCCGGGCCTTTTGCCAGGCACTGGGCAAGCGGCAGATCACCGAATTCAACTACCGCTTCTACCCTGGCAAGGAGGCGCGCCTGTTCGTGGGCGTGCAGACCCACCCGGTGCACGACCCACGTGAGCAGTTGCTGGCCAGCCTGCGGGAGCAGGGGTACAGCGTGCTGGACCTGACCGACAACGAGCTGGCAAAGCTGCATGTGCGCCATACCGTGGGCGGGCATGCCGCGTCAGGGGCTGATGAGCGGGTCCTGCGCTTCGAGTTTCCCGAACGGCCAGGGGCGTTGCTGGGGTTTCTGGAGCGGTTGGGCAAACGTTGGAACATCAGCCTGTTCCATTACCGCAACCATGGTGCGGCGGAGGCGCGGGTGTTCGCTGCTTTGGAAGTGCCAGCGGACGAATTGGCGAGCTTGCCGTTGACGCTGGACGAGATGGGGTACCGGTATTGGGACGAGACTGACAACCCGGCGTACAAGCTGTTCCTGGGCTGAGGCACCTGTGTGGCCAATGCAGGCGTGTCTAGCCGCTTGCTTGCCGCCTTTGTTCGCAGCGTGATCGCCCGGTCCAAAGGGCAGGGCGATCTCCTGCAAGAAACTGCGCGAGCCAACGAGTGGGTTTCAACGCTCGCGCATGAAAAAGCCGGCAACGAACTTGCGGAATGTTTCCAGGCTTTTGAAGTCGGCGTAGCGCTTGAAGTTCTCGGTATCCGGCTCGGGGCCGATGGGCTGTTCCAGCAGCGACACTGACAACACCCGGTCCTGGTCCGAGGTCAGCACCAGCTCATCCATCACCTGCCCACCGATCACGGGGCGACGCATCTGCACTTTCACCCCTTTACTGGCCATCCAGTCGATCAGCGACACCAATGCCTTGAGCGGCTCGCGCTCTTCATCGCGGTACACCGGGAACAGGTGGGCGCGCGACAGCACGGGCACACTGGCCACATGAATCAGCTCATAGAAATGGCTGCCGGCGCTGGTCGGCGAGTAGATCATCAGCGCCAGCAACGGCCCGGTGGTGCGGCTCCCGCCCCAGTACAGGTGATGCCCCTGGAAGTCGAAGCCGTCCTCGCTGCGGTTGTTGAACAACTTGCGCCCTTTGATCTGGTCGACGCAGTCCAGCAGCAGACCGTGGCGGCGGTGGTTGCCGAACACAGACGCTTCGCGCAGGCGGGACTTGAGCATCATCATGTGCTTCATGTCCAGGCGGGTTTCCAGGTAGTTGCTGGCGGGCACCCGCTCCAGCAACGGATAGCGGCTGGCCACGCTGCGCAACTCGGCAAACTGCGTGGTCAGGTCTTTTTTCAAGTGGGTGGCGTAGAGGTTGAGCCCGCTGGTTTCAATCCAGGTTAGCAGCAGTGACAGCAGGCGCTGCTGTTCGCGTCTGTCGTTGCCGTCGCCGGCGCCACCGGCCGTGCCAGCACGGAAGTCGCTGATCAGGCGCAAGGGTGTATCGGGTGGCAGCCAGGCGGCAGGTGGTGCGGGGTCGTTTTCACGTTCGGCGGCTTCCCGCTCGTCCTTGGTGAACGGGCAGCCAGGCGCGTGCTCGGCGGTGCCTGGGTTGTTCTTGAGGAAAAGTGTGCCGGTGCTGCCGTTGAGGGTGACATTGAGCACCGGCAAGGCATCGTTGCGGCAGTCGCAAGCCAGCCACTGGTTGGCGTTGCGTACTTTCATCAGTAGCTGGTTGGCCTGTAGCAGGCGCGGGCCGGCGAGGCTGCCGGTGGCAAAGCCGACCAGCAGTTCCTCTTCAGCGGGGGTCAGGCTGCGCACCTGGGTGGCGGTTTTGTCGATGATTCGCATGAAGCAGCTCCAAGCTACGAGCCTCAAGCTTCAAGCAAAGTCGCGCGGCTTTCAACTCGCCGCTTGGCTACCGCCGAACATCTTCGCGGCACGGGCGCGAATCTCGTCGGGGGTCAGGTCCTCTTTGTGGGTGGACACGAACCAGATGTTGCCAAACGGATCTTTCAGGGTGCCGCTGCGGTCACCGTAAAACTGGTCGGTCAAGGGATGTAACTGGATGCCCCCGGCGGCCAGGGCCTGGGCGTAAACCTTGTCGCAGTCTTCAACATACAAGTGCAGGCCAACACCCGCACCGCTGAGCTTCTGGCTGGCGGTGAGGCCGCCTTCCATGTCGCAGGGGTCGCCCAGCATCAGCGACGAATCGCCGATTCTCAGTTCGGCATGGCCAACGCGACCGCCCGGGGCATCGAGGCGGAACATTTCCTTCGCGCCAAAGGCTTGCTTGTAGAACTCGATGGCCTTGGCGGCGTCGTTGATGGCCAGGTAGGGCGTGATGCTGTGCTGGCCTTCGGGGATGGGTTTGACTGCCATGTTCGACTCTCCTGTGCAATGGGCGCCGAAAGGCGCCCTGTTGCTTAGAGTCGTTCGCCCAGATGGAAAATCGACAGTGACGCTAGATCGATTGTCTATAAGCGCGGCGGTCAGAAGATGTAGTCGGTGGTCAGGAAGCTTGACTGGCGGTTGCGAATGATCTCGCTGATCAGCGCTTTGTTGGCCTCCTGGAAGCGGGTGGCGACCAGCGTCCGGATGGAGAACACACGCAAAGCGTCATCCACCGAGAGCGTGCCCTCGGCGCTGTTCTTGCGGCCGTTGAACGGGTAGGTGTCAGGGCCGCGTTGGCACTGAGCATTGATGTTGATGCGCCCGACCTGGTTGGCGAAGATGTCGACGAGGCTGCCGATGGTGGCCGGGTCGTTGCCGAACAGGCTCAGTTGCTGACCGTAGTCGGAGTCCAGCACATAGTCGATCACTGTCTGCAGGTCGCGGTAGGGCACCACCGGTACCAGCGGGCCGAACTGCTCCTCGTGGTACACGCGCATTTCTTGGCTGACCGGGTACAGCAAGGCCGGGTAGAAGAATGAGCCGCGGCTGTGCCCGCCATTTTCGTTGAGCACGCGCGCGCCCTTGGCCGTCGCATCGGCAACCAGGCCATCGAGGTAGTCGACCTTGCCAGGCTCGGGCAATGGTGTCAGCGCCACGCCAGGTTCCCACGGCATGCCGGGCTTGAGCGCCGCCAATTTGCGCTGAAACTTGTCGAGGAAGGCCTCGACCACATCCTCGTGCACGAACAGGATCTTCAGTGCCGTGCAGCGCTGGCCGTTGAACGACAACGCCCCGGTGACGGCCTCTTCGACAGCGTTGTCGAGGTCGACCTGGGGTAGCACGATGCCCGGGTTCTTGGCGTCCAGGCCCAGTGCGGCGCGCAGACGATGCGGGCGTGGGTGCAGTTTTTTCAGGTCGCTGGCGGCCTTGTGGGTGCCGATGAAGGCGAATACATCGACCTTGCCGCTGGCCATCAGCGCGCTCACCGTTTCCCGGCCGCGTCCATAGATGACATTGATCACGCCTGCCGGGAAGCTGTCGCGGAACGCTTCGAGCAAGGGGCGGATCAGCAGTACGCCGAACTTGGCCGGCTTGAACACCACCGTGTTGCCCATGATCAGCGCCGGGATGAGCGTGGTGAAGGTCTCGTTCAGCGGGTAGTTGTAGGGCCCCATGCACAGGGCCACGCCCAGTGGGGCGCGACGGATCTGGCCGAGGGTGCCTTGTTCCAGCTCGAAGCGGCTGGAGCGGCGGTCCAGGTCCTTGAGGGCGTTGATGGTGTCGACGATGTAGTCGCAGGTGCGATCGAATTCCTTTTCTGAATCCTTCAGGTTCTTGCCGATCTCCCACATCAGCAGCTTGACCACGGCCTGGCGCTGTTCACGCATGCGGGCAAGGAAGGATTCCACATGCTGGATACGCTCGGCCACGCGCATGTTCGGCCAGGCGCCACGGCCTTTGTCATAGGCCTGCACGGCAGCATCGAGGGCGGTCAGCGCGGTCTCGGCATCCAGCAGCGGGGCGCTGCCCAGTATGACCTGATGCTCTTCGTCGCCTTGCTTGAGCCACACCGGGCTACGCACCGTGGCCAACGGGCCGTCCCAGCGCCTGAGTTCACCGTTGACCAGGTAGTCGCGTTGTTCCAGTGGGGCTCCCAGACGCCAAGTTTCCGGGATGTTCTCGGCGCTGGGGAAGAGTGAATCGAGCAAACGGTCCATGGGTACTGCACCTCACATCAAAGGGCGGTTTTCAAGTCAGTTGAATCGTTTCAGCTTGGAGCATGCACTGGCTGCCGGAAAAACACCAGTCTGGTTCAACATGGCCATCCATGCCTGCCCGGCAATCCGTCAGCGGCCTGAGAGACGTTGATGCAAGTCGTCAAAGGTTATTCATGGATAGCGAAGTGGCCAGCGGAGCTTGATGGGCACGGTTATAGCAAATGTGTTGTTGAGCGTCGGTTTGATGCGGGGAATTTGACGCCATGAAACTTGATCTAAAGTCAGCCAGAAGCCGCTTGCCAAAGCGTTTGCAGGCATCTTAAATTGTTACTGAATGTGATAAGAAAGTTGCAAGCCACACTATAAAAATCAAAGTGTTAAGTGTTTTTGCTGGATTTTTCTCTTTTTCCGATTGGCCAATAGAGCACTTCAAAAGGACGTCGAAGAAGAAATGAAAAAGACCTTGACGACTGTGGCGCGCAAGCTCCTGTCGCCCTCCATGCGCTACGAAATCAGGCTGCTGGCCAGCAAGGTGCGAGAAATGATGGCGCGTGCCTGTCTCTGGCGTTGGGAAGTCGCCAGGTTTCGCCCGCAACAGGAGAGCCCGTACGAAATCCTCTACATCGGCCGCAAGCAGCAACGGGAAATGGCCAAGCTGCTGATCGGTGGCAAGGGTCAGGGCAGCGCATCGATGGTAGACGGTGCAAGTGCCACGGCGGCTGCCAGCCACGTCGTGGTCATCAGCGAAATGCCCACGTCGGGGGCGCTGTCAGTGCCGCACTACCTGAGCGCCGTGGTGCCCTTGGGGCGCCCTCTGGAAGACATCACGGCCCGCTACGACAGCGAACTGCGGCGCAGCATTCGTAAGAACCGGCCGCTGTATCACATGCGCCAAGCCCTTTCGGACGAAGAAATCGCCATGGCCGACCGGGATTTGCTGCGCCCTTATGCTTCGGCCCGGCAGGGCATTCATGCCGCGCAGTTTCCTACCGAAGAGGTGTTCCGTATTGCCAAGAGTGTCGGCCGGCTAGACTTGATCATGCTGGGCGATGAGGTGATCGGCTGCCACCTGGGGTGTGAAGTGGTACGCGGCGGCAAGCGTTACTGGAGCACGTTGCGCTTTGGCTATTGCGAGGCGGTGTTTTCCGATGCGAAGAAATTGCGCGAGGTGAATTCGATCACCACCTTCATGGCGCTTGAATGGGCACTGGAGCAGGGCTTCGATTATTACGACATCGGCCTGTGTCTGGCGCGCCCGGACGACGGCCTGCTGAAGTGGAAGCGCCGCCGCGGTGGTGATATCGATTCGCTGGGTAACCATGCGTACCTGTTTGTCCGCCTGCCCAAGACCGGTACGGCAAAGTTCCTGTGGGACACGCCGATGTTCGCGGTCGAAGGCGACAAGCTGACGTTGCATTTGGGGCTCCCGGATGGCCCAAGCGATGAGGAAGTTGCCAGTCGCTATCACGAAATGGTGTTTGGTGGCCTGCACAAGATTTATCTCTATGGCGGCAGCGGGGCAGGCGAACCGTTTGTGCAAACGTTGCGCAGCCGTTACGCCAGCTTGCAGTCACCGCCCACCATGGAAAGAGTCACGAGTAATTGAGTAACTGCCAGGGATGCTTTGATCTGGCGCCTAGGCGCTGTAAGAAAAGCCTTGATACTGGTTCATGCTGCGTTGAAAACCGCCTCGGAATGCTCATGTACTCCAGTACAGTCGGGCGCGACCCCGGCCGTTCCTCGGCTGTTTTCGCCTTGCCTGACCTGCGTCTCAAGACTTTTCGTACAGCGCCTAGCGCCGGGCTCCACATTTCGCCATCAAGGGAGGACGCTTCATGGGAAGCGACATCTCGCAGTTCAGTGCATCGCCCGCAGGCAGGCAACACAGCTGGACCTTGGCCGCCTACCGCCACATGGCGCGCAAACGGCTGGGTGGAAAAGCGGCGACCGATCTCAAGAGCGTCGCCACCAAGTGCTGGGACATCGCCCCGGGCGAAGCCACGGTTTCGCCACCGGCCATTTTCCTGCCTGGCCAGCTGGAGCGGGTAACGGGCTGGGAAGGCAAGCGGTTTTACCCCTACGTGCACCCGGCGCAGACCATGGAGGGGGGCGTCAACACATTGCAAGGGCCAACCCGCGGCTACTTGATCAAGGATGTATGGCTGGTCGAGGGGGCGTTGTACAAGGGCAAGGCCAGCCATTGGCTGTCACAGAAGCCGAGTACCTTCCCGACCATCCTCATCGACAATGAAATCGACCGCGCTGCAATCTACTGCACACAAAACGGTAACGCCTGGTTCGGCACCTGGTTGATGGAAGATTGTCCGACCTATGCGCTGGCCTGCAACGAGGGCATCCCGGTGACCACCGCCCCCTCTGCCAGGTATCCGCTGTTTACCCAGGCACCGGCCTATGAAGACTGGCTGGACATGAAGCCTTTGCGCCTGCGCAGTGCGTTCTTCCGTGAGCTGGTGCTGTTCGATGACCAGAGCAACAACCGCAGCCGGCATGCTCGCTACCGGGCCATGGGTGACAAGCTGCTCTCGCATGTGTCGTACACGCAGCACCCGGGGGTTTTCCTGTTGCGGGGCGGTGATGGTGACCTGCGCCTGTTGCGCAACGAGCTGGAGCTTGCCGAACACTTGCGTACTACCCGCGGTTTTCGCATCGTCAACCCGCTGAAGTCCGATGTGCCGAGCATTGTCGCGGCCTGCGCCGGGGCTAAAGTGGTCATTGGGGTGGAGGGTAGCCAGTTGGTGCATGGCGTGAATGTGCTGCAGGCTGGAGGCTGCCTGCTGACTTTGCAGCCGCCGAACCGTTTCGTCAGTTACTACAAATACCTGACGGATCGTGACCAGCAGCATTTTGGCTTTGTGGTGGGCCTGCCGGAAGGCGACGGTTTCAGGATCGATATTGACGAAGTGGAGCGCACGTTGGATCTGTTCCCACGATAAGTGTGTAGTATCGGTGCATGGATCCGCGGCGGGCAGGGCAGTAGAGGATGATCGAGGTATCACGGTTTTGGCGCGACCCTGCCTTGCCGTTCGTCGAAGCCCGACGGGTAGGGGACGGGCGCAAGGTGTGCTACGCCGCGCACTCTCACGAGAGCTTCTCCATCGGGGTGATCACGGGGGGGCGTAGCACTTACATCAACAGTGACCAGTGCGTTGAGGTGGGGGCGGGTACCACGGTGTTGATGAACCCGGGCGTGGTGCATACCTGCAACCCTGTTGCCGGGGAATCCTGGTCTTACCTGATGCTGTTCGTCGATCAGCCTTGGTTGCAGGCAGTGGGTTTTACCCTGCCAACGCAGACCTGGAGCCGCTCACCTGTATTGTACGGGCGGCTGTTGCAGGCCTTTGCCGACCTGTTCGACGCCAGGCTGCCTGATCGGGAAACCCGCCTGGCGGCCCTGTTCAGCGAGCTGCCGGGCATGCTTGCCCGTAATGCCAGCGAGATTGACCAGGGCAATCCACGGCTGGATGCAGCGGCTGCTTTCATACGCGCCCACCGCAGTGACCCGCTCAGCCTCGAAGACATCTGCGGGGCTTGCGGCCTGTCCCGTTCCTACCTGATTCGTGCCTTTGGCCAACGCTTCGGCCTGACGCCCCATGGTTACCTGCTAGACCAGCGTGTACAACTGGCCCGGGCGCAGTTGCGCCAGGGCCGTTCAATTGCTGAAGTTGCACAGGAGGCCGGGTTCGCTGATCAGGCACACCTGCAGCGGGCATTCAAACAGCACCTGGCGGCGACACCGGGGCATTACAGAAATGCCGTCGCTAGCCTGGGCGCTCCTGCAGGAGCCGTGCATGCCTTAAAGGATCAGGTAAACCGCACTGGCGACCAGTAACACAGCCAGGCTCCGATTGAGCATGCGCAGGTGACGTGGGTTGTCCAGGTACTGGCGAATCACGCTGCCGGCCCAGGCCCAGCAGGCCACCGAGATGAAACAGATCGGCCCGTAGATCCAGGCAAACAGCCACAGCAAGTGCTTTTCACCACCGGTGTAGGCACCCACCCCGGCAACGGCGGCCAACCAGGCTTTGGGGTTCAGCCACTGCATTGCTGCGCCGTGCCAGGCTGAAGGGGCTTGGGTAGGCTGTGCGTTGTTCAGGTTACCGTCGTCACTGGCCAGCTTCCACGCCATGTACAGCAGAAACGCCACCCCGCCCCAGTGCAACATCAGGCCCAGCAAAGGCCAGCGAAGCAGCAGTTGATGCAGGCCCAGCCCGACCAGCACCAGCAGCAGGCAGAAACCCAGCGTGGCACCGGCCACATGCGCCAGGCTGGCGCGCAGGCCATGGCGGGCACCGCTGCCAAGGGCGACGATGTTGACCGGGCCGGGGGAGATAGAGGCCGCAAGGGCGAAGGCGGCCATGGACAGGGATAGGCTCATGAGGAAGATCCACGTGGTTGGGGAGGCGTTATCCTCGCGTCGCCGACGGTCTGATGTATTGAACAAAAGTACCCGCGCACGACTCGCGCCTGCAGGGCTAATGGTGATGCAGGGTTGTTACAGGTTTTGTAATAGTTTTGCGCTACAACAGAAACGTGCTGTGCTTGTAGCATCGTTCTCCCAATTTGTTATCAAGGTCTATATGAGCACCTTCGCGGAGCCCCCCAGTCTTCGGCCTTTCTGGCCATCCTTCTCCCGTCCTTGTGACGTGTTCCACGTGAGTACCCGCTAATGGAATGGTTAGCCGACCCCACGGCCTGGCTAGGCCTGTTGACGCTTATCGTCCTCGAACTGGTGCTGGGTATCGACAACCTGGTGTTCATCGCCATCCTTGCCGACAAGTTGCCGCCCCATCAGCGCGACCGCGCGCGGGTCATTGGCCTGAGCCTGGCGCTCATCATGCGCCTGGGCCTGTTGGCCAGCATTTCGTGGATGGTCACCCTGACCGCACCGCTGTTCGAAGTGTTCGGCAAGAGCTTCTCTGGCCGTGACCTGATCATGCTGTTCGGTGGTGTGTTCCTGCTGTTCAAGGCCACCATGGAGCTGCACGAACGCCTGGAAGGTCACGTGACCCAGGCCAGTGGCACGCTGCGCCATGCCGCGTTCTGGCCGATCGTTGCCCAGATCGTGGTACTGGACGCGGTATTCTCGCTGGATGCCGTGATCACGGCGGTGGGCATGGTCGATGAGCTGTCCGTGATGATGATCGCGGTGATCTTCTCGATCGGTATCATGATCGTTGCCAGCAAGCCGCTGACCCGCTTCGTCAACGCCCACCCCACGGTGATCATGCTGTGTCTGGGCTTCCTGATGATGATCGGTTTCAGCCTCACCGCCGAAGGCCTGGGCTTCCATATCCCGAAAGGCTACCTGTACGCGGCCATCGGCTTCTCGATCCTGATCGAGCTGTTCAACCAGCTGGCGCGCGCCCGTCGCAAGCGCAGCCTGCAACAGCACAAGCCGTTGCGTGAACGTACTGCTCATGCCGTGCTGCGCCTGCTGGGCGGCCGCCGGGTCGAGGCTGACGAGGTCGGCGAGGAGATTGCCGACCTGGTCGAGGGCGGCGGGGAACAGGTGCTGTTCGACCGCCGTGAGCGGGTCATGATCAGCGGCGTGCTGAACCTGGCCGAGCGGCCGATTCGTACGGTGATGACAGCCCGTGCCGAGGTTGATGTGATCGACCTGGCGCAACCGGCCGACGCCATTGCCCAGGCCCTGGCCAATTCGCCGTACTCGCGCCTGCCGCTGATCCGCGATGGTCGCGTGGACGAGCCCCTGGGCTTTGTGCACAAGAAGGAACTGCTGAAGGAACTGCTCTCGGGCAGCCAGCCCGACCTGGAAAACATGGCCCGGGCGCCGTTGAACCTGCTGGAGAGCTTCAGCATCCTCAATGCCCTGGAGCAAATGCGCGGTCAGTCGACCCATATTGCCTTCGTGGTCAACGAGTTCGGTGACTTCACCGGGCTGTTGACCATGACCGACATCCTTGAGTCGATTGCCGGTGAGCTGCCGGATGCCAGTGAAGTTGAAGGCCCGGGCATCGTCCAGGAGGGGGAAGGCTTTGTGGTCAGCGGCGCGCTGAACCTCAGCCAGGTGCAGGCGCGTACTGGCTTCAGTGCCCGTGCTACCGAGGATTACCAGACCCTTGCGGGCCTGGTGATGAGCTTGCTCGACCGCCTGCCGATGGTCGGTGATCGGCTAGCCTGGAATGGCTGGATGCTGACCGTGGAGGCGGTTGAAGAGCGACGGGTACGCCAGGTTCGGCTTACACCGAGCGGCGACGCTGACGCAGCAGGTGCTTGAAGCCCTCAAGCACCAGCACCAGTACTGCGGCCCAGATTGGCAGGTAGGTCAGCCACTGATCCGGGCCGATGGTTTCGCCCAGCAGCAACGCCACGCCCACCAGCAGCACGGGTTCGACGTAGCTGAGCAGGCCGAACAGGCTGAATGGCAGCATGCGGCTGGCCAGCACGTAGGCGATAAGCGCCGAAGCGCTGATCGCGCCAAGGATCGGCACCAACACATACAGCCCCGGGTGTGCTTGCAGGTCAGCGCTGGAAAGTGGGCTCTGGATCACGAAGTACAGCGCCCACGGCAGCAGCAGGCACATGTCGCACCACAGGCCGCCCAGGTGGTCGGTGCGGCAGCGTCGGCGCAGCACGAAGTAGACCGGGTAGCCGATCGTTACCAGCAGGGTTTCCCAGGCAAAACTGCCATTTTGGTACAGCTCGTGGCCCACGCCCAGTGCGGCGCAGGCCACGGCTACCGTCTGCAGGCGTGACAGGCGCTCGCCATAGACCAGCCGCCCGGTCAGGACCATGGCCAGTGGCAGCAGGAAGTAACCCATCGACACTTCCAGGCTGCGCCCGTGCAGGGGCGCCCAGAGAAACAGCCACAGTTGCACCCCCATCAGCCAGGACGTGCCGACCATGCCGAGCAACAGCACCGGCGTGCGTTTTACCCGGCCCATCAGTTCGCCCACTCGCTTCCAGTCTTTCGAGACAAGCATGAACAAGGTGAGGCAGGGCAGTGTCAGCAGGGTGCGCCAGCCAAAGATTTCTTCGCCATCGAGTGGCTTGAGCAGGGAGGTATAGAAGTACATCACAGCGAACAGGCAGGACGCCATGACCGATGAAACAATGCCTTTTGACACGAATGCCTCGAATACGGGAATTGAGCGGGTTGATCAGCCGCGCATGATCTCAGGGGGCGCCTCTTGCGGCAACTGCGTTACGCCCGGGCGAGTGGCCAAGGCTTCGAGGAACTGGGCGGCCGGCATGGGCCTGGCAAACAGGTAACCCTGCTGGAAGTCCACCCCATGCTTGGCCAGGTAGTCGCGCTGCAGGTCGGTTTCCACACCCTCGGCAACGATGCCCAGGTCCAGCTTTCCTGACAGTTCAATGATGCTCTCGAGTATGTGCACTGACAGCGCATCGGCGCCGATCATGGCAACGAAGCTCTGGTCGATCTTCAGGTAGTCGACCTTGAATTGCCGCAGGTAGTTGAGGCTCGACTGGCCGGTGCCGAAGTCGTCGAGCGCGATCATCACGCCCATGGCATGCAGCTTTTCGAACAACTCAAGGGTGACCGGCGTGGGCTCGATCAGCTTGCGCTCTGTCAGTTCCAGGGTCAGCACCACCCGGCCGGGCGGAAAGTGCTGCAGGAACGTGCGACAGTCATCCAGCAGGCTGAGGTCGCGGCAGTGGTCAGCGGTGATGTTGACACCAATATGGAAGCCGTCTTCCAACAACCCGGCATAAGGCGCCAGGCTTTGCGCGGTATGGGTCAACAGCGCGCGGGTCATGGCGACAATCTGCCCGCTGTGTTCGGCATAGGGGATGAACAGGTCGGGGCGAACCAGGCCTTCTCGTGGGTGGTGCCAGCGCATCAGCACTTCCGCACCGGCCCAGCGGTAATCGCCCTTGCGCACCACCGGCTGAAAATACGGCAGGAATTCATCGGCCTGCAGGGCACGGTCCAGTTCGGCACGCGGTGAGGTGGCGCGGCGAATCTGCCAGCGGCACGCCAGCGCCGCCAGGGCACCCAGTACCAGCAACAGACTGAGCAGGCCAGGGTAGTGGCTGCGCAACAGTTGGCCTTGCTTGTCGGCACTGTAGCCGCCCTGCACGCTGAAAGGGTAACGCGTCGAGCCTATCAGCACGTTGGCGCTGGGGGCGGCAGGGGAGACGCCTTTGTGGACCACGCCGTCCTTGCCCATCCACGCGTCGCCCACGCGGATTTGCAGTTCTTCATCGGGCCCGATCAGGCGCAGTGCTGTCAGCAGGTGGTCGCCATCCACCGTGGTGATTGCGCCGTGGTCGCCGTCGCTGGCACGGTAGACCAGCAGCGGGTGGCCCGGCGTAACCGAGTTGCCGTCCATCAGCCATAACTTGCCGTCGACGTAATCGCCAGGATTGACCGGTTCATCGAACTCGCCGAACAGCGAGGTGCAATACAGGTTGTTGTGCCTGAACAGGTTGGTCGAGCGCACGAAGGCATTGCGGGTAACCTGGGCCCGTAGCATGAGCTGGGCCTGCTCGCATGAACTGTCAGTCAGTGGAAGCAGCGAATTGGCGGCTCGGGACAGGTTGTCGAGGATGTGTTCGACGTGCTCCAACGCCTGGCGGGTGGTGGCGTGGCTGCTGGCCTGCATTTCACGCTCGACCTGCCAGTTCATCACGGCCAGGCCGCACATGACCGGCAGAAGGCCGACGACCCAAGGCAAGAGCGTGCGCCAGCTGAGTGCGGCGCGGCGTTTGGCGGTAAGGGGCATGCTGACCTGACTATCATGGCGTAAAACGAGAGGATAGCCGTTTGTCGCCGCGTGCGAGCAACTAAAACGCGACAAACCATTTTACGCAATGTAGAATCGATTTACGAATACAACAATAAGGTCCTTCACCTCCGAAGGATCAAGCCCGCCGAGAATGGGTCCATATGACATACCATGGGTTCAAGCTGATCATAGGTGACTTCCTCGCCCGCAGCGTGCGCGGTATCCCGTGCTCACCGCCGTTTCTGTTCCACATCCTACGCAATCTATAATTTTCGCAGCAGATGAGGACACGAACATGGCTGATATCTTCGACAATCCAATGGGCCTGATGGGCTTTGAGTTCATCGAACTGGCTTCGCCGACCCCTGGCGTACTTGAGCCTGTATTCCAGATACTGGGTTTCACCAAAGTGGCCACCCACCGCTCCAAGGATGTGCACCTGTATCGCCAGGGTGGCATCAACCTGATCCTGAACAATGAACCCAAAAGCATCGCTTCGTACTTCGCCGCTGAACACGGCCCGTCGGTATGTGGCATGGCTTTTCGCGTGCGCAATGCCCATGAGGCTTATGCCCGCGCCCTGGAACTGGGCGCCCAGCCGGTAGAAATCGAAACCGGCCCGATGGAATTGCGCCTGCCTGCGATCAAGGGTATCGGGGGGGCACCGCTCTACCTGATCGACCGCTTCGAGGAAGGCAGTTCGATTTACGACATCGATTTCAACTTCATCGAAGGCGTGGATCGCAACCCGGTGGGTGCTGGCCTGAAAATCATCGACCACCTCACCCATAACGTCTACCGCGGGCGCATGGCCTACTGGGCCGGGTTCTACGAGAAACTGTTCAACTTCCGTGAAATCCGCTACTTCGACATCAAGGGCGAATACACCGGCCTCACCTCCAAGGCCATGACTGCGCCTGATGGCATGATCCGCATTCCGCTCAACGAAGAGTCGTCCAAGGGCGCGGGGCAGATCGAAGAGTTCCTGATGCAGTTCAACGGTGAAGGTATCCAGCACGTGGCCTTCCTGACCGATGACCTGCTCAAGACCTGGGATGCCCTGAAGGGGCTGGGCATGCGCTTCATGACCGCGCCACCGCAAACCTACTACGAAATGCTGGAAGAGCGCCTGCCTGGCCATGGTGAGCCGGTCGACCAACTGCAAGCGCGTGGCATCCTGCTCGATGGCGCCTCGCAGCCCGAAGACAAGCGCCTGCTGCTGCAGATTTTCTCGGAAACCCTGCTTGGCCCGGTCTTCTTCGAGTTCATCCAGCGCAAAGGTGACGATGGCTTCGGTGAAGGCAACTTCAAGGCGCTGTTCGAATCCATCGAGCGTGACCAGGTACGCCGCGGCGTGCTGAGCACAGACTGATCGCCCCTGGAGTACCGTCGTCAGCTTCGTTCGGCGGCGGTACCCCGTCTGTTGGCACGTGCCCTGAACAGGGCCAGGTAGACGATCGAGCCGGTCACGATCCCCACCAGCATCAGCGAGGGGGCGATCTGCAGCACTGACTGGCGGATTTCCTGAGCGGTGAAACCCTCCGGGTAGCCACCTTTGACCGTATATCCATATTTGGCCGACATTGCGCTTGTAAAGAATTCGGACTGTGAGGGGCGCTTAAGGTCACGGCTGTCACCATTGCTCCATATGTAGCGGTCGCCAAATTCGACCAGCAGTGTCAGCCCATCCAGAAAACCATCCAGCTCGTTGCGAATCTGCATGGCATAGGCTGTCACGATTACGCTATTGCTTTTGCCCTTCTGGTGAAAGTCGACCAGCAGCTTCTGACGCGTATCAGGAGGGCCGTAGGACAGTGCGACTCGCTGGCCGGACGACGCGAAGGATGAATAATGCTCCAGCGAACCTGAAGCCGTGCTGCAGTAGGGTTGATTGTCTTTGAGTAAGGTCAGTGACCTGATCATGGAGCGAATGGCAACCTGGTCCTGCAAGGCACTTTTGACGCTATCGCAAGATTCCCCTGCAAAGGGCAGGGTGCGCAGGGCCGTCTCGTGCATTCTGTCCAGTGCATTGTCGACGCTGAAAACCGCCTCCTGAACGGAAATGTTGGCGTTTTCTGCAAGTTTTGCTTCCAGCTGAAAAGCCATCACCAGCAAACCGGAAACCACAGGCACCAGCGCCACCGCAATGAGTAGCAGCAGCTCTACCATGCTGCGCCCCGCGTGCATGATTTTCGACATAGGCTAATAGTTCTCCGCTCTGAAACTGTTCGTGGTGAACAGCTGAGCCCTGAGCCTATGTATTTGCTGTCCGCGCTGCTGTAGTCCGGCTGCAGCTGAAGCGGTAGGAAATCGAGCGCCTTGATGTAGCTAAGTGCCCTTGAGCTTTTTCAGCACTGTCTCGGCCAGCAAGGCAGTGGAAGCGGGGTTCTGCCCGGTGATCAGCCTATCATCGTCGACCACGTACGGCTTCCACGGCTCATCATGTTTGCTGTACTCACCGCCGCGAGCTACAAGTTCGTTCTCCGTCAGGAACGGCACTTTGTCGTCCAGTTCGGCCAGTTTTTCCTCTATGTTGGAAAAGCCGGTCACCTTACGGCCTTTGAGGAGCAGGCAGTTGTTACTCAGCTTGATGCTCAGCAGGCCGACAACGCCGTGACAGACTGCTGCGACAATGCCACCTTTTTCGTAGATTTTGCGTGCCAGTTCCTGCAGAGCCTGGTTTTCTGCGAAGTCATACATTACCCCATGACCACCGGTGTAATAGATGACGCTGTATTCGTCAGCCTTCACCTGCCCTGGGGCCAAGGTACTGCCAAGGCGCGTCATGAAACGCTTGTCGTCGTACCACTGCCAGTCCAGGTCAGGGGCCATCTGCAGGCTGTGCGGATCGACGGGAACGTAACCGCCCTGTGGACTGACATAGTCGACGGTGTAGCCGGCCTTTTCGACTTTCTCGACAAAGTGAACGGCTTCACCCAGCCACAACCCGGTCGCCCGTTTGAGGGTTGGATACTTCGCTGTATTGGTCAGTACCACCAGAATTTTCTTGCTCATGACCCTGCTCCCGTCGCCAACCTGAATGGGCCGGTGCTCCCTGGCCCGAGGGAAAACCTAAATAGCATAGCTGTCACCTGCAAGTGCGCCATGGTGTGCGGGACATGCTGTGCTAATTTGAACAAATCCACGGGCGAGCATGCCAGGCTTGGCGGCGCTGTGGTCAACCCTTAGCATTGCTGGAGTCACGGTATTGGTCGCAAACGATACGCCACGCGAGCCTGCGTCGCAGGTCATCCTGCAGTCGCCTGTTTTGCCATTGATCGCGCCGATGGGGGAGCGTATTGCCCAGTTCGACTGGTGGCGTACCTCGCTTGGGCCATTGTCGCGCTGGCCGGCTTCGTTGCGCATTGCCGTGGACATGATGCATTTGTCACCCTTCCCGTGTGCGGTGGTCTGGGGGCCCGACCTGTGTGTAGTGCATAACGATGGCTACCGGGCGTTGCGGGCATTACCGGATGCGCTGGGCATGGCGTTCGATACCCTGTGGAGTGATATCTGGCCTGCAGTGGGACCCTGGGTGTTCAAGGCACTGGAAGGCCAGTCGAGTTTTGTCGAGGACCTACCCTTGCGTATCGTCCGCAGTGAAGGCGCCGAACCGCTATGGTGCGCATTCGGTTATGCCCCCCTGCACGATGAACTCGGTAACGTGGCGGGGTTTCTGCATACGGTGATCGAGACCACGGCCAGCGTCGAGGCCCACCGCCATTGGCGTGAGCAGGTGCAGAGCTTTGAACGCCAGGTTGAGCAGCATGTGGCCGAGCGAGAGCAGTTCTGGTTGCTGTCGCGCGAAGCGATGATGATGCTCACCCCTGAATTGAAACTGCATGCTGCCAACCCGGCCTGGTACCGCATTCTGGGCTGGACAGAAGAACACGTGCAGGCGATGTCGGTGATGCAGCTGGTGCACCCGACAGAGCGTGCCGAAGTGCAATTGGCAGTGTCCGAGCTGCTGCAATGCAGCCACGCGGAGCAGTTGGAGATCCGCCTGCGACACCGCGATGGTCACTACCACTGGTTTCGCTGGAGTGCGCGGTTTGACGGCAGCCTGCTGACTGCGGTTGGCCGCGACATCACCGCAGACCGTGAGGAGGCTGCGCGTCAGGCAGAGATGCTGATGCACAACAGCGAGCGTATGGAGGTGGTTGGCCAGTTGGCAGGCGGCATGGGCCATGAAATGAACAACTTGCTGTCCGGTATCGGTGGCAGCCTCGAACTGCTGCAGCGGCGCCTGCAGGAGGGGCGGCTGGAGCGTGTGGAGGCCTACGTGGACGTTGCGCGCGACGCGGTACAGCGGGCCATGGACCTGACCCATCGGTTGATCGCATTTTCCCGCCATCAGCCACTGGCCCCTCGGCCACTGGACTTCAAGCGGCAGTTACGTTTGAGCGAACCCCTGTTGCTGCGGGCGTTGGGGGCAGAAATGCGTTTGCACTGGCAACTGGACATTGCACCTTGGGCAGTGAGCCTGGACGTGCCCCAGCTCGAGAATGCCTTGGTCAACTTGTGTGCCAATGCGCGTGAAGCGTGCCTGGAACAAGGGAATGTCACCATCAGCAGCGTGAACGAACGGCTGACTGCGTTTTTCCCGGATGAAAGTGGCTTGCCGCCAGGCGACTATGTGGCGTTGCATGTCGAGGATGATGGCCATGGCATGGCAGTGGTGGATATCGCCAGGGCTTTTGAGCCGTTTTACACAACCAAACCTCTCGGGCGTGGGGCCGGGCTTGGTCTGTCGATGGTATATGGCTTCGTCCGTCAGTCGGGCGGGTATGCCTGGATCGAGTCGGCGCCAGAGCAGGGCACCAAGGTGTCCATGCTTTTCCCCAGGTGCCATGAGCCGGTTCCGGATGAGCCCGTGCCGGTACCGCTTTCGCAGCACATGGCACTGGGCAAGCGCCTGCTGCTGGTGGATGACGCGCTTGATCTGCGCGCGGTCATGCGCGAGTACCTGACTGAGCGTGGATTTGACGTCACGGATGTGGGCGATGCCAATAGCGCACTGGAGCGCTTCCGCCATGGCGGCCCTTTCGATCTGGTCATCACCGATATCGGATTGCCGGGCGGGTTCAGTGGCCGGCAAGTGGCGAAGGCCATGCGCATGCAGCTTGCACAGCAGAAAATACTGTTCATCACCGGTTATGCGGATCAGACCATTGAAGCGCAATTGCTCGATCAGCCGGGCACGGCATTGTTGAACAAGCCGTTTTCGCTGGCGCTGCTTGCCGATGAGGCGCTACGCATGCTTGAGGCGTAAGGCGCTTCAAGGCTTGCCTAGAATCTGTGTCACTCGCGCCTGCAACTGCTGCAACTCGAAGGGCTTGCAGATCAGGTGCATGCCTGCGCCCAGGAAGCCTTCGCGGGCCATGGCCGTTTCCGCGTAACCGGTGATGAACAGCACCGGTAATCGAGGCCGCAGGTTGCGGGCAATTTCTGCCAGTTGCCGGCCGTTCATGCCGGGCAAGCCCACATCGGTGATCAGCAAATCCACCGGTTGTGCCGAGCGCAGCACCTTCAGTCCCTCGTTGGCGTCGGCTGCGCTTTGGCAGGGGAAGCCGTTTTCGCCCAGTGCCTGGCAAAGCAATTGGCGCACATGGGGATCGTCCTCGACAATCAGCACGTGTCGGCTGCAGCCGTCTTGCCTGGGCGGCACAGGCTCGCTGGATGGCAGGGCCTGGTCGACATGGCGTGGCAAATACAGCTCCACCTGGGTTCCCTGGCCAATCTCGCTGCTGAGGGTGATATGCCCATGGGACTGCTTACTGAAGCCGTACACCATCGACAACCCCAAGCCAATGCCCTGGCCGGTCGCCTTGGTGCTGAAGAAGGGTTCGAAGGCGTGCTCCAGCGTGCTTTGCGCCATACCTTGGCCGCTGTCGATGATTCGCAGGCGCACATAGTCGCCAGTGCGCAAAGCGCCGTCAGCGAATTGCTCGGTAGCGATGTGATGATTGTTCGCCTCGATGCGCAGCAGGCCACCGTTGGGCATGGCCTCGCTGGCATTGAGCAGCAGGTTGCCGAGGGCTTCTTGCAACTGCTGGTCATCCGCCTCCACAGGCCACAGGTCTTTGGCCGCGTGCACTTGCAGGGTTATCGACGGGCTCAGGCAAGCTTCGAGGCGCTCTGTCTTGAGCAAGGTAGGCAGGTCTATACGTTGGCTGTGCAGCGATTGGCGGGAAGAGAAGGCAAGCAGGCGGTGGGTCAGGCGGGCGGCGCGTGAAACGGCCTCGCGGCCCATGCACAGAACGCCATCCAGTCCCTCGCTGCGGCCTTTGCTCAGGCGCCGCTGGATAAGTTCAAAGCTGCCGCTGATGCTGGTGAGCAGGTTGTTGAAGTCATGCGCCACGCCACCGGCCAGTTGGCCGATGGCCTCCATCTTGCGTGCCTGGCAGCGGGCGAACTCACCGCGGTCCTGCTCTTCTTCCGGCGTTGAAGGCCGGCTGTCCAGGCGCTGCTGCATGCCATGGAGTTGATCACGTGTAACGTACTGTCGCCGGCGGTTGCGCAGCGCGGATCGGGTGATGTGCAGTAACTGGGCATTTTCGTAGGGCGCGCCCAGCCATAGAAGATTGCCCACCGGATGATGACTCACGCCAGCGGCCGACCAGGCGCTCTGGCTCAGCAGCACGATGGGCAAATCCGACCAGCTCGGTTGCTGGTCGATGAATGCCTGCAGCAAGGCGCTTGGGCCTTGGCTGAACACCTGCTCGGCAATGATCGCCAAGCCTGCGCCTTCGGCCAGACGCGCCTGCAGGTTGGCCAGGTCGACCGCGCAGAGGCTGTTGATGCCGGCGGAAGTCAACAGACGTGAGGTATCCGCCGCCAGTTGTGGCGGTGCGAGGATCAAGGCACGTTCATCCAGCGCCAACGAACTGGCCAAAACGACTCTCCTTTAGGGTGGCCTGATACCCACTGGACCCTGGCGCAGGCTCAGGGTTCAACTGAATCCAGGCACTGCCTACAGGCCCTGTTGCAGCGCAGGGTCGTCCGGGTTCTGGCGCTCCAGCTCGGCTAGCGAAACTTGCACGTTCTGCAGTTGGCCGGACTCTTTCCAGTACTGGATCAGCAGCACCCGCGCCCGGCGATTGGCTGGCTGGCGATTGAGCACGGTTTCCAGTTGCTTCTGGGCGGCGTCGAGCTGGTCCAGCTCATGCAGGGTGACCGCCAGGGTATAACGGTAATCGGCGTTGTCCGGGTCCAGTTCGACGGCGCGGGACAGGGCCAGCAAGGCGTACTCGCGCTGTTCGTGGCGCTTCAGCCAAAGCCCAAGCTCATACTGCAGAAAGGCCGAGTCGGGGCTCAGCGCCAGGGCTTTGCCCAGCACCTGGCGGGAGGCGTCGTGGTGGCCCTGGCGCTCAAGCAGGCGTACCTGAGTCGCCAGGGCATCGAGGTTGTCGGGGGCAACCGCGAGCGCACGTTGCAAGGCCACAGCAGCGTGCGTGTAGTTGTTTTCGTGCAGGTACAGGCGCGCCAGGTGCACTTGGGCGTCGGCATCTTCAGGCTGTTGCTCGAGGGCTTGCTGGTATTGCTCCAGGGCTGACTGCAGGGGGCCGAAATAGAGGCCGATGGCGTCGGGATCGAGGCCCAGCAGGGCATCCACGGCGGCAAAACGCACGCTTTGCTCACGGTCGTCCAGCAGCGGGCCGAGTACCAGGCTGCGCTGTGCTGGCGGTAACAGGCGACGGATACTGGCAATGGCCGCTCGACGCACCAGCGGCTCGCCATGTTCCAGGTCCTGGCGGGCCAGTTTCAACGCCTGCGGCGAGGGGTAGTTGGGCAACTCGGCGTACAGCGCCGCACGGCGGATCGCAGGCAGGTCGGTTCGTTGCAATTGCTGGTACAGCACCCGTGCGGCACCGGGCTGGCCGTCGTGGGCCTGGCGCAGCGCCTTGGCGTAGCTGTGTGCTGGCAAGGTCGGCGGGGTTGGCGGGGCGTCGTGCCACAGGTAGCCGAACAGGGCCGATACCAGAATCGACAACAGCAGGGCGATCAGGTAGCGGTTGCGTCTGGGCATCGGACGATCCGTGGCGGCGGGAAGGGCAGAGCTTGGGCCAGCCGGGGGGTAAATGCAACCGAACCGGGCACGCCGTTGGCCAGTCGCCAGGCCTGCGGTGGCATTCCATGCACTGCGTATTGGGGTGAATACGATGGCAAACATAAAAAAGCCCCGCGGGCCATGGCCTGCGGGGCAAACGGTTGGGGGAGGAGCCAACCAAAGGAGTCGTTGAGGCAGTGGAATCAGTGTGCGCTGGCCACCGTCTCCGGTTGCCAGCCGCCACCCAGGGCCTTGTAGATCGAGACGATGCCGCGATAAAGGTCGACTTCACCCTGAGCTTGTGCATCTTCAGCACTTAGCCGCTCACGTTCGGCATCGAGCAGTACCAGATAGTCCACGGTACCCTCGCGATAGCGAATCGAGGCCAGTTCTGCAGCCTTGCGGCTGGCGTCGCTCTGGCGCATCAGCGACAGCAGACGCTGCTGGGTCTTGTCGTAATCGCTGAAGGCGTTGGCCGACTCTTCCAGTGCCAGCAGCACCTGCTGTTCGTAGTTGGCCAGTGCCCCTTCGGCATCGGCCTTGGCGCCGCGCAGGCGGGCCCGCACGCTGCCCAGGTCGAAGGCCGCCCAAGTAATGCTCGGGCCCAGTGCCCAGGCGTTGGCCGCCGAAGAGCCGATCTGCGAGCCGCGGGCGGCGGTAAAGCCGAGGAAGCCACTGAGGCTGACGCGCGGGAACAGGTCGGCGGTGGCCACGCCAACGTTGGCGGTGGCGGCCGCCAGCTGGCGCTCGGCGCTGCGGATGTCCGGGCGGCGGCGCAACAGCTCACCCGGGTCACCGACCGGCAGCGCCTTGGCGATGGCCGGCAGGGCCTTGGGCGACAGGTCTACACTGAGCGCGTCAGGGCGCTGGCCGAGCAGGGTGGCGATGCGATGCCGCGCCCGTGCCTGTTCGGCTTGCAGTTGCGGCACGGTGGCTTCGACCCCGGCCAGGCGGGCATCGGCACGCACCACGTCGAGGTCGTTGCCCACGCCGGCATCGCGCAGGGTTTCGGTGATGGTGCGCGATTCCTGCTGGGTCTTGAGGTTGGCCAGGGCGATTTTCTCGCGCAATTGCGCGCCACGCAGCTGCCCATAAGCATCCACCAGCTCGGCGATCAGGCTGACCTGCAACTGTTGCAGGTCGGCGGCGGCCACCGCTTCCTGGGCTTCGCTGGCTTCGATCTGGCGCTGGATGCGCCCGAACAGGTCAAGCTCCCAGGCCATGTCCAGGCCCAGGTCGTAGCGCTCGCTATTGACCCGCTCGGTGGTCTGGCCGGGGATCTGGCCTTTGCCGAGATCGCTGCTGGCACGGCTGGTGACCACCGGGAACGGGTCGTTTTCGGCGTCCTCGCGAATCGAGCGAGCCGACTTCAGGCGGGCGAAAGCTACGCGCAAGTCACGGTTGCCGTCCAGCGAAGCCTGCACCAGCTGGTTCAGCACCGGGTCGTCGAACTGCTTCCACCACAGGCTCTCGAAGCGACTACGGTCGTAGGCCTTGGCCTGCACATCGCTGCCCAGTTGAGCAGGTTCGGTGGCTGGCGCCTGGTAGTCCGGGCCTACCGCACAGGCCGCCAGGGCCAGTGCCAGCAAGCTTGGGGTCAAGGGTTTGAGCAGGTTCATGCATGGTTCTCCAGCACTTGAGCGTGTTCAGCCTTGCGGGCCTGGCGACGCTCGACGAAACGGCGGATCAGGAAGAAGAACACCGGGGTCAGGAACAGGCCGAACACGGTCACGCCGATCATCCCCGAGAACACCGCCACACCCATGGCATGGCGCATTTCCGAACCAGCACCGGAGCTGAACACCAGGGGCACTACCCCCATGATGAAGGCGATCGAGGTCATCAGGATCGGCCGCAGACGCAGGCGGCAGGCTTCCAGCACCGCAGCCAGCGGATCGAGGCCCTTGGCCTGTTCGTCCTTGGCGAACTCGACGATCAGGATCGCGTTCTTGCACGCCAGGCCCACCAGTACGATCAGGCCGATCTGGGTGAAGATGTTGTTGTCGCCACCCGAGACGATCACACCGGTGATGGCCGACAGCAGGGTCATCGGCACGATCAGGATCACCGCCAGCGGCAGGCTCCAGCTTTCGTACTGGGCGGCCAGCACCAGGAACGCCAGCAGCACGCACAGCGGGAACACCAGCAATGCGGTATTGCCCGAGAGGATTTGCTGGTAGGTCAGGTCGGTCCACTCGAAGGTCATGCCGTTGGGCAGTTCCTCTTTCAGCAGCTTCTCGATCGCAGCTTCCGCCTGACCAGAGCTGTAGCCCGGGGCAGCAGCGCCGTTGATCTCGGCAGTGATGAAGCCGTTGTAGTGCATGACCCGGTCCGGCCCGGAGGTGTCGCTGACCTTGAGGAAGGTCGCCAGCGGGATCATCTCGCCAAGGTTGTTGCGCACCTTCAGTTGGCCGATCTGCTCGGCATCAAGGCGGAACTGCTGCTCGGCCTGGACGTTGACCTGGTAAGTGCGGCCAAAGCGGTTGAAGTCGTTGGTGTACAGCGAGCCCAGGTAAACCTGCAGGGTGTCGAAGATGTCGGTGATCGCCACTCCGTGGGTCTTGGCCTTTTCCCGGTCGATGGCGGCATCGACTTGTGGCACGTTGACCTGGTAGCTGGTGAACAGGCCTGCCAGCTCTGGGACGTTGTGGCTTTTGGCGATGATGTTCTGGGTTTCCTTGTACAGCGCTTCGTAACCCAGGTTGCCACGGTCTTCGATTTGCAGACGGAAGCCGCCAATCGTGCCCAGGCCCTGTACCGGCGGCGGTGGGAAGATGGCGATGTAGGCGTCCTGGATGTCGGCGAACTGGGCATTCAGCGCGGCTGCGATGGCTGCCGCCGACTGGCTCGGGTCCTTGCGCTCATCGAATGGCTTGAGCGGGGTGAACACGATGCCGCTGTTAGGGCTGTTGGTGAAACCGTTGATCGACAGGCCCGGGAAGGCTACCGAGTCGGCCACGCCAGGCTGCTTGAGGGCGATTTCGCTCATGCGCTTGATCACCGCTTCGGTACGGTCGAGGCTGGCCGCGTCTGGCAGCTGGGCGAAGGCCACCAGGTACTGCTTGTCCTGGGCCGGCACGAAACCGGTCGGCGTGGACGAGAAGCCGAGGTAGGTCAGGCCCATCAGGCCGGCATACACGAACAGGGCGATGCCGCTGGAGCGGATGACCCGGCGCACGCCACCGACGTAGCTGTGGCTGGCCCGGTCGAAGAAGCGGTTGAAAGGGGAGAACAGCCAGCTGCCCAGCAGCTTGTCGAGGAACCGCGAGAAACGGTCCTTGGGTGCGTGATGGTCCTTGAGCAGCACCGCGGCCAAGGCTGGCGACAGGGTCAGCGAGTTGAACGCCGAAATGACGGTCGAGATGGCGATGGTCAGGGCGAACTGCTTGTAGAACTGCCCGGTCAGGCCGGAAATGAACGCTGCAGGTACGAACACCGCGCACAGCACCAGGGCGGTGGCGATGATCGGCCCGGTCACTTCGCTCATGGCTTTTTGCGTGGCTTCCAGCGGCTTCAGGCCCAGCCCGATGTTACGTTCGACGTTCTCCACCACGACGATGGCATCGTCCACCACGATACCGATGGCGAGCACCAGCCCGAATAACGACAGTGCGTTGAGTGAAAAACCGAACAGGTGCATGACCGCGAAGGTACCGATCAGCGAGACCGGCACAGCCAGCAGCGGGATGATCGAGGCGCGCCAGGTCTGCAGGAACAGGATCACCACCAGCACCACCAGCACCAAGGCTTCGAACAGGGTGTGCACCACTGCTTCGATGGAACCGCGCACGAAGATGGTCGGGTCATAGACGATGCTGTAGTCCATCCCTTCCGGGAAGTCCTTTTTAAGCTCGGCCATTTTCGCCCGCACTTCGTCGGAGATCTCGATGGCGTTGGAGCCTGGGCGCTGGAAAATCGGGATGGCCACCGCCGGCTGGTTGTTCAGCAGCGAGCGCAGGGCGTACTGGCTGGAGCCGAGTTCGACCCGGGCGATGTCTTTCAGGCGGGTGATCTCGCCATCGGCACCGGCGCGGATGATGATGTTCTCGAACTCTTCCTCGTTGACCAGACGGCCCTGGGTATTGATCGACAGCTGAAAGCTGGTCGAACCTGGGGCAGGTGGCGCGCCCAGCTGGCCGGCGGCCACCTGGCGGTTCTGCTCACGGATTGCCGCGACCACATCACTGGCTGTCAGGTTGCGCGAAGCGGTCTTGTTCGGGTCCAGCCAGACGCGCAGCGAGTAGTCGCCCATGCCAAACAGCTGCACGTCGCCTACGCCGCCCAGGCGCGCCAGCTCGTCCTTGATGTTGAGGATGGCGTAGTTGGACAGATAGAGCATGTCGTAGCGGTTGTCCGGCGAGGTCAGGTGCACGACCATGGTCAGGTCAGGCGAGGCCTTGTCGACGGTGATACCGATACGGGTCACTTCCTCGGGCAGCTTGGGCTGGGTACGGGTGACGCGGTTCTGCACCTGCACCTGGGCGTTGTCCAGGTCGGTACCCAGGGCGAAGGTGATGGTCAGTGTCAGCTTGCCGTCCGCAGTGGACTGGGAGGACATGTACAGCATGTTCTCCACACCGGTAATGGCCTGCTCCAGCGGCGCGGCAACGGTTTCGCCGATGACCTTGGGGTTGGCGCCGGGGAAGTTGGCGCGCACCACCACGGTGGGCGGCACCACTTCGGGGTATTCGCTGATCGGCAGCTGGAACAGCGAGATAGAACCCGCGATCAGCAGCACCAGCGACAGCACCGCGGCGAAGATCGGCCGGGTAATGAAGAATTTCGAGAAGTTCATCGGTAGGGTCCCTTAACCGCGTGGCGCCTGGGCGCTGGCGACTTTCACGTTGTTGCCCGCCACCTTCGGCGCCGGGTTGCTGGCCTCCAGGGCCTGACGCTGCTGGGCGAGGGCGGCGAGGGTTTGCTCGCTGGCCATCTGTGTTTCTTCCGGGGTTACCGGCGAACCAGGGCGCACGCGCTGCAGGCCCTTGACCACGATGCGGTCGTCCTTGCCCAGGCCGCTGCGCACGATGCGCAAGCCTTCCAGCTTTGGCCCCAGTTCCACGGCGCGGTAGGTGGCTTTGTTGTCCTTGTCCATGACCAGCACAAACTTCTTGCCAAGGTCGGTGCCCACGGCTTCGTCGTTGATCAGCATGGCGTCGTACTGGGCGCTGCCGACCAGCTTCAGGCGCGCATACAGGCCCGGGGTGAACTGGCCGTTGCTGTTGTCGAATACCGCGCGGCCGCGGATGGTGCCGGTGCGCGGGTTGACCTGGTTGTCGACGAAGTTCATCTGGCCCAGGTGCGGGTTGCCGCTTTCGTTGGTCAGGCCCAGGTATACCGGGGTGCTCTGGCTACGCTGGCCTTCACGGGCCAGCTGGGTGTACTTGAGGTACACGCGCTCGTCGGCGTCGAAGTAGGCGTAGACCTTGTCGGTGGACACCACACTGGTCAGCGGGGTGACATCGGCGGTGACGATGTTGCCGGCGGTGAACTCGGCGCGGCTGACACGGCCGCTGATGGGCGCGGTGACGCGGGTGAAGCTGAGGTTCAGGCGTGCCAGGTCGAGCTGGGCCTGGATCGCATCGACGCCGGCACGGGCTTCGGCGGCGGCACTGCTGCGCGATTCGGCCAGTTCGGCGGAGATGGCGTTGCTGTCACGCAGGCGTTCACCACGGCGGGCTTCGTTGGCGCTGCGGATGGCGGTGGCCTTGGCCTGTTGCAGTTGGGCTTCGAGACGGCGGACTTCAGCCTGGAACGGGCGCGGGTCGATCTGGAACAGCAGGTCGCCTTTCTTGACCTGGGCGCCTTCGGTGAAGGCGACCTGGTCGATCTGGCCGGAGACCCGCGGGCGCACTTCGACGGTTTCCGGGGCTTCGAGGCGGCCGGTGAACTCGTCCCATTCGGTGATCGGTTGTTCGATCACCTTGGCCACACTTACCTTCGGCGCGGCGGGAGCCTGCACGGCGTCGGGGGTTCGACCGCAAGCGCTGATCACCACCACTGCCAGGGCAGCGAGGGGGAAGCGCAAAGGTTTGAGTGATTGTTCCATGGAGAACTCCGCCAAAGTATTAGTAGTGGGCGGAGTGTGAGTGTGTTGCGCGCGAGGCACGAATCGAACGGGACGAAGGTTAATATCACGCTGAATGATAAGTGGGGATCAACTATCGATGGCTGCCAGGGTTGCACGCAGGGCACCGCCTGTGCGGGCACTACGTTACGCGAAAGCCTGGGCCTGGCCATTCAGTGAATACTTGAGGCCAGCTCGAAGATTGGCATGTACATGAGGATCACGATCAGGCCGATCAGCAGGCCGATGAAGGTCATCAACAGCGGCTCGAACAGTTTGACGAACCATTCCACCCAGCGGCCGATTTCCTGATCATGGAAGTCGGCGCAGCGCTCCAGCATCTCGCCCAGGTTGCCAGACTGCTCGCCAGCGCGCAGCAGGCGCAGGGATACCGGCGTCACCAGGTGCCCGGCCGCGAGTGCATCGGAGAGCGGCAGCCCTTCGCCCACCCGCTGGCTGGCCTGCTCCAGGCCCTGTGCTGCTGCGTTGCCGAGCAGGCCGCGGGCCATGCCCATGGCGGTGAGGATGGGAATCCCGCCTTGCAGCAGGATGCCCAGCGAGCGATAGAAACGCGCCAGCTCGTACATCATCAGGCGTTGGTGCAGTGCTGGCAGGCGCCGCAGTTGGCAGGAGGCCCAGTACCGTACACGCGGGTGCCGGCGTAGCAGCCAAAGCGCCGCGACCCCACCGGCGGTACCCAGCGCCAGTGGCGCTTGCTGGGCATGCAGAAACAGGCCGACCTGCATCAGCACCCGGGATAGCCAGGGTAGTTCGGTGCCCATGCCCTCGAACACCTGGCTGAACCGCGGCACCACATAGCCGAGCAGGAACAGCACCACACCGCCCCCCACCAGTAACAGCAGTAACGGGTAGACCGAGGCACCCACCAGTTTCTGCCGGACCAGGTCCAGGCGCTGGCGATAGCTGATGTAGCGGGTGAGGGCGTCGCCCAGAGCACCGGTGCGTTCGCTGGACTGCACCAGCGCCACATACAGCGGCGGGAATACCCGCGGTTGCTGGCCCAGCGCCTGGGACAGTGAGCGGCCTTCGTACAGCTGGCGCACCAGCTCGGCGAGCACCTTGCGCGCTGTCGCTGCCGGGCTCTTCTCCGCCAGGCTCTCCAGTGCGTCGATCAGCGGCAGGCCGGCATTGAGCAAGGTTGACAGCTCTTGGCTGAACAGCACCAGGTCGAACGCCGCTTCACGGCGCCAGGCCATGCCGCGCAGGGCGCCGCCGCTGCTGCGCAGGCTGAGCACACGCAGGCCTTGGTCTTCGGCCTGGCGGCGGGCCTGGTCGGCGTCCTCGGCGTCGATCTGCAACTGCACCACGCCCTGCCTACCCAGGGCCTTGAGGCTGTAGCGCATGGCTGCTCTCCTTACTGCCAGCTGGTAACTTCGGCATTTTCGCCATCGCCACCCGGCTGGCCGTCCTTGCCCATCGACAGCAGGTCGTACTCACCGCCGTTCTCGCCAGGTTGCCGGTAGATATAAGGGCGGCCCCACGGGTCTTGCGGCACGGCCTTCTGCAGGTACGGGCCGGTCCAGCGAGCCTCGCCACTGGGCGCGACCACCAGCGCCTGCAAGCCTTGTTCGCTGTTGGGGTAGTGGCCGACCTCCAGACGGTACAAGTCCAGGGCCTTGCTCAGCCCCTCGATCTGCGCCCGCGCTACCTTGGCCTCGGAGCGGCCTAGCTGACTGAAGTACTTGGGGGCGACGATGCCGGCCAGCAGGCCGAGTACTACCAGTACCACCAGGAGTTCAAGCAGAGTGAAGCCACGTTGCGGGTTGGTTCTGCGCTGCATGGTGAAACCCTCCACTGCATGGGGACAAGCGTTGACATGCACCATGCAACAGCCGTGCACGTCTGCCTTGGGGCCTTGCGCCATGCGGCACAGGAAGCGGCACAGTGCTTGCGTCGTGGTGAATGTCCTCGGGTTTTCCGGGGCATTTCCCCCACATCGGGGGCCACGACGAAGAGGCGACCGGCATGCGTGGACTCATCCTCGGTTTGATCTGGCTGGCGGCAGGTGCTGCCCAGGCCGATGTGTACATCTCAATCGATGCCAAGGGTGGCTACGTACTAACCAATGTCCATCGACCAGGGCGACACTATGAGAAGGTGATCAGCGAGCCGCTGGCCCAGGGCGGGCCGGTCAACGCGCAGATGATCACCGGCCGCCCTTACGCCAAGGTAGTCGCCACGGCTGCGCGCCTCCACAACCTGCCGCCGGCGCTGCTGCACGCGGTGATCAAGGCCGAGTCCGGCTACAACCCCAAAGCCCGTTCGCGGGCGGGTGCGGTGGGGTTGATGCAACTGATGCCGGACACCGCCCGCGAGATGGGGGTGCAGGACCGCCTGGACCCGGAAGACAATGTGCAGGGCGGGGCACGCTACCTCAAGCAGATGCTCACCCTGTTCGACAACGACATCACCTTGGCCGTGGCGGCCTACAACGCCGGCCCGGATGCTGTGCTGCGGCGTGGTGCCGTGCCGCCGTTTGCCGAGACACGGCGCTATGTGCCGACGGTGCTGCGGGAGTATCGAAAGTTGCAAGGGTTGGCTGATGATTCGTCTTTGTAACAACGGGCGTGCAGCTCACGGATTCCTGCAGGGGACGCGCCACCCTCAGGCTGTTTCGGGTAGTTGAAGTGAGGAGGGAATAAATACCCTTCGGCGGATGCCATCAATTTAATATTATGGTTTCCCCAAGTCTGGGCTATAACCTTCTGAAGGTGCCCAGCTGAGGAGTCCGTTATGGACGTCGCCCCTCGTTCCGTCACTCTTGAAGTGCCTGCCGGTAGCGAGCTGGCCGCCCCGCGCAAGCCATTCAACCTGCTGCGCTGGTATGCCTGGGTCAGTCTGGCCATCATTCTCTCGGTGGCTGCCGGGCTGGGGCTGATTTCCAGCCGCTTCATCATCGACGAGAGCGTCGAGCGTGATGCGTTACTCACCGCACAGTTCATCACCTCCATTGCCGATGCCGAAGTGCGCCATGTGTCGATCCCCAATGTGCGGACCATGGGCGAACTGCTCGATCCGCGCACCGACCGCAATAACTTGCCCGACGTCGACCCGCAAGCCCGGCGCAAGGCCCGCGGCGAGTTCCTTGACCATATCGCTCACCTGCCCGATATGCTGCTGGCCAATATTTACGCCTTGGACCGCACAGTGATCTGGTCCAGCAACCCGGCGCTGATCGGCAAGCTGATCGAAGGCGACGAAGACCTGGATCAGGCTTTCGAGTACAAGATGCGGGTCTCGGCCAGCTACCACAATTTCGAACAGGCGCGCGCCGAGCAGAAGTTCATCACCCCGCCCAAGCAGTTGTTCATTGAGAACTACATTCCGCTGTTCGATGCCGATGGCGATCGGGTCACAGCGATGGTCGAGATTTACAAGGAGCCCCACGACCTGATCGTACGCATCGAACGTGGCCTGATCCTGATCTGGTTGGCTATCACGGTCGGCGCTGCACTGGTCTATGTCGGCCTTTACGGCATCATGCACCGCGCCGCACGGCTGCTGGCGGTGCAGCAGAAACGACTGATCAGCAGCGAAACCTACGTGGCACTGGGTGAGGTGTCTTCGGCGGTGGCCCATAGCTTGCGCAACCCACTGGCCAGTATCCGCTCAAGTGCCGAACTGGCCCAGGCGTTCGACGAAGGCCCGGCGCAACGCCAGGTCAACGATATCATCAGCCAGGTCGATCGCATGTCGCAGTGGATCCGCCAGATGCTGCAGTCACTGCGCCCGCTGAACGACGAGGTATTGGCAGTGGACTTGCCGCAGGCGTTGCAGGAAAGCCTGCAGACCTACGCTGTGCCGCTGGCGCGCAGCGGGGTAAGCCTGGACCTGCAACCCTTACCGGCCGTGCAGGTGTTGGGGCACCCGGTATTGCTGCGCCAGGTATTCAGTAGCCTGATTGCCAATGCCTTGGAGTCGATGGAGCAGGGCGGGCGGTTGCGTATCGAGGTGGTACGTCACAACCGGCGCAGCCTGACTTTGCGCCTGTCCGACAATGGCAAGGGCATGAACGAAGAGCAGCAGCGTATGGCTTTTCGACCGTTCTTTACCACCAAACAGGGTGGGCTGGGGGTGGGGCTGGTGTTGGTGAAACGCATCATGGAACGTTTCGGTGGTACGGTCCGGCTCAGCAGCAGCGAAGGCCATGGCACGCGGGTTTCGTTAAGCTTCCGGCTGGCCTGAATATGTCAAATGACATCAATATGATTTAGTAAGATATTGATATAAAAAGGATTTAAGTTTTTGGGTGATAATCACCCAGATGTGGGGAATCATCCTATAATTATTCTTAATAAGTTTTTGCAACCTACTGAAAAATAAAGTTTTTAATTTGGTATGGTCTTGCTGGCCAAGTTTTTGCAGCGAAGTTTGTGAAGCGCGACACGCGACAAATGGCAGCTGCGACTGCCCAGGTGGATTGCTACCCAGTGGCTGCTGCCATTGGCCTTGATGCAGTTCTGAACGTACGCCCTGCGCGGGAACCACGCGATGCAGATGCTGGAAGACGAAGCGCCCGACAAGGCCAATGCGACCGCCAGCGGACGGGCCGTACCCTTGCGTGAATTCAACCTGCTGCGCTGGTTTTCGGTGATCAGCCTGTTGATCATTACCGCGGTGGCAGGTGGGCTGGGTTACGTTTCGACGCGCTTCGTGGTGCGCGACAGCGTGCAGCGCGATGCCATGCTCACCGCGCAGTTCATTCAGGCAATGGCCCAGGCTGAAGTGCGTCATTCGCAATTGCCGCCTGGCACCACCATGGGCGAATTGCTGGACCCGCGGCTGGACCTGCAGCACTTGCAGTTCACCCCGGCCTTGGCCGAATCGACCCGCGTCGAGTTCCTCGATCATGTCGAGCACCTGCCGGACACTTTGCTGGCCAACGTCTATGCCCGCGACCGCACCATTGTCTGGTCCACCAACGTAGAGCTGATTGGCAAGCAGATAGAAGTTGATGGCGATCTTGAGCGCGCCTTCCGCTCGCGCAAGGCGGTGTCGGCCAGTTATCACAAGGCCGCCGAGGATCGCGAAGAGCAGAAGTTCCAGCGCGCACCGCGTTACCTGTTCATCGAGAACTACATCCCGCTGTTCGACAGCCAGGGTGAGCAGGTATTGGCCATGGTGGAAATCTACAAGGAGCCGCAGGACCTCATTCGGCGCATCCAGCGTGGCTATGTGCTGATCTGGGCCTCGACACTGGTGGGTGGGGCGTTGATTTACTTCGGCCTGTTCTGGATCGTGCGCCGTGCGGCGCGCATGCTGCATCTGCAGCAGGAGCGGCTGGTGGCAAGCGAAACCTACGTGGCGCTGGGAGAAATGTCGTCGGCCGTGGCTCACAGCATGCGTAACCCGCTGGCCAACATTCGCTCCAGCGCCGAACTTGCCCAGGAAACAGCCAACCCTGCTGCGCAGAAGAACATCACTGACATCATCAGCCAGGTCGACCGCATGTCGCGCTGGGTGCGCGACCTGCTGGTGTCGCTACGCCCGGCCAGTGACGAACCCGAGGCCGTGGACTTGGTGGCGGCCATCGAGGACACCCACCTGGCCTTCGCCCAGCAGATCGAACGCAACGGCGTGCGCTTTCATTTCGAAGGGCCTGATGTGCAGTGGGTGGTCAGCCAGCCGCTACAGCTTACGCAAATTCTCAACAGCCTGTTTTCCAACGCCCTGGAGGCCATGCCCGCGGGCGGGATGCTCAATGCCCAGGTCAATGTGCAAGAAGGCCAGCGTGCCGAGTTCGTGCTGACAGACACGGGCAAAGGCATGAGCCAACAGCAGGAACGGATGGTGTTCAAACCGTTCTTCACGACCAAACAGGGTGGCCTCGGTGTAGGCCTGGCCCTGGTCAAACGCATCATGGAACGTTTTGGCGGCTCGGTCAGCCTGAGCAGCCGCGAAGAGGAAGGAACCCGCGTCAGCCTTACATTCAATATTGCAGCGGGAGGGGAACATGGAGCACAGCATCCTGGTCGTCGAGGATGATGAAATCCTTGCCGACAACATTCGCACCTACCTCAGCCTCAAGGGCTACGAAGTCATCGTGTGCCACAGCGCGGAGCTGGCGCTGGAGCAGATCAAGCGGGCGCAACCTGACGCGGTGCTGACCGACAACTCGTTGCCAGGCATGAGCGGGCACGACCTGCTGCGGACGCTGGTGGCCCGCGCGCCGGACCTTAAAGTGATCATGATGACCGGCTACGGCAATGTCGAAGATGCCGTGCAGGCGATGAAGGAGGGCGCCTTTCATTACCTGACCAAGCCGGTAGTACTGGCCGAGCTCAAACTGACCCTGGACAAGGCCCTGGCTACCGAGCGTATGGAGCGCACACTGTCATTCTACCAGGAGCGTGAGGCGCAGAAGTCCGGGTTGCAGGCATTGATCGGCGAGTCGCCGGTGATGCTCACCCTCAAGCACACCCTGCGCCAGGTGCTCGATGCCGAGCGGCGCATGGCCAGTGACGACCTGCCACCGGTGCTGATCGAAGGCGAGACCGGTACGGGCAAGGAACTGGTGGCCCGTGCCCTGCATTTTGATGGTTCGCGCAGTAAAGGGCCGTTCATCGAGTTCAATTGCGCTTCGATCCCTGCCAACCTGCTTGAGGCTGAACTGTTTGGCCACGAGAAGGGCGCGTTCACCGATGCCAAGGAGCGCCGGGTGGGGCTGGTGGAGGCTGCCGATGGCGGCACCCTGTTCCTTGACGAGATCGGCGAAATGGACCTGGTGCTGCAGGCCAAGCTGCTCAAGTTGCTGGAGGACCGCAGCATCCGCCGGATTGGTGCGGTGAAGGAACGCAAGGTGGATCTGCGGGTGATCAGCGCCACCAACTGTAACCTGGAGCAAATGGTGCAGCAGGGCAAATTCAGGCGTGACCTGTTCTTCCGGCTTCGCATTATCGCCCTGAAGGTGCCGCGCCTGTATTCACGCGGGCAGGACATTCTGCTACTGGCGCGGCATTTCCTTGCCCACCATAGCCGGCGTTACGGCAAGCCGAACCTGCGCTTTTCCGCCGAGGCCGAAAGCCTGATGCTCGGTTATAGCTGGCCTGGCAATGTGCGTGAATTGCGCAACATGCTGGAGCAGACCGTGTTGCTGGCGCCGAACGAGGTGGTCCAGGCGCATCAGTTGAACCTGTGCATGACCTTGGTTGACGAGCCGTTGGCGCAACAGCCGATGGCGGCCATGTTCGAAATGCCGCGGCACGAGCCAGAGCCGGGTACAAGCCTGCCTGACATGGAGCGTGACCTTGTCTGCAAGACCCTGGACCGCACCGACTGGAACGTGACCAAGTCGGCGCGGATGCTTGGGTTGTCGCGGGATATGCTGCGTTACCGGATCGAGAAGTTGGGGCTGACCCGGCCTGACAAGCGTCAGTGGTAGTACAGGCCGTGTCGTCAGGGGTTACCTGTGCCCGAGCTGCCTTCTCCTTGCCGGCCGGTACCTTCCGATCCACTGCCATCCATTCCCGGCAGATCGCGGTTGTCATTCTGCTGCGCCGGCGGGCTTTGCGGTTCGTTGCCCTGTATGCGCGGGTCGGTGTCCCGCGGCAAAGGCTTCTCGATCGGGTTGAGGGTGCTGTCCACGCCTGGCTGTGGCGCCGTATTGTGCGGGTCGTCGGGGTAGGTCGGACCGGTGCCGACAGCAAAGGCCAGCGGCGAGGCGAGCAGGGCAATCGACAGGATGATTGAGCGGGGCATGGCAGGCTCCTTTGCTATACGGGTAAGGCTCATACTTCTCTTCGGCCTTACCCGGAACGTCAAGGTGCCATTACCCCGATCAACGGTCACACCACCAGCGACAGCAACATGATGAAAATGATGCCGACGATGGACAGGATCGTCTCCATCATGCTCCAGGTCTTGAAGGTTTCTGCCACGGTCATGTTGAAGTACTGCTTCACCAGCCAGAAGCCGGCGTCGTTCACATGCGACAGGATCAGCGAGCCGGCACCGGTGGCCAGTACCAATAGCTCACGGTTCACCCCCGGCACCAGGTCGATCACCGGCGCCACGATACCCGCGCCGGTGATGGTGGCGACCGTGGCGGAGCCGGTCGCGATGCGAATCACCGCCGCCACCAGCCATGCCAGCATGATCGGCGAAATTTCTGCCTGCACAGCCATCTGCCCGATCACGTTGCCTACGCCGGTGTCCACCAGCATTTGCTTGAAGCCACCGCCAGCGCCGACGATCAGCACGATGGCGGCAGTCGGTGCCAGGCTCTGGTCGAGCATCTTCATGATCTGCTGGCGGTTGAAGCCGCGGGCCGAGCCGAAGGTGTAGAAGGCCAGTAGCAGGGCGGCGAGCAGGGCGGTGATCGGGTGACCGATCAGGTCCATCCACTGGCGCACGATGTGCTCGGCCGGCAGCACCACGTCGGCGAACGTTTTCAGCAGCATCAACGCGACCGGCAGCAGTACGGTGATCAGGGTGATGCTGAAGCTTGGCAGGTTGCCCTGATCGGACTCCTTGGCGATCTGGTCCATCAACTCCTGGGACGGGTTGCCCGGGATGTAGCGGGAAATGAAGTTACCGAACAGAGGGCCGGCGATGATCGCGGTGGGCAGTGCGACGATCAGGCCGTAGAAGATGGTCTTGCCAATGTCAGCGTGGAAAATGCCGATCGCCAGCAAGGGGCCCGGGTGTGGTGGCACCAGACCGTGCACCACCGACAGGCCGGCCAGCAGCGGAATGCCGATTTTCACCAACGAGACGCCCGAGCGCCGGGCGACGATGAACACCAGGGGAATCAGCAGCACAAAGCCGATTTCGAAGAACAGCGGGATGCCCACCAGGAAGGCGGCGAACATCATCGCCCAATGCACGTTCTTCTTGCCGAAGGCGCGAATGAGGGTTTGCGCGATCTGGTCGGCACCACCGGAGTCGGCCATCAGCTTGCCGAGCATGGTGCCCAGGGCGAGCACGATACCGACGAAGCCGAGTACGCCGCCAAAACCGTCCTGGAACGATTTCATGACCTTGGCCACCGGCATGCCGGAAGTCAGGCCCAGGAAGCCGGCCGCGAGGGTGAGGGCGACGAAGGGGTGAACCTTGAAGTGGGTGATCAGCAGGATCAGCCCGACGATGGTAACCAGCGCGTCGAGCAGCAGGAAGGTATCAGTAGCCAGTCCGAACATGGTTTGAAGGCCTCGGTCTTATCGTTGTTTTGGGCGTAGCTTTTTGGAGTCTTTGCCGCGTTTACGGGGTGGGGTAGCGCTGTCTTTGGTGAGACGGAAAAGCCGCCGAGGTCAGGCGGTTTGCGCCAGGCCCGGCTCACCGCAGCGCTTTAGCCAGTGGTCCACCGCTTCGGCCAGTGCTTCGATCGGTTGGGTGGCGTCCAGTGCCAGCGTCAGTGGCTCGCCGCGTGGCGATTCCAGGGCCGCGAACTGGCTGTCGATGAGGCTGGCCGGCATGAAGTGCCCTGGGCGAGCCAGCACGCGTTTTTCGGCCTCGGCAGGCGACAGTTCGAGGAACACGAACACCAGCCCGGGCATGGCATCGCGCAGGGTGTCGCGGTAGCGGCGCTTGAGTGCCGAGCAGGTCAGGATCGGGCGTTCACCGGCCTGGGTGGTGGCTTGCAACTCTTCACCAAGGCGGACCAGCCAGCCGGCACGGTCGCTGTCGTCCAGCGGGATGCCAGCGCTCATCTTGCGGATGTTTTCGGCAGGGTGGAAAGCGTCGCCTTCGATCAGGCGGCCGCCGCTTCTGGCAGCGATGGCGGCGCCGATGCAGCTTTTGCCACAACCGGCCACGCCCATCACCACAATGGCGGACAGGGGAGAATTCATCAGTACCTCCTGCGGGTGAGGTAGCGCTGTCTCGCCGTTGACGAACAGCCATCTCCCCGGTGTTATTGGTCTTGTCCTTACGCAGTATGGACGCCTGGTGGCAAGCGCGTAGTGGCTGCTACCAAAGATTACATTGCCTGCATCCTGAGACAGCGCTACCTTAGTGGCCGTTCCCTCTCCTTGCAAGTAGTAAAATTACAACATTCATGTCCCGCACCGGCTCCCGAACTACAGGTCGTCCCACCCTGGCTGAAGTTGCCAGGCTTTCCGGGGTCTCCCCGATTACCGCTTCGCGCGCCTTGCGCGGGGTCAGCACGGTTGCGCCTGACCTGGTGGAAAAGGTCATCGCCGCAGCGGCGAACCTTGGCTATGTGGCCAACCCGGCGGCGCGGGCGCTGGCCTCAGCACGCAGCCAGTCAGTGGTGGTGTTGATCCCGTCGTTGTCCAACCAACTGTTCATCGACACCCTGGAGGCCATTCACGAGGTCATGCGCCCTCGTGGGCTAGAGGTGCTGATCGGCAACTATCACTACGACCTTGCCGAAGAAGAGAACCTGATCCGCAATTACCTGGCCTATCAGCCCTGCGGTATTTTGCTGACCGGCTTCGAGCGTAGCGATGCTGCGCGGCAGATGCTGGCTGCCAGCGGCGTGCCGTGTGTGCACATGATGGAACTCAATGGTGAGCCAGGGGCTTTGTCAGTCGGCTTCTCGCAGCATCAGGCCGGGCGTGCTGCTGCACGGCACCTGATCGAGCGCGGGCGCAAGCGCCTTGCATTCATTGCCGCGCAGCTGGACCCGAGGGTGATGCAGCGTGCCGAGGGTTTCCGTCAGGCTTTGGCAGAGGCTGGTTTGCAGGCTGCGGAGCTGGAGGTATTGGCCCCGGAGCCATCGTCGATTGCCCTGGGCAGTGTGCTGTTCAGCCAGCTGATGCAGCAGGCGCCGGATGTCGACGGTATCTTCTTCTGTAACGACGACCTGGCTCAGGGCGCGGTGCTGCAGGCCTTGCGTCAAGGGGTGGAGGTGCCACGCCAGGTGGCGATGGTCGGTTTCAACGATTTGCCTGCGTCGGCGCATATGGTGCCGCGGCTGACCTCCATTCGCACACCACGGGCTGCGGTGGGGCGGGGCGCGGCACAGGCGCTGCTGGCGTTGCTGGATGGCAAGCGGGTGACGAATGCGCAGCAGGATCTGGGCTTTGAGCTGATGGTGCGCGAGAGCTCCTGAGAGCGTCCGCCAAGGCGTTCGCGCGCGAATCCCACAGGAATGATTGGCCCGAAACGAAGGTGCAGCGGGTTTACCTGCGAAGCAGGTGATGCGGGGCATGGCACCGGCTGTGCCGGTGTTCGCGGGTGAACCCGCTCCTACAGGCGCTGTCGATGCCACGACTTGCCAGCGGCGATCTATGCTCAGAAAACCGCGCATAGGGAGCCCCGCGTCATGTTCGATTTCCACCGCAAGTCTGATTTGGCAGAAATCCAGCGCAGCCGCCAGGCGTTGGCCAATGCGCAAGCCAAACTGGCCGCTATCGGCCGTTCCATGGCAATGATCGAGTTCGCCCCTGACGGCACTATCCTCGACGCCAACGAGCGCTTCTGCCAGGCCATGGGCTACAGCGCCGACGAACTGCGAGGCAAGCACCACAGGCTGTTCTGTGAGCCGGACTATGCAAAAAGCGCCGAATACCAGCAACTGTGGCGCGAGTTGGGGCAGGGCAAGGCAATCAGCGGTACGTTCGAGCGCATCGACAAGGCGGGGCGCGAGGTCTGGCTGGAAGCCAGCTACATGCCCGTGCTGGACGAGCACCGGCAAGTCACCAGCGTAATCAAGGTGGCGTCGGACATCACCCAGCGGGTGGTGCTGGAGCACGAGAGCGAAAGCCTGCTCAAGGCCATCAGCCGCTCCATGGCGGTGATCGAATTCACCCCGCAAGGCCGGGTGATCAAGGCCAATCAGAATTTTCTCGACACCATGGGCTACCGCCTTGATGAAGTGGTTGGCCGCCATCACGGGCTGTTCTGCCTGGCGCATGAACGCGAATCGGCCCAGTACCGGGAGTTCTGGGCTTCGCTGAACCGTGGCGAATACCACTCGCACCGCTTCGAACGCGTCAACAAGCACGGCCAGACTGTTTTCCTGGAGGCCTCCTACAACCCGATCTTCGACAGCAAGGGCCGCCTGTGCAAAGTGGTCAAGTTTGCCAGCGACATCACCCATCAGGTCTGCACCCAGCAAAGCGCCGCCCATGCCGCCCATGCCAGTTCGGTGCAGACCGATGCCTGCGCGCGCAAGGGTACCGAAGTGGTGCAGCAGACCGTGCAGGTAATCGAGCAGATTTCCCAGGAGCTTAACGACGCAGCGCGCAGCATCGATGCGGTAAACAAGCAGTCGGATGTGATCGGGCAGATTGTGCTGACCATTCGTGGCATTGCCGACCAGACCAACCTGTTGGCCCTTAATGCAGCCATCGAGGCCGCGCGTGCCGGCGAGCACGGGCGAGGCTTTGCCGTGGTGGCCGATGAGGTGCGCAACCTGGCCGCGCGAACCAGCAAGGCCACCCTGGAAATCGTCGATGTGGTGCGGCAGAACCACGACCTGTCGCTATTGGCAGTGGCCAGCATGCAATCGAGCCTCAACCGTACCGGTCACGGCGTGGCACTGGCCAATGAGGCGGGGACGGTGATCATGGAAATTCAGCAAGGTTCACGCCACGTCGTGGACGCCATCAGCCAGATCAGCTCGACGCTGCAATTGCATTGAGCGCCTCGCGCATCTCGTCAAGCAGCGCCTGCAGGCTGACTTGCAGTTGCCCGCGTTGCTCAACGGTTGGCAGCCCTCGTGCGTGGGCGTGTTCGATGGCTTCACAGTCTTTGACCACGGCGCGCACCCTGATCATTTTGGCGCCACCCTTGATGCGGTGGGCCAAGGCGCGTACGGCTTCATCAGGTGCGTCTGTGGCCAAGGCACGCAGGGCGGCCAGGTCTTCACTGACGCTTATCGACAACTGCTCCAGCAAATGCCGCGTCAACTGTTCGTCGTCCTGGGTCAGGTGGCGCAATTCGGCCAGGTCGAACCCACTATGGAAAGGCTCCGGCGACGGCTGTTGAGGGCGCAGCTGGGGCAGATGGGTCTTGAGCGTACGCAGACCAATCGGCTTGAACAGGCATTCGTCCATGCCGCTGGCCAGGCAGCGAGTACGCTCCTCGGCCTGGGCGTTGGCGGTCACGCCAAGAATACGCCCTGCTGGCAGGCCGCGTTCGCCCTCCAGGCTACGAATGCGCCGGGTGAGTTCATGCCCGTCCATGACCGGCATGCTGCAATCGGTGATCACCAGGTCGAAGCGCGCTTCTTGCCAGCGTGCAAGGGCGATCTCGCCATTCTCCGCCAGTGTCACATGGTGCCCCAGGGTTTGCAGTTGCCGTTCCAGCAATAGCAGGTTGGCTGGGTAGTCGTCGACCACCAGAATATTGAGCGGGCCGCTGTTGCTTTCATGTGTCGTGAGTTGCGGGTCCGCTTGTGCCGGTGCTTCGCAGACGGGTAACCGCAGGCTGACTTGTACCCGGGTACCAACGCCCTCGACGCTCTGAAGACTCAGGGCGCCGCCCATCAGCTCGGCCAGGGTACGGCTGATGACCAACCCCAGGCCTGCCCCTTGACGTGCCCTTGGGCCATCGACCTGAACGAAGGCACTGAACAGCCTGGCCTGGTCGGCGGGGCTGATGCCGATGCCGGTGTCACGCACATTCAGCTCGATGGCCAGAACGCCGTGGCCGGCAACTTTGGGCAGCAGCAGGCATGCCTGCACTTCACCACGGTCGGTGAACTTGATGGCGTTGCTGATCAGGTTGGACAGAATTTGCTTGAGTCGCAGTGGGTCAGCCAGCACCCATACCGGCTCTGCAGGCAGCTCGCCCTGCAGATGCAACCCTTTGGCCCGGGCATTGCCTTCGAACACACGCAGCGTGGCGCGCACCAGTTCGACCAGATTGGTAGGCACCGGTTGCAGGCTGATATGGCCGGATTCGATGCGGGAAATGTCGAGAATATCGCCAATCAGCTCTAGCAGGCCAATGGCCGAATCATGGGCGGTCTGCAAGGTCTGGGCGTCGCTGCGGCCGCTGCGGCTATCTTCCAGGGCCAGTTCCAGCAGACCGATCACCGCATTCATCGGCGTACGAATCTCATGGCTCATGGTGGCCAGGAAGGTGCTTTTGGTCTGGCTGGCCTGTTCGGCATCGTCTTTGGCCTGGCGTAACTGTTCCAGCAGCCCACGGCTCAGCGCGAGCTGTGCCTGCAGTGCGTGCTGTGCCTCGGTTCGCTGGTTGATCAGCTTGCGCAGGTAGCTGTTCCAGAACACCACCCCGGCCAGCAGCAGGGCCGACAGCACCAGCACCTGCAAAGCCAGGGTGCGGTAGTCGCGCCATGGGCTGTCGCTCACCAGTGTGCTGGTGCGCCAGCGGTTGATCAACTGGTCCAGTTCTTCAGGTGGAATGCTTAGCAGCGCCTTGTCGAGAATGGCCTGCAGCTGTGGCTGGTCGGCGGCTACGGCAAAGGCGGCAATGGCCGGGGCGTCGTCGAGCACGCTGGCAATGCGCAAACGGTCCTTGAACACATGGCTGATGTAATAGGCCGCATTGATATGGCTGCTCAGGGCCACGTCGGCAACACCGTTGGCCACGGCCTCCATCTGGCCCAGGGGGTTGTCAACTTCGACGATCTCGGCCTGCGGGTATCGCTGTTGCAAAACGGCCTGCTGCGGTGAGCCGCGCACCAAGGCGATGCGCTTGCCATCCAGGGCCTTGGCCTGTGCAGGTGATTCACCGTCGTTGCGGGTGACAAGCACGCGCGGGCTGACCAGGTAGGGGCGGGTGTAGCGCAGTTGCTTCAAGCGGTCGGCACCATAGCCCAGCGCCCCGATCATCTGTGCCTCGCCGTGCACCAGGCGGTCGATCATGGCCTGCGATGAAGCACTCTCGACGGGTGTGAACTGCAGCCCAGTGCGCAGCGAGATCTGCTTGAGCAGGTCCAGGGTGATACCGCTAGGGCGGTGCTGAGCATCGTTGAACGTCAAAGGTGCCAGCGAGGTATTGACCAGTACGCTGATAGTGGGGTGGGCGGTGATCCAGGCTTCTTCTTCTTCGCTCAAGGCAGTGAGGTGGCGCTGCAGCAGCAGGCTGGTGTTACCACTGCTCCAGCGGCGCAGAATGTTCAGGCGTTCACTTTCGCTTATGCGTGACAGCGCCTTGTCCACCAGCCGATGCAGGCGCGGGTTGTCGCTGGCTATGGCGAAGGCAAAAGCCTCTGGAGCCAGTTGGGAGAAATGGTCGATTTTCAACGTGCCCTGAAAACTTTTGCCGATCATGTAGTCGGTGCTGATCGCATCGCCCAGATAGGCGTCTGCCTCGCCCAGCACCACAGCAGCGAGCCCGGCCAGGGTTGAGCGGTACAGGCTCAGTTGCGCCTTTGGGTACAGGGTGCGAACGCTGACGGCCGGCAGGTAGTGATCGACCATCGCCAGGCGCAGGCCGGCGAGGTCGGGCGTGCTTTTCAAGCTGTGCCCCTCACGGGTGACGATCACTGGCAGGTCGTCGGCATAGGGGGTGCTCAGGCTAAGCTGGGCGTCTGCCGCTTCGAAGGCGTTGGAGCTACCTAGCAAGTCGATATGGCCATCACGCAGGGCAGTGATGGCCTCGTGACGGCTGTCAAAACGGCGTACTTCAATGGGTATGTCAAGCTGCTCGCCGATGATGCCGGCGTAGTCTGCGCTTAACCCCTCATAGTCATGCTGACTGACATTGATTTCGAACGGGGGGTAGTCGGGGCGCGCGCTACCCAGTATCAGGCGTTGGCGATTTTTCAGCCAGTGGCGATCATCGCCGGATAACGTCAGTGGGGCAGCGGCACTGATTGAGCGCGCCAGCAGATGGCGTGGTTCGCTGCTGGCCTGCAGCACAGTGGAGTTGGCCAGACTGATAGCCAGAAGGACGCTCGCCAGCAACAGTTTCATGGTAGCCGAGCGCTCAATAGACGCTGTTGCGCTTGGCCAGGTCGACCATTTCCACGAGAGACTCAGTCTTGAGCTTTTCCATGATACGGCCCCGGTAGGTGCTGATGGTCTTGGCGCTGAGGTTCATGCACGTGCCGATGTTCTTGTTGTTCTCGCCGCGCGCAAGGCGCCGCAGCACTTCCATTTCTCGGTTGGAGAGACTGGCCAGGCGCACTGGCTCGCTCTCCAGCGAGTTGCTGTTGACCGACATTTGCGGAAAGGTCGAATAACCTTTGGTCAGGGCCTTGAGGGCGAACAGCAGGGCCTCGTGGTCCTCTTCCTTGGTGACGAAGGCACCTATCCCGGCATCCAGGCAGCGGCGTACATACAGGTCAGTGGCCTGGCCGGTCAGCACCATGATCTTCGGTACCGGCTCCAGGCTCTGCAATCGCTTGATAACTTCCATGCCGTCCAGACCAGGCAGGCCGATGTCGAGAATGACTACGTCAGGGCGCAGTTCACGGGCTACCTGAGCCACTTCACTGCCGTTGCCGACCTCGCCGATGACATGGAAGCGCTCGCGTTCGAGCAGTAGGCGCAGGGACAGCCGGACAATAGGGTGGTCGTCGACGATCAGCACGGTTGTCATGAGGAAAACTCCTGTAGGGATGTGGTCCGCTTCCTGGAACACTCAGGAATACGTCTGCAAGTGGGGTTATCGGAAGCGCTGCACGATACGACCATTCCCGAAGTTTGGTAATGCCGAGTATAGAAGTGTTGAAAACCCCAGTGCTTTTTGTTGAAAAGTCCTACAAGAAACAGGAAAGACATCACCCTGAGAAAGCGGTGATGCCGCTTCTTTGCAGTTGTTCAGGCGCAGGCAGCGTGCGGTTTGTGTAGACGCAGTGTGGAGGCAGGGTTGTTGGCCAATGCCTGGCCGACCCGCGTCGGGCGGGCTACCAACTGCCCGGTACAATTTGGGCAGCGGCCTTGGAAGCGGGTTTCGGCACAGGCACGGCAGAACGTGCATTCGAAGGAGCAGATCATAACGTCGGGGCTGTCACCCGGCAGATCGGCATCACAGCACTCGCAGTTGGGGCGTAATTCCAGCATGGGCATGGCTCCTGTTCGCAGGCGGGAACCCGGAGTCTGCTACGCCCGAGGCAAGGCTGGCAATGTTCAGTCGCCAGGGCGGTACAGGTGGGCATGCCCGGCACGGTACAAGGCCGATTCGGCGAACGGTGTATCCCCCAGTACGTGGCCTACCAGGATCAGCGCCGTGCGCCGGAAATCCTTGGCCGCTACGCGTTCGACGATATCACCGAGGTTGCCGCGCACCCAATCCTGGTCTGGCCAGGTGGCCCGATGCACCACCGCAACCGGGCAGTGCGCGCCGTAGTGCGGCATCAACTCAGCGACAATGCGCGACAGGTGCTTGACCCCCAGATGAATTGCCAGGGTGCTGCCATGGCGCGCCAGGTCGCCTAACTGCTCACCCGGCGGCATGGGCGAGCTGTCGCCATAGCGGGTGAGGATCACGGTCTGCGCCACTTGAGGCAAGGTCAGCTCGCAGCCGAGCAGGGCGGCGCTCGCTGCCGTGGCGGTAACGCCGGGGATGATCTGGTAATCGATGCCCAGCGCCTGCAGGTGGCGAATCTGTTCACCGATGGCGCCGTACAGGCTGGGGTCGCCGCTGTGCACCCGGGCCACATCCTGACCTTTTTCGTGTGCGCTGCGCATGGCAGCGATGATCTGTTCCAGATGCAGTTCGGCGCTGTTGATCACGGTTTCGGCCTGGTGGCCTTCGAGCACGGCGGCGGGTACCAGTGAACCGGCATAAATGATCACCGGGCACTGACGAATCAGCCGTTGGCCCTTGACCGTGATCAGCTCCGGGTCGCCGGGGCCGGCACCGATAAAGTAGATGGTCATGCAAAGTCCTGGCAAAAAAGAGGGTACGAAACGCTCAGCAGGCCAGGGCGAGCGTTGCCGGGCCCAGTACCTGGCGCGTCAGCAGCAGCCTGGCCGTACCCTGCCGCTGGCTGGCCAAGGCCAGTGCCGCGCTCTCGGCTACGCCCCAACAGCCACTGTGCTGGTGGGCAGCGGCGGAACGGTGGCTGAGCAGTGGTTCATAGGGTTGCAGTTGCGCGCCATGGTACAGCACCAAGGGCAAACCGAGGCGCTCTGCCAATTGCTGCAAGCCGGGCTCGTCGGCCTTCAGGCTGATGCTTGCGATGCCGCGCAGGTCGGCCAGCGCCAGCCCCTGATTGTCCAGGGCCTGGCGCAGCAAGCGTTGCAAGGCATCTGCCGGGCAACCCCGGCGGCAGCCAAAACCGGCATAGAAGGCAGGCATCAAGCCTGGCTGGAACGGCGGAACAGCCAGGCGCTGAGCAGGCCCAAGGCCAGCCAGAAGGCGGCGTTGGTCAGCCAGGAGGCGACTTTGAACTGGGTTTCCAATGCTTCAGGGGCCAGGCTTTCGTGCACCTCGGGTTGCGGTGCACCGATCACATGAGGAATGACCAGCAGCACGGCGCCCAGTGCCTTCAGCAGCCAGTGGCGGGCGAACACCAGCAAGGCCAGGCCCAGTGCTGTGGCACTGGCTGTACCGACCCACCAGGTTTGGCGTTGCCCCAGGTCGGCGGCCGCAGTCCCCGGCAGTTCTGGTGGCAAGCCCAGGGTGGGAGCCAGGCAGAACACGGCGAAGCCAGCCAACCCCCACAATGCGCCAGTGGCAGCGCGTTTGGGCTCGCGAAGGCTGTACAGGGCGGCGAGGATCAGGGCGAAGCCGACTGCGACCACCAGGTTGCCGCCTGTGGTGGACAGCACGCGCTGCCAGCCGTCTTCCGGCGACCAGGCTTCGGCGCTGTGTTCATGAGCGGCCACTTCGCTACCGTGTTCGTGGTGTGCGGCCGGGGCTGAGGACTCGTAGGTTTCCGCCTCCAGAATCAGCGGAGCCACCCAGAAGCTTTGCAGCAAGGTCAGCAACAGGGCTGCAAGGAGCCCGCTGAAACCCGCAGTACGGGCAATGCGCGTGATCATCAGGCGTACTCAGTGGCAGGGGAAGGCGGCGCTGTGGCGGGTGTCGTGGGCGGCGTTGTGCACAGCCTCAATGTGCGAGAACCCGGCAAAGTACACCAGGCACAAACCCAGCAAGCTGGCACCGACGGCGATGATTACACGCTGGCTGAGGGTAACGGGGGTAGCAAGGCTGTGTTGTTTGGCGCTGGTGACGGGCATGACGCGATCCTCTGCTTTTTGTGGGCAATGGGCGAGCGCGGCAGCCCCGGACGTGGTCGCCCAAGGGAATGCAACAGCGCCCGCCCACCGCGGGGTGTTCATGAACGCCAGGCCGGTCTCCGGGCTTGCGAGGAAGAGCTGGGCTCCTGGAACGCGTCACCTTCCCATGCCGTACTACGAGGCACAGTGGTACAGACGCTTCACTCGCTTACCGTTGCGGGGGCAGCACCGGCATTGTCCAGCCCTGCTGAAGGGCCTGGGACGCACCGGTTTCCCGTTTCACCCCCTGAGGGGCACCTGAACGCGAGGCATAAGGAGAGCATGGGGCGGGCTTGGCGTCAATGTCATACAGCGCGCGAGCCTTCCGAACAGCAGGTATGACAGGCTCAGGCCTGCCGTGTTCTTCCAGCAGGCAGAAGTGCAGAAACCGGGCGATCACCCGCGGGCGAATGCCGCCAGCTTGTCGCCATCCAGGCGGTAGCGTACCCACTCATCCTGCGCCTGGGCCCCCAGCTTCTGGTAGAAGCCGATCGCTGGCTCGTTCCAGTCCAGCACGCTCCATTCCAGGCGCCCGCAGTTATTCGCCAGCGCTTCGCGGGCAATGTGCTGCAACAACTGCCGGCCGGCGCCATCGCCGCGTTGCTCGGGGGTTACGTACAGGTCTTCCAGATAGATGCCATTGCGCCCGAGCCAGGTCGAGTAGCTGTAGAAGTACACGGCAAAGCCAATTGCACGGCCATCACGCTCGCACATCAGGGTGTGCACAGTGCTGCCTTCGTCGAACAGGCTGTGCTCGATGTCGGCAAGGGTGGCGACCACCTCGTGGCGCGCGCGTTCGTACTCGGCCAGTTCGGTGATGAAGGTGAGGATCTGCTCGGCATCGGTACGAACGGCAGGGCGAATGGTGAGGCTCATGGTGACGGCTTCCTTGATCCGGATTGTCGGTACAGTGATGTGTATCTGCGTAATTTAATAAAACTGTACCGGTTGCTGGGAGTGGCGCTCCGTTAGTGTGACAGCACCCATAAAGAAAGTGGAATGCCCGCCATGCTTGCCTCTGCCGACCTGCTGACCGCCTTTGTGCTGTTTGCCTTCGTGTCTTCCATCACCCCGGGCCCCAACAACACCATGTTGCTGGCCTCGGGGGTGAACTTCGGCGTGCGCCGCTCGGTCCCTCACGCCTTGGGTATCAGTTTTGGTTTCATGCTGATGGTGCTGGCCGTCGGCCTGGGGCTGGGTGAGGTATTCAAGGCCTGGCCACCCCTGTACACGGTGCTGCGCTACGCCGGCGCCGCCTATCTGCTGTACCTGGCCTGGAAGATCGCCACTTCCGGGCCGGTCGGCACGGCCGCGTCCAGTGCCCGCAAACCGCTGGGCTTCTGGGGGGCGGCGGCGTTCCAGTGGGTCAACCCCAAGGCTTGGGTGATGGCGGTAGGGGCGATTACCACCTACACGCCAGCGCAAGGCTATGTAACCAACGTGATCGTCATTGCGGCCTTGTTCGCGTTGGTCAATTTGCCCAGCGTGGGGGTATGGGTGATGTTCGGTAGCGCCCTGCGCAACCTGTTGCAAAATTCGCGCTGGCTGATGCTGTTCAATGTCGTGATGGCCCTGTTGCTGGTGATTTCACTGTACCCGCTGCTGTTTGTAGAATCAGCGTTTTCCTGACCTCGAGAGTACAGTAAGCCGATGCAGTTGATTCCCTGGTCCCACGAATGCGCCGAAGGTTTCACCCTGCGTGGCTGGCGAACCCCGGCCAGTGGCAAACCGCTGCTGCACTTCCTGCATGGCAACGGCTTCTGTTGCCTGGCCTACCAACCGTTGCTGATGCGCCTGGGCGAGCATTTCGACCTGTGGCTTTGCGACGTTCAGGGCCATGGGGACAGTGACCATGGTGGGGTGTTTCGTGGCTGGAACCGCACCGCTGCCTTGGCGGTGGAGGCCTTTCAGGGCGGACGTGGCGAGTATGGCGACGTACAGCGGTTTGCCGTAGGGCACAGCTTTGGTGGCGTGCTTACGGGGCTGATCCTGGGCAGTGAGCCGCAACTGTTCGCCCGTGCCGTGCTGCTCGACCCGGTACTGTTCAGCCGACGCATGATCGGCGTGATGGGGGTGGCCGCCCTGGTTGGCCTGCATCAGCGCCACGCCCTGGCCCGCAAGGCAGCCAGCCGCCGCAGCCACTGGCCCGATCGCGAGTCGGCGTTGGCCTCGCTGCAAGGGCGCGGCATCTTCAAAGGCTGGACCCATGCGGCGCTGCAGGCCTATGTCGAGCATGCCATCGGTGAGTGTGGCGAGGCCGTGGTGCTCAAGTGCCGGCCCAGCCGTGAGGTGGAGATCTTCAGCTCGTTCCCTAAACGCATGTGGGCCAGCCTGGCTGCAATCAGGACGCCGACACGGGTGTTGTATGGCGAAGACACCTATCCCTTTGTGCCACATTCGGTAAATCGCCTGGCGCTGCTAAACCGCAATGTGACCGCACGGCAAGTTCCCGGTGGGCATTGTTTCATGCAGGAAGACCCGGCCATGGCGGCCGAGCAAGTGCTCGATTTTTTGCAAGGTTGACTGTTCTGCAGATGGGACGATGCATGCCATTTCAGCCGTCTACCGCTTGATTGGCATCATTGATAAGGTTACCTCAACCAAGAGAGGAGCCTTCTCATGAAAAAAATTCTGGGTATTCACCGCAGCCCTCACGCCCATTGGGTGGGGGATGGTTTCCCGGTGCGCAGCCTGTTCACCTACGACAACCTGGCCAGCCGGATCAGCCCGTTCCTGCTGCTGGATTACGCCGGCCCGCACGATTTCGCCCCGACCCAAGCACGACGCGGCGTAGGCCAGCATCCGCATCGCGGCTTCGAGACCGTGACCATCGTCTACCAAGGTGAACTGGAGCACCGTGATTCAACCGGTGCTGGCGGCTTGATCGGCCCAGGTGACGTGCAGTGGATGACGGCTGCCAACGGGATCATTCATGAAGAGTTTCATTCCCCGGACTTTGCACGCAGTGGCGGCACCCTGGAAATGGTCCAGCTGTGGGTGAACTTGCCGGCGCGGAACAAGCGTGCAGCGGCTGGCTACCAGACGCTGCTGGCCGGCGACATTCCGGTGGTAGCGCTTGACGGTGATGCCGGGCGCTTGCGCGTGATTGCCGGTGACTACCATGGCCACCACGGGCCGGCCAGAACCTTCACCACGATGGACGTGTGGGATTTGCGGCTCAACGCCGGCGCGGCCTTGCAGTTGCCGGTTGCTGCCGGTCGCAATGCGGCGCTGGTGGTGTTGCGTGGTAACGTTCGAATCAATAGCGAGCGCGAAGCAGGCCCGTCGAGCCTGGTGCTGCTCGACCGGGAGGGTGTAGACGTAGCTGTCGAGGCGCTGGACAACGCAAGTGTGCTGCTGCTCAGCGGTGAGCCAATCGATGAGCCGATCGTCGGCTACGGCCCGTTCGTGATGAACAGCCAGGCGGAGATTGCCGAGTCGTTCGATGATTTCCATGCCGGGCGGTTTGGGCAGATGCAGGAGGAGAGGGGAGGTGCCGCGCACTGATCCTGCTGATCGGGTGGCCTGTCCCGGCCCTGTCGCTGGCAGGCCATCTTCCCTCGGCCACCCGGCTGCACATTGGTCAACGCGTTGCTGACCAGGACCACTCGTCGTCAAGTCTGCTAATGCAGTCGAACACTCGGCCCACGCGGAGAATCTTCCACTAAGGTGCTAAAGGATCCCCCGCAAGCTCATTGCCCGGGCGCATGGACAGCTGGCCGAGCATGCGCAATATCAATTGGCGCCCCGCCCGACAAAGGCGTACCCCAAACAACAGGCCATCCCACAGAGAGGGTCGTACCATGTCGTTGATAGGCGTTTCGATACTAGAGATGCGGCAACTGATCGAGCAGGCCTGCTTGCCTGACCGCTGTGAAGTCAGCTGCCCGGACGGCGCCCACCTGACCATCCGCCTGGGTCAGGGCCAGGATCTCGATCAGGGCGTGACCCTCAGCGGGGTCGCGCTGCAAAACCTCAACAGTTGCCGTGACCTGGTCAACCTGGTGGACCAGCTGCATGCGCTGCGTGACAACCACCCGGCGCCGCTCAAGGCGATCGCCTGAACGCGCCTGTCGTGCCCCGGTCAGTCCAGGCTGGCCGGGCGTACGTATTCCGGCATCAGGCCGTTGAACCAGAACAGGATCATTGCCACCAGGATGGTCACCAGCAGCAGCAACCCTACCCCCCAAACGCACGTTGCAAACAATAACGCCTGCTCTTTCTTCAGCCGCATGAAGGTCTGCAACCCGCCATATAGCAACACGCTGGCATACACAGAGGCAGCCATCAGCGCGGCAAAGGCGAGCCAACGAATTGGCATCAGACCAACCACTCCGGCAAAGAACCAAGGCGTAGCGCAATAGGCGGCAAAACCGATGCATTGGTTCAGGCTGGGCTGTGTATTGAACCCTCGTGACATCCAGCGGATCATCACGCCCATCAGCATCACACCTATCACAGTGGTGGTATACAGCAGGCCTGCCAATTGCGCGGCGCTGCCGATGCTAAGGCGTACCCGCTCCTCGGCCGCCAAGCTCCAGCCGAAGGTCGTAGTGCCGACGAAGAGGCACACGGCGGGTATCAGCGCCAGGGCTAGCAGGCGTGGCAGGTATTGCTGTGGGTTGTCTTCCTCGGCCCGGCGGATGTCCAGCCAGGCGTCGGCGGGGTGGGTGAAGAGCTTGAATAACGGACTGTTCATAGCGTTCTCCGGTAGGCAAAAGCCCTTTTGCTATGGAGACACGCGGCTCTTAGCCAGTTCAGCCTGGATGGCCGCCGTTGATCGGCTTATTGCAGTTCCAACAGCAGGTTCAGGCCACCGTCGCCGCACTTTCCCTTCTCGCGAACCACGCCGTGGTAACTCCGCCCATCCCAGACGAAGGCCACACTGTGAGCTCGGTCGATCTTGTCAGGCAGTGGGGGGCAAACGTGCAGGCGCAGCCCTGGGCGACCCTGCAGGTTGAGGGCGGCGAGTTGGCATTGGCATTCCACCCGTTGCGCCACCGGGCCGAACAGGGTGTCGCGTACGTAATCGAGCTGCAGCGAAGCATTGGGTGCGCGGCCAGGCATCTTCATCGGTACATGGCTCCGTTGCAACGGCTCGAAGAACCAGGCGGGTTGGGCATGGCAGGCTCCAGACAAAAGAAAGGCGGCTTATCATTCGAAGCTTGCCTGGCCAAGATGTTCAATGTGTTTCATGTGCGTTCATCTTGTTTTGCGCGGGGTGGCAGATGACGGCCCCTGTTCAGGCACCCGCCTTGCGCAAGGTCAGGTTGATCCGCCGTTCGCCCAGGCGCGGATGCACACCAGGTTTGATCGGTAGCACGCCGTGGAAGCGCAAGCGGTCTTCGCCGCCCCAGACGAGCACATCGCCGTGGCTCAGCGCAATGCGCTGAGCCTTGTCGGCACGCTGCAGGCCGCCGAACAGGAACACCGCCGGTAAGCCCAGCGACACCGACACGATCGGCTGGCCGAAATCCTGCTCGTCGCGGTCCTGGTGCAGACTCAGGCGTGTGCCTGGCAGGTAATGGTTGACCAGGCAGGCATCCGGCACGAACCCGTCAAACCCGGCCATGGCTGCCGCGCGGGAGGCCAAGGCGAGCAGAACCGGGGGCAGGGCGGGCCAGGGCTGGCCACTGAGTGGGTCGCTGGGGCTGTACCGGTAGCCATGGTGATCACTCACCCACCCCAGCGTACCGCAGTTGGTCAGGCCCACTGCCATGCGCAGGCCTCCTGGGGTGTACATGTGCCGGAACGGCGCAGCACGCAGCACCGGACGCAGGGCATCGAGCAGCGCCTCGGTTTCGGCCAGGGCGAAGCCGGGCAGCAGCACAGTGTGGCTGGCCAGGCGTTGCGGCTGGGGGCCGAACAGGTCGAGGTCGGACTGGATCATGCGGCTGCACATCTTCGAGCGGTTTGCCATTGTACCCGACAGATACACGTCAAGGGATTGCACACGCCGGCCGGATCGAACGATTGCAGAGGGCGGGATAACAGAAAAAGGAACCGCGGCACCAGGGAGAGAAGCACCGCGGTTCAAGGGGGAGCGGTTTACTGCTGGGTCACAGTGGCCAGGTTCGCGCTGCCCAGCTGGGTGATGGTGGCGGATTGGGCGACACCACTTTGGTCGACGAACGCCTTGTTGCTTTGGCCTCCCTGGGTCACGTAGGCGACGTTGATGCTGTCGGTCTGTTTGATGGTGGCTTCGTTTCCGCTTCCGTAGAGTTGGTTGGTGTAGCTCTGGTTGCTATAGCCGGACTGGTCGAGCGTGATGGTGTTGCCGGTGCCCTGGCTGCTGCCGTAGGCATAGTTGTCGGTACCACGCTGGTCGGCGATCAGAATGTTGTCAGTGCCGTTCTGTTCGAAGTACAGCTCGTTGCTGACGTCATCCTGCTTGGTCGACATCTGGTTGCCTGTACCCGTCTGGCTCAGCGTGGCCTGCTGGTCAGCGCCCTTCTGGGTCAGATTGACGCCGTTGCCATTGCCCGTCTGGTTGATGGTAGCGTTCTGGTTGGTGCCGAACTGGCCACCCATCTTGGCGCCTTTCCAGTTACTGGCGGTGATGCTGTTGCCATTGCCTTGGGTGTTGATGGTCAGGTTGAGGTTCTCACCATTCTGATAGGTGAAATGCAGGTTGTTGTTGCCGGTTTGGGTAATGGTGGTGGTCGAGTTGTTGGTCTCGAACTGGTCCGACCAACTGGCGTTGGCATTGCCTTGCTGCGACAGGCTGACCTTGTTGCTGACGCCGAAGCTCTGGTCGATATAGCCTTCGTTCGACTGGCCGGTCTGGACCACGGAGGCCTGGCTACCGATCTGTGTGTCCTGCCACACTTCCACGGAGTTGCCGCCCCCGTACTGGCCAATGGCAATGGTGCCACCGGTGCCTTCGCGCTGGTCGCCATAGGCCCAGTTGTCGTGGCCATCCTGATGGACCTGGATATCGCCATCGATATGGTTCAGGTGCTCGGCGGTGGCGTAGTTGTCCTGGCCGGTCTGGTTGACGGTGCTGCGGTTGTTGCTGCCACCGAAGGTCTGCTCGATGAACGCCTCGTTGCGCTGGCCGGATTGCCAGCTGGTGGCTTTGCTGCCTTCCTGGCTGTCCTGCCACACGGTGGATTTATTGCCGACGCCTTGTTGGGTTTGCAGCGATTCGTTGTTCGACCCTATCGACTGGCTGGCGAAGGCATCGTTGTAGCTGCCTCCGGCGTGCTGGGTGATCTGGCTGCCGTTCTCGAACAGTTGCTCAGCGTAGCCGGCGTTGTACTGGCCGGTGGCGCTCTGCTGAATATCGCTGGTGCTTTCGGTCTGCACGGCGAGGTGGTTGTGGCCCTTGCCTGTCTGGTTCTGGGTGGCCGAGGCGAAGGATGCCTGGGTCTGAGAGACTTCGGCGATGTTTTCCTTGCCGTCCTGGGTCTGGGACGAGGTGCTGTCAGCAGCCATGGCCTGACCTGCGAGGGCCAGGACGATAGCGGCACTTAACGGAGCGAGCTTGTACATGGTGGTGCCTCCAGGTCTATCGGTATTGGGTGATCTGAACATGCTGGCCATTGCCAGCCTGGGTCACGGAGCTGTTGAGCCCTGAGCCGGACTGCACGATGCTGGCGCTGTTGTCGTTGCCGATCTGCTCGATGGCGGCGTTGTTGCTGCTGCCGCTCTGGCGAATCGACGCGCTGTTGCCATTTCCCTGTTGGCGGATGATGGCCATCAGGTCACTGCCTTCCTGCAAGATGTACGCTTCCTGGGCACCGCCGGACTGGACGATACGGCCCAGCAGGGCCTGACCGTTCTGGTCGAGGGCGGCGCGGTTGCCTGACCCTTGCTGCTCGATCACCGCAGCCTGGCCGGTACCGGCCGGCAGCAGGCGGATGATTACGGGTTCACCGAGGTCGTTGCCGGGTGCGAGGTCGGCATTGTCCATCAGGTCCTCTGCCCAGCAGGCCTGGCCCGTCAGGGCCAGGCAGAGCAACAGGGAGTACAGCCGTTTCATCGAAGCCTCCGGCTTTTACTGCACGACTACGTTGACGGTGCGCGTGGTGCCTTGGCTGGTGGTGATCGTCGCCGTCGGTGCCGCAGTCGGGATGATCGTGGTGCTATTGCTCACCGCCAGGCGCCAGCGGCCGGTCAGCGCTACCGTGGCCGTACCCAAGGTCTGGACGCCGGTAGTCGTGGTTACCCGCACGGTTACGGTATTGCCGGTGGTCACCGACGAGGTGCCACTGATGTCCCAGTTGTAACGGTTGTTGGAGCGCGCCGTGACCGTGGCTGCCGTGACGGCGAAGGTTTCAGCGGCAGGCCGAGGCGACACGTTGACGGTGACCGTACCTGGGGTGGACAGCCCCCCCAGCGAGTCACGTGCCTGGTAGGTGAAGGTGGTGGTGAAGGCTGTGGTTACAGTGGCCGGTGGGGTATAGGTGACGGTTGTGCCGTCGGTGCTGACCGTGCCACGGCCGGTGGCCGGCTGGGTGATGTTGGTCACGCTCAGCGGTACGTTGCCTTCTGGGTCGGTGTCGTTGGCCAGTACGTTGATGGTCAATGGCACGCCCAAGGTGGCGACGGTTTCCGGGTTGGCAGTCGGTGCCTGGTTAGGTGCGACGTTGATCGTGACCGTGGCCGGTTCCGATTTCAGCCCCTTGGCATCCACCGCCCGGTAGCTGAAGTTGGCTACCAGCGGTTGTGTGGCCCCGGTCGGCGGCGTGTAGGTAACCGAGGTGGTGCCATTCATCACGACGCCGCCAAGGCCGGTCCCGGGTTGGGTCAGGTCGCTGATGGTCAGCGGCACGTTGCCATCCGGGTCGCTGTCGTTCAGCAGCAGGTTAAGTGTGATCGGTACACCGACACTGGTGCTGCCGACATCGGCCTGGGCGAGCGGTGGCTGGTTGGCGGCCTCGACCGGGGCGTTGCCGACCACGATCACTGGCTCTACATCACTACCGCCGCGGGCAGACTTGACCGTAACGGTGGCGGGCGGTTGCGCCAGGTCGTTGACCGTGATGCTTTGCAGTGTGCCCGATTTCGACAGGCGGCCGTAGCCCTGGGCGAGCAGGTCGGGGACCGCTACTTCGTCGCTGGAACTGGCCTCGATCAACAGACGTTTGTTGGCCCAGTCGTAGCGTGCGGTGCTGACTTTGACCACGTCGCTGAGCTTGCTCGAGAGCGCAGTCGGCTGGGTGCCGCCGACTGCGTTGCTGGCGGTGACAACCACCACCTCTGGTGGCACCGACTGGTTGAACTGCTGGCTGAAGAACAAACCGTTGTTGTCCGAAGTCAGGGTGAACTGACAAGGCGAAGGCGGCGTGCCGATCAGTGCCAGGCCATTGCGCATGCACAGGCTGGCCTCACTCGGGGCCTTGGCGAACACTTCCACGCGGGTACCGCTGCCGTTGCGCGAGTAGGTGGCGCGCTCCAGCGTGACCGGGGTTTGTGCTCGCGGGTCCAGCACCTTGCCAGACACTGTGAACGTGTTGGTCTGAATGGCGCCCGCGGGCCCTTCGATGCGCACGAAGTTGGTATTGAAGGGGCTACCGGTTACCGCTTCGGTGATATTGGGGTCGCCGATGTAGGTTTCGGTGGTGCCAGTGTCAGGATTGACCTCTGTATACGGCCCGCCAACCCCCTTCAGCCAAGGGCCGATCGCCCCCCCCAGCGCCCCCTGGAAGTTGCCCGGAGCGCCAATGCCTATGTCCCGAGTGATATTGATCGCGCGACGACCTGCCGTGGTGACGTTGACCGTCTCCACCCCGTAAGGGTGCGTGATGGTGTAGGTACCGGTGCGTGGGACCGAAGCGCGGATACGGATACGGGCGAAGCTTTGCTGATCACCGTCTACCGGGTTTTCAGCCGCGAAGGCTGCCTCTATACCGGCAACGTAGACCTCCAGTTCATAACCGCTGTTACCTACTTGTGGTATCGAGGTTTCGGCCAGGAACCAGAACATCTCGGGTGGCCAGTTATCTGGAAATACCAGCGGCAGGGCATCGTCATAGATCCCGGGCTCGGGCAACAAGGTGCACATGTAGGCGGGCGCCCCTGGTGCGCCTGGCGCACGGGTGCTGGTGGCACGCGACTGGCACAGCTCCAGGGATTGGTCGAGGCTGTCCTTGTACCACATCGGATAGCCACCCGTGGCGAAGGTGTAGGGCCCCGGGTCGACATCAGACAGCGCGGCAAACGCGGCGCTGGTAACGGTAAGAGAGAAACCGGCGGCCAACAGCGCACGGCGCGACCAAGTGTTCATGCTGCCTCCTTGAAGGCTGAGCCTTTGTCTGTTCATGGCACCAGCACCACGTCTTCGGAGTCGCTACCACCGTTGGCGCTGGTGACCTGCACCTTGGCCGGCGGAATGGGCGAGAGGGTCATGCTCAACGTCTTGACGGCGCCGGTACCGCCAAGGTTGCCGATCAACGTGCCGTTGCCGGTATGCGCGGTAAGTACGGGTGGTGTGGTCTCGTCACTGGTGTTGGCCACCAGGGTCAGCTCGCCTGTAGACAGGCGGTACTGGGCCTGTGTGATGGTGACCAGGTCGGTCAGGGGGACGTTGCTGGTGGTCAGGCTGCTGGTCGGGATTGCCACGCTGTTGTCAGCGGACAGTGTCACGAGGGTTCCGGCCGCCGGGTTGAGGACTGACTGGGCGTACCAGGCGCCGGTGCCGTTGGCCTCGGTGAGGCTCAGGTTGGGTGTCTGGCTGGTCAGGGTGACGCTTGCCGGTGGCGGCGGGGCCAACACGAAGATGTCTTGTTGGGCGATCAGGTCGCCGTTTTCGGTATGGCGTGAGTACGTGCTGCGTTGTGGCATCAGCGGGGTTGGCAGGGCCACTTCGGAAAGCTTGCCCGAGACAGCGAACAGCTCGGTGCGCAGGTCGATGCCACCAGGGCCTTCAATGCGTACGTAGTTGGTGTTGAATGGGCTGCCGGTGACCCGCTCTTCCAGGTTCGGGTCGCCGATGAAGCGCTCGTTGCCTTCGGTGTAGGGGCCGTTGACACTGCGCAGGAACGGCCCGACATCACCCTTGAGTGCGCCGCTGAAGTCGCCTGCCCCCGCTATGCCGATGTCACGGGTCATGTTGATCGCCCGGCGCCCTGCAACGGGCACATCGAACACTTCAACGCCATAGGGGTGGGTGACCACGTAGGTGCCCGCGGTGGGTACGTCGACCCGGATACGGACCCGGGCGAAGCTGACCTGGTCACCCTCGACAGGTTCTTCGGCAGCGAATGCCGCTTCGATCGCCGTGCCATAGCTGAGGTCGATGCCACGGGCGGCGTCGACGATTGCAGCGTCGGCAGTGAACCAGAACGCTTCGTCAGGGAAGTTGGTGGGGAAGACGATGGGTTGGGTATCGTCGAACACACCAGGCGTGGGCAGCAGCGTGCACATGTATGAGGGTGCACCAGGTGCGCCGGCGACCCGGGAGCTGACGGCCTTGGTCAGGCACAGGTCGAGGGTACGACCGTGGCTGTCCTGGTACCAGGCGGGGAAGCCGCCATTGGCAGGGACGTAAGCGCCTGGATCGACAGCGTTCAAGGCGGCCTGCGCCGGAAGCTGGAGCATGCCGGCGAAAATCGCCACTGCCAGCGGGTGGGGTATCGGTCGGTGCATGAGTCAATTCCTCCTGCAAACGGGCCCATGGACTTGGGGCGTCTGGGAGGAGATCGGCAAGAGCTGTGCCAAACCCTGAAAAATGCGTTGCAGGCCTTGTGGGGCAGGGGGTTCAGATTTTCAGTAGGGCTTTATGCCAGCGGCTGGCGGTGGGCAGCGTTCCCCCAAGGTTGGGGATTGGGGGCCGGTAATTTCAACCCGTTTTTCGACGCAGTGCCGAGTTCTGAATTCAGTCAGGATCATGCAGTAGGCGCGGCCGATTATTCTTGCGATCTGGAGGCCCGTGGTTTGCGTGGCTTTTTCGCCGGCCGTTTGCCGGGCTTGAGCTGCCAGCGGTCGGCGTTGGCGAGCAGGCGTGCCTGGATTGCGGGTGGGTAGTCGTTCAGGGTTGTGACGGGGGGAATGGGCTTGCCAGGCATGCCGGCCTCGCGGATGACCTTCGGCCAGCGCGGTCGCCAGCACAGCAGCAGGCTGAGCCAGTGGCCGGTGCCGATGATGACGAACGCGGGCCAGACAAACAGCAGCGCAACTTTGAACAGCCAGCTGCTTTTGCGGAAGAAACGCCCAAGGCCTTCGAACTGGGCGCTGAATGCCTGGATGGGGGAGGGTAGCTGGGTGCTCAGGCGGGGGCGGGGGACGGCGTGTGGGCCTTCTTCCATGTAACGGCGGATGAATTCCCACTCATCACGCAGTTCGCTGCCGCCTTGGCCTTGTTTGCCCAGCAGGGCCATTTCCATGTGGGGCAGGCCGGTGCGGCTGGGGTGCCAGACCAGGCCTAGTCGCATGCCCATGCTGAGTGAGTCATCTTCTGGATATAAGCCAGTGCTCCCGGTTGCATTCCACGGGAAAGTGACGATGCCGCCGCAGTATTTCGGTCGATGTAGGTGAACTTGTTGGGTTACTCGGTTGAAGCGAATGAGCAAGTGACGGCTAGTCAGCATTTCTAGTCGGGTTAAGTGGATTCCATACTTTGAATAAATATACACTAAGGTGGAGCTGACTGAGAGCATTATAAGTGTTGAAAGAATAGTGATTACGGAACGCCCATCCGGATCGGTGATGTCCATCCATAAAAATCCAGTGGTGATCATTAGTCCCACAGCAATGGCCGGGGCGACAGCGCCGAGCGTTGCGAGCGTAATAAGCCCACGCTTTTCTTCTGACCCTCCGCAGCGCATTTCTAAAATAGTGTCGCTGAACGCGAAGACAGGTCCTCTTGCATAGGGTTGTTTACTAACGGATTGGAAGTGCATTTCTTCAGCCAGGTCACCCTCATATAAATCTTGACGCTTTTCGTTCGGTGTCAGTTCTGCTTCATATGCTTTTCGCGCGGCTTCGGATTCAGTAGCCATTTGCCAAAAACCCCATTCGATCAGATACATCACAATACCTCGCTGAATGCGGAGTGCAGGGTCTTCAGCTCTTCTTGTTCTTCAAACGGTTTTGAGTTTTTTGCAAGGCGGAAGCTGCTGCGTTTGCACCACTTTTCCAAAGCATCGTCTTCAAATATGTAAATAATCAATGTGAAGACCAGGCCAATCCAGAACGCCCCAAGAACGAGGCGCGCAAGTAATAATCGAGCAGCCTGCGTGCCGAGCTTTTTTGCAAGTGCTCCCAAGGAGGTGGATAGCGTCCTGACGAGCTTGGTCTTGGCATTTTGAGAAAGGTAGTCGAAAAAAGGTTTTGCAGTCGCAACGGCCGTTCCTAACTCAGCAAGTGAGAGAGTCACTGTAGCGACCCCTCTTACAAAATAAGTAGCCGCCAAGAGTCTGGAGTTTTTTTCAACCTGCTTGGTAGCGCCACTCTGGCTGCTTTTGAAATGCTCAACCGAATCAGTGAAATCCCACCACGCCAGCAGTGAACCCCCGGTGCCAGCTAAACTGGCGCCCCATAGTTTCAAACGCCCTAAAGCGGCCGCTGCTCCTCGTCCGGTCACACTGTTCGCGCCGTACCGCGCGACCACCTGGTCCACATAGCTCGCTCCAATTTCAAAGCCCGCCGCTGCCGTGGTCATCGCGGCCGCCAGGAGTTCGGTCTTCACCCGCGCATCACTGTCAGGCAGTTCGCGCGCTTTGAAGGCCATCAGCATTCCCTCCAGCAGGCACACCAGCCCGGAGACACGCACTTTGTAGAAGTCACTGTTACGGGCCTGCATCAACCCTTCAGCCCAGGCCTGGTCGAGGTACCTTGATACCTGGCCTGCA
>NZ_JAECZP010000006.1:0-269733 GCF_019691255.1 Pseudomonas sp. USTB-Z
CCCCCCGGCCCCACCCCTCCCCCCACCCGCCAGCACTCCTCGACCAACGCCGCAGGGTTGCCCCCCGGGGGGGGCCCCGCGACGTCGCCCCCCACTTCGCTGTAATAAGGCTCAAGTGCCTGCTTCCAGCGCGCATCGCGCTCGGCATCGGGCGCTGGCGGCTGGTGGCAGAAGAAGTTCAGGTTCAGCGGGCGCCCCGGGCAGCCGGCGCGGAATGCAGCGATCTCGGCGCGCACCTGTTCGCCGCTGAGCATGGCGCAGGGCAGGGCGCCCAAGCCACCTGCCAGGCCCACGGCGATGGCCATGGCCGAGCCGGTCGCCCCCGCCATGGGTGCCTGCAGAATGGGCAGCTCGATGCCCAGCAGATCGAGGATACGGCGGTCGGGCCAATGGCTCATGCGATTCTCCTTGCGTGGGGCGAGCGATGCGGCGGGGGCTTGCGGCAAGTCTTAGAGGGCCTTGCTGACCTGGATGTCGCTGATTTTCTCGGCGTCCTCGCCATGGATCTTGCGCAGGGCCTCGAGGGCCTGCTCTTGCGAGGCATCGGGCATCAGCGCGAAATCCCAGCGACGCTGGCCGTCGAGCTTGTATTTGATGACGTACTTGATGGTCTGGGTCATGGTGGCCTTATCTGAGTTTCGACGACGAGCGGCGGATGATCTTGATCTTGTGGGTCAGCGTTGGCTTGCGGGTGACCGAGATCGGGCGAGTGGTGACAGTATCGATGGTGATGTTCCAGAAGCCGGTGCTGGGTACGGTGATCTTCGCCGGAAACTTCTCGAAATGGCCGCCGTGGTAAGTATGACGGCCGCCGTTCTTGAAGCTGCGGAAGTTGGCGTCGTTCATCAGGCGGATATTGCAGCGCTGGGAGCACTCGATGACGACGATATCGTCCTCGTTGAGGTGCTCGCGCTGGTGTACGAATTTCATGTGATGCTCCGCAAGGTTTGGATCTGCAAAAGCAAAAGATACCACGATGTGCCGTTACACTGCCGCGTTGATCGCCGGGCGTAGATAATTCTGCCAAAGCAGGGAGCAAAACCGCCTGGATGTGGTCGAAGCGAATTCTTGAAGGCAGAGGTGCAGCAAATGAAGTGGATGGTGGCGGCGTTGTCGGTGACGCTCGGTGGCTGTGTGAGCGTCGCGGAGCTGGAGCAATCGCGTGAAACGATGGATGTGATCTCTGGCAAGAGCCCGCGCGCCTATGCCGATTGCGTAAAGGAGAAGCTTGCCGATACGCGTGACCCGCTGACCGAAGAGCAGCGTGGCGACGGCCTGCGGCTGATCGTACCGCAGAAAGTCACCTCAGGTGCTGGCCCGGCGGCGCTGGTGGATATCGACAAGCGGGGCAGCGGCAGCAGCATCAAACTGCACGAGCGGCTGAATAACTTCCCGCTGCGCCTTGGGGATGTGCGCACTGCGGCAACGCAGTGCATCTCCGGAAGTTGATCTGAAGCAACGGCTCCTCCTTTCTCTGCTTATATGTTTTAAGCCTAAACATATAACAAAAGAAAAGGAGATTCGTGATGACACCGTTGAGACGCTTGATGATCGGCAGCTTGCTGATCCTGGCCTGGCCCGCGGCACATGCCGCTGACGGTCAGAAGGTCTTCACCCAGGGTGGGGCCAACCCCGCCGCCATGGCCTGCCTGGGTTGCCACGGCCCGGACGGCAAGGGCATTGCGGCTGCCGGCTTTCCACGTTTGGCCGGGCTACCGGCCGGTTACCTTGCCAAGCAGTTGCAGGACTGGCGCAACGGCAGCCGCAAGCAGCCGGTGATGGAACCTTTGGCCAAGGCCCTGAGCGACGACGAAATCAAGGCCGTCAGTACTTACCTGGCCAGCCTGCCAGCAGCGCCCGCTGGCGACCTGCACCGCCAGCAGATTGCCGATGACCCAACCACCCGCATGGCCCTGTACGGCGACTGGAGCCGGCAGATTCCAGGTTGCGTGCAATGCCACGGGCCGGGTGGCGGCGGGGTGGGCGAACACTTCCCGCCCTTGGCCGGCCAGCCCGCCAGTTACCTGGTGGCACAGCTCAATGCCTGGCGCGACGGCAGCCGCAGCAATGACCCCAACCAGCTGATGGTCGGCGTGGCCAAGGCCATGACCGATGAGGAGATCAAGGCTGTTGCCGAGTTCTTTGCCCGCCCCGTCCGCCAGGAGGTCACGCCATGAAAACCCTGATTCCCGTCTTGTTGCTGCTGGCCGTGGGCAGCGCCCAGGCCACACCGATCGCCATGGAAGACCAGTCGCAGTTGAAGGTGCCCGGTGTGCAGGCTGCACCGCAGTTCGTGCCGCCCGCTGAGCGTGAGTTGCCCGATAATGCCTTTGGCAAGATGGTGCGTGAAGGCCATGCCTTGTTCGTCGACACCCGCCGATTGATGCCCGAGGCGGTGGGCAACGGCATGAATTGCAGTAACTGCCACCTCGATCAGGGGCGGTTGGCGCATTCGGCGCCGCTGTGGGGTGCCTACCCGATGTATCCGGCCTATCGCAAGAAAAATGACAAGGTCAACACCTTCGCCGAGCGTATCCAAGGGTGTTTTCAGTTCAGCATGAACGGCAAGCCGCCGGCCGCTGACAGCCCGCAGATGACGGCCCTGGCGGTGTATTCATACTGGCTGTCGACCAAGGCGCCGACCGGCGTGGAGATTGCCGGACGTGGTTATCCGGAGGTGGCACAACCCAAGGGTGGTTATGACTTCAAGCGCGGCCAGCAGGTTTACCGTGAACAATGCGCGATTTGCCATGGCGATAACGGTGAAGGGCAAAAGGTCGCCGGCGAGTACGTAATGCCTCCGCTTTGGGGCAAGGACTCCTACAACTGGGGGGCTGGCATGCACCGCATCAATACCGCTGCGTCGTTCATCAAGTACAACATGCCGCTGGGCAAGCCGGGCAGCCTCAGCGATCAACAGGCCTGGGATGTGGCGGCGTGGATCAACCGCCACGAGCGGCCACAGGACCCGCGTTTGGTAGAGGGATCCATCGAGAAAACGCGGGTGAAATTTCATGCCAATGATGGGGTGAACCTGTATGGTCAGCAGGTTGATGGGGTGCTGATCGGACAAGGAACGGGTAGCTGAGGTCAGCCAGTGGCGGTCTCTTCGCGGGTGAGCCCGTAGAAGAGGCCGCCACCGGCACGCTGATTTCCCTGTCATCCAACGGTCATGTATGACAGCAATATTTACGATCCCCCGGAACTATCTACACTGGGATATCTCTATGATGGCAACGGTCGTTATCGGGGGCATTGTAAGGTGACTGCCGCCTGATTAGACTGCGCCGAATTCCACAGGCCTAGCCTTTTGTAAGGACGTATATGATCAAAAAATGCTTGTTCCCGGCAGCCGGCTACGGCACACGCTTCTTGCCTGCTACCAAAGCCATGCCCAAGGAAATGCTGCCGGTGGTCAACAAGCCACTGATCCAGTATGGCGTTGAAGAAGCATTGGATGCGGGTCTGAACGAGATCTCCATCGTTACCGGGCGCGGCAAGCGCGCCCTGGAAGACCACTTCGACATCAGCTACGAGCTGGAAAACCAGATCAAGGGCACCGACAAGGAAAAATACCTGGTCGGTATTCGTCGTCTGCTCAACGAGTGCTCGTTCTCGTACACGCGCCAGACCGAAATGAAGGGCCTCGGCCACGCCATTCTCACTGGCCGCCCACTGATCGGCGACGAGCCGTTCGCGGTGGTGCTGGCGGACGACCTGTGCGTTAACCCGGAAGGTGACGGCGTGCTGACTCAGATGGTCAAGCTGTACAAACAGTACCGCTGCTCGATCGTCGCCATCCAGGAAGTCGACCCGCAGGAAACCAACAAGTATGGTGTGATCGCCGGTGAGATGATCCGCGACGACATCTTCCGTGTGACCAACATGGTCGAAAAACCGGCCCCGGAAGACGCGCCTTCGAACCTGGCGATCATTGGCCGTTACATCCTGACCCCGGATATCTTCGACATCATCGCCAATACCAAGCCAGGCAAAGGCGGTGAAATCCAGATCACTGATGCCCTGTTGCAGCAGGCGAAGGATGGCTGCGTGATTGCCTACAAGTTCAAGGGCAAGCGTTTCGACTGCGGTGGCGCCGAAGGCTACATCGACGCGACCAACTTCTGCTTCGAGAACTACTACAAGACTGGCAAGGCTTACTGATAAGCCCTGCTGGCCTCAAAGCCATCCTTCGGGGTGGCTTTTTTGTTTGCGGCGGCCAACGGCGGTATGCTGGACGCCTGCCTGGGAGAGTGAATACATGGCCTTCAATTTTGATCTGTTCGTGATTGGCGCCGGGTCCGGTGGTGTGCGCGCAGCGCGTTTTGCTGCCGGTTTTGGTGCAAGAGTGGCAGTGGCTGAAAGCCGCTACCTGGGGGGGACCTGCGTCAACGTCGGTTGTGTGCCGAAAAAACTGCTGGTATACGGCGCGCACGTTGCCGACGAACTGGAGCAAGCCGCGGGTTTCGGCTGGACGTTGGAAGAGGGGCATTTCGACTGGGGCACCCTGATTGCCAACAAGAATCGGGAAATCGAGCGCCTTAACGGCATCTACCGTAACCTGCTGGTCAACAGCGGGGTGACCCTGTTGCAGGGCCACGCGCGGCTGACGGGTGCCAACGAAGTGGAAGTGGACGGTCAGCGCTACACCGCCGAGCATATCCTCATCGCTACCGGTGGCTGGCCGCAGGTACCGGACATTCCCGGCAAGGAACTGGCCATCACCTCCAACGAAGCCTTCTACCTCAAGGACTTGCCGCGCCGCGTGCTGGTGGTGGGTGGGGGTTATATCGCCGTCGAATTCGCCGGCATCTTCCAGGGCCTTGGGGCCGACACCACACTGCTGTACCGTGGCGACCTGTTCCTGCGCGGCTTCGACGGCTCGGTGCGCACCCACCTGAAGGAAGAGCTGGAAAAACGCGGCCTCGACCTGCAGTTCAACGCCGACATCCAGCGCATCGACAAGCTTGAAGATGGTCGCCTCAAAGCCACGCTCAAGGACGGCCGCGAGCTGGTCGCCGACTGTGTGTTCTATGCCACCGGCCGGCGCCCGATGCTGGACAATCTGGGCCTGGAGAACACCGGCGTCGAGCTGGATGCGCGCGGCTACATCCGGGTTGACGAGCAGTACCAGACCACCGCGCCCTCGATTCTCGCCATTGGCGATGTGATCGGCCGCGTGCAGTTGACCCCAGTGGCCTTGGCTGAAGGCATGGCCGTGGCGCGGCGCCTGTTCAAACCCGAGCAGTACCGCCCGGTGGATTATCAGAACATCCCCACCGCGGTGTTCAGCCAGCCACCCATCGGTACCGTAGGCTTGACCGAAGAGCAGGCGCTGGAGGCCGGGCACAAGGTGCAGGTATTCGAAAGCCGCTTCCGGGCCATGAAGCTGACCCTGACCGACATTCAGGAAAAGACCCTGATGAAGTTGGTGGTCGATGCCGAGACCGACAAGGTGCTGGGTTGCCACATGGTCGGTCCTGACGCTGGCGAAATCATTCAGGGCCTGGGCATTGCGCTTAAAGCCGGTGCCACCAAGCAGCAGTTCGACGAAACCATCGGCGTGCACCCGACGGCGGCCGAAGAGTTCGTGACCATGCGCACCGTCACTCGCTGATGACGCGGAGCCTGCTGTACAGCCTGTAGACGCAGCCTTGTGCTGCTACGAGGTCCTTGCTGACACCGGAATGTTTCTGTCATTCGGGCCTCGTTGCAGCACAAGGCTGCTTCAGGGGGGGGTACAAGGCCGGATCAATACACCCACACCTCGACCCGCCGGTTGCGCAGCCGGCCTTGCTCCTGTTCATTGCCGGCCACTGGCAATTCATCGCCCATCCCGGTCACCTGCAGCACCTCCACGCCACCGCGCGCCAGTTCGCGGCGCACCGCTTGCGCACGCAGGCGGGAGAGCAGGGCTGCGCGCCCGGGCGTTTCCTTGGGGTCGCCGAACCCCACCAGCACTGCCTTGCCCTGCAGCTTCCCGGCCTGGCGCAGGTAATCTGCCACCCGCTGCACATCGCGCAAGGCCTTGTTGTCCAGCCTCGCGCTTCCTTCCTGGAAGCGGAAGTTCACACTCAGCCGCTGCGCCTGCAGGGCCAGGATGCGATAGCGCGGTGGCATGTCGCTTTGGGGGGCGACAGACAGGGCCTTGATCTGCTGCGAAACGAAACCCTGCTGGGCGATGATCGCCTGGCCGGCCGGGCTCTGAGCGAAATCGGCCAGGGCCTTGGCCTGGGGCTTGGGGTTGGCTGGCAAGTAAAAATACAGGCGCCGCGAGAGCGGGTAGTCCTCACTGGCCACCCGTGCGCGCTCCGGCAGCATGGCCGGTGCGTCGCCCTCGGCCACCGCCAGCACCTTGGCCCCGTGTACGGCGGCCAGGCTGCTGAAACCGATGGCCTGGCGGTCGGTACCCACGTGTACCGCCAGTTCGTCGCTGGACTCGAAGCGCCTGGCCTTGACCGAAATTTCGGCGTGCTGAGGTTCCAGCACCAGTGCCTTGAAGGTCTCGAAAGTGCCGGAACGGTCGTCTCGGGCATACAGGTGAATGGCCCCGCCAGGTATGCCCAGTTGTTCCCAGCGCTGGATCTGTCCAGAGAAAATTTCCGCCAGTTGCCGGGTGTTCAGTTGGGGTATTGGGTTGTCGGGGTGGACGATGACCGCGACGCCGTCGAGGCCGATCACTTGTTCTGCGCCGGCTGCGCGCAGGTCGCCCAGCGCCTGCAACTGGCGCACTTCACTGTCGTTGATCGGCCGCGAGGCGGCGGCCAGGTCAGCCTCGCCACGGCCCAGCGCGACAAAGCCGGTGCTTGAGCCGTGGGCGGCAATGTCGATGCGCAAGGGCTGACCATGCACGTCGCGGGCGGTAATCACCCGCTCGTTGGCGACCTTGCCTGGCTGTTGTGCGATGGCGGTGGCCTGCTGCGCGCGCAATTGCCCCTGCACCAGCGCCGGCATCAAGGCCGCGCCGATGGTGTTGGAGCCTTGGACACGCAGGTGCAGGGGCTCAGGCAAGGTCGCTAGTGGAAGCAAGGTGAGCAGCAAGACAAGCAGGCGGAGCATGCCGGGTGGCCTATGGCACAGTGTTGGCCGGCAGATTACGACAGTGGCGTGATGATAATGTGACGGGAGCGTACACCTTCAAGCGTGCAGCGCCTGCCCGATCGTGCGCCGCGCGGGCGACGCTCGATCTGGCAGGCGCTGCAACGCTGAAGAGGTTAATGTGCCCCGGCCGACTTGCTCAGGTCGCTCTCGGCCCATTCGGTATAAATGCAAGCGTCGGCCACTGCCCAACGCACCTTCACGCTGTCGCCCGGCTGCATCGGCATGCCCGCGGCCGACAGGGCCTTCACCGTCAGCTCGGTACCCCCTGCAGTCACCACATGACAGGTCTGGCTTTCACCCAGGAACAGCACTTCGCCCACCTTGGCACTGACCTCGTTCCAGCCCGCCGGCAATGGCTCGCGCGCCGCTTGTTCGGCGGTCAGGGCCAGGGCTTTTTCCGGACGCACCATGATCAGCGCATCCTGCTCGGCGGCCAGGCCTGGGGTGAGGCGGATGGCCACTGGTTGGCCCTCGAAGCTGCCTGCGCCATTGCTGCTGGCCTTGATCCGCAGGAAGTTGGAGTTGCCCAGGAACGACGCAACAAAGGCATTCGGCGGATTCTGGTACAAGTCGTACCCGGTGCCCAGGCCGACGATCTTGCCGTGGCTGAAGATGGCGATGCGCTGCGACAGGCGCATGGCCTCTTCCTGGTCGTGGGTCACGTAGACAATGGTAATGCCCAGGCGGCGGTGCAGCTGGCGCAGTTCGTCCTGCAGGTCTTCACGCAGCTTCTTGTCCAGCGCGCCGAGCGGCTCGTCCATCAGCAGGATGCGCGGCTCGTACACCAGCGCCCGGGCAATCGCCACGCGCTGCTGCTGGCCGCCCGACATTTGCGAGGGTTTGCGGTGCGCGAACGGCTCCAGTTGCACCAGCTTGAGCATGGCGTCGACGCGCTTGGCGGTTTCGGCAGCGCCGAGTTTGCGAATGGCCAGTGGGAAGGCGATGTTGTCACGCACATTCAGGTGCGGGAACAGCGAATAGCGCTGGAACACCATGCCGATATCGCGCTTGTGCGGCGGCACATTGACCAACGACTGGCCGTCGACCAGGATCTCGCCGCTGCTGGGTGTTTCGAAGCCGGCCAGCATCGACAGGGTGGTGGACTTGCCCGAGCCGCTGGAACCGAGGAAGGTCAGGAACTCGCCGTCCTGGATCTCCAGGTTGAGGTTGTCCACGGCGGTGAAGTCGCCGTAGTGCTTGTTCAGGCCGCGCAGGCTGACCAGGGTTTTGCCGTGCGCGTTGTCTTTGATCACTGCACTCATTGTTGTTTTCTCCGCGCTCAGGCGTTTTCGGTGCGCCGGCGCAAGGCGGCGGCAATGAACATGACCAGCAACGACAGGCCGATCAGCAAGGTCGAAGCCACGGCGATGACCGGGCTGAGGTCCTGGCGCAAGGTGGTCCACATCTTCACTGGCAGGGTCTGCAGGTCGGGGCTGGCCATCATCACGCTCAGCACCACCTCATCCCAGGACACCAGGAAAGCGAACAGGCCACCGGCGATCATGCCGGGGCGGATGGCCGGGAACGTGACCTTGAAAATGGCCTGCAGGCGTGATGCACCGCAGATCACCGCAGCATCTTCGATCGACTGGTCGAACAGCTTCAGCGAGTTGATGATCGAGATGATCGTGAACGGCAGGGCGACGATCACGTGGCTGACCACGAAGGCGAACAGCGTGCCGGTGTAACCTAGCTTGAGGAACAGTGCGTATACCGCCACGGCAATGATCACCAGTGGCACGATCATCGGCATGGTAAACAGCCCGTACAGCAGCTCGCGGCCCGGGAAGCGGCCACGCACCAGGGCGAATGCGCTGGGCAGGCCCAGCAACACGGCGGCGATGGTGGTCAGCACGGCCACCTTCAGGCTGGCCAGTGCGGCGTCCATCCACTCCGGGTTGGAGAAGAACTGGCCGTACCACTTGAAGGTCCAGCCCGGTGGCGGGAACACCAGCCACTGTGACGAGCCGAATGACAGCAACACAATGAAGACCACCGGCAGCAGCAGGAAGGCCGCGATGACCCCGGTGGTCAGGTACAGGCCCGTACGCAGCGGGCGGCCCATGGCATTGGGAGACAGGAGCATGGCGGTTTACCTCGCGTTGCCAACCGGGGATTCCGGCTGCAGCTTCAGGTACAGGTAGAAGAGCACCAGGGTGATCGCCACCAGCAGTGCGGCAGCGGCGCTGGCCAGGCCCCAGTTGAGGAACGACTGCACCTGCTGGATGATGAATTCAGGCAGCATCATGTTCTGCGCGCCCCCCAGCAGCGCCGGGGTGACGTAGTAACCGAGCGACATCACGAACACCATCAGCGCCCCGGAGAACAGCCCCGAGCGGCACAGCGGCAGGAACACCTTCCAGAAGTTGGTCCACGGGCTGGCACCACAGATCGAACCGGCCTGCAGCACCATCGGGTCGATGGCGTGCATGGTCGCCTGCAGTGGCAGCACGATGAACGGGATCATGATGTAGCTCATGCCGATTACCACGCCGGTGAGGTTGTGCACCATTTCCAGCGGGGCATCGATGATGCCCATGGCCATCAACGCCTTGTTGATCACCCCCGAGCTCTGCAGCAGCACCAGCCACGAGTAGGTGCGCGCCAGCAGACTGGTCCACATCGACAGCAGCACGATGTTCAGCAGCCAGCGGCCCCAGCCCTTGGGCACCAGGGTGATTGCCCAGGCCAGCGGGAAGCCCAGCAGCACGCTGATCAGGGTAACCACGCCGGCCACCGAGAAGGTGTTGAACAGCACCCGTGCATAGGCCGAGTTGGCGAACAGCTGCTCGTAGTTACCCAGCCCTGGCGTTGGCTCCAGCACCCCGCGCAGCAACAGGCCGACCAGCGGGGCGAAGAAGAACAGGCCAAGGAACAGCAGGGCGGGCAGCAGGTTGCGGCTGCCTTTCCAGCGCTGGCTCAGGCTGGCACGGCGCGGTGCGGTGCCCGGGGCGCCGGCGCCCGTGGGGGCACCTTGCGCGTTTTGCAGGGCGTTGATGGCGACTTTCATTTGACCAACCACTCATTCCAGCGGGCCGCGATAGCTTGACCGTTCTTGGCCCAGTAGGCGAAGTCGAGGGTGACCTGGTCCTGGGCGTAGGCAGTTGGCAAGTTTGGCGCGAGGTCCTTGTCCAGCTTGGCCACGCTGTCGACGTTGACCGGCGCATAGGCGGTTTTGTTGGCGAATTCGGCCTGGCCTTCGGCGCTGCTGGCGTTGGCCAGGAATTTCATGGCCGCTTCCTTGTTCTTGGCGCCTTTGGGGATGACCAGGAAGTCGGCCATGACCAGGTTCTGCTTCCAGCTCACACCCACCGGTGCACCGTCTTGCTGCAGGGCGTAGACACGGCCATTCCAGAACTGGCCGAGCGAGGCTTCACCCGAGGCCAGCAACTGCTGTGACTGGGCGCCACCGCCCCACCAGACGATGTCTTTCTTGATGGTGTCGAGCTTCTTGAAGGCGCGGTCCAGGTCCAGCGGGTACAGCTTGTCAGGGGCTACGCCGTCGGCCAGCAGGGCCAGTTCCAGCACGCCGGGGCTGGGCCATTTGTACAGGGCTCGCTTGCCGGGGTAGGCCTTGGTGTCGAACAGCGCGGCCCAGTCCACCGGCTTGTTGGCCCCGAGCTTGCCTTCGTTGTAGCCGAGCACGAAGGAGAAGAAGAATGAGCCGACGCCATGATCAGAGACGAAGCGTGGGTCGATCTTGTCGCGCTTGATCTGGTTGAAGTCCAGGGGTTCGAGCAGGCCTTCGCTGGCGGCACGCAGGGCAAAGTCGGCTTCGACGTCGACCACGTCCCACTGCACGTTACCGCTCTCGACCATGGCCTTGAGCTTGCCGTAGTCGGTGGGACCGTCCTGCACGACCTTGATGTTCGTGGCTTTGGTGAACGGTACTGCCCACGCTTCTTTCTGGGCGTCCTGGGTCGTACCGCCCCAGCTGACGAAGTTGAGGCTGTCGGCGGCCTGGGCGGCCTGACATGCCAGGGTCAGCAGGCTGGCGGACAGCACTGCGGTTACACGTTTGCTTAACAGCATGGTTACGCCCTCGTTGCTTTTGTTATTCGAGGCGGGGTTTTTGGTGCGCCCGCCAATAATGTTCGGGGAGCAGCTAAAACAAAGTGTTCTGATGGCCGTTTTTAATTGTAGGTGCCGGCCTGAAGACTCAAGGTCTACGGGATATCATATTATGGTATTCCAAGATTTTGGCAAGAGGTATGGGGCGACCGGCCATCACTCTGCCTTCAGGCACGGGCCCGTTGCTGATCGGGGAAATTGATTTGAACAGGGTCTAAAAGCTTGCGCGGTCTCTGTGGGAGCGGGCGGGCCCGCGAACACGGGCGAAGCCCGTGCCATGCCCCGCGGTGTCTGCTTCGTGGGCTTGCCCGTTTCCACAGGGACCGTATATCAACCTGCAATCCCGGGCTCGAACGGGATGCTCTGCACCACTTCCAGCTCATACCCCGCCAGCCCCGCGTATTTCAGCGGTGGCCCCAGGTGACGCAGCTTGCCCACGCCAAGGTCCTGCAGAATTTGCGCCCCGGTACCCACTTCGGAATACACCTTGGACTGGCCACGTTGATAGGGCCGCACAGGGTGGGTCAGTTGTGGCACACGCTCAAGCAAGGCCTGGGAGGATTCGTGGTTGGCCAGGATCACCACCACGCCAGTACCTTCCTCAGCCACCTTCTGCAGCGCCGCCCACAGCGTCCAGTTGGCGGGGCCGGCGTACTCGGCACCCACCAGGTCGCGCAGCGGGTCAATCACATGCACCCGCACCAGGGTCGGCTGTTCGCGGCGAATGTCGCCCATGACCATGGCCATGTGCACGCCACCTTCGATGCGGTCTTCATACGTGACCAGCCGGAAGGTGCCATGCACGGTCGGTAGCTCGCGCTCGCCGATGCGCTTGATGGTCTGCTCGGTGCTCAGGCGGTAGTGGATCAGGTCGGCGATGGTACCAATCTTGATGCCATGCCGGGCGGCGAACACTTCCAGGTCGGGGCGACGGGCCATGGTGCCGTCGTCGTTTAGCACTTCAACGATGACCGAGGCCGGGCTGAAGCCGGCCAGGCGTGCCAGGTCGCAGCCGGCTTCGGTGTGGCCGGCACGGGTCAGCACGCCGCCTTCGCGTGCCCGCAGGGGGAAAATGTGGCCAGGTTGCACCAGGTCTTCGGGGCGGGCGTTGGGGGCCATGGCCGCTGCCACGGTGCGTGCCCGGTCTGCGGCGGAAATGCCGGTGGTGACCCCGGTGGCCGCCTCGATCGACACGGTGAACGCGGTGCTGAACACGCTACCGTTGGCCGGAACCATCTGCTCCAGGCCCAGGCGCTGGCAGTGATCGTCGGTCAAGGTCAGGCAGATCAGGCCGCGTGCCTCGCGGGCCATGAAGTTGATGGCCTGGGCGTCGCAGCGCTCGGCGGCGATCAACAGGTCGCCTTCGTTTTCCCGGTCCTCGTCATCCACCAGCAGGACCATCTTGCCTTGCCGGTAGTCCTCGAGAAGTTCCTCGATGGTGTTGAAAGCCATGGTGCACGCTCACTGTGGTGGGGTGAATTTTATGGTATACCATCATACACAAATATCGCCGTAACAGGAGAGCTGCACATGAAGGCCTACTGGATCGCCCATGTGGATGTGACCGACCCCGAGCAGTACCAGCAATACACCCAGCGCGCCCCGGCTGCCTTCAAGGCATTCGGCGGGCGCTTCCTGGCCCGTGGCGGGCGTAGCGAGGCGATGGAAGGGAGAGCTACGCCTCAGCGTAGTGTGGTGATCGAGTTCGATTCGTACGCGCAGGCCGTCGCCTGTTACCGCTCCGCGCTGTACCAAGAGGCATGCAGTCATCGCCAAGGGGTGGCGAAGGCTGAGGTGATCATTGTGGAAGGGTTTGAGCCCTGAGCAGGATTTGCCGGCCCTTTCGCGGGTAACCCGCTCCTACACAGGCCACCACAGAATTTGACGTTTGTGGTGGCCTGTGTAGGAGCGGGTTTACCCGCGAAAGGGCCGGACCTGCCGCACCGATGGCAGATTCATTGAAGCCTGCGGGCCGTTTCCGCAAATAGAAGCAAAAGACCCGCCCAGGCGGGTCTATTGCTCATTGCCTCACTGCAGATGCACTTTAAGTTCGTTGCCCGCCTGCCGCAGCGCCGCCTTTACTGCCGGCACTTGGCTCAACGGGTTGAGCAGCCCATAGTCATGAATCATACCGTTGTAGCGCACCGAGGTTACTGTCACGCCCGCCGCATTCAACTTGCGGGCATACGCCTCACCTTCATCCCGAAGCACATCGAACTCAGCCGTTTGCACCAGGGCCGGTGGCAAGCCCTTCAGCTGTTCGGCGGACGCCCGCAGCGGCGAGGCGTAGATCTGCGCCCGCGCCTTTGCATCAACGGTGTAGTTGTTCCAGAACCACTTCATCATCCCGGTGGTCAGGAAGTGTCCTTCGGCAAACTGCTTGTACGACGCTGTCTCGAAGCTGGCGTCGGTCACCGGCCACAGCAGCAACTGGAAGCGCAGGGCAGGGGTGCCGGCCTCTTTGGCCTTGAGTGCAACCACCGCCGCCATGTTACCGCCAACGCTGTTGCCGGCCACAGCCAGGCGCTTGCCATCCACGCCGATCTCCTTGCCATGCTCGGCCACCCAGCGAGTCGCGGCGTACGCCTGGTTGATCGCCGTCGGGTAGTGCGCTTCCGGTGACGGGGTGTAGTCCACATAGACCGCCACTGCACCCGAGCCGACCACCAGGTCGCGGATCAGTCGTTGGTGGGTCGGGAAGTCGCCCAGCACCCAGCCGCCGCCGTGGAAGAACATGAACACCGGCAGATCACCTTTGACGTTAGTCGGGCGTACCACTTGCAGCTTGATCGACTGGCCATTGGCCTGAATCGTGCGTTCCTTCACTTCGATCCCCGAGAGGTCGACCTTTACCGAGGCCTGGGCGCCGGTCAGTACCGCGCGGGCGTCGTTTGGTGTGAGCTGTTCCAGCGGCTTGCCACCCCCTTTCTCCAGGGCTTCGAGGAAGGCCTGGGTGTGTTGTTCGACACCAGGGCTGCCTGCGGCGAAGGCACTGGAAACGGACAGGGCCAGGAGGGAGGCGGTGAGGGCTTTGTGGACAATGTTCATGAGCGAATCCTTTTCTGTGCAAGTGTTGGTAGTGGGCGTCTTGCCTGGCCTGAGGGGCCATCGCTGCGACTTGTGCGTAGATTAGGCAGATGCACTCGTGGGAAAAAGCCGCTATAAAGTGTTTGACTGTCAGCAAGAGCGAGACAATGAACCCTTACGAAGACATGCGCATCTTTGCCCAGGTGATGGAGGCCGGTAGTTTCACCGCTGCCGCCGACCGTCTGGGCATGTCCAAGCAATCGGTCAGCCGGCGTCTGATGCAACTTGAAGAGCGCCTGGGCGTGCGCCTGCTCAACCGCTCCACCCGGCGCCTCGATGCCACGCCACTGGGGCAGCACTACTACCAGTCGGCCCTGCGCCTGCTGGGTGAAGTGCAGCAGGTCGAACACGACATCAGCGGCCAGGCCCAGGTCCTGCGCGGCACCTTGCGCCTCAGCGCGCCGCTGTCGTTTGCCATGGCGCACCTGGGTTGCCTGCTGACCGAGTTTCTGCAGTTGCACCCCCAGGTTGATGTAGAAGTAGACCTGAGCGACCGCGCCGTGGACCTGATTGGTGAAGGCTATGACCTGGCGCTGCGGATTGGTGCACTGGAGGACTCCAGCCTGATTGCCCGGCGTATCGCCAGTGTCGAGCGGGTCTACTGTGCGAGCCCTGCGTATTTGCAAGCACGAGGAGCGCCGGGAAAACCGGATGAGCTCGCCGCACATGACTGCCTGCCCTATGGGCATTCGCGGCAGGTGCAGTGGCAGTTCCACAAAGGTGGCAAAACCCAGGCAATTCAGGTGACCGGGCGCATGCGGGCGAACAATGGCGAGTTGCTGCGGGGGGCTGCGATTGCCGGGATGGGGGTCACTTACCTGCCGACCTTTATCGTTGGGCAGGCGTTGGCGGAGGGGCAACTGGTGACGGTTCTGGATGAGTGGCGCCCGCCCGCGCTGCAGCTTTCGGCGGTGTATCCGCAGCACCGGCAGGTGGCGCGGCCGGTGCAGGGTTTTGTCAGCTTCCTGCGTGCGCGGCTGGCGCAGCTCTGACGGTCGGTACAGGCTATGCTTGCCCTATGAGTACGCCCGTTCCTTTACGCCAACCTTGCCCCCCTGGCGCCTGCGTCTGCGGCCGCGAGCAATTGGCCGACCATCCGCAGGCCGCCCAGCGCATCCTCTTGCTGACCCGGCAGGAAGAAAAACGCCTGCTCGAACGCCTGGAAAACCTGAGGGACCTGGAAGACCTTCAACGTCTGCAGCAGCGCCTGTACGAAAACCTCGGCATCCGCGTGCACATCGCCCCCGGTTACAACGAGGTACGGACCATGCGCGGCATCGTCATCGAGCTGGACGAGCAACCCGGGCTGTGTCGCAAGACCCGGCAGTCTATCCCGGCGGCAATCCGGCGCGGGCTGGAGCGTAATCCGCAGGTTGCGTTCCGGTTGCTCGATACGCATGACCTGTTGCGTGATACCTGAGCGTTGATACCAGCACCGGTCGCTCCCACACAGGGGCGCGTCAGTTCCTTTAATTTTTACAACGCTTGCTACGTCTACTTGAAAGCCACCCTGCGCCAGGCGCGCAGCGGCATCATCATTTAAGGAGACAGGCAATGACTTCCGTTTTCGACCGCGACGATATCCAGTTCCAGGTAGTGGTCAACCACGAAGAGCAATACTCGATCTGGCCGGACTACAAAGCCATCCCCAACGGCTGGCGAGCCGTGGGCAAAAGCGGCCTGAAGAAGGACTGCCTGGCCTACATCGATGAAGTCTGGACCGACATGCGCCCGCTGAGCCTGCGCCAGAAAATGGCCGAAGCTGCCGCCCAGTGACCGTGCTGAACCTGCTGTGCCTGCCGTACTCCGGGGCCAGCGCCATGGTCTACAGCCGCTGGCGGCGCAAGCTGCCGGCCTGGTTGCAGGTGCGCCCGGTGGAATTGCCTGGGCGGGGGGCGCGCATGGCAGAGTCGCTGCACACCGACATGCAAGTGCTGGCTCGGCAATTGGCCAGCGAGCAGCGCCTGACGGCAAGCGCTCCTTATGCGTTGCTCGGTCACAGCCTGGGTGCGCTGCTGGCCTTCGAGCTGGCCCATGAGCTGCAGGCATTGGGCTGCCCGGCGCCGCTGGCCTTGTTCGCCTGCGGCACCGCGGCACCTACCCGGCGTGAGGACTACGACGGCAACAACTGGCGCGAGCCCAAGAGCGACGCCGAGCTGATCAGCGAGTTGCGCGCGCTGCAGGGCACGCCTGAGGAAGTGCTGGTCAACGCTGAGCTGATGAGCCTGACCTTGCCGACCTTGCGCGCCGATTTTCTGCTGTGCGGCACTTACACATACCGGCAGCGACCGGCGTTGCAGTGCCCACTGCATGTGCTGGGCGGCGTGGAAGACCGGGCCAGCGATGAGCAACTGCGGGCATGGCGCAGTGAAACCCAAGGCGCGTTCTCGCTGCAGATGTTCCCGGGTGGCCATTTCTTCATCCATGAGCAGGAAGACCGTGTGCTCGCTGCGCTGACCGCGTCGCTGCAACCGCTTCGGCTGTCCGCCTGATTGACGTCACCGCTTGCCTGGGGGAGGCTAGGGTTTTTCCCAGGCAAGAGGCAGACAATGCTGATCGATCCACTCAAGGCCACGCTGCTGGTCGTCGACATCCAGGAAAAACTGATCGGTGCCATGAGCGACCCCGAAGGCACTCGGGCACGGGCCCGCTGGTTGCTGGCGGCGACTGCCGAGCTGGCGCTGCCGACGGTGATTTCCGAGCAGTACCCCAAAGGCCTGGGCCATACCCTGGCCGAACTGCTGGCCGCAGCGCCGGCAGCCGAAGTGGTGGAAAAAAGTCACTTTTCCTGCGTGGCCGCCGAGTGCCTGCCGGCCAGTTTGATGGCGCGCGAGCAGGTGATCGTCTGCGGCATGGAAACCCATGTCTGTGTGCTGCAGACCGTGCTCGGCCTGCTGGCGCTGGGCAAGCAAGTATTCGTGGTCGAGGATGCCTGCGACAGCCGCACCCCGGCCAGCAAGGCCGCAGGCCTGGCGCGCATGCGTGCCGCCGGTGCGCAGGTAGTGACCCGCGAGATGGTGCTGTTCGAATTGATGGGCAGTGCCGGGCACCCGCAGTTCCGCCACATCAGCAAAACCTATCTGGTCGGTGAACAGCCCTGAACGGCCGGTTACTGGCCATTTCGGTGATGGCCCTGGTGCTGTTGCAAGGCTGCGCCGGGCGCCGCGAAGAAGCACCCGAAGCGGACCCGGCCAAAATCCGTGCGCAGCTCCTGCGGCTGTTACCCGCCCAGGTCAAGGACCGCGAGGGTTGGGCCAACGATATCCAGGCAGCCTTCGAAGCCCAGCGCATAGCGCCCAGTAAAAGTAACCTGTGCGCAGTGCTGGCGGTGACCGAACAGGAGTCGACCTTCACTGCGGACCCGCAGGTGCCCAACCTTGGGCGTATCGCTCGCCAGGAGATCGACCGCCGCGCTGCGCGCCTGCATATTCCCAAATTGCTGGTCGACGGTGCGCTGAAGACGCCGTCGGTCAACGGCAAGAGCTACCAGCAGCGGTTGCAGACGGTGCGCAGCGAAAAGCAGTTGAGCGAACTGTACGACGAAGTCGTTGCTCGCGTGCCGCTGGGCAAGACCTTGCTGGGCGGGCTGAATCCGGTGCACACCGGCGGGCCGATGCAAGTCAGCATCGATTTTGCCGAAAAGCATGCGAGGGATTATCCCTACAGCCATGAAGGCACGATTCGCCAGGAAGTGTTCAGCCGGCGCGGCGGCATGTACTTCGGTATTGCCCACCTGTTGGGCTACCCGGCCAACTACGAGCGCCAGCTTTACCGTTTCGCCGATTTCAACGCAGGCTGGTACGCCAGCCGCAATGCGGCATTCCAGGCGGCATTGAGCAAGGTCACGGGGGTGAAGCTGGCACTGGACGGCGACCTGGTGGCGCCAGGGGCGATCATGCCGGGGACGACTGAACTGGCCGCGCGCAAGCTGGGGGTGAAGCTGGGGCTGCGTAACCCGCAGATCCGAAGCCAGCTGGAGGAGGCCGACAGCCTGGCGTTCGAGGACAGCAAGCTGTACAGCGGGGTGTTCGCCCTGGCGGATGCCAAAGCCGGCAAACCGGTGCCCCGCGCAGTGTTACCGGGCATCGAGCTGAAGAGCCCGAAGATTACCCGCAAGCTGACCACGGCCTGGTTTGCCGGGCGGGTGGATGAGCGCTATCAGCGGTGCATGAAGCGTTAGCCTGGCAGCAACCGCGATCCTTGAGCGGGCTTGCACGCGAATACGGTGGCGGCGGCAACGGTGATCGGCGGGTGGAGCTTGGCCAGCAGGCCCGGCCTCTTCGCGGGTAAACCCGCTCCTACACGACGGCCTGTGCCCAACCACCGACGCGTGTCCAATGTAGGAGCGGGCTTGCCCGCGAACACGGGCGAAGCCCGTGCCATCCACCGCGCGGGCTTGTCCGATCAGCGCCCGCCCAATGCCCCAACCACTTGGTCAACGCTGGCTTTGAGCCCCGCAATCGCATCTTCAGGGTCACTCTCCACCACCACCAGCTTGGCCCCGGCCGCCTTGATCACCTCGGCCACTGCCGCTTCAGGCTGACGATGGTCCAGCACCAGCGCCACGTCCTGCGCCTTCAGGTTCTCCCCCAGCGCCTTGAGGGCGGCCGCATCCCATTCGGCCGGCAGTGGCTGCTCGACCGCATCCAGGTTCAACCCGTTGACCAGATACCCCAGCCGCTCCGACAGGCTCACCACAGTCAGGTTGTCGACTTTGGCCAGCCGCGTCTGGCTGCTGGCCGAGAGCTCCAGCAATTGGCGCTTGAGCCCTGCCAGGTTGCCCTGGATCTTTGCCTTGTCGTCCGGCGCCAGGCGCTCCAGGTCATTGGCCACCACGTCGGCCATGCGTCCGAGGTTGGTCGGGTTGAGCCAGGGGTAAGCACCATAGGCATCGTCACCGTTCACCGCAATGCCCGGCAGTGCGCCATCCACCGGTCGCGCGGCATCGATCTCGACAATGCGGATATTGCTGCGTCGGGCCATCGGGTACAGCGGGTCGTCACGCCAGATCGAACGCACCCCGATCACCGCATCTGCCTGCTGGGCGGCCTTGTGCAGGCCTGCGCCACCACGCCCGCTGAAATACGACGGTTGGCGGCTGGCAGGCAGGTTGGCCGGTGCTGCCTGCTGAAGCTGCACCGCAGTGCCGTCGAGCAGGGCGCTGGCCAGGCTGTGGGTGACGGGCAGGGTCGTCAGCACTTGCGTGGCGAAAGACAGGGACGGCAGGCCGGCCAGTGCCAGCGTCAGGGTCAGGTGTTTGAAGTTCATGCCGGGTTTCCTTGCAGGCGGGGAACGAGGGCGCGGGCCAGGGCGGCCAGGGCAAAGCAGATGCCGGCGACCAGGATGATCGCGGCCCCTGACGGCACCGGCAGGTCGAAAACAATCGGCAGCAAAATACCGAGCAGGGTACTGATGGTGGCAATCAGCACCGACAGGAAGAAAAAGCCCTTGAGCGACTGGCTGACCAGGCGAGCGGCGGCAGCCGGGATGACCAGCAGCGCACCGACCAGGATGGCCCCGATCACCTTCACCGCAGCCACGGTCACCAACGTCACCAGCACCACGAACAGATAGTCCAGGGTCTTCACCGCTACCCCGCGTACAGCCGCCAGCTGCGGGTTGAAACTGGCCAGCATGATGCGGTTGTACAGCGGCAGCGCCAAGGCCAGCACCAGCGCCGCGACGATGCCCAGCACGAGCAAGTCCTGGGCGCTAACGGTCAGCACCGAGCCGAACAGCACGTTCTCGAGGATGTGCACGTTGATCTTGCCTGCCAGCATCAGCAGCAGGCTGGCGCCCAGCGCCAGCGACACCGACAGGAACACGCCAATCAGTGTGTCCGGCGACAGCCCGGTACGGTTGCGCAGGAAGTTGAGCAGGATGCCGAACAGCAGGCAGTAGCCGAACAGGCTGCCGTACGGGCCGGTATAGGGCTCACCCAGCAGGATACCGATGGCCACGCCGGTCAGCGCCGCATGGCCGACCGCTTCGGAGAAGAAGGCAAAGCGCTTGACCACCACCAAGGTACCCAGGCCGCCCAACACCGGGCCGATCATCAGGCCGGCCAACAGGGCGTTGACCACGAAGCCGTAGGCCAGCGCCTCGGGCAGATAGCCGGCAGTGGCCCAGTCCTGGACCGTTTGGCGAAAGATTTCAAAACTCATCAGGCAAGGCTCTCGCTACGCGGGTGAACGGAGAACAGACCGAGCAGACGCTCCGGAGTCAGGGCCTGGGCAGGCGGTGCATCGAACAGCACCTGGCGGTTAAGGCCTGTTACCCGGTCCGCCAGACGCAACACGGCTTCCAGGTCATGCTCGATCCACAGAACGGTAGTGCCGGCCTGGCGCCAGCCCTGCAATAACTGTTCGAACACCTGGATTCCGGCTTCATCGAGGGCCGACATCGGTTCGTCCAGCACCAGCAACTGCGGCTCGGGGATCAGGCCTTGGGCCAGCAGCACGCGCTGGCGCTCACCGCCGGACAATGCACCCATGCGCCGCGTGCGCTTGTCGAGCATGCCAACCTGAACCAAGGCTGCATCAATGGCTGGCTTCACGCGCCGCGACAGGCCGAGGAAGGCCGGGCGGCGCTGGCACATGGCGGCCATGAAGTCGTCCACGGTCATGGGCAGGCCGCGGTCGAACTCCAGTGCCTGCGGCACGTAGCCAATCACTTCGCGCTCACCAGGCCAATGCAAGGTCAACTGGCCCTGGTGTGGCATCTGCCCGAGCAGGGTCTTGATCAACGAGCTCTTGCCGCCGCCGTTGGGGCCGACGATGGCGTGCACGCTGCCTGCTGCCACGCTGAAACTGACCTGTTCGAGGATACGCGTGCGCCCCAAGGTCAGGTCGATGCCAGTGAACTCGATGCGCGGCCCGCAGGCTGTCGCCAGGTTGGCGGCAGCGGTCATGCGCGGTTCTCCTGAATGGCGCGGACCACCGTGTCGAGGTTGCGCTTCATTTCCACCTCGTACTTGTCCTTGGTGTAATCGCCGTAGGAGATATGCGTCAACGGATACAGGCGTACGCCGGACTCACGCTGAATGGTTTCGACATAGGCCGACGGGAAGTCCATTTCCGAGAAGATCACCCGCACGTCCAGTACCTTGAGCTGGTCGATGGTTTTTTTCAGCTGCGCCGGGCTGGGCTCGATGCCATGGGCCGGCTCGACGACGGCGGTCACCTCCAGACCGAAGTCGCGCACCAGGTAGTCATAGGCAGCATGGATGGTGGCGACCCGGAACGTTGCGCCAGGGGCTTCGGTGACCTTGGCCAGGGCTTCGGCACGCAGGGCGCGCAGGCGCTTGGCGTAGGCACGGGCGTTTTGCGTGTACAACTTGGCGTTGTCCGGGTCGAGCTTGCCCAGTTCACGGGCGATGTTGTTCACTTGGGCGATGGTGGTGCTGATCGACAGAAAGGTGTGCGGGTTGACCACCTTGCCGGCACCGCGCGCGGCGATGCCAGTGGCCGCCAGCAGCGGCACGTTCTGATTGGCTTCGATAGTGGCAATGTCGGGTTTTTCGCTGGTGGCGATCATGCGGTCTGCGAAATCGTCATGGCCAACACCGTTGAGCACCACCACGTCCAGCGTGCCGATGCGCTTGATGTCCTCGGCCCGCGGCTCGTAGGCGTGCGGGTTGAAGCCCGCCGGAATCAGGGGAACCACCTCGGCCTTGTCGCCGACAATATTGCTCACGTAGCTGTAGTAGGGGTGCAGGGTGATGCCGATTCGCAGCGGCTTGCTGTTATCGGCCAGGGCCATTGCCGGCAGGGCAAGGGACAGGAGCAGGGCGAGGGCGGAGCGAAACATGGGCGGGTCCTTGGGTTCAGTGACGGTGTTCGCGGGTGACCCCGGCGTCGTAGTGGCTGACCACCTGTTGCCAGCCAGCTGCGATCAGGGCGGCCTGGCCGAGGTCGTCCGGGATCACGGCGGCGCTGTCGCGGCGCAGCCAGATATCGGCTTGGCCTGTGCTGTCGGGTGGCAGGATCAGCAGCAGGCTGGCGGCCACTTCCGGGGCCTGGCTGCGGCCCAGGTAAGCGCCGGGTTCCAGCCATGACCATTGGTGGCTGCCACGGCTTTGGCTGCCGGCATCGACCACGAACGGCGGCAGGCCTTCTTCGACCAGGGCCTTTACGCTGGGCGTGACGGCGTTTTCTTCGCGCAGGAGCTGGATCTCGTCGAAGGCTACCCGCAGGTCGGTGTACAGGCCTTGCTCGGCGGCGGTGAGGTCGCGGCGGGCGTCGATCTGGTGGCTGGCGATGGCCTGTTCGTCCTCGCGCTCACCGCGCAGCAGCACCACGCTGGCGGCGAGCACCACGATCAGCAAGCTTGCCAGCAGCACGTACAGGGTTTCGTGCCCGGCACCGGCCGGGCGAATGACGTGGGCGCGGCTCATGGCTGGGCGATATCGGCGTAGTCCACTTCCACCACGTGCCCGGGGCCAGCATCGAACAGCACGTAGAATTCGCCGTCCGGGCGTTTGAAGGTCAGCGTCGAGTCGTCGCCAAGCTTGCCGCCGACCAGCACCTGTTCGTCATAACCAATCACGTCCAGGGTCACTCCGGGGGCACCGCTGCCGTCCGAGAAACCGCCGGTGCACTTGACCTGACCGCTGGCCAGTTCTTCGCATTCGCACATCGGGTTGTGCGCCAGCGCAGGGCCGGCGACCAGTACCAGCAAGGGCAGCGCCAGGGTGCGCATCCGGTGATTCATTTGTTTTCTCCTTGTTTCTCGAGCCATGCCACAGTGGCTGGCGATGCCTTGGCCAGGGGGATCGACGCCTGGTGCATGCTGCCGTCCCAGCCTTCCAGGGTGATCCAGATGTGCGCGTCGGGTTTGGTACGCGGCGGAATCGGCAACGAGGTGCCCATGTTGTAAGGTGCGCCGAAGAAAATGGTGCCGGCGGCGCGCAGGCTTCTTGGCTTGCCGATGCGCAGGTAGGCTGCCTTGACGTTTTTTATGCAGGCCTTGCACAGCGATGCATTGAACGATTTGAAGTAGCCGGCGGGGCCGTCGGCGCGTGGCGCCTCGTCACGCAGTTCAGCAAGGTCGAGGCTGTAAGGGCCGACCTGGATGTCACTGATCACGTTGGCGCCAAGGCCGGCGTCGCCGCGGAACAGCCTGGCGTCGGCGAAGTACTTGGGCATGAAGCCCAGCGGGATCAGGATCAGCAGGATGTTCAGGTGAAAACGCCACTTCAGCCAAAGCTGCTTCAGCGGGCTGGCGGGCAGGGCCTGGGCCTGGCTCATGAATGGATCTCCACGGTGGTTTCACTGTGTACTGCACGCGGAGCGCGCTCGCTGCGCTTGAGGGCCGCGGCGGTGGCCTGGGCGGTGCGCTTGGTCCAGATCAGCAGGCCGCTGAGCACCATCAGGGTGAGGATCAGGCCGAAGAAGAACCACACCAGCTTGATCGGCAAACCGCCAAAGTCGCCGGTGTGCAGCGGGCGCATGGACTCGGTGACGAACTCCAGGGCCGAACGGTCGCTGATCAGGAACTGGCTGTCGACATTGCGTGTGTACGGATTTACCGACGCACTCTGGAACATCAACGGGTACCAGCCCGGGCCAGACAGCATGACGTGGCTGTAGGCAGTGGCGGGGAGCGAGATGGAGGTCACTTCCAGCCCCGGGATCGCCAGCCCGGCAAGGCGTGCCGCCTCATCCAGGTCGATGCGCGAGGCGGGGCTGCCATCTGGCGTTTGTGGCACTTCCTCACGGGCGATCACCGGCACGATGGGCTGGCTGGAAAGGGTGATGTGGTTGTCGGACAGGATCGCCTGGATCAGGAACCAGGTGCCGGTGACGGAAATGACTGCAATGAACCAGATTGACCACACCCCGGACAGACGGTGCAGGTCACCCCAGAAAATTCGCGAACCATGGCCGGTACGCACGGGTTTGAAAAAGCCTTTCCAGAACTTCTTGTAAACTACCAGGCCGGTGACCAGCGAGGCGAGCATCGGCAGGCCGAGCAGCGAGACCAGGTACCAGCCCCAGCTGAAACCGTTGGTGAACGGCACCAGCCACCAACCGTGCAGGGCGCGGGTGAAGGCTTCGAAGTTGAAGTCCGGGGTCTTGCCCTGAATGGTTCCGGTGTAGGGGTTTACATACAGCGTCGGGCTGGTGCCGTCAGGCAGTGTGACATTGGCTTTCACCGCGAAGTGCGAACCATCTGGCTGGCTCAGGCGTTCCACCACCATGTCCGGCTCGGCCTTGTTCAAGGCCTCCAGTACCTGCTGAAAGCTCATGCGCTCGGTGTCCGCGTCTGGCTTGTTGGCGCGCACAGCCGGATCGGCGAGCCAGACGATTTCCTGGCTGACCACGGCGAGCATGCCGGTGAAGCAGACGATCAGGACAAAGAACCAGATCGGCAAGGCGAGCCAGCTGTGGACCAGGAACCACAGCTTGGATTTGGATTTTTTCGGTGTTTGGGCCATCAGACGGTCTTCTGCTATGGGTGGTCGAGCATGTGCCAACCAAAGAGTGCTGTACTGATAAGGACGAATGAGAATCGAAAACCTGCAGGTTAAAATGAAAGCAAATGTTTCAAAGCACAAACACCGGACTGCGCACGAGGCACCAGTCCGGCCTTGATGGCTGGTTGTAGAGAGGGGTCAGGCGCGGGTCAGTGCCACGGCTGCTTGGGGCTTTTCGTGCAACTGCTCCAGGTCCTGGTACAGCGCTCGGCCAATTTCCGCAGCGCGTGCCGGCAGGACCGAAAGCAGGGTGTCACTCAGGCCGTGGCTGTTTTCGCAGAAGCCCTGCAGGTACACCGAGGCTTGCAGGTCCGGGCTGGCCAGTACGCGGTAGTTGCGGTCGACGCTGAAGTCCTCCAGGTAATCGGCCAGCGGCGCGAGCAATTCGCGGTGCGAGCGGCGCTCGTAACCGGTGGCGAGGATAACGGCATCGTAGCGGTGGGTTTGCTGCTGGCCGGTGGCGAGGTCGCGCAGGGTCAGTTCCAGGCCTTCGCGGGTGGCCACCACCGCTTCCACCTGGCGCCGGCACAGCACGTTGTGGCGGTGCTGATGGGCAACCTTCTGCCGGTAGAGGATGCCGTAGATGCGCTCGATCAGGTTGAGGTCGACCACCGAGTAGTTGGTGTTGTGGTATTCGCCCAGCAGTTTGCTGCGCTGTTCGGCCGGTTCGTTGTAGACCAGGTCGGTATAGTCGGGCGAGAAGATCTCGTTGACGAAGGGGCTGTCGTCGGCGGGCTTGAGGGCCGAGCCGCGCAGAATCATGTCGACCTTGACTGACGGGTAGCTGTCGTTGAGGTCGATGAACGCCTCGGCGGCGCTCTGGCCTGAGCCGATCACGGCAATGCGCATGGGTGTGCCAGCCGTGCACGGCAGTTTGGTCAGGCTGCTCAGGTACTGCGAGTGGTGGAAGACTCGCGGGTCGTCCTTGAAGGCGCCGAAGTTTTCCGGGATTTTCGGCGTGCCACCGCTGCCCACCACCACTGAGCGGGTGGCGCGGCTGTATTCGCGGCCTTGTTTGTCACGCGTGATCACGCACAGGTGTTGGACCCGGCCTGCATGCAAGTGCGGTTCGATGCGCAACACTTCCTGCCCATACACCGCCTGGGAGGCGAAATGCTCGGCGGCCCAGCGCAGGTAGTCGTTGTACTCCAGGCGGCAGGGGTAAAAGGTGCCGAGGTTGATGAAGTCGGCCAGGCGCTGCTTCTGGTGCAGGTAGTTGACGAAGCTGTAAGGGCTGGTCGGGGTGCGCAGCGACACCAGGTCCTTGAGGAACGAGATCTGCAACTCGCTCTGGGTAGCCAAGGTCTCGCCGTGCCAGTGGTAGTCTTGCTGCTTGTCGATGAACAGTGCGTCGAGTGCATGGCCCCGGGATTCGGCGAGTTCTTCCAGGGCGATGGCCAAGGCCAGGTTGGAGGGGCCGAAGCCCACGCCGATCATGTCTTTGATGGTTTCCTGCTGTGAAGACTGGCTCATGGCTGCGATTCCCTGAATGGTCGAATATGGACGCCCGCCGGGGCTCCGGCTCCTGCGCAAGTACATGAGTTGGAACGAGCCAGCCGAGGGGGAATTTAAGCGGGCTAAAGAACAGCGTGAGGCGGCCGATGTGTTGGTTACGGCAAGGACCAATCTTTCAGGCAGGGAATCGACATGAGCGGTATCACGGCAAGCAACCTGATGATCAATGGTGTTTCAGCGCAGACGCTGAGCGCGAACGCAGCAACCGAGCGTGAACAGGCGAAACAGGCCGATGAGGCGGTGGGGCCGTTGAGCATCAGCAGTGACAGCATGAAGGTGTCGGCGGGTAGCCAGGCGCAATCCATCGACGCAGAAGGCAGTGGCGAGTCGGGGGCTGTGAGCGAGCTGCGTCAACTGATCAAGGATCTGCAGAAGCAATTGGCAGAGGAACAGAAACAGTTGGCTGCATTGCAGAACAGCAAGATGGACGAGGCTGCGAAAGCAGCAGCGGTTGGTGCCAAGCAGGCGAGCATTGCTACCCTCAATGGGCAGATCATGGCGGCCACGGCGCAGTTGCTGGAACTGTTGCAGCAAGAGGGCGGCAGCAGTGCGGGCGGGATGGTCAGCGCTACGGCCTGACTGGACATGCACAGGCCGCTGTAGGAGCGGGTTTACCCGCGAATGGGCCGGCCCTGCTGGCCAATTTCCACCCGCCGTTCAGCGTTGCCGCCGCGACCGTATTCGCGGGTAAACCCGCTCCTACACCTGATCAGGGTTGGACACACACACATTGGTGATCGGGCGCAGGCCGTCGTAGGCGCGGGTTTACCCGCGAACACGGGCGAAGCCCGTACTATCCACCGCGTTGTCTGTTTCGCCAACAAGCCCGCACGCGCCAGGAAATGGCGGTCATTCGGCCGCCAACCGCCCCTTGTTCTGCCGGTCGGCCTTGTACTGCATGGCCACTGCCGGTGCCGGCTTGGCGGCACCGGTTTCCAGCCATTGACGCATGCGGCTGGCATCGGCGAAGTGGGTGTACTTACCGAAGGCATCGAGAATGACCATGGCCACCGGGCGGTTATCCATACGGGTCAGCAATACCAGGCAGTGCCCGGCCTCGTTGGTGAAGCCGGTCTTGGTCAACTTGATATCCCAGTTGCTTTTGTTCACCAGGTGGTCGGTGTTACGGAAGCCCAGGGTGTAGTTGGGCTTGCGGAAGGCGACGGTCTTTTCGCGGGTGGTCGACAGCTCGCTCAGCATGGGGTACTTGCGCGAGGCCATCAGCAGCTTGGCCAGGTCGCGGGCAGTGGATACGTTCTGCGTCGACAGGCCGGTCGGCTCAACATAACGGGTGTGGGCCATTCCCAGGCTGCGGGCTTTGGCATTCATTGCCTTGATGAACGCCGGATAGCCGCCGGGGTAGGCGTTGGCCAGGCTATTGGCCGCACGGTTTTCCGACGACATCAGGGTAATCAGCAGGGTTTCGCGGCGGTCCAGCTGGCTGCCCAGGCGCACGCGCGAGTACACACCTTTCATCTCCGGGTTGTTGGCAATGGTCATGGTGAGCATTTCATCCATGGGCAGCTTGGCATCCAGCACCACCATCGCCGTCATCAGTTTGGTCACCGAAGCGATTGGCACCACGCGGTCGGCATGGCTTGAATACAGCTCCTGGTTGCTGTTCAGGTCGATCAGCAGAGCGCTGCCTGAAGCCAGATGCAGTTTGGAGGGGTCACGTTGAACCTGGGCCGGGGGTTGTGCAGCAGCAGTCGACGGAAGGGTCGCGGTACCTGTGAGCAACAGCAGCAGGCTGAGGATGGACAGGGATGTTTTCACGTTGAGGCTCACTAAAAGTTGGTATGTCGTTGGCTGTGCAAGGGTTTTCCCCCTAAAACCGATGCATTTTGGAGTATGGCTGAATTGCTGTCGAATGCCTTATGACTAAAGGGCGCAAGGTGAACGATATTTAATCCTGTACCCATTACGTTCTTTTCCAGCTTCGCCAGTTCCGTCCAATCGTTGGCAGAATTCAACCACTTGGCGTAGGTCGAGAGAAGCACCTGCACCGAGCGCCCAAGCTACCTAGCAATGAACGCTGGATTCGTGGTGACGAGCCAGAAGGTTGGAAGATGAATGGCGACTCCGTCGAGACGCGGCGCTTCTGCTTCGAGCGGTATTGCGCGATCTCTCTGGCCCTTGCCAGTGCGCCAAGAGCCCGGCTGTTCAACATTACGGTGCGGGTGTATTTCGTCTTGGTCCGCTCGACTGCCTGCTTTTCAACCACGATCCGGCAGATGTGAGCCGTCTTTTTCTCGACGTCGACCTCATCCCGGCGCAGCGACATAATCTCGCCCGTGCGCATACCCAACCTGCGACACGCTGCGGATGACCCGATTTGCCTCAAAGGCGGTCGACCGTATCTTCAGGCCCGGTTTTCGGTACAGCAAGGCAGAGGTGCTGCTGATGGACTTGCGGCAACCCGGTGAGTTGGCAGAGGACTTGTTTGCGCTCAAGCAATGAGTGGCTGCATTCGACCTACATCTGCCTTTAAAAAAGGACAGCTAACGGCCAGAAGAGGACCGTCGAAGACATTACCTGATGGGCTGATTTGTGGAACGAGGCGGTCATCCATGTTCCGCTGCTAGCATTGATCTGAACTGAGAAATGAGCGCTGAAGATAATCCGGCACCTTCGAACACTGCGCAGGTGAAGCTAACGGGTGCAGGGCCTGGAGCAGTTATGATGCGGTCTGCGACCACAGCTACTGCACTGCTTCGATAGCGCGTGCGCCCGTCATAACCTACGGCATTTTTTTGCAGAAAGTCAGCGCTGTTCGAGGTATGAGGAACCGTGTCGAGTAGCCCGGCTCTCGCAAGTGCCAGCGTTCCACCACAGATGCCAGCAATTGTCGCTCCACTTGAACGACTAGCATGAAGAAAGTCTCGAATATCCGGAGCTTCTGTACGCTCCCAGACCATTCCTCCAATCACGACAACAACGTCCGGTTTCCAGTCCAGGCATTGTTGCAAGCCACTATCGACAGTTACAGCCAATCCGCCCTGCGAGTGGAGCGGCCCTGTAGTAGGTGCGAAAAACCTGACGTCGATCCCATAAAATGGAGACGCAGTTCCAGCAATGAATGCGTATTCCCAGTCAGCAAAACCCGGTGTCAGTATCAAACCCACGCGTGCCATCAGCCAGATTCCTCCATGAATGCCGATAGCGTACGGCGGCTTCAAACAGACATCAAGGTTCAGCTAGCGGTGCTCATAGGAAGGGAGGATGATGTTCCCGGTCGCGATATTGGATTCAATATCGAAATTAAGAATACTGTGCTGCTGGCACCAGGGCCTTAGGGCAATTTGAAATTTGTCAAGTGTCGGCAAGCTTGATTGACTACGATTATGAGGGCGAAAGCGAAGCTGACGCATCTTAGATAACACGCAATTGACTCCAGACCGCCGGGGGCATTTAGTGAGCTCCTCAGACTTTGTCTTCAGTCAGTGACCGCTTTTGGCCGATAACTGTTCTCCACGAAGGACAACAATGGGTCGGTTAGCGCCTCTGGATTGGGTTGACCATCCTTGTCCTACCTCACATGGAGGACAAGCCATGAACGCCATTACGACCAGCAGCCATCAGCCTTGGAACAAAGGAAAATTGGTCGGGCAGAAAGCTCCGCTCCGACTGAAAGATATCTGGGCCATTCGGGTAAGGCTCCAAATCGCGGAGGAAACTCGTGATTTAGCCCTTTTCGATCTGGCCATCGATAGCAAACTACGAGCCTGCGATCTGACCAAGCTTCGCGTACGCGACGTTGCTCATGGGGAGCACGTGTCATCGCGGGCGATAGTGATGCAGCAGAAAACCCAATGTCCCGTACAGTTTGAAATTACAGAGCAAATGCGGCTGGCCCTACAGGCCTGGATACATCAAGCCCAACTCCACAGCGAGGATTGTCTTTTCCCAAGCCGGCTACACGCCTCAGTGCATCTCTCCACCCGGCAGTACGCCCGAATCGTCAAAGCGTGGATAAAGTCTATTGGGCTAGATCCTGCTATGTACGGCACCCACACGATGAGACGTACAAAGGCATCGCTGATCTATCGTAGGACAAAGAACTTGAGAGCAGTTCAGCTCCTGCTCGGCCATACAAAGCTTGAAAGCACGGTGCGATACCTGGGCATTGAAGTCGATGACGCATTGGAGATGGCAGAGCAGACGGAGGTCTGACAGCGTCCAGCGACGGTCGAGGTATGACCGTCGCGATTCGACCCATTGCAGCCGTTTAGACAAAGCAGTGGATGCCACGACCTACGCTGCTCACTGATCGGCTAAGCATAGATACTGATGTAACTGCTCTCCAAGAACCTCGAACGCCTGAGCGATCCTGTTAATTTTGCGCAGGTCATTGTGCATTGCGATCCACACCTCAACCTCAAAGCCAAAATCGTGTGGTAGCACATGTACCAGTCCGTGCGATTTTGCGATTTGAGTCGGGCAGAGCCCGAAGCCTAAGCCCGCTCTCAGAGCGGCCAGCTGAGCAAGGTGATGATCAGAGGCAATGGCGAAATGCTGGTCGGCATCGCACAGACCAGAGTCGATAAACCGACGCAAATCCGCTGAGCGTCTGTCTGGCCCGATCAGCGGTCGCTGGCGCAGCGACAGCAGGGAGGTTGGGTTACCGTAGCGCTCCAGGCACCCGGCACTGGCATGGATGCCAATCTGCAAACTGCCGACACGCCGCACCGTGATATCCGCTTCATTGGGCCGCATCAGCCGCACCGCAATATCCGATTGCAGCCTGGCGATGTCTTCAAGGGCATCGCTTATGCTCAGCTCAAGTTTGAGTCCGACGTGTTCGTAATGGAAAGGGCGCAGCAGGTCGGGCAAGACTTCGACGCCAAGCAACTCGCCACAGGTCAGCCGGACTGTACCGTGATCCATCGACGCTTCAGAGCTGGCCATGCGGTTGAAGGTTTGCGCGGCCAGATCCATGGCCTCCACATGTTCGATCAGGCGCTGCGCTCCGGCAGTAGGCGTCAGTCCTTGAGGTGTGCGGGTGAACAGACTCACACCGAGAGCGTGTTCAAGACAGTCGAGGCGCCGGCGCGCAGTGGCCTGGGCGATACCCAGCAGCTTCGCCGCGCCGCTCAGGCTACCAGAGCGCAACACGGCGAGAAATACACGCTGGCTTTCCCATTCAATACCGCTCATACATTCTTGGCCAACAGTTGCTCCTAATTTGATCTTCTGCCCGAGCCCGTGAAAAGCGATCATTCGCCCACATTTTTCCGGGCGTCATTGTAAGGAACTAACGCATGAGAATCACCGGTCAGTGCCGATGTGGGCAAGTCACCCTTGAGATCGTGGCGCGGCAATTGCCGCCGCTGTATGCCTGCCACTGTTTGAACTGCCAGCGCTGGAGCGGCAGTGCGTTTGGTCTGCACATGCTGAGCGCGGCTTCGGCTGTTCAGGTGTCTGGCGAAACGGCGATCTTTGAGCATGAACACCAAGGTCAAACGTCTACCCAACATGCCTGCGGTACATGTCATACCCGGCTGTTCAACGAGACGACGGCAGCACCCGGCATGCGAGTGGTACGGGCCGGCATCCTGGAAGGGGCTGAGCGCTTCGAGCCGGTTGCGCATATCTGGACTCGGCGCAAGCAGCCATGGCTGGTGCTGCCGGGAGCAATCGCACAATGGCAGGAGAGCCCCACGCCAGAAGCATTTGCCGCCGCATTAGGGTAAGAGCTTGCTCTTCCATAAGTGAAGATGTCGCTCGCCGAGCGGCAAATTATCAGGGTTGACTACGTCCGCTTTGGGTCGATTGCAGCCGCTCACGACTGACCGCTATCGACCCATAGCTGCCCTTCGCGAAAGGCAGCTACCGGCCAAAAGCGGCCCTTGATTATCTACGAAATCAGGGCCCATTCAGTAGCCGTGGAAAGAAAGTCGGTGTTGGTTATCAGAAAATCCTGCAGGCAACAGTTGCGGAATAGTCAGAGCCAGCGGCGAACCTCGGCCTTGTAGCGGCGGTAGTCGTCGCCGAACTTGGATTCGAGATAGCGCTCCTCGCGGGCGATTACCTGTTTCTGGATCACAATCAGCACCAATGGAAGCAAAGCCAAGGCGATTGCTCCGTCGAAGCCGACCGCAATGCCGGCATAGACAAGCGCCATGCCGAGATACATGGGGTTGCGGGTCCACCGATAAGGGCCGGTCGTTGCGATGAGGGTCGTTGGTCGCGACGGCGGAATGTTGGTGCCCAGACGCCGGAACAGCCCCGCCGCCGCAAGCATCATCACCGCGCCGGCAGCGAACAGCAGCGCGCCCGTCGCGACCAGCAACCACCGGTCGATGCCGAAGTAGCTCAGGGCGAGGAACCGATCCGCCGCCAGCCCCAACAGCAACGCTCCTAGATAGATGAAGGGCGGAGGTAAGCGCACCCCCGCGCTGTCCGGTTCGACGGCCATGTTCATTTCCTCTCTAAGCGCTCAAGCCAGCATCGACTGCTGGGCAAAAATACCCGCCATCGCGCCCTGCGATGATGCCTGGGTGACCGAGGGCAATATGGGCGTGGTGAGATCGCCGGCGGCGTAGACGCCGGGTGTGCTGGTTTGGCGGCGTTCGTCGACCTTGAGGACGACGCCGGTTGGCGTATCCATCGTGGCGAGGCCCAGCGATTCATGCAGGTTTGCGGATGGCTTGTTGCGCGGATGAGCAAACAGGATGTCGACCGCAACAGTGGAGCCAGTGTCGAGATTGACAGTAGCGATATGCCCTTGGTGATGGGCGATCTCAACGATCCGCCCGTCGATGACAGATATGTTGCGGTGAGCCAGATCGGCCTGGATATCAGGCGCAATGTCGTGACCATCGGCAAAGACAGTCAACCTGTCGGTCCAATCGAGGAACAGCCTGACCTGGTTGTGAGATTGCGGGCCGGACCACACGAGGCCCCAATGTTGCCCGGCGACTTCAAAGCCGTCGCAATAGGGGCAGGGGACGATGGACGTGCCCCAGCTCTCGGCAAAGCCTGGAACATCAGGCATCTGATCTGCGACGCCATAGCTTAGGATTACGCGGCGGGCCTTGAGGCTTTTGTGATCGTCAGTGACAACGCAGAAATCGTCGATTACGCCAGAAATTTTCTCCGCCCGGGCATTGACCAGCCTGACCGTTGGATAGCGCGCCAACTGCTGCCGCGCCGCGGCCAGGATTTCCAGCGGCGGTGTGTGATCGTGACCAAGCAGACCATGTGAACGGCCGGCAAAACGGTTACGCGGGCAGCCGGTATCGAGAACGATGACCTTGCGACGGGCACGGCCGAGCTGTAAAGCGGCGGCGAGACCGGCAAAACTTCCGCCGATGATGATGACGTCATTCATGGTGATGGGCTCCGCTGGAGGGCAGGTTCAAACCTAGGCTTTGGATTGCAAATTTAAGATACCGAGTGGTATCGTATACCTTGAATTAAGATACTGCAAAGTACCAATATCATGACTGAGACCATACAGGGCCGGCGCGGCCGGCCCACCAACGAGGCGCTTGCCCAAACGATACTCAACGCCGCGAGCGAACTTTTTGTGGAATTGGGTTTTCAAGCGACGACGTTGGACAAGGTCGCCCAGCGGGCGAAGATATCCAAGCTCAGCATCTATAGGCGCTTCGAGAACAAAGAGGCGCTGTTCAGCGCAGCCATCACGGCTGGTTGCCAGAAGTCGTTTGCACCACAGGCCCTGCTTGAAGGTGCCGAAGGTTCGGTCGAAGACCAACTTATGGCGGTGGGAACATCACTGCTGCGCACGCTGTTGAGACCAGACGTCAGCAGTATCGAAGCCATGGTCATGGCCGATAAAACGAGTCAAAACGCCTTGAGCAAGCGCCACTACGAAGCAGGCGCCGCCCATGTCATCGCCGACATCGAGATCCTGCTGCGCCAACTTCACGCGAAGGCGCTTCTCAACGTGCCCGATTCCCTCCAAGCCGCCCGCTTGTTTGCTGCGCTCTTCAAAGGGTCCGATCTACTGATGATCGCCCGCTTCGATCAGGCGAGAGCAGAGGACGAAAACGAAATCGAATCCTACTGCCGGTCGGCCGTCGCCATGTTCATAGCCGCGCACGGTCGCAGCGACCGCGCAAGTGGATAAGCATTTAATTGCTCCAGGGCAGCTTGGCCTAGGCTTGGTTTTACGCTTCAGGGTTCGCAGCGGAATCACAGGCTGCGTCCGATAACTACGCAGTACTGACGCAAGTGCTCAGCATCGCAGCCTGAATCGACCATAGACTCGGAGACTCCTTCAAGCTGCTGGCTGCTATTGACCGTTTGCTGTCCTTAGCGAGAGACCGCTTTGGGTCGACAGCGGACTGTGGGAGGTGGGTGTAGCTGACGACCCAGGACGGATCTTGGTTGGCTGAACGCCTGGATGGGGGAATAAAGCTGTCTAAAACCGCCCGAAAGCGTCTCGGTTTTATTGGGCCAAAGTCGCTGAAACTGGCTGAACCCTATTAGACAGGCCAGATGCTCAGGCCGCTTGCGGTGCGGTCTGAGGCTAGATTCCCACGCTACTGCTGCATTGCCGGGATGTGCTGGATGGACGTACAGCCGGCGCGTACCAATTTTTGTACCAATAGTGGGATGCAGTTCAGCGAAAGGTCCCGGTATTGAGGTTCTCGCCCGTGTCCGGTGATCTGATATAAAACCTTTCTGGACAGGGTAAGCGCACACTTGATGTAGCTCAGAGCTTCTGAGCATTGAGAGGTGCGTATGACCATAGATAGGGATGGAATGGATTGTGATCAGCAGGTTAGCAGGCCGGCTGAAAACAATGGTCCGCCAGGCGGTCAAGACTCGGAAGGTAAACGGGAGCAGCCCGAGGATCGCGACGACTCCGCACATAATCGGCCCTTTCGAGGCAAGCAGAGACCAGGCCCGCCGGACCCATCGCGGGCATCCAATGCCGAGCGTTATAGTTATCACAAGCGCCCACTGGAGTAATTGCCAGTACAGTGTGTAAAGGCTGGCGGAAGTACTGTTCAGCCCAGCTAATAGAAGCCCAGCCCCGCGCTGGGCTTTTTGCATTCATGAGACGCCATGAGGGCTTGTGATAGCAGGGCTGGGCATCGACGTTCAGCGGTGGATAAGCGAGAGCTCGCTGATGATGCAGATCGAGCCGTCCTCGGCGGGGGTTGCGTCGGTGTAGTCGACCTGGTTGTAAACCCCGCCGTGGAACTCGAACAGGTGCGAAGCCCAGGTACTGTCGAGCTGCAAATCGCCCGACGAGGCGGATACCCCGTTGCATTCGGCCGTCACGGTTACCACGCCTTCAGACGTGGTGTGAATGCTGATGTGGAACGTCGCACCCAGTGGCACCCCCTTCAGGACTGTGGAATTCACCGGGTCGGTCTGGTTGAAGGTGCGCCGAAACCCCAGGGTGATGTTGCCCTTGTTCCAGAACACCTTTACCGGCGGGCCGTCGTCCCCGCGTACGTGCATCTGGGCGATGACCACCTTCTGCGCCGAGTTGACCTTGGTCAGCGTCATGGTCTGGCGATTCCAGTGATCCTGGGCGCTGGCCAGCGTCCAGTCTTGCGTTTCTGTCCATTCGCAGCGTGTCCTGTGGGTACTTTTGCTCGAAGCACCTTTGGTTGGGGCTGAGAACTGGATCGAGCCATCGCTGAGCACCGTCACGATGCTGGGAAAGCGGGCAATCGCTTCAGCACCGTTCAGCTCCAGAGCAACGGGGTTGGTTGAGGAGACGGCTACCGGCGTGGCGATGGTGAGGTGGCTGATATCTACGGCCATGGGGAACTCCTGGCGAAAAGGTTTGAGTGACAGAGCAGCCGTGCAAGTGACGGCTGAACACAAAGTTAGCCGCAAGCTAAATCATGGTCAATAGCTTATCGCTAAATTAATTTCGCTTTACGTAAAATTACCTGTTGGCGAAATTTTTCCGCAGTGGGGGCTTTACGCAGGATTTGGCAGTGAGCTAAGCTTTTGCTGAGTACTGTACGAATATACAGCTATCAGGATGAGAATATGGCACGCCACATGAAGTCGGAAACCCAACAGCGCCAGGAAATGACCGGAATAGAGCGGCTTAGCCTGCGGGTATCGTCAATGATCAACCACCCGCTCGCACAGACGCAGCGCTGGGTAGTCGTGCACCGTCTGGATACCGACGGTGAAGCGGAATGGGAGGAGGTGATGGGCCAACTGCTGGAAATGCCCGAGTTGCAGCTTACGTTCAATGATGACGCCAGCGTGACGGTGCGATGGGCGCGCAGTAGCGTGGAAGAGCGTGATGATTTTATCGTCGAGCGCGACTGCGAGGCTCAGGTCGAGGAAGCTGCACCGTTCTGAGCTTCAGCAAAAGCCCGCCGGTCAGGGCGGGCTTCGGTTTATACAAGGTGGGCATTCCACACCAGCAGGACCCTGGCCTGTATGTAGGTCTCTTCCCGACGAATCATGCGGTCTTTGTGCCGCGAGTTGTCGGAGATCATCTCGAAGTGGTCCTCGTCTGCGATCTGTAGCCGCTTGATGTAGATGTGGTCGCCCCAGGAAAAGAAGTAGATGCCATCGCCGACGAACTCTCGGATGCTGACGTCGACGATCAGCGGGTCGCGGTGCCTGATGGTCGGCTCCATCGACTGGCCCCAGCCGGTCACCATCTTCAGGTGATGGTGCTCGCTGAACGTCACGCCCAGTTCGCGCAGGTGGCTGGGGCTGACGCGAACGTCCTTGAACATCTCGGGGTAGTCGTGGGGGATCTGGCCGCCGCCCATGGCTGCCCGCACGTCATAGTGGGCAATCCACACTTCGTCACCGACCAGGCCGGGGCGCAGCGGCTCGGCTTCCAGCAGCGTGGCATCTGCAGGCTCTTGCGCCGCAGCCAGCAGCCTTTGCCGGGTTTCTTCAGCGATACCTTTGCCGCTTCGGGCAAGCATCTGTTTGACCAGGTCGGCTGCAGAGAGCTTGTTGTCACCTGGCTCGACAGCCGCCTGTGCGTGTTCGCCTGGCGACAGCGCGTCGAACCAGCCCCGTGGCAAACCTTCGATGCCCTCGATGCGGCGGGCCACGTCATCGCCCAAGTTTTTCACTGTCTTGTCGGAAAGGATCTGGCTAAGGTGTGCAGGCGCCATCCCCCAGCGCTCTGCGCAGGTGCCCTTTCTCTGGCTGCCGATCAGCTTCACCAGGTTGTGCTTGCGAATTTGGTAGATGTCCATGGGGTAAAGCATGCCAGTGTTTAGCTTGCTGCTAAATGTGCGCATGGCTAAATCTGCTCTTGTCGTGTTGTTAGCCGTAGGCTAAATTAAGCGCGCGAACAAGGAAAGCTGACGAGACATTTTTCTCCAGGGCTGATCACATCATCATCTGTAATGAGGTTCACATGGATCCGACCGACCTCGGCCCGGGTACCGTCACTTGGCTGGGCGGTACGGGGACTGTATTGCTGGGTGTGTTTCTGTGGCTGCGTAAATGGTTGTCCAGGGATGCAGTCGACCGCGCGATGGACAACGCTGAAATTGCCGTCATCCGCCACCTGACAGAGCTGCTGGACATCGAACGGGATGCCCGAAGGGAGGCGCAGGCAAAAGCTGAACTGCTCGCCAAGGAACGAAACGAGCTGGTGATGACCGTAGGCCAGCTGCAAGGCAAGGTCATGGTGCTGACCAGCAAGCTGGGCAGTAGCGGCCAAACATGAGGTGGCAGCCCGGGCGATCCGTGAAGAAAAAAAGCCCGCCAAATTGGCGGGCGACAAGGGCGTAGGGAGCAACGCACAACAAATTCGGTTCAGGCAACCAGAGTACTTGGTTGCAACTGTTCGGCCAGTGCCTGGGCTGAGGCGCGGGTCGGCATCGGGCCGCTCACGGCTTCGCCGTTGCGAACCAGATACCAGCACGCCAGCAGGCCCTGCTCACGCAGTGAGGCGGGAACGGCGCTACCGACAACGGACATGATCTGGATAGTGGCCATGGGGACCTCCTGTGAAACATGGCTCTACCATACGCAGCAGCCGGATATGTTTGAAATCAACCTCCTCGATAGTGATCATTGCTCCTATCAACCATTACCAGCGCGGTGGCCCGTAGTACACCGGTGGCGGCCCATAATAGGTGCGGTAGCCCGGTGGCGGTGGGGGTGGTGCGTAGTAGGGCTGGTAGTACACCGGCTGTGGTGGCGGTTGTACGTACACCGGCGGCGGCGCGTAATAGACCGGCTGGCGTTCGACATACACTGTGCGGTCATGGCCGCCATAAACCGTCGCCCCAACCACGGCGCCGACCACAGCCGCACCCAGCAGTGGACCCGGCCCGTACCAACCACCGTGCGCATGGCCGCCATAGCCGCCGTGCGCTGCTGCAGGCCCGCTGATGGCCAGGGCACCGACCAGCAGGACGATTCCGGGAATGAGACGGTTCATAAAGCAACCTCGCAGGAAAACCCCACGTCCGGGGCACTGTTACTATGACTCCGGTCTCTGTCAGCTGAGCACAGGGGAACGGTAAAGGTTGTGTAAGGGACGACCAGTGGTTGACTCTGTTACGCTGAATAAACGTTTCAGTTATGACCAAGGAGCCTGTTATGCCGACAACTCCCAGCCGGGACACCGTGCTTTGCATCTCTCTGGCCGGTCGCCCCGGCACCTTCGGCGTGCGCTTTCACAACCACCTGTACCAGCAGTTGGGCCTGGACTTCTACTATAAGGCCATGCGCACCGATGACCTGCCGGCGGCGGTGGCAGGGATCCGCGCCTTGGGTATTCGCGGCTGCGGGGTGTCGATGCCGTACAAGGAAGCCTGCATGGCCTTGGTCGACGAAATTGATCCCTCGGCGGCGGCCATCGACTCGGTCAATACCCTTGTCAATTGCAATGGCCACCTGAAGGCGTACAACACCGATTACCTGGCTGTGCGCCAATTGTTGGTTCAGCATCAGGTCGACCCGGGCACTGCCTTTGCCCTGCGAGGCAGTGGGGGCATGGCCAAGGCCGTGGCCAGCGCCTTGCGCGATGCCGGGTTTGCCGAAGGCATCATCGTTGCACGCAACGAGCAGGCCGGGCGTCAGTTGGCGGATGTCTGTGGTTATCGCTGGGTGCCTGAGCCAGGCGACCTCTGCCCGCCGATGCTGGTGAACGTGACGCCGATCGGTATGGCAGGCGGGCAGGAGGCAGAAGAGCTGGCGTTTCCCGAGCACGCCATCGCGGCGGCGGAGCGGGTGTTCGATGTGGTGGCAATGCCGGCGCAGACGCCGTTGATTCTCCGGGCTCAGGCGTTGGGCAAGCCGGTGATCACTGGGCTGGAGGTCATTGCGCTGCAGGCGCTGGAACAGTTCGTGTTATACACCGGGGTAAGGCCGACGCAGGCGCAGGTGGATGCGGCGGTGGCATACGCGCGGGCTAGCTAGTTAATGCCACCCCCTTCACAGCTTCGGCGGCGAAGGGGGTACAGGCGAAACCCGGATCAGAACACCTCGTGCCCGTTATCCAGCTGTTTGTCGACCAGTGCCCGGCCATGGGCCAGCGACACACGCTGCGCATTCTCAAGGTCGGAGAAGAACTGCATTGGCATCGACATGCGCTTGCTGGTGTGCCCGTCAGGTGCCGTGATCAGGCAGCCGGCGGCATAGGGCAGGGGGGAGTCGGGATGGGGCATCACGCTGGCAGTGATGGTGTGCTCGCGGTATTCACAGTGAAGAGATTGCATCGTCCTTACCTCGCTGTGGCATGTGAAGCAGTTACCTTCATATACCACAGCAAGAGGCCGGGAGTTCCCGGCCCGACGAGCGCGCCGCGACGAACGCTTAGCCTTCGAGCTCGGTTGGCTGGATCACTTCGACCCAATAACCGTCCGGGTCCTTGACGAAGGCCAGGTGGTTCATGCGGCCGTCCTGCAGGCGTTTCTGGAACGGTACTTCCAGTTCCTCGAAGCGCGCGCAAGCGGCGCGTACGTCGGGTACCGAAATGCAGATGTGGCCAAAGCCGCGCGGGTCGGTGTTGCCATTGTGGTAGGCGAACTCGGCATCGTTTTCGGTGCCATGGTTGTGGGTCAGCTCCAGCACGCCGGGGATCGCCTTCATCCACTGGTGGCGTGCGGTGTCATCAGCGGGGATCTGGGCAGGGTCGACCAGGGCCAGGAAGTACAGGCTGAAAGCGGCTTCAGGGAAGTCACGCTTGTCCACCAGGCGGAAGCCCAGCACGCGGGTGTAGAAGTCCAGCGACTTCTCGATGTCCTTGACCCGCAGCATGGTGTGGTTGAAGACGAACTGGGCGGTGGCGGCGTCAGGTTGCGCGGTGACGCCAGGCAGGGTTTGCAGATCGTGCAGGCTCATGGGAACTCCTGAGACGGGGCCGGGCGCAGGGCGCCGGCAAAACAGACAGGCTGGCCATGATACGGCAGTGCGCCGATTGCGCAAATGAAAGCGCCCTGCAAAGGCAGGGCGCTGAAATTAGAGGCCCGCATGTGCGGGCGCGTGATGGGGTCGCTAATCCTTTAGCTGTTTCGATACTGAGCCTTGCCTTGTGAAAAAAGCGTGAAGCCTTTGTGGGCATTTCATCAGCGTACCCAGCTTTCTACCGTGGCGGCCCCATATTGTTCTTTCCAGGCCTTGAGGCCGCGGTGGTTGCCGCCTTTGGTCTCGATGCGTTCGCCGGTGTGCGGGTTCTGATAGACCTTGACCACCCGCGGGCGGCGTTGTTGCTTGGGGGGTGTGCTGGAAGCGCGGGCCACAGCCTTCGGGTCGAGGATGGCGATGATATCGCGCAGGCTCTTGTCATAGCTTTTCATCAGGCCGACTAGTTTCTGCTCGAATTCGATTTCGCGTTTGAGGCCGGCATCCTTTTTCAACGCTTCCAGTTGCGCCATCTGTTCCTGGAGCGCTTTTTCGGCAGCACGAAACTCTGCAAGTCTGGACACTGTAATCACTCCTGTACGTCGGTCGTGGCAGGGCGTGACGAACATTGAAGAAGAGTAAAAACGCCGGCCACGCAGGTGGGTTCCACTGTTCGCTGATATCGAGTGTAGTCATTCATGGCTACTGGGTAAACTGCTAACTTTTTGCAAGTAAGCCGGGAACTTTCCTAGTTTTGCGTGCGCTATTTTGCGGTGTTTCTGCGGTTGCGCGACAGGGGGGCTAGACCATGGTCCAATGGCCCGCGCCAGAGCCTTTGCGCGATCATTTCAGATGATGGCCGACTCATGTTCGGACCTGCCGCAGTGCCGTGGCCAACCCGTGCCACAGGTTGTTAACTCGTCTTCATTCTGGATGTTTCCTCGCATGTTTTCCCCTTTCCCCCTCGCCCCCGGGCGCCGTGTAACCGGCCTGGTTCTATTGTGTGCCGGTGTCAACGCCCAGGCTGCCGGGTTTCTTGAAGACGGCAGTGCCAAGATCGAAGCACGCAATGTCTATTTCAACCGGGACTTCCGGGACGGTTACAGCAGTTCCAGCCAGGGCGCATCCAAGCGCGAAGAGTGGGCACAAGGCTTCATCCTCAATGTGCAATCCGGTTATACGCAAGGCCCGGTAGGTGTTGGTGTGGATGCGCTGGGCATGTTCGGCTTCAAACTGGATTCCAGCCCGGCCGACAGTAACAGTGGATTGCTGCCCTCGTCTGGCCACGACCCCCGGCACTCGGCCGACCAGTATGCGAAGATGGGCCTGGCGGCCAAGGTCAAGGTCTCCAATACCGTGCTCAAGTACGGCTCAATGATGCCTGATGTGCCGTTGCTCAAGTACAACGATGGCCGTCTGCTGCCGACTCTGTTCCAGGGTGCCATGCTCACCTCTGAAGAACTGCACGACCTGAAGTTCACCCTGGCTCGCCTGGACAACTACACCGCTCGGGATTCCACCGACCGCCAGGACATCCGCGTGCACTGCAAGAACAAGCGTTATGCCTGCGATACCGAAGCCGACCACTTCGACCTGGCTGGTGTCGACTACCGTTTCAACGAGCGTTTCAGCGCCCAGTACCAAGTGGCCAAACTGGAGAATATCTACCGTCAGCACTTTCTCGGCCTGGTGGCCAGTCAGCCGCTGCCGGTGGGCAGCCTGTCAGCTGACATGCGCCTGATCAAGAGTGATGACATCGGCAATGCCCGTGCCGGTGAAATCGACCATCGCGCCTTCAGCGGCATGCTTGGCTACAGCCTCGGTGGCCACAAGCTCAGCGCCGGCTGGCAGCGCATGTATGGCAACAGCGCCATGCCGTACCTGGATGGTAGCAACCCGTACCTGGTCAACTATGCCCAGGTCAATGATTTCGCCGCTGCACAGGAGCGCTCCTGGCAAGTGCGCTATGACTACGACTTCAAGGCATTGGGTGTACCCGGCCTGACCTTCTTCACCCGTTATATCAACGGCGACAATATCAAGGTGCCGGGCAGCCGTGCCGAAGGCAAGGAGTGGGAACGCGACACCGAGTTCAAATACCAGGTGCAAAGTGGCTCTTTCAAGGATGTCAGCGTACGCCTGCGTAATTCCACCTACCGCAGCAACTATGAACAGTGGGCGCGTGACATGGATGAGACGCGGGTCATTGTCAGCTACAACTTCTCGATCTTCTAAGCGGCTGCTTTGCCAAATACCGGTAGCCGCCTGACAATGGTGGCGGGTTCCCGCAAAGGGCAGGGCAATGAAAGACCTGTTGTTGATCGGCATCGGCGCGGGTGACCCGCGCCAGGTCACCTATGAAGCAGTCGATGCGCTGCGATGCGCTAGCGTGTTCTTCGTGCTTGACAAGGGCGACGACAAAGATGAACTGGTACGCCTGCGCATGGCCATTCTGCAGCGCTACCGCCCCGAAGGTGGCTATCGCCTGGTGCCGGTGGTCGACCCGTTGCGCGATGTGCAGGCGGATGACTACCTGGGCGCGGTGCAGCACTGGCACCGGCAGCGTGCTGCGCTGTATGCGCGCCTGATCGAGGAGGAAATTGGCGACGGGGAAACAGGTGCCTTCCTGCTGTGGGGCGAGCCGACCTTGTACGACAGCACCCTGCGCATTCTCGACCTGGTCCGCGAACAGGGCGTGACGTTGCGCTTGCAGGTCATCCCTGGCATCAGCAGTGTGCAGGCGCTGGCGGCGCGGCACCAGGTGCCGCTCAACCGCATCGGCGAGCCCCTGACCGTGCTGCCGGGGCGACGCCTGGCCGGGCAGGGGGCTATCGACAACGTGGTGGTGATGCTCGACGGGCAGTGCGTCTTTGCCGGGCTCGATGACCCGGCGCTGACCATCTATTGGGGCGCGTACCTGGGGACCGAGGATGAAGTGCTGATCGCCGGGCCGTTGCAGGCGGTGAAGGCACGGATACTGGAAGTGCGCGAGCGGGAGCGGGCGCGCAAAGGGTGGATCATGGATACCTATCTGCTGCGCAGAGAGCTGTGAGGTGGGTTGCCTGTGTCGGCCTCTTCGCGGGCAGGCCCGCTCCGGCAAGCGAAACAGGCAACGCCGTGCTCAAGGGTTACCCAGAATGCCCACCACCGTGTCCCGCAACTGATCGATGCTGAACGGCTTGCCGATCAGGTGCATGCCCTCCGGTACAGTGAGGCTGTCGGCGTAGCCGCTGGCGAACAGCACCGGTAATAGCGGCCGCAGTTCGCGCGCTTTGCCCGCCAGCACCTCACCTCGCATGTCCGGCAGCCCCACATCGGTCATCATCAGTGCCAGCGTCTGGCTTGGGTCTTCAAGTACACGCAGGGCGGCTGCGGCGTCTTCTGCCTCGATGACCTTGTAGCCCAACTCGTCGAGCACTTCGACCGTCAGCATGCGTACGATGTCGTCGTCTTCGACTACCAGAAGGTGCATGGTTCAAATCCTGTACAAATGAGTGTCTTTAATCTGTGCACCGCGCGGCATCAGAAGTTCCCGAGGATACCGCTCCATGCAAATAGATGGAACGATTGCCGAATGCAACCTTCAAATACTGGCTAAATGCCCTGCCAGACCCGTGAAAGCTGGTTAGACTCGCTTATCAGGACAGCGCAGTGGCAGATAACAATAACGACTGATCGGCCACTCTTTTCAATGGACTTTTCTAGCTCGGGCGTTTTCTCATGATTCAAGCAGCCTCGATGGACCAGCGAAGCTTTCGCAAGCTGTTGAGCCGTAACATCGGCCTCCCCCTGGGGGTTGGCCTGCTCGGGGCCGTGGCCTTCGTCGCGGTGATCAACTACCTGCTTTCGGCCATGCAGTGGGTCGAGCACACCGACCGGGTGATCGGCAACGCCAACGAAACGGTCAAGCTCTCGATCGACATGGAAACGGGCATGCGCGGCTTCCTGATCACGGGCGACGAGCGCTTCCTTGACCCTTACGAGGTGGCCAAGCCACGCATTCTCGGCAGCCTGCAAAGCCTGCGCAGCATGGTCGAGGACAACCCGCAGCAGGTTGACCGTATTGACCGGCTGATGGCCTTGCAGCGGGCCTGGAACGACTTCGGTAACGAGATGATCAGCCTGCGCCGCAGCCAGGGCGATTACCAGGCCTCGATCGGCAATGGCCGGGGCAAGCGCATCACCGATGAAATCCGCAAGGAGTTCGATGACCTGATCATTACCGAACAACAACTGCGCATGGCCCGTAACGAAAAAGTCAGTGCCGTCACCGTGACGGCGATTTCGGCTTTCGTGCTGTTCATTGTCGGCCTCAGTGCATTGCTGGCCTACCTGGGCCGTCGTGACCTGCTGGCACTTTCGGCCAACTACGCTGAAAACCTGCAAGCCCAGCAACGCTCGGCGCAGCGCCTGGAGCACCAGGCCTGGTTGCGCACCGGCCAGACCCAGCTGGCGCAGCAGGTGCTCGGGCAACTGACCTTGCCCATGCTTGGCGAGAACATCCTGCGCTTCTTTGCCTCTTATCTGGGCAGCGTGGTGGGCGCCGTGTACGTGCGCGACGAGCATGGCCGGCTGGTGCGCGTGGCCTGTTATGGCCTGAGTACCGAAGAGCAGGCCCGTGAGCAGATCGAGTCGGATCACCATGGCCTGTTGGCCCAGGCGGTCCGCGAAGGCCGCTTGCTGCGCCTGGAGGAACTGCCCGAAGATTTCTATCGCTTCAGTTCCGGCCTGGGCAGTGGCTTGCCGCGCAGTGCATTGCTGATGCCGGCGACCGAAGACGGGCAGATCAACGGGGTGATCGAGCTGGGTTTCCTGCGCCCCTTGCAAGAACGGGATGAAGAGCTGCTGGAGCGGGTCGGCGGCAACCTGGGCATGTCGATCGAGAGCGCCCGTTATCGCCAGCGCCTGCAGGAAGTGCTGGCCGAAACCCAGCAACTCAATGAAGAGCTGCAGGTGCAGCAGGAAGAACTCAAGACTGCCAACGAAGAGCTCGAAGAGCAGTCACGGGTGCTCAAGGAGTCTCAAGCCCATCTGGAAACCCAACAGGCCGAACTCGAGCAGACCAACGAGCAGTTGTCGGAACGCACCGATGCGCTGGACCGCAAGAACGATGAGCTGAGCCAGGCGCAGCTGGAGCTGCAGGCCCGTGCCGACGACCTGCAGCGATCGAGCAAGTACAAGTCCGAATTCCTCGCCAACATGTCCCATGAGCTGCGCACGCCGCTCAACAGCTCGCTGATCCTGGCCAAGTTGTTGGCTGAGAACGGTGAAGGCAACCTCAGTGAGGAGCAGGTCAAGTTCGCCGAATCCATCTACTCGGCCGGTAACGATCTGCTCAACCTTATCAACGACATTCTCGATATCGCCAAGGTCGAGGCCGGCAAGCTCGAAGTACGGCCCGAGACCACCCAGGTCGAGCGCCTGGTCGAAGGCTTGCGCGGCATGTTCCAGCCGCTTGCCGGTCACAAGGGGCTGGCCTTCGAGGTCAAGGTCGAGCCGCAGGTACCGGTCACGCTGTTCACCGACCGTCAGCGCCTGGAGCAGATCCTCAAGAACCTGCTGTCCAACGCCATCAAGTTCACCGAGCGTGGTCAGGTCAGCATGAACGTCAGCTTCCAGGCTGGCAGCGGTATCGTGTTCGCAGTCCGTGACACCGGCATCGGCATTGCGGCCGATCAGCAGCAGGCGATCTTCGGCGCCTTCCACCAGGTCGATGGCACCAGCAATCGCCGCTATGGTGGTACTGGCCTGGGGCTGTCGATCTCCCGTGACCTGGCGCATTTGCTCGGTGGCCAGATCAATGTCGACAGCAGCCCTGGGCAAGGCAGCGTGTTCAGCCTGATTCTGCCGGAGCGCTACGCCGCCGAGGCCGAAGACGTCGAGCCGCAAAGCCTGCGCCCGGCCGTCGATGCGTTGCCGCCCGCACCGCAAGCGCCGTTGGCCGCCGCTGTCATGCGCCCGGCGCCGGCCTTTGCCGACGACCGCGAGCGGGCCCCTTTCGATACCCGTTGCATTCTGGTGATCGAAGACGAGCCCAACTTTGCCCGCATCCTCTTCGACCTGGCCCATGAGCTGGGCTATAGCTGCCTGGTGGCCCATGGCGCCGACGAAGGCTTCGAGCTGGCAGCCCAGTACATTCCGGATGCGATCCTGCTGGACATGCGCCTGCCCGACCACTCGGGCCTGACCGTCCTGCAGCGCCTCAAGGAGCAGGCCAGCACCCGCCATATCCCGGTGCACATCATTTCGGTGGAAGACCGCGTCGAGGCGGCCATGCACATGGGGGCGGTGGGGTATGCGGTCAAACCCACCAGCCGCGAGGAGCTCAAGGAGGTGTTCGCTCGCCTGGAAGCCAAGCTTACGCAAAAGCTCAAGCACATCCTGCTGGTGGAAGACGACGACCTGCAGCGCGAGAGCATCGCCCGGCTGATCGGCGACGACGATGTCGAGATCACGGCCGTCGCCATGGCCCAGGATGCACTGGCGCTGTTGCGCCAGAACATCTACGACTGCATGATCATCGACCTCAAGCTTCCAGACATGCTCGGCAACGAGCTGCTCAAGCGCATGACCGCCGAGGATATCCGCGCCTTCCCGCCGGTGATCGTGTATACCGGCCGCAACCTCACCCGCGAGGAAGAAGCCGATCTGCTCAAGTACTCACGCTCGATCATCATCAAGGGCGCACGTTCGCCGGAGCGCCTGCTCGACGAAGTGACGCTGTTCCTGCACAAGGTCGAATCGCAGCTGTCCAACGAGCGTCAGCGCATGCTCAAGACCGCGCGCAGCCGCGACAAGGTGTTCGAGGGCCGCAAGGTGCTGCTGGTGGATGACGATGTGCGTAATATCTTCGCCCTGACCAGTGCCCTGGAGCACAAGGGCGCCATTGTCGAAATCGGCCGCAACGGGCGCGAAGCCATCGAGCGCCTGGAGCAGCACGACGACATCGACCTGGTGCTGATGGACGTGATGATGCCGGAGATGGACGGCTTCGAGGCCACGCGGCTGATCCGCCAGCAACCGCGCTGGCGCAAACTGCCGATCATCGCCGTGACCGCCAAGGCCATGAAGGATGACCAGCAGCGTTGCCTGCAAGCCGGTGCCAATGACTACCTGGCCAAGCCGATCGACCTGGACCGCCTGTTCTCGTTGATCCGTGTCTGGCTGCCGCAACTGGAGCGAATTTGACTAGCGAACGCAACACCGACATCGAGATCCGACTGCTGATCGAGGCGATCTACCTCAAGTACAGCTACGATTTCCGCAATTATTCCGGCGCTTCGATCAAGCGTCGGATCCTCCACGCGCTGCGTCAGTTCGATTGCCTGACGGTGTCTGCGCTGCAGGAGCGTGTGCTGCACGACCCGGGCATGTTCATGCAACTGCTGCAGTACCTGACGATCCCGGTCAGCGAGATGTTCCGTGACCCTGACCACTTCCTTGCCGTGCGCAACGAAGTGGTGCCGTTGCTGCGTACCTGGCCCTCGATCAAGGTCTGGATCGCGGGCTGCAGCACGGGGGAAGAGGTGTATTCCATGGCCATCCTGTTGCGTGAGGAAGGGCTGCTTGAGCGCACCATCATCTACGCCACCGACATCAACCCGCATTCGCTGGACAAGGCCAAGCAGGGCATCTACTCGATGCAGAGCATGCGCGAATACGAGGAAAACTACCGCCTGGCCGGTGGCCGCCGAGACTTCGCCGAGTACTACACCGCCGCCTATGGCAACGCCATCATGGACAGCAGCCTGCGCGACAATGTCACCTTCGCCGACCACAGCCTGGCCACCGACAGCGTGTTCTCCGAGACCCAGTTGGTGTCGTGCCGCAATGTGCTGATCTACTTCAACAAGGACCTGCAGGATCGGGCGCTGGGCCTGTTCCATGAGTCGCTCTGCCACCGTGGTTTCCTGGTGCTGGGTAGCAAGGAGTCGGTGGACTTTTCGGCCTACAGCGATCGTTTCGAGCCGCTGGTCAAGCCTCAACGGATCTTCCGTAAATCATGAGCGGTGTACGTGCAGTGGTGATCGGCGCCTCCGCCGGTGGCGTGGCGGCATTGTTCCAGGTGCTCGGCGCGCTGCCGTCGACGTTCGCCATACCGGTGCTCTGCGTGCTGCACCTGCCGGACGATCGCCACAGCCAGCTGGCCGGCGTGCTGCAGCGGCGGCTGCATCGGCCGGTGTGCGAGGCACGTGACAAGGAGAGGATCAGCAGCGGGCAGATCTATGTGGCAGGGCCGGGTTACCACTTGTCGGTGGAGCGCGACCTGACGCTGTCGCTGAGCCAGGAAGAACCGGTGCATTTCTCGCGCCCTGCGATCGACTTCCTGTTCATCTCGGCGGCCGATGCCTATGGCGACAGCCTGCTGGGTGTGCTGCTTACCGGCGCCAACGAAGACGGCGCCAGGGGCCTTGCCTACATCAAGAACAATGGGGGGCGCACGATTGTCCAGGACCCTCGTGACGCACAGGTTGCCCTGATGCCGGAGGCCGCCCTGGCCCTGCACCAGCCCGACCATATTCTTACTCTGAGCGGTATCGGGCAGTTGCTCGCGACCCTGGAATACAGCGCATGCTAAGCCACACCATCGCCAAACTGCTGATTGTCGACGACTTGCCGGAAAACCTGCTGGCGCTCGATGCCCTGATCCAGGGCGAGGACCGCGAGGTGCACCAGGCACAGTCTGCCGAGGCTGCCTTGTCGTTGCTGCTCGAGCACGAGTTCGCACTGGCCATTCTCGATGTGCAGATGCCGGGCATGAACGGTTTTGAACTGGCCGAGCTGATGCGCGGTACCGACAAGACCAAGCACATCCCGATCGTCTTCGTCAGCGCGGCGGGTCGCGAGATGAATTATGCCTTCAAGGGCTACGAGAGCGGGGCCGTGGACTTTCTGCACAAGCCGCTCGACACCCTGGCGGTGAAAAGCAAGGTCTCGGTGTTCGTCGACCTGTTCCGCCAGCGCAAGGTGCTTGGCCGGCAGCTGGAAGCCCTGGAGCAGAGCCGCCAGGAACAGGAGCTGCTGCTCAGCCAGTTGCAGGTGGCACGGTGTGAGCTGGAGCACGCCGTGCGCATGCGTGACGACTTCATGTCGATCGTCTCCCACGAGGTGCGCACGCCGCTCAATGGCCTGATCCTGGAAACCCAGTTGCGCAAGATGCACCTGGCACGGGGCAACCTGGACGCCTTCAGTGTCGACAAGCTGCAGGCCATGGTCGAGCGCGACGAACGGCAGATCAACAGCCTGATCCGGTTGGTCGAGGACATGCTCGATGTTTCGCGCATCCGTACCGGTAAACTGTCGCTGCGGCCCAAACTGTTTGACCTGGGCCAACTGGTGCGTGGGCTGGTGGAAAACTTCACGGCGCAGGCCATGGCCCTGGAAACACACATCGAATTGCAGCGTTGCGAAGCGCTGAAGGGGGAGTGGGACGAATTCCGGATTGAACAAGTAGTGGCCAACCTGTTGTCCAATGCAATGCGTTACGGCGAGCGCAAACCGGTGCAGGTACGGGTGTTCGAGCAGGGCGGCATGGCCTGGGTGCAGGTGCAGGACCACGGCATCGGTATCAGCGCCGTCAACCAGCAGCGGATCTTCCAGCAGTTCGAGCGGGTCTCTGCCCAGCAGGCCAGCGGAGGGTTGGGCCTGGGGTTGTACATCTCCGAGCAGATCGTCCAGGCGCACGGTGGCCGGATACAGGTTGAAAGCGAGGAGGGCAAGGGTGCCACATTCACCCTGCAATTGCCGATGGCAATATTCAAAGAACAAAACGACCAGGCGCGGGCAACCTCTGTGTAAGCCTGGGGTCTGATGGCCAACTGTAAGTATTTCAAGGCGTTAACATGAGTGAAGATGCACAAGATGTGGTTCTGGTCGTCGAGGATGAACCGGCGATTCGCATGATTTTGCGCGATTACCTGGCGGGTGAGGGGTACCACGTCCTGGTGGCTGAGGATGGCGAGCAGGCGTTTGCCATCCTGGCCAGCAAACCGCACCTGGACCTGATGGTGACAGACTTCCGTTTGCCGGGGGGGATCTCGGGGGTGGATATTGCCGAGCCCGCGGTGAAATTGCGGCCTGACCTGAAGGTGATTTTCATCAGCGGCTACCCGGCGGAGATTCTCGAATCTGGCAGCCCGATCACCCGCAAGGCACCTATCCTGGCCAAGCCGTTTGACCTGGATACCTTGCACGAGCAGATCCAGTCGCTGTTGCGCTGAGGCATCCGGCCTTTTCGCGGGGCAAACCCGCGAGGAGGCCGTTGCAGGCTATCGCAGCGTCCGCTCAATTCCGCCGACCAGCAAGTTTTCCATCAGCTCCAACCCTTGCGCTTCAGGCAGTGCTTTGAGCAACCCCGGCAGCTGGTTGAGAAACGTCGCCAGTACATGCGCTGTAGCGTCCAACGCTTGCCCCGGCAGTTTCGCTTGCGGTGCGATCAAGCGCAGCAAACCCGCCTCATAGCGCTTGCGCAACGATGCCAGGTGCGCCTGTTGCGCCTCACTCAAACAACACAGATCCCGCTCGGCCAGCCGATACTGCAGCGGCCGTTCGGCATGCAACTGCCAGTGCGCAGCAATCAGGCAGCTCAATGCCGATGTCCCCCGGGCCATGGCCCGGCGGGCCTGGTCCAGGGTGGCCTGCAGCTCTTCGTACAACTCTTCGATCAAGTCGTACAGCAGGTCCTGCTTGCTGGGAAAGTGATGGTACAGCGAGCCGGCGGTCAGCCCCACATGGGCCGCCAGCTCGCGCATGCTGACCTGGCCAAAGCCCTTTTCGGCAAACAATGCCATGGCCTGGTCACGTCGCTCCTCAAAGTTGGCACAGCGCATTGCGGCATTGACCGGGGGCATGGTGCTTGGTCCTCAGTAGGTGAAGAAACCGCGACCGCTCTTGCGCCCCAGCCAGCCGGCCGCGACCATTTCCTTGAGCAGCGGAGCAGGGCGGTACTTGCTGTCGTTGAAGCCTTCATGGAAGGCCTCCATGATCGCCAGCAGGGTGTCCAGGCCGATCAGGTCGGCCAAGGCCAGCGGGCCGATCGGCTGGTTGCAGCCCAGGCGCATGCCCGTGTCGATGTCCTCGGCACTGGCCAGGCCTTCCTGGCGCACAAAGATCGCCTCGTTGATCATTGGCACCAGAATGCGGTTGACCACGAAGCCCGGGCGGTTGCCGGCGGTGATCGGGGTCTTGCCGACTTTTTCGGTCACCACCAGCGCTTTGGCGTAGGTATGGTCGCTTGTCTGCAGGCCACGAATGATCTCCACCAGCGCCATCATCGGCACCGGGTTGAAGAAGTGCACACCAATGAAGCGCTCGGGGTGCTCGATGCTGGCGGCCAGTTGGGTCACCGACAGCGACGAGGTGTTGGTGGCGATCAGGCAGTCGGCGGCAACGTTGGCTGCCACCTGCTGCAGGATGCGCTGCTTGAGCTGCAGGTTCTCGGTCGCCGCTTCAATCACCAGGTGTGCAGCGCTGAGCTGGGTGTAGTCGGTGCTGGTGCGAATGCGTGCTTTGGCGGCTGCGGCCTTATCGGCGTCGAGGGTGCCTTTGCTGACCTGGCGCTCGAGGTTCTTGCTCAAGGTGGCCACGCCGCGCTCGAGCGCTGCGTCGGAAACATCCACCAGCAGCACCTGGTAGCCGGCAATGGCGCACACCTGGGCAATGCCGTTGCCCATGGTGCCCGCGCCGATCACGGCGATCTGTTCAATGCTCATGTGTCAGTCTCCCTCAGACGCGCTCGAACACGACGGCGATGCCTTGGCCACCGCCGATACACATCGTGGCCAGGGCGTAGCGGCCCTGGATGCGCTGCAGTTCATGGATGGCCTTGGTGGCGATGATCGCACCGGTGGCACCCACCGGGTGGCCCAGGGAAATGCCCGAACCGTTGGGGTTGACCTTTTCCGGGTCGAAGCCCAGCTCGCGGGCCACGGCGCAGGCCTGGGCGGCGAAGGCCTCGTTGGACTCGATCACATCCAGGTCTTGCAGGTTCAGGCCGGTTTTTTCCAGCACTTTGCGGGTGGCCGGAATCGGCCCCAGGCCCATCAGCTCGGGCTCCACCCCGGCGTGGGCGTAGCCCACCAGGCGTGCCAGTGGCTTCAGGCCCAGGCGGCGCACCGCGTCACCGGTGGCCAACACCAGGCCGGCGGCGCCATCGTTGATACCGCTGGCGTTGCCGGCGGTGACGGTGCCGTCTTTCTTGAATACCGGCTTCATGCCGGCCAGTTGTTCGGCGGTCACATCAGCACGCACATGCTCGTCGACACTGAACTGCACGCTGCCCTTGCGGGTTTTCAGTTCCAGCGCAACGATCTGGCTGGCGAAGCGGCCCTCGGCAATGGCACGCGCGGCGCGGCGCTGGCTGGTCAAGGCCAGTTCGTCCTGCATTTCGCGGGTAATGCCGTGCTTGGCCGAAACGTTCTCGGCGGTGATGCCCATGTGGAAGTGCTGGAACGGGTCCTGCAGCACGCCGACGGTATAGTCGATGCCTTGCAGGTCACCCATGCGTGCACCCCAGCGCGCCTGTGGCAGCAGGTAAGGGCCACGGCTCATGGATTCGGCGCCGGCTGCGACGGCCACATCGGTGTCGCCCAGCAACAGGCCCTGGGCCGCAGAGACAATAGCCTGCAGGCCAGACCCGCACAGGCGGTTGACGTTGAATGCCGGCGTTTCCTTGGGGATGCCAGCGTTCATTGCCGCTACCCGTGCCAGGTAGGCGTCACGCGGTTCGGTGGGGATCACCGTGCCCATCACCAGGTGGCCGACTTGCTCGGCGGCCAGGCCCGAACGCTCGATGGCGGCGCGGGTCACGGCGCTGGCCAGGTCGGCCAGTGGCAGGTCCTTGAGGGAACCGCCGAAGCCACCAATGGCTGAACGGACGGCACTGACGACGTAGATTTCTGCGCTGCTCATGAGGGCTCCGATTGCGAAGGCGTGGCGGGACCGGGCCAGGCTCTGCGAGAATGGTGGGCGGCCCCGGAGTGGGATCGAGTCTAGGCAAAGGCTCTGTTGCCGCCTATGCCGGATCTGTTCAAACAACCTGGCACTTTTTGCCACTCAGCATAGACAGCGAAAACCGCCATGCGCGAAAGCGATTCAGTCGCCGTGTACTTCCTCAACGCCATGCTCCACGCCCTGCGCGACACGCCCGCCGAGCGTGATGCCCAGCTGCGTGCGGTGGGCATTGCCCCGCAGCTGCTGGATCAGCCTCAGGCGCGGGTGCCGGCCAAGGCGTTCGCCCAGCTGTGGCTGGCGTTGATCCAGCGCCTGGACGATGAGTTCTTTGGCCTCGACAGCCACGGCATGCCGCTGGGCAGTTTTGCCCTGATCTGCCGGGGTTTGATCCTCGAGCCGAACCTGGAAAAGGCCTTGCGCCAGTGCATGGGGGGCTTCGGCCTGTTCCTGCGTGACCTGCGTGGCAGCCTGACGGTACGTGGCGGGCGGGCGCTGATCAGCGTGCAGTCGAACATTGCCGACCCATTGACCCGGGTCTATGCCGAGGAAACCTACCTGGTGCTGATGATCGGCATGCTGTGCTGGCTGGCCGGGCGGCGGATTGCCATCGACCGCACGGAGCTCGCGGTGTCGCGCCCGGCCCAGGAGGACGACTTGCTGCTGTGGGGGCCGGACCTGCGCCTGGGCAGCGGACGCACCGAGGTAGAGTTCGACAGCGCTTACCTGCGCCTGCCGGTGGTGCAGGACCGGGCGGCTTTGCAGACCTTCCTGCGCAGTGCGCCACAGGGCCTGGTGATCCGCTTTCGCAATCAGAACGGGCTGGTGGCTGAGGTGTATCGGCACCTGCGGGCATTGCGCTATGGACAGTGGCCGACATTGGCCGCGCTGGCGCAGCAGCAGGGAGTCAGTGCCAGTACCTTTCGCCGGCAGTTGGAGCGGGAGGGGCGTTCGTACCAGCAGATCAAGGATGAAGTGCGCCGGGCCATGGCCTTCGAGCGGCTGCGCGAAGGCGCGTTGAGCATTGCCGAAATTGCCGAGCAGGCGGGGTTTCAGGAACCGAGTGCCTTCCACCGGGCGTTCAAGAAGTGGACCGGGCAGAGCCCAGGAAGCTACCGGGCGCGGCTGGCCGGCCTGCGTTCTACCTGTGGGAGCGGGCATGCCCGCGAAGAAACCAACGCGGTGGATGGCACCGGCACTGCCGGTGTTCGCGGGTAAACCCGCTCCTACAGGGCACGCACAGAACTGTGGGAGCGGGCATGCCCGCGAAGAAACCAACGCGGTGGATGGCACCGGCTCTGCCGGTGTTCGCGGGTAAACCCGCTCCTACAGGGCGCAGAATTGTAGGAGCGGGCTTGCCCGCGAATAGGCCTGCACAGGCCACCCGAAAGGATCAGGCCGGCACCATGGCAAAGCCGACGCCGAACCGGTTCCAGGCATTGATGGTGGCAATCGCCAAGGTCAGGTTGGCCACCTCGGCCGGCTCGAAGTGTTCCTGCAGGGCTTCATATTGCCCCTGCGGCGCACCCTGTTCTGGCAAGCGGGTCAGGCTCTCGACCCAGGCCAGCGCAGCGCGTTCACGCGGCGTGAAGTAGCTGGTTTCCTGCCACACGCACAAGGTCTGCAGGCGTGCTTCGGTCTCACCGGCCTTGCGCGCATCGTTGGCATGCAGGTTGACGCAGTAGGCGCAGCCGTTGATCTGCGAAGCGCGCAGGCGTATCAGCTCCAGCAGCGAGTTTTCAAGGCCGCTGTTAGCCAGCGCCTGCTCCAGGCCGACCATGGCTCTGTAGGCTTGCGGCGCGTGTTTGGCCCATTCGATACGGTTGTGCATGTCAGTCTCCAGGCGTGTGGGGTGGATATGGCGCTACTGTAGCGCCGCTCATTGGCCACCCCGATAGCCAATTTTGCGCATAAGCGGGAGGCCAATCGTCCATTCAGGTGGCCACTGACCTGCATCCAATCTCTTCATTTCTGCCAAGCCAGCCGAGCCGGGATAATGGCCAGTTCCTGCTACAAGAGAACCGACTCACAATGAGCGCTGTACTGAACCTGCTGCTGGTGATCCTGCTGGCGTTGAACCTGCGGCCGATCCTGACCAGTATCGGCCCCTTACTCGAACCCATGCGCGCCAGCACCGGCCTGGGTTATCAGCAGGCCGCCTTGCTGACGGCGCTACCGGTGCTGTGCATGGGCCTGGTGCCCCTGTTGCAACCGTGGCTGCGACGCTGGGTCAGCGAGCACGGCGGCATGCTTGGGGGCCTGACCGCCATTGCCTTGGCCTGCCTGTGGCGCCTGCAACTGGACAGTGCCTGGGCGCTGATCGCCAGTGCGCTGGTCGCCGGCCTGGGCGTGGCGGTGGTGCAGGGCATGATGCCGGGGCTGGTCAACCGCTGGTTCCCTGGCCGTCTGGCCGGGGCGATGGGGCTGTACTCGGCGGCGCTGATGAGCGGCGGCGGCTTGGCGGCAGTACTCGGTCCACACATCAGCGGCCATTTCGGTTACTGGCAGGCGGGCCTGGGCGTTTGGGCGATCCCGGCCGTGCTGGCGGTGCTGGCCTGGGCCGTGCTGCGGCCGAGGCAGGAGGCGCCAAAGCTGTCTGGGGCCGCAGGCGGGCACTGGTTCGGCACCCGCCGGGCGTGGTTGCTGGCCCTGTACTTCGGCCTGATCAACGGCGGCTACACCAGCATGGTGGCCTGGTTGCCGGCTTACCACATCGAGCACGGCGGCAGCGCTCAGGGCGGTGCCGACCTGGTGGGCCTGATGACCGTCTTTCAGGTGCTCGGTGCGCTTGGCTTGCCGCTGCTGCTGCGACGTTGGGCCGACAGGCGCCCGGGTTTGTGGCTGGCGCTGGCGATCCAGCTGGCGGGCTTTCTGGGGCTTTTGCTGGCACCTGCGGCGGCTTCCGGGCTTTGGGTCGCCATGATCGGCTTTGGCTTGGGTGCCTGCTTCAGCCAGTGCCTGACGTTGACCCTGGAACACCTGAAAACGCCTGCCGAGGCCGGCAGCCTGGCGGCGTTCGTACAGGGTATCGGCTTTATCATCACCGGCATCGTGCCGTATATCACGGGTTGGCTGCGGGATGTCAGTGGCGACTTCCAGGCTTCGTGGACGCTGTTGACCGTGACCGTGATGGCAATGCTGCTGGTGACCGCGTGCTTCAACCCGCGCGGCTATGCGGCGGCTATCGCCCGGCCGGCCGCAACCGGCAAGGCCGCACCGGTCAACTGAGGCGTTGCAGGGTATCGCGTACCCGGTCCAGCGCCGGGTCGATGTCCAGCAGTTCGATGGCGCCGAAGCCCATCAATAGCCCCGGGCGGACCGGCGCCTCGCTGAAGAAGGGGGCCAGTGAATACAGGCCGACCTCTACCTTGCGCGCGAGGTTGGCCAACAGTTCCACATCCACTGCGGGGGTAGCCAAGGCACTGAGGTGGAAGCCTGCGCTGGCGGGGATGGCGCTGAACCACGGTGCCAGATCGCCGCCAAGGCGCGCCAGGATGCGCTCGCGGCGTGCACTGTAGACCTCGTGGCAGCGGCGGATGTGCTTGTTCAGGTGGCCTAGTTTGTACTCTATATATAGAGTGAGTACGGACAACGGCCTGGCCCAGTAAAACCGGGCTTTTGGTTCATGGAAGCTTGTCCGTATGGCTGACGGAGGAAATGGACAGGTCGGATTTCGGGCGTGTGAAGCACTTTAGCGCGGGGCATCCAGAGCTTCCTGCTAGCTTGCTGTCGAAAGCCAAGGAGCTCCCATAGGCGCACCCATGCTCATGATTATTTAGAAACACGCTTGCGCACTGGTGTGGCGCTGCATCGTTCAGGGAGTCCAATCGTAGTTGTACCTATTTTCGGCAGTTACCTCATCACGGAATCATTGCGGCCAGAGTGCATATAGCCCCTTGTAATAGACGGCATGGCTTCATCCGATGTTATGAAGGCCTTGTTTCATCTTCTTATTAACGTGCAATGGCGGCGCTGCCAGCAGCGAGGAGAAACTGTGAAAAACAACACAGTGGAACCCATCCAATGCGCCTGGCCTCTTCTCGCCCTCTGACGCGCAGCTACTGGCTGCAGAGTCTGGAGGAAAACCTACAACCCACTTCGTCCTTGCAGGGTGAATGCAATGTTGACGTCGCTATCGTCGGTGGCGGATTCGTGGGGTTGTGGACGGCGCTCACCCTCAAAGAGCGCGCCCCTAATATCAACGTGGTGGTACTGGAGCAGGATATTTGTGGTGGCGGGGCTTCCGGGCGCAACGGCGGATTTGTCATGTCCTGGTGGCCCAAGATCGGTTCGCTGCTGAGCTTCTGTACCAAGGAGCAAGCATTGTTCCTGGCGCATGCTGCTGAGCACGCCATCACCGAACTGGGCGAGTTCTGTGAGCAGCACCAGATCGATGCGCATTATGTCCGTAAGGGCTGGCTTTGGACGGCGACCACGCCGGCCCATATCGACAGTTGGAATAGCACGCTCGAGACCTGCGCTCGACTTGGCGTCGCGCCTTTCGAGCGGCTTTCAGGTGACGTCGTCGCTCAGATGGCGGGCTCAGGAGTGCACCTGGCCGGGGTTTTTGAGCGCAGTAATGCCACGGTTCAACCTGGCGCTTTGGTTCGAGGCATGCGCGCAGTCGCCAAGAAGGCCGGTGTTCGTATTTTCGAACAAACACCTGTCGATAGCATCGAGCCGGGCAGAACGGTGCGCCTGATTTCCACCAAGGGCCATGTGAACGCTAGTTCTGTGGTGCTTGCCAGCAATGCCTGGGCCGCATCGATCCCTGAACTGGCCAAGCTGATCGTCCCAGTGAACAGCTCCATCGTTGTGACCGAGCCGATTTCAGACAAGCTGGAGCAAATTGGCTGGACAGGGCAGCAGTCGATTACTGACTCGCAGTTGATGGTGGACTACTACCGCACTACCCGTGATGGACGTATCGCCTTCGGCAAAGGTACCGGTGCGTTGGCTTATGGCTCTCAAATCGACGACACCTTCTGCAAGCACGCGGAGAGCATCGAGCTGACGGAAGCTGACTTCCGCCGCACGTATCCGAGTCTTGCTTCGACCCCACTCACGAATACCTGGTCAGGGCCAATCGATCGTACCTACGACAGCTTGCCGGTGTTTGGCACCTTGGCTGGCAGCCAGAACATCCATTACGGAATCGGTTGGAGCGGCAACGGCGTGGGCCCCAGCCGGCTCGGTGGCCGCATCCTGGCCAGCTTGGCGCTTGGGATCAAGGACGAATGGAGCACCTGTCCTCTAGTGGGGCGCAGTTGCAGGACATTTCCTCCAGAGCCATTCCGCTACTGGGGCGGCAGCCTCGTCAGAAACGCCGTAATTCGCAAAGAGCACGCAGAAATGAGCGGCGCTCGACCTTCGACAATTGACCGAATGCTGGCAGGGCTTGCCCCTGCTGGACTTGAAGACAAAGCCTGACCATACAGGAGTCAACGACATGACCCCAATCGTAAAACGCCTTGCTGCCGATACCACGTTCTCGGCCTCCACCCCAGTCGCCCAACCACTGGATGATTTGGTTTCCCAAACCCGTCTTGCCCTTGATGAGGTTGTTGAAGACCCACGCTTTTCGCTGGGTGTTTGGGAATGCACACCGGGTACCTGGAGGCGTCAGGTTCTCCAGGCTGAATACAGCTACTTCATCAGCGGCAAGGGAAGCTTCACGCCTGATGATCGCGAGACCATTACCTTCCAAGCGGGTGACGCCGTGTACTTCGCCCCGAACACCACCGGTGTCTGGGTGATCGAGGAAACCGTAACCAAGCACTACTTCATCGTCGGCTGATCGGCCCTCGCGCTTCCCATAATTTCAATAAGAAAGGTCGTTATATGAGCGTGTTCGACATCATCGAGAATTCGCCCGTCTCCAAGTTTCACCGCAAACTACTTCTTGCTTGCTGCGGTGGCCCATTTCTGGACGGGTACATCCTCAGTCTCATTGGCATTGCCCTTATCGGTTTCGCCCACGACATTCCGGCATCGCCAGTAGAGACTGGTCTCATCGGTGCCGCTTCGTTGTTGGGCATTTTCTTCGGCGCCACGGTGTTCGGAGCGGTCACCGACAGGATTGGTCGAGAAACCATGTACGCACTCGACTTGACGGTACTTATCGTGGCCTGCGGTCTGAGTGCCTTCGTGACTGACGCTTGGCAGCTCATCATGCTGCGCTTCGTTATCGGTCTGGCAGTTGGTGCTGACTATCCGATCGCCACCTCGCTGCTCACCGAGTTCACGCCCTCGAAGCGTCGTGGCTTCATGATCGGGCTCTCCGGCCTTGCTTGGTCGGTGGGTGCGATGACGGCCTTCGTGGTGGGCTACCTCGTTGTGAAGTTCAGTGGCGATCACTCTTTGTGGCGCTGGATGCTATTCAGTGGTGCTGTGGTCGGTCTGATCGTCGTGATTATGCGCCGTGGCATTCCTGAGTCGCCGCGCTGGCTGGCCAGTAAGGGGCGTGTGCAGGAAGCGGAAGAGGTCATTCGTCAGGTCTACGGCAAGTCGGTGAAGATCACCCAGCACGACATTGATCAGCTCACTGACGGCGGGCGACCACGCTCCATGCTGGCCGACCTGAAAATGATCTCTTCGGGCGGTTACCTGAAGCGCACCATCATGTGCGGCGTACTCTACTTCGCTCAGATTACCCCTCAATACGTACTCTACACCTTCGGCGGCATGATCCTGATCTCCGCCGGTATCAAAGGAGTAAACGCGTCGACTTTGGGAGAGCTTCTGATCGCCACGCTGTTTGCCATTGGTGTGATACCGGCGCTTAAACTCGTGGAAACCTGGGGGCGCCGCCCTATGGTGCTCGTACCGTTTGCGTTGATGGCCATTCCGCTCTTCGCCCTGGGAATGTGGGCGGATGCGCCTGCCTGGTTCATCATCGGCGCATTTGCGTTTTATGCCTTCGTTTCGGGCGGGCCGAGCATCCTGGAGTGGATCTACCCCAATGAGCTGTTCCCGACATCCGTCCGGGCCACTGCGGTCGGTGTGGCTGTAGGTTTCAGTCGGATCGGTGCCGCGACAGGTACATACCTGACGCCAATTGGCATCGAGTCTATTGGTCTGCAAGCGACATTGATGATTGGTGCTGGAATTACGTTGTTGGCGTTCTTCGTTTGCTTGGCCTGGGCACCGGAAACCAAAGGTCGTTCCCTCCAACAGTCAGCGTCGTTGAGCATGGCAACTTGATTGAACGCTCCAAGCACAGTTCTGGCTCGACGCCCAATAGGCGTCGCTGCTAGGGTGGGATCTGAGTCCGGCGGGGTTGGTGGCAACTTGTCACCAACCTCGGTGGGCGTTTCTGCACCTTCAGCCTGGCAGAGCATGACCATGTCTTTCAGCATTCAGGACATCATCGATAACATATCGCTGCGCACCCGGTTGCTGACTGGCATTGAGGGTACGCAGCGAACCCTGCGCTGGGCCCATGTGTGTGAGCTGGCAGACCCAAGCGAATGGTTGGGTGAGGGTGATTTGCTGATGACAACGGGCATTGGTATACCACGTGATGGTGAACAGCAAAGGGCATACGTGACGCGACTATCCGACGCCAAAGTAGCAGGCATGATGATCGGGGAGAACATGCAGGCGCCGGAGGATATCTCAGGCCTGCGGGATCAGGCATCCCTTTTGGGTTTTCCGGTGTTGATCACCCATTACTCCGTGCCCTTTTCCGCCGTTACGAAAGCCATTCTCGATGCTAGGCAGCAAACCGAAGATCAACGTCGCCGTGCGGTTGTTCGGCTCTACGAGAGCGCCAGGATCGGGTTGCGTCATCTTGGCTTGAATGGGTTGTTGGTGAGGCTTTCTGCAGACGTTTCAGCTGAGCTCTACCTGTTCGATACGCGCAGCTTGTGCCCTTGGCAAGAGGGGCTGGAGTCCTTGCCAGCGCGGTGGCGCGAAGTGCTCAGTTCACGTGCACGGCTCACCTATGATCTGACACGCTGCCATGACGGTGGCAGTGAAGCATTGGTCATGGCGCTCCCAGCGCTGCCTGAGTGTGCGATCCTCGCAACAGGCGGCCAGTTACTGGATTACGGAATTCTGCACCACATTGCCTCAGTTCTGGCAATCGAACTGGAACGTGTTCAGAGCGAGCACGAGCGGATGCTACGACTGGGCTCTGAGCTGGTAGATGATCTTCTGAACGTGAGGCTTACCGAACGAGCAGCGGTGGAGCGTTTGGAGCAAATGGGGTGTCCGCCTGGCTCTTCGTACCTAGTACTCGCTCGGTTAGATGATGCCGCTCCGAATAATTGGCAGCTGGAGCTGAACCGGCAAAATATGAAAATGGTGTCCAGACAAGCCGCGGATGAGGTGGTTTTCTTGGTGGCCGACCCGTCAACCTGCGAATTGCTTCAAGCGGCGCTGGGATGTTGCTTGGGCGTCAGTGCTGTTTTGGGCGCAGGGCTTAGGGTGCCTGAGGCTCTGCGGGAGGCTCGCCTTGCACTTGCACACTCCACGACAACTCGCAAAATAGTCGATTACGCCAATGCGCTGGACGAAGCATTCTGGCTGCCGAGTGATCTGGAGCAAGCCAATAGAATGTACCGCCGAGTCATTGGCAGTCTGGCGGATTACGATGCGCAGAACGGCAGCCAACTCATCCAGACGTTGCGGGTATTTCTAGAGCAAAATCGCTCATGGCAAAAGTCATCGCAGATGCTGAACGTACACAAGCAGACATTGATCTACCGCATACGGCGGGTTGAAGAGATCACCGGGCGATCTTTGGATGACACCGAAGGGGTTGTGGCGTTATGGGTCGCCTTGCGTGCGATGGAAATCTCTGTCGGCGCTAAATCGGTTGAAAACCGATCCTCGCCGACATCGCCACTGAGGTAGATACGTGCGTAGGTACTCGGACGCTTGCACTGGTTGTTTCTCTGATCGCGATTCAGTGGCAAACGACAATCGGCAAATATGAGTTTGATCCGATCGAGGCTCGTGAATAGGCACGATCCGCATGCCTATTTAAGGATGTGCTGACGCGATTTCCGAGACAGCGAGCCATTTGGATCGAGCAGTTGCTAGGCGCCAGTGGATGCCGCCCTGAATTACGTAAGTTCAGCGGGTGCTCACACTCTAGGGCCTCTGGTCACCATCATTCCACCGTCGATAGATGAGCAGCGAGGGGGCAATGGCCCGTTGCATGGATCTTCTCAATAGAAGGTGACGTGTTGCCCCCCGAGCCGACAGCTTCATCCAGTAGTCACCAGGTCAGCTTGTCTACGCGTGGGCGGGTGATTGCCTGTAATGCACCGAAAGCTCACATCGACTACCCCGTATGCTCGGAATGAGGGCAATAAGCGTCATCTTCCCTACGAAATGTTAACTCCTGTGCTGTGAATGCAGCTTGGCATATCCCTTGCTTGAGCTAAAAAACCGAACGAATGTTCGTGCGGTTTCAGTAGGTCAGGTTCAACGAAATCGGAGCCCTAATGAGGCTCGAGGTTTAAGGGGAGAAGGTAGATGACAGCGTGTTTCCCAACCGTAGCCATCGTAGGAAGTGGGCCCTCAGGCTGCTACGTGGCCCAATTTCTTCAAAAAAAATGGGCAGGAGCACAGGTCACTATTTTTGAGGCCCTACCAGTTCCTTACGGACTCATTCGCTATGGGGTGGCTGCTGATCACCAGGGATCTAAAGCGGTCATTCAGCAGTTTGAGCGTATGTTCGAGAAGGGTGGTGTCGAGTTCAGGGGAAATGTGAGCATCGGGCGGGACATTTCCTATGCGAAGCTGACCGAGTCATTCGATATCGTCGTCTTGGCAACCGGCCTGAATAACGACGCAACCTTGGATATTCCAGTGCATCCCCAGGCGCCAGTTGTAGGTGCGGGAAGCGTGCTCAAGGCTCTAAACGGGCATCCAAGAGCTAGCCTACCTAAGTTAGTTGACGGCACCATTCGGAAGCTTGGAAGGAATGTCGCAGTTATTGGAAGTGGGAACGTTGCAATTGATGTTCTTCGGATGGTCGCAAAATCGGATGTCGAGCTCGTGGGTTCAGATATCGCCGATGAAATTAGGAATGCTCTGGGTACGGAAGAAGTTAACTGCTTAACACTCATCAGCAGGTCAAGTGCTTCCGGCGCTAAATGTGATGAATCAATGATGGCCGAATTGCTCAGCTTGCCAGGGGTTGCCATTCGTGCTCAGGGGATTAGTGAGGAAGATCATGGGGCGATAGCACAGCTACTTAAGTTGGCTTCTGGGAAGGAAGTAGGCCTAGGCTCTTCTCGTTTGTCTATAAACTTCATATTCAATGCGGCTCCTGTGGAAATCGATGAGGAAAGTGGTTTAGCAAAAATCTCGCTTGTCGATCGACTGACCGGACTTCGAGCCGAAATTATGTTTGACACAGTGGTGACAGCCATTGGTTTTAATAATGAGAGTTCACGTCTGGATACTGTCCCATCTGAAGAACTAGCAGGCGACGGAGTTTATCGTGTGGGTTGGCTTAGACGAGGCCCTAAAGGTACCGTCGCTGAAAACCGCAAAGATGCTAAAGCCGTATCAGATCAGATTGTTTCTGATTATGAGGCTGGCATTGTGCAAGCTAGAAAACTTGGGTTGATTTCTATCGTTCATGAATTGCCTATTGGTGTGGTTAATCATCAAGGATGGCTACGCATAGATCGGCATGAACGGGCCTATGCTAAGCCAAAAAGGTGTCGCGAGAAAGTCACCGAGATTAGAGCAATGCTAAAAATTTCCCAGGGTGGGGATGACATTAAAGTCATCGCTGCGTCAGAAGAGTTAAATGGCTGATTAAGTTTGATTCTGAGAGGTAAAAATATGTCAAATATTTTAATTGCTTTCGGTACTGAAAGTGGCAATGCCGAATTGGCGGCAGATGATATTGCGTCGTCTCTTAATTCGCGTGGTGCGTTAGCCGTTGTTAAATCCATGGAGGACATTTCACCGGATGATCTGCTCACAGTGGAAAAATTGGTAGTTGTGACCTCCACCTACGGTGAAGGAGAGCTTCCTGAAACGACAGCACCTTTTTATGCGGATCTAGTAGAGGTACAGCCTGATTTGAGCGATGTTGCGATCTATGCGTTTGGTTTGGGTGATAGCACCTACTCCAAGTTTAATAATGCGATTGATATCGTGGCTGCAAAGCTAATCGACCTGGGAGCCAGTCAAGTAGGTGAGACGGGGCGGCATGACGCGGCGAGTGGAAAATCGGTCACATCCGTAGCGCAAGCCTGGGTCGACAAAGTCTTTAACTGACAGTGGTTGGAAAGAAACATGAACATTACTCATGAAGTGTTGCCTTGGGCAAATCCTGATTTTCGCCGGAACCCTTACCCTTGGTACGCACGATTGCAGCGCGAATATCCAATTTACAAAGAAAATGAGCACACTTATATTGTCTCGCGATACGAAGATTACATCGAGTATGTGAAACATCCTGCCATGAGCATGGTAGAGCCCGATTGGGTTAAATCTCATTATTGGCATGTGTTCTTGGATACTGTGCTTTTTTACGATCCGCCTAAACATACCGCCCTGCGTAGGCATACAAATAAGTGGTTTACACCCAAGCTGGTGAGGGAATGGGTTAAACATACTACTGATGTGACTCGAGAGGCCCTTAGTTTTATTGAGGCTGACGGATACATCGAAGCACACCACCATATCTGTGTTGTGCCGACCCATATCACGATGTGCCGAGTTTTGGGGGTTGCTGAAGATGATATCGAGATCGCAACTCTCAACTCCTTAAAGATTGTAGGGATGCAGACTCCGGCTGCCACCCAAGCGGATAAAGATCGAGCGCGTGAAGGTTTTGATTGGTTGTTCTCTAAATGCAAAGGCATGATTGAAGAGAAGAGAAAGAGTCCAGGGGATGGTTTGTTGGATGCGATGTTGGCTCTCGAAGCCTCAGGAGATATGACTCCGGAAGAGGTAATTCAAACCCTAGTGTTATTCTATTTCTCGGGCGCACCAAATCCGGCATATGTCCTAGCATCGATTCTGGAGCACTTTGCAAGAGAGCCGCATTTGTTCGCCCTCTATCGGAATGAACCAGAATCTCGGCAGGCGATGATTAACGAGTTCATTAGATTAAACCCGCCAGAGCAGTCATTCACGCGTTACCCTACCGAAGAAGTGGAAATTCGGGGAGTAAAGATTCCTGCTGGCTCTTGCATCCGATTTATGACTGCCGCAGTCAATCGTGATGAGGCGGTGTTCAAACGGCCCAACCAATTCGATCACAAGCGTCCTCAAGAGGCCAGTCAGCATGTGTCGTTCGGTATCGGCGTCCATGCGTGCGCAGGGCAGGTTATCAGTAGAGCAGAGATTGAAGCCTCTCTGAATGTCATTGCCGAAAGTTTCACCAGTTTTGAATTAGCTGAAGACCCGGTCACGCTGCATGATGATCGGATTCGAAACTATCTAACACTTCCCTTAATTTTTAAGAAATAGCTAAAAACTTAACTGCGATGTTGGCTTTTCCTTGCGCATTGAGGTCGCTCTGGCTAGCGATCCGTGGTGTTTGATTGGATGGTAGAGGGTGACATGAATAATTTATCAAGCATTTTTCGTCAGGGAAGGGAACTCATCGCAGAATATTGACAGCGGGCATTTCTGATCTTGGCGAATGAAATCCACCCAAAGCTGCGCGAATAAACAATAGTTCCTAGTGATAATCTCTGCCGAATTAGATTAACCAAAATTCTCAATAGGAGAATAAGTATGACGATTACTGCGGAGGCCAAGGTCTTGGGGCACGCTTCGTCCTCGGGGCATGCAAAGCTAACTGGTCAAATGGGGGCATTTAGTCTGGCACTTACTGTGCTCGCATTCTCAGCACCTCTTACTACGGTCTCTGGTTATATTCCAGTGGCTTTGTCCTTCGGTGGAGTTTCTAGCCCGCTAGCCTTTATACTTGTCACGGTAATGATCCTGATTTTTGGGGTTGGCTATGTGACATTAAATGCTGCTGTCAAACGTCCGGGTGATTTTTACTCTTTTATAAGTTATGGGCTCGGGAAGGAGGCTGGCTTAGGGTCGGGCTTGATGGCGGCAGTGTCCTACTTCGTTATTTTGACTGGCGTAGCGGCCTATTTTGGAGTTTCATGTGCTGATTTCCATAAGGAAATATCTGGGCACGCTTTACCTTGGTACTGGTACTCATTGGGCTGCTGGCTGGCGGTATGTGTTCTTGGTTATTTGAATGTTGAGCTTTCAGCAAAAGTCCTGACTTGGGTAATGGTTGCTGAAATAGTAGTTTGTCTGGTTTTTGTGTTTGGTGTTTTTGACGGTGGGGGAGGATTCTCTTTGGGGGCTGGTGTTCCGTTCACCCCTGGCGAACTATCGAAGCCGAATGTAAATTTACCATTTGCAATGCTATTCGTTGTGTCGTTCTTCATGGGCTTTGAAGCCACGGCGTTGTTTCGGGATGAGGTTAGGCTGCCAGATCGAACCATTCCAATGGCCACTTACGGCGCCATTGTCTTTATAGGTCTGATTTATACTGTCTGCGCTTATGCCTTAATCATGTCCTATGGTTCGAGTGTTCAAGATGTTGCGTCTGCTAATCCGGCAGCTATGTTTTCATCTGCTTTCGAGAAATTTGTAGGCGGTCGTTATCGAATTTTGGTATCAGGTCTTATTCTGGTCTCTGCATTTGCATGTATTCTTTCGATTCACAACGTGCTTTCCCGATATCTCTACAATCTGGGAACTGATGGAGCGCTGCCAGAGCTTCTTAGGCAGGTACATCCGAGACACGCATCTCCTTACAAAGCATCTATTACCGTGTCGATTTTAGTTCTTGCTGTGCTTATGCCTTTTATTTTGCTGGGGGTTCAGCCTGAACTACTCTATGGTCAGCTTTCAGGTGTAGGTACATCAGGCGTCATATTTCTGCTGACCTTTGTCAACTTCTCCGCCTTGGTTTGGTATTTTACTAAGGGGAGGTTTGATGGGGCGAGTTGGACTAAATCGCTATTAGCTCCAGCTGTTTCTTCCGTATTCTTCATTGCCCTTGTAGTGCTGGTTGCCAAGAATTTCGAATTACTTGTGGGCGGGGAGCCAGGGCAGAGAACCTGGATGTTATACAGTCTTGCTGTCGTGCAAATAGTGGGTATGGGGTTAGCCTGCTACTATCGGGTGGCTAAGCCACATGTTTTTGAGAAGCTTGGTAGAAGTCATAGCTGATCTCATCACTCGGCGTTGGGTGGGTATTGCCCACCCATTTTATGCAAGAAAAAATTAGTGTTGAACTGCGCCTGGGTGATATGCTAGATGAGTCGTATTTTGAGCTCTAGATGGGGGCGCGAGAGTATGCCTGGATCCGAAAACGCTACGGCAATGTTGGTGCGCCTTGAGCAGTATTTAGATACTTTTGATTGGAGTGGTTTGACTCGTGGCAAGCAGGTGATTTTAGAGTCGTTTTTGCTTGTAGCGACTCGAGAGGGGATCGCCAATGTTTCGATGCGTAGCCTAGCCGCTGCGGCCGGCGTGAAACCCCCGACTATGTATTTTCATTTCCCTGATGGGCGTGAGCAAATTGTCGCTGCCGCGATGCGTTGGCATTACAACAGTTTTGCCCACGCGCTCAAAACTGCTCTCGCAGAGTGTCGGACTCCTGATAGCTACTGGTCGACTCTCATTAGCTTTCACGTTAGACAGCAATTGCAACGCCCTGAGAACGATATTTGGGATGCTCTCATTGCAACAGATCGTATCGCGAAAACTTTGCCAGAGGACTTGCGAAAGGAAGTCGAGGATTGGGAGGATTTTTGCGACTACATGTATTTTTCAATCGCTCAAGATTTAGGTGCCTCATGCACAATGTTAGAGGCTAGAGCTTTGCGAAAGCTCATTGACTGCATCAATTCGTGGTGGTCTTGGGATGGCAGCGAGGAAAATTTGAATCAGGCGATTGCATACAGCTTGAGGTTGTCTCAACGTGTCATCGAGATTTAGTGGTTTTACAAGTTAAATAATTAATTCTAGGCCGCACGAGTGTTTCCATGAGGCCTAGAAGGCATTCAGCTGGCAGATTGCAATTTGCGCTGTGGTTTACCGAGCACTTTAGCTCGTGTTGAAGTGATTTTCACAGCAGCGCGAGCCGCCTCGCGTCCTTTCTCAACGAAGTGGTTGCTGAAGATCTCACGGTGGTGATCGGTCTCTTGGAAGTGGTGAGGAGTCAGAGATACGGAGAGCACTGGTACCTTAGTATCCAACCCGACTGTCATCAAGCCGTCCACTACAGCTTGTGCTACGAAGTCATGGCGGTAGATGCCGCCGTCGACAACCAATGCTGCAGCCGCAATTGCGGCGTATCGACCAGTCAGAGCGAGCTCCTGCGCCATGAGCGGAAGTTCAAAAGCTCCTGGAACATCCACGACATCTACGTGCTCGGCGGAGATCACCTCGCAAAAACCTTCCAATGCGCGATCAACGATATCGCTGTGCCAGCCAGCTTTGATGAATGCGTAACGATTGGCGGCCATTTTTGTCTACCTCATCAATTCTTGTTTATCTCCTCGGATAAGGGCTGCCGAGGGCTTGTACATTCAGTTGCTGGTGGAGGCTCCTTTCATGAAGCTCCGTCGGCGTTTAGCCCAGTCCTCCTCCCGTACTCGTTTTGATTGGCATTGGAGGAGGGGGTGTTAAGGGTTTAAAGCAATCAGGCGATTTCAGCGGAGGTGCGGTAACGACGTTGATGCCAAACGAGGCACTCTGACGGATCTTCCGGAGTCATCACGATGTCGGCGATCGTGCCGATCAGGATCGTGTGGGAGAAACCGTCAATGGCGCGTTCCAGTTTGCAATCAAAGGCGATAAGGGCGCTGCTCAGCAATGGAGCTCCGGTGACGCGCTCCACCCAGTCGGAACTCGCGAAGCGGTCTACACCGCGCTGGGTGAACAGCGTGGCAAATTCAGTCTGGTTTGGCTTGAGCACGTTGACACCAAAAGCTCCTTGAGCGATCAGCTCGTCATGTGCGCTTGCGTTCTTGTTTACGCAGACGATGAGCGAAGGCGGTTCTGCAGACAGGCTGCAGAGTGCCGAAACGGTGAGCCCCATTCGCTTCTCACCTTGCCCCGTGGTTACCAAGGAAACGGCACCGGGGAGGATCGACATTGCTTGCAAGAACAGATTCTTGTCGACCACGTCACTCACTTGGGTAATTTTTTCTACAACAGACATTTTTCACCTCCGCAGACTTGGCTGGTTTGATTTGCTCCGCAGCCGTAGCGCGATCAATCCGCCTGAAATCACATTCTTCTTTGAGTTTTCTTGCTGCCCTATGGCAGTTAACCGGCTCGGTGGAGGGAGCAATGTCCCGCCGAAGCATTCGTCATTCTGAGATAGCTGCGCTTGAGAGCGGCTTGTCTCTGATCTCAGGTTCTCTCACTAGCGTGCATGCGAACTGTCCCAAGTTGAGCCAACCCATCGAAAGGCCAGTGATCAGCGGGTTTGAGCGTGTGGAGGAGAGTGGGAACGCCCCGTTAGTAGGTGCGACGCCCTCAGTAGCTCCCCCGAGTGTCTACCGCGCGAAAAAGTGACCCAAGCTGGGACAGTTCGGCGCTGTACGCGTGAGCAAGACTGGCCCCTGTCGTAGACCTTTGGTTACGGAATGCGAGTAGCGAGCAGGATTGCCGAATAGCGAATCACTTGGGGCTTCCGGCTACTTGAATTCCCACATAAAAATAAATAGGAGCTGGTCTCGTGAGAAATCGCGGATATGCCTTTTTAAGGGCTGGAGCTAATAAGGAATTGACACAAGAGTCCTATGAGGGCTTTTGTGAAATGATTCCGAGAGACCATGTCGATGCCTTTGTTATCTCGGATGTATTTACTATTCCTCATGTCGCAATGATGCTTGCAAAAACAGGTAGCTATGAAGCCATTGTTACTTGTGCTCTGGTTAATGACCAGGTGGCTTGGCACCAGGATCACCTTGTGAAAAGTATTTTTGAGGGTCTAGCGAGAGTAAGTGTAGATACCGAAGTGTTAATAGTTCCGTTGATCTTTGAGTCGACGAATCGCTCTGGCAGTAATCATCGTCCCCTTGATGCTGAGGCGTTCTTTTTAAGAGGTTTGGAGGCAGCAAGTACGGCTCTTGAAATTTCGAAGTTGAAGTCTTCCGTTTTTGCACTGAAAGACGTTCTTGCAAGGCTCTGGCCTATTTGATTATGGCGCGACTGTGATTGAATCGTTCATTTCGCTTGCTGTCACTAGGTCTGATATGTCCATTAAAACTATTTCTATTCGCGTAAAAATTGTTGCCCTTGCCGGTCTCTGCCTGTTGGGTATCGTCGGTGCAGTGGTGTCCATGAATATCCACATGTCAGGGAGAAATAACTTACTGATTGCGCAGTCAAGCGAGCAGATGATGATCGCGAGTGCAAAGAGTTTGCTCCTGTCTGAGGCCAGCGAGCAGGCTGTGTCTCTGGATGGCCACTTTGGGCAGAGCTTGATGTTGCTCACTTCTATCGCGGATCAGGTGACGGCCCAACGAGAGGGATGGGGACAGCACGGGGGTGACGCAGCTGCACAACGTGAGCTTCTCAACCAAACCTTGAAAAAGCTGTATGAGCGTAATGCATCCTTAGGTTTACAGGGGCTCTGGATTGTTTTTGAGCCCAATAGCCTGGATGGACAAGATGCGTCCTTTAGGAATGATCAGAAACACAGTGGAAACGATAAAGGGCGCTTCACTTCTCAGTGGAGTCGGTACGGAGGAGCCTCGGTCAATTCGGTAATTCCTGAGGCCGACTTCGGGCGAGGTGACTTAAATGCCAGTGGTGTTCCGTACAACAATTGGTATCTGTGCCCCAAGACAACCCGATCCATATGTCTCCAACCTCCGTTCAAAGACACCGTTAATGGCGAGACCGCGTTGTTGACATCCATATCTATGCCGGTCGTGGTCAATGGTGCTGTCGTTGCGGTGGTGGGGGTGGATCTGTCCTTGGCCGCACTGCAGGCTGGCGTTCAAAAAAGCGCTTCTGAGCTTTTCAAAGGCCGAAGCTATATCGTCATCACTTCCAATGACGGGGTTGTGGCAGCGGACAGTGTGAACCCTTCTGCCATTGGGTTAGAGCAGACAGGAAAAGCGCACAGCAGCACTTCGCATAGCTCACCAAGTGTTGAGGAGGTCGGGGACGAGGTGCAAGCCATCTTCCCAGTCCGTCTGACCGACGCTACAGAGCCTTGGTATGTCATTTTGGGTGTGCCCCGCCATGCGCTTCTGGAAGACTCCTTGGCGATGCAGCGTCAGTTAGACGACGCCCAGTCAAAAGGTGTGAGGGACACACTTCTGGTTGGATTTGCCGCTGCGCTCGTTGGCTTGGTGATGATATGGCTGACTGCGTCAGGCGTGATTCGCCCGATCAATGCAGTGGCGGAGATGCTCAAAGATATCGCTACAGGGGATGGGGATCTGACGCGTAGGTTGGGCTATTCGAAGCATGATGAACTAGGTGAGCTGGCGGGATGGTTCAACCGATTCTTGGACAGGCTTCAACCTACTGTTGCTCGAATCAAGCAGAGCATTATCGAGACACGGGAGATGGCTGATCGATCATCGACAATTGCTCGCGACACCAGTGAGGGAATGCAAATCCAGTTTCGAGAGATCGACCAGGTTGCCACTGCTTCGAATGAAATGAGTGCGACAGCCCAGGATGTCGCAAGCAACGCTTCAAGTGCCGCTACGGCTGCCCAAGGTGCTGATGAGGCTGCACAGGACGGTATGACTATCATTCAGCAGAGTACTGAAGAGATCGCCAACCTATGCGAGGAGGTCAGTCGAGCTGTAATCCAGGTTGAGGAGCTTGCCGTCAGCAGCGAGCAGATCGGATCGGTTCTCGATGTTATACGGGGTATCGCAGAGCAAACCAATCTTCTGGCATTGAATGCTGCCATCGAAGCTGCCAGAGCAGGAGAAAGTGGCCGAGGATTTGCTGTTGTTGCAGATGAAGTCAGGGCTCTGGCGCGCAGGACTCAAGATTCCGTCGAGGAGATCCGCCACGTTGTAGAGCAGATCCAAAGCCACACGCGTAGCGTCGTTACGTTGATGCACAACAGTCAGGGTAAGGCGCAGGACAATGCGCGTAGCATTCAGGATGCACTCAAGGCGTTGGATCGTATTGGGCAGGCGGTTTCGGTCATTACGAGCATGAATTTGCAGATCGCAAGCGCAGCGGAGGAGCAGGGCGCCGTGGCGGAGGAGGTGAACCGCAACGTAGCCAATATCAGGACGGTAACCGAATCGCTGACCAACCAAGCTACTCAATCGGCTCAAATGACAGGACAGTTGAACGCACTCACTGTGGAGCAGATGCGGCTCATGGATCACTTTAGGGTTTGACATCGAAGGCGATTCGTAACCTACCGAAATTTATGAGTAAAGTGATATTTTTGCCGTTTTGGATTGGGTTGAACGGTATTGTTTTGGTGCGTGTCGGTGTGATTTCGCACCAGGTCAGTGCTGTGCCTAAATGGCACAGTAAAGCGAGCTGCACAACGCTAATGTGGCCCCGTAGGTTCAAACGGCACCAGCCAACAAAAATGAAGAGGTTAAGCAATGAATCGAGTATTGGGTAAAGTCACCATCATCACTGGTGCAGCACGTGGTCAGGGTGAAGCCCATACCCGTCTGTTCGCAGCGGAAGGTGCAAAAGTCCTCATGACTGACGTTCTTGATGCCGCTGGTACGGCGGTAGCTCAACAGCTGCGTGATGCTGGCCATGATGTCCACTACGTACATATGGATGTCACCTCTGAAGCCGATTGGGTCACTGCAGTTGCGGAAGCTGAGCGTCGCTGGGGACGAGTCGATATTCTGGTCAACAACGCAGGCATTGTCGGCACCATGAAGCCCGCTGACCAAGAGGATTTGAGTGCCTGGAACAAGCTGATTTCCATCAACCAGCAGGGTGTCTTCCTTGGCATTAAACACACCATCCCCGCGATGCGCCGTGCAGGCGGAGGCTCGATTGTGAACATCAGCTCTATCAATGCTGCCGTCGCGGGCCCGGGCGCGTTCTCTTACCAGGCTTCCAAGGGGGCGGTGCGCATGATGACGAAGGCCGCAGCCATGGAGTATGTCGTGGACAACATCCGTGTGAACGCCGTCTGCCCTGGCCAAGTACTCACGCCTATGGCTGAAGAAGAAGGCGAAGAGTCGGTCAAAGCGTTTGTGGCCGCTACGCCTATGAAGCGTGCTGCTCGCTCTGAAGAAGTCAGCTACGGCGTACTGTTCCTGGCCTGTGACGAGTCCAGCTATGTCACTGGCACTGAGCTCTACATCGATGGTGGTTACACTGCTCAGTAATTTGCAAACAGCTTGTTGCGCGGGCCCTTCAGGGCTCGCCTCGGCTAAAGGTTGACGCTTCAAATCTCGATGAGCCTCCTTGCGTGGAGGGTCATCGGACGGACTGCACGCTCTGCTAATTGACGTAAAGTCGCAGAACGGATATTCCGTCACTGTTGCTCTGCTGCGTAGCGTTGCTCGCTGTCAGCGCCAGATCATGCGTGCGATGTGCCCGCTATGCCTTACTACCCTGTCCGGGTGGAGGATCGACATGAACCAAACGAATACAACTAGACAGCATGAAATTGCTGCAGGTTCACTAAGCAAATCTGCCATCATCTCACTCCGAGAACAGTTTCTCGATGACCCTCGCAATACCGATCTGTCCGCATTGAGACCCGTGATTGCCCGCTCATGGCAACGCAGTGTTCTCTGCCAGGTGAGTCCGGCACAAAAAGCGATGGAGCTCATTGCCAAGCCTCAGATCGACGAGCAAATTTTACGTTCCGCTAGCCCCATCCTTACTGAGCTTGAGCGTCTGTGCATAGACTCTCAGGGCATCGTTACACTTTCCGACTCAATAGGAACAATCGCAGATTTCCGTGGCGATCCCCAGATGGTTCGGCGTGCAGAAAAATGCTTCCCAATCTTGGGGGGCTGTATGTCGGAAGACCAGGTCGGCACCAATTCTGAAGGCACTGCGATCGAGGAAGGTGGTGCTGTACAGGTCTGGGGGGCTGAGCATTTCAACGATGCACTGCAGGACATGTATTGCACCTCGGTGCCAATCCGAGACCCGTTGCGACGTTCAATCAGAGGTGTGCTGAGCCTTGCTTTCCCAGAGCGCCTAGTCGTCGGCATGGATCCTCGCTCGATCATGCTGATTCTACAAGGCGCTGCCTCTGAAATTACAAGCGCACTCGCTGCTCGTATGGCTGCCAAAGAGCAGTCCTTGCTCGCGGAGTATCTACGTGAAGTGCGCAAGCGCGGTTCTGAAGCGGTAGTGGCAATGGATGGTCGTACGACCATTGCAAGTCGTGGTGCCATGCAGTTGCTCGATCAGAGCGACTACGCAGTTCTGGCAGGTTACGCGCAGGAAGTACAGGCTTCAGACCGACCAATGGAGCGCGAAATCTGCTGCGGCCCAGACAGAACCCTTCATCTCCAGGTGCGTCCTGTAACTACCGGCGACAGTGAAGCCGGATCGGTCATTCGGTTGCGCAAGGTTGAGTCTCGCACACGCGTGGTGGTACCTCGGGCTACCATTAGCAAGGAACATTTCGAGCATATCGTTGGGAGCAGTTCCACCTTCAAGCGTTCTGTCGAATGTGCCGCAACCGCTGCTAACCGCGAAATTCCTGCATACATTGTGGGTGAGGCTGGTACCGGGAAGAGGTTGCTGGCTGAGGCGCTGGCAGGCCAATTGTCCAACAATATTTCGACCTACGAATGTGGTGCAGTAAGCATAGACAATCCGTTGGATCTTCAAAGGGTTGATGAAGAGCTGAATCAGGGCCTAGCGCTGATTCTGCATGAGGTGGAAAGCCTGCCCGCAATCTTCCGGGATCAGCTTGCAGAGCTGATCTCTTCCAAGGCTCAGCCTCGACTTGTCATGACTGCGAAGAAGGTCACCGATGAGCTTCTGCCATTGATCTCAAGCATGCAGGGCATTGAGATTCAAATGCCTCCGTTGAGGACTCGTCGCGAGGACATCCCTCTTCTTGTCGAGCACTTCCTAGGCCTGCTGCCACAGAAGCGGCGCGCCGGCGCGCGTCTGATGGAGCTCCTGGTTGGTGCTGAGTGGCCTGGAAATGTCCGTCAATTGAAAGAGGTGGTGGAGTCTGCGGCTCTCAAAGCTTCTGGCGGTGAGGTCAAAGTCGAAGACTTGACCGAGTTGCATCGTCGCGCCTTGGCGAGAAGCCGACTGAGCCGACTGCAGAAGGCTGAGCTGGATCAGATCCGTGAAGCCTTGGTTGAAGCCGGGGGCAACCGCCTGAGAGCCGCTGAGATCCTTAGGATTGGTCGATCGACTCTCTATAGGAAGATTGACTCCTATACCAGTCGAGGCTTTGATATCAACGTAAAATGCTGAATTTAGCCTCATGCACCTATAGGGCCGCCCAGTAGGGTGGCCTTTTTATTGGGCTGATTCAGTAGAATTGAACAGAAGATCAATCGCAGCGTCTATTCCCTGGAATGTGGATGGGATGTGGTTGCTTGTTGGATAGAGCAGGCACGCTGAGTAGTAACGCCTCAAACGCATGTCATGGGCGGTCGAGGCGTTCGTTCTCAGCTAAACGTGCAACATGAGTTCGTCGGTTAGTCAGAAGTCATCATCAGGCCTGGTTGTGGCTTCAGCGATGCTGACAGGTAACCATAGCCAAACATAGCGACGATAATCAGCTGTAGCCATATTCCTGAGCCGGGTTCACCACCCGTGAGGTAGTGGAAATTTATTGTGGTAAGCACGGTAAAGCTGACGATCCCAGTTACGGCGACCAGAGGGCAAATCGTGACTTTAAAGCCAAACTGTTTTCGTCGAATGAAGAAATACAATACTGCAATGGCGGTCAGTGACATTAATATAAGCATTGCATAAGTACCCACGCCGCCAACTCTGGCATAGAGTAAGTTGGGATCTGAATTGAGGAAAGCTAGAGTGGCCACGGCCCAGCCAAGGGTGCACGTAAAGCTGGCAATGTATGGCGACTTATGTTTTGGATGGACTTTCGAAAATATCGGAGGAATCGCACCGTTGCGACTGAGCGAATGTATGTACCGTGCGAGGGCATTGTGCGCCGAAAGCAGGCAAGCGATGGCGGAAATTATCAGTATTCCGCGAGTGATGTCGACGCTGGTTTTTCCCAAGTAATTAGGCATGGCATTAAGGAATAGACTGGCAGCGTCCTTTTCGGCTGCGGTCATGACATCATCGATGCCGTAAGCTGTGATTGTAATCCAGGCGCTGAAGGCGTAGAAAATCCCGATGAAGAGCACAGCGCAGTAAGTAACGATAGGTATAGTTATTTCGGGGTTTTTTACTTCGTCCCGATAAACGGCCGTGGATTCGAAGCCGATGAATATTATGATGCTGTAAAGGAATGCTATGGTGAAGTTGCCGTCAAAAAAATGCGTGGGTGATAGCGGCTCGGAGGATATGTGCTGGCTGTCAGTCGATACAGGCACTACCAAATTAAATAGTAGTACGATACCTATCTCTGCGAACATGACGATGGTCAGTACTTTGGCAGAGAGGTCGATACGCAGGTAGGCTAGCGTGCCGGTAATGCCAAAAGCAATAAAGCTCCCTACGTACCACGGTACATTACTGAACCTGAAAACATCAGATAGGAAGTTCGAGAAAACAGGGCCGACTAACGCGATGGTGCAAAAGCCAAGCGTAAAATAAGAGAAGACGGCAACGAATGCTGCTCCTCGTCCAATTTTAATGCCGCACGCTTCGGCGACATAGGCATAAAATGCCCCGGGTTTCGTTACATGTTTTGACATGGTAACGAAGCCGATGCTGAAGGCTAGCATCAAAATGGTGGCTGCTAGGATCAATAGTGGGGCTCCAATCCCCCCGCCTTGAATCACGAAAGGTATTAAGCTACTTACTGAGGTGACAGGAGCTGCAAATGCAAGTACTGAGCAAAGAAGCTCCCATCCGCTCATTTTTCCCTTCAGAGCCTGGGTGCCTAGAGCAAAGTTAGAACAACCACTGCTGGAGGTGCGCGAAGGCTTTACTGCCTCGTCTAAATTTTTCATTGCATCACCGTAGGTAATAGACGTCGGGCGGCAGTTTCCGCATGTGAGGAGGGTTGCTTACTTATAATGGTTTTTTAGCGCCTCACCATGCCGTTTCACGACTATCACCGATCTACCATCGATGCACATCAACCAAAGGGATTAGAGGTGGTTGGGAGTAGGTTCCTGCTAGGGCACATGGGAGGACGCCTAGCACACGCCCGTCAGAAGGGATATCATTTTTGCCCTGCTTTCGACTTGTAGTTTGTCGAAAATGTGCAATACGTGGGTTTTGGCCGTTGGTAGCTCCATACCCAGTTGTGCTGCAATGGACTTGTTCGACTCGCCCGCGACTAAGAGTTCAGCGACTGCACGTTCTTTTGGGGTAAGTTTGTAACGGCTCTCTAGCTCGGCGTCAAGCTCAATTAGCCTGACCGCTGGCAATATTGAGAAGGCATACTGCAAGTATCTGTGAACTTCTTGCAGGTCACCCTTTTGTAGGCTTTCTGTTTTTCCATCTTGCATAAGTAGCGCGGCTGACGCAACAGGGGTTCCGCCCGCGCAAAATAATAAGTCGAGTTCCTCTTGGATTTGGTATTTTCGAAGGAAGGGATGGTATCTCTCCAGTAAGTTATGATCATGCATCTTTCGCGCATTTGATAGCGTCTCGTAATAGGTCTCGCTCTGAATAAGACGGTCTGCGCGGAGCGGGTCGGCATCGTAGTAGATATCGTAATACTCGGCAATCATGCGCTCATCTGCACCCAGCTGAAAATGTGGTGGCTGGCTTGAGTTTTCTTGATACCAAGTGAACACCACTGCCGAACATCCCGTCGTGTTCTTCAGGAAAAGGGTAGTGTTCCTTGCATAGTCATGACATTTACTACTTAGTTCTGTGGTGGGCATAGTTGCGCCTCGTGTTCCGGTGCACAAAAATATAGCGTGGTTGCCATTCTCGCCATTTTATGGTGCAGCTCAAGCTGCTGTATTAGCAATTGAGCGCTCCCCAAGCCCTTAGCACAATGCATGCCACTTACCTCGAAACGTTTGTTCAGCATCATCCTTAAGATTGATGTGCCCGCATTCATAATTCGTTAGCGTGACTGAGAGCTTTCATTATGAAAGTCAGTGCTTTTGTTCTTTCTGGAGGGTATATGTCCTTGATTCATCTCCCAAGCAACTGTTCCATCGAAGAGGTCATTGCTTGCCTTGACTCAGATGGATACTGCATCATTGATAATGCAGTCAGTGATGAGGTCATTGATGCTGTAAATGACCAAATTCAGCCCTATCTGGAGCGTACCCCGGAAGGCGAGAACAATGCGGTTGGCACACTCACACGCCGTTGTGGGGCTGTACCTGCCCGAGCGTGGGCGTCTCACGCCATGGTGATGCATCCAACCGTGCTCGGTGCGACAAGGCAATTCCTGGGGCGGAACGCTTCAGCAGTGCAGTTGAATCTAACGCAGGTGATTTGCATTGACCCTGGCCAAAAAGCCCAATTCCTTCATAGAGACGAAGGAGCCTGGGATTGGTACGACCACTTTCCAGTGAATTTCCATATTGAAGTCAGCACCATTTGGGCTTTGGATGACTTCACGGAGGAAAACGGCGCCACTCGTGTTATTCCTGGTAGTCACAAACATAATCTGCTTCCTCTCAGTTTCACCCAGGCCGACTCCCTTGCAGCAGAAATGAAAAAAGGATCTGTTTTGGTGTATACGGGAAAAACGATTCATGGTGGTGGTGAGAACAAGTCGCAAGCCAGTCGTCGTGCACTCAATATTGATTATTGCGTGGGCTGGGTGCGGCAGGAGGAAAATCAATATCTCTCCATTCCGCTGGAAGTGGCAAAGACGTTTCCTGCAGACTTGCAGCGTTTGATCGGATATGAAATGGGTGGGGCCAGTGTAGGGTACGTACGTGAATACGAGGATCCACGGGTAGCACTCTATCCTGAGGAACCATTTGATCAGACGTTCTTTATGGAGTTGTTAGAGAAAAGTTCTCAATTTTCTAATATCGCGCGCAGCGTCTATAACTACGTAAAAAAATGAGGAGATAGCTGTACCGGTGAGCAACGCCAGCGGGAGTTCAGTAAATTTGGGGGCATATGCCTCCAAATTTTTGCCATTAACGGCTGCCAGTTTTTTTGGCTTCATAGCAAAAAGCCCAAGCTTAAGCTTGGGCTCTCATTGAGCGTAAGCGAGTTATCGAACTACGTTGCGCAGTTTGCCAACTTCACTGATCTCAATCTCGACTACATCGCCAGGCTGCAGCCAAACCGGTGGAGTACGCTTGCTGCCGATACCTTCTGGGGTGCCGGTAGCGATGATGTCGCCAGGAGAAAGCTCCAAAAAGCTAGAGATGAAGGCGACAACGTCAGCAATGGTGAAGATCTGATAGCTGGTGTTCGACGACTGCATCACGTTGCCATTGACGCGAGTCTGAATGTCCAGATTCTGCGGATTGCTGATTTCGTTCAGAGTTACCAAAGCCGGGCCGCATGGGGTTGAGCTATCGATGGCTTTACCTGGCGTCCACTGAGTACCTCGCAGTTGCAGGTCACGAGCGGAGGTGTCGTTGAACACGGTCAGGCCAGCGACGTAGTTCAGAGCATCCTCAGCCGACACGTTGCGGCATGACTTGCCGATGACGATGGCAAGTTCTCCTTCGAAGTCCAGGTTAGGGGTCAGCTTCGAGCAGGCAATGTCGTCTGCAGGGCCAATGAGCGAGGTGTTGAACTTACAGAAGATGTCGGGTGCGGTTGGCAGCTTACGACCAGTTTCTGCTACGTGGTCACGGTAGTTGAGGCCGACACACAGCACTTTGTGGGAATCATGCAGAGGTGGCCCCAGGCGCACCTGCGCAAGGGTGCCAACCGAGGTATCAGGACGAGCTTTGGCAGCGCTGACGAGGGAGTCTTCCAGATTCGAAAGTCTGCCCTGCCAGCTTTCCAGAAGCTTGCGGTTGGTCAGATCGGTCACATCTTTCTCGCCAATGGCGGAAAGCAGTTTTGCGGTATCAAATACCTGATCGTTGATGAGGAGGCCAGGTTGCAGATTGCCTTGATTTTCGTAGCTGACGAGTTTCATTTTTCTGCCTATCGAATAGATTGCTGTGGTGGCCTAAATCACACGTCCACGGTCTCGAGAGCGCTGGTCTCTATTGGTGTCGATTCCTACGCAGCGCCCGCGATATCGCTTAGCCACGGATCAAGCCTTTCCGGATGATCGATCCAATCATCCGGTTAGCCTCAGTGTTTAGTCTTTAACGTCGGCAGGGCGCTTGAGCTCGGCCAGGGTCTCGGTTTTATGCTTAAGACCTTTGATGCGCGGGATCACTTCAGTACCCAGCAGTTCGAAGTGACGGCGGTACTGTTCACGTTGATCAAGGTAGTCAAACGCGAAGTGGATCAGCGTGCCGAAGCCGCCCGAGGCATCGAGATCGCGCTGCAGCTTCTTGATAACGGTGTCAGGAGAACCGACCAGCCATTTCTCACGAGCCAGGTATTCGATGTCGATATCAGCTGCGGTGACTTTGCCCAGCTCAGGCACCATTACTGGCAGGAAGCCGCCTCGCTCGTAGCCAGGCAGCAGCCACTCGCGGTAGGTTTGGCCCATGGCGCCATTGACGGCAAGGTCAATTGCTTCTTCATCGGTGTCGGCAACCAGAATGTTGTGCGCTACGCGCCATTGGTTGCGGTCGGCCTGATGGCCTGCGGCTTCGGCACCCTGCATGTAGCGGTACCAGTGGCCGGCCAGGTATTCACGACCCACGTTGAAGCTCATTGGCAGGTAGCCGTTGCGACCGGCTTCAGTGAGGGTACGGGAGGCAGGGCTAAGGCCCGCCATGGCCAGAGGTGGGCCAGGCTGTTGGAACGGTTCGAAGAACGGGCCCTGTTGTACTGGGTCGTACTCAGGAATTTCGAACTGCCAGTATTTCCCTTCGTACTTGAAGGGCCCCTTGGTTTCCCAAATCTTACGCATAATGTCCACGGCTTCAGCCATCTTTTCAGGCGGATTGGAGTTCCCGTGAATTTTATGGTCGGACGGATAGGCGCCGGCACCCAGGCCGACGATCAGACGGCCTTGGCACATGTGATCGAGCTGCATCAGGCGGTGAGCAAGAGCGACCGGGTTATGGTGGGCTGGGACGTTAGCGCCGGTGCACAGCTTGATCTGCTTGGTTTGGGCGAGCGCGGCGGCCAGATAGAGCTCAGGGCTGCACACAGGCTCCCAACGCATGGTGCTGTGTTCTGCGACCCAAACTTCCGAAAGACCAAATTCATCAGCCCAGCGGATAACTTGCATATCCCAGTCATAGCCATCTTTCAGGCTGGTCTGTGGCAGACGGAATGGCACCAAAAACATACCGATATCCATGAGAACCTCCAACAAAGTTGTATTTGTGTTTTAAAAGCGGCGGGTTGCAATGCAACTTGGCGATGCAGTGAAATTGCAACTCGCCGTATTCGGCCCAGTGAAAGGCGAGATTTGCGAATGTTATTAATCGACGCTGGCGACGGCGATAATTGCATCTGTCAGTCGTTCGGCCATATCCGCTACAACCTGTTTCGTCATTGGTGACGAAAGGGCAACCAAATTGGCAGGGGAGAGCAATACGCCTCGCTCATAAGCGGCCCACCAAAGTTTGTGCTGCATCTCTGTGGTGTATGCGCCGGCTGCTTTTGGGAATGGACGCAGAAGCGAACCTTTTCCTCGAACTTCCCAACCCACTGATGCAACGCGCTCAGCGATCGACAAGCGAGCGTTGTTGCCCAAGTTGTTCATCGTGCTGATGACTTGTGGAGTGAGGAGGCGCAGAGATTCCGCACCTGCAGCCATACTGACGGGATTACCCGAGAAGGTGCCTGCTTGTGGCAATGGGTTCGGCCCGAGAGGATCAAGGTGGCGCATCAGTTCTTCGCGACCAGCGAAAGCGCCAACCGGGAAGCCACCACCAATCAACTTGCCGGTAGTTAGCAGGTCGGGAACCACGCCGTATTCGGCGCATGCCCCGTTGTAACCCAAGCGGAAGCTGATGACTTCGTCGATGATCAGAGCGATGCCGTAACGCGTCGCAAGGTCGCGAGCACCATGGACGAACTGCTGCTCAGCAGCGATCAGCCCTGCGCGGTTCGGCAGCACATCAATGATGATGGCTGCGTAGTAGTTAGGTCTCGAGGATAAAGCTTCCTCAAGGGCCGCCAGATCGTTCAAACCGATGAGGGTTACATCTTTGGTGACGCCTTCAGGAATACCGCGACGGTACTGTGGGCCACCGGTGCTGAGTGCCAGGTCGGAAGACCCGTGGTACCCATTCTTCATCATGATCACACCGTCACGCCCAGTGGCGCCACGAGCAACACGCACAGCGGTCATGACTGCTTCGGTACCAGAGTTGCTGTAGCGTACTTGATCAAGGCCAGGCAGGCGGGCGAGCAGCAGCTCCGCGTGATCCCATTCGTGGGTGTTCGGAATGCCCCAGCAACTACCGGATTTGATCGCACGGGTGGCCGCTTCAACCAGCTGCGGGTGTGCATTACCGTGGATCAAGGTGGTGAAGTTATTGTTGGCGTCGATCAACTCACGACCCCGATCATCCCATACCTTGTAGCCTTCGCCGCGCACGGCGTAAGGCGTGGGAGCGCCAGTGTAGTAGGTGGATCGGCCAAAGCCACCAGGAAGGAGAGGAAGGCCCTTCGCCCCCCGACGGATGTTTGGATCCTCATTCACTTTGCGAGCTTGGTCGCTTTCGTTTTCGATCGCCATGTTGCGCCTGTCTCCGGGAAGAATGACCTGTTGGGTCGACATCGTGGGCTTAGCCTATCCCTGGGATTGGAGGGCAAACTGTGCCGACTTGGGACAAGAGAGGAGAGGGCGTGGAATCGCTTTCTAGTAAGATGCCGGGAGCGAGGAAGGGCGCTTCTTTTTCTGCGTGCTAGAGAGGGTTGAGCTGAAATGCCTAAGCAATAACAAGGACTTGAGGGCGTGTATCAGGTTGGCACAGTTGCAATAAGTGTCCGAGGTTAGCCTAGTCCACGAAGCGAGCACTCGACCGAGTGTCACCTGACTGGTACGAGGAATATGATGTCTACTGCTAACCATAAAGATTTTGCTGAAGCCGTATTGGCTCAACGTCAACGACGGCCGGTGATCGTGCCGCACGTGATTGCTGGTAAAGAGTACTACCATGGCGATCTCATTCAGCGGGAAGATCCAGCCCAGCCTTCGATCATCGTGTCTGGTTGCCACGATGCTCCAGCCGATCTTGTAAATCTCGCTGTTCAAAAGAGCCGTGAAGCTCAGCGCGAATGGGTCAAAGTGCCTTTGCACGAACGTCTTGCTCGTGTAGCCAAGGCCTACGACTACGTTAAAAGCAAGGTTGACGACTGGACTGTCCGAGTAGCAGTTGAAATCGGCAAGACGCAGTCCGGTGCACGTGCAGAGCCCTTGGAAGTCCTGGAAATGCTCAAGTACTACGTTCAGTACGCGAGCCAGCCAGGCGCTTTCGAGGATGAGCGCGAGGAAGATCCATCCGGTCTGGTTAACGCATCGATGCTTCGCCCCTATGGTGTGTTCGGTTTCATCACGCCGTTCAACTATCCCATCGTGCAAGCTGCAGGCCCAACGATTGCTGCGATCATTGCCGGCAATGGCATGGTGATCAAATCCAGTCACCATGGCCCTTGGTCTTGCCATGCTGTCTACGAAATGTGCGCAGCGATGGATCTTCCTGTCGGGCTGGTAAACATCATCCATGGTGCAGATGAGCCTGGTCGCGCGTTGGTAGCGAGCAACGTTGATGGCATGTCCTTCACTGGTTCGGTGTCGGTTGGTCAGGAAATCATTCGTCAGTTCAGCAACGGTGCTTACCCGCGTCCTGTCATTGCTGAGATGGGGGGTAAGAACCCGGTCATCGTGACTGACACTGCAGACCTTGAAATGGCGGCTGACGGTATCGTGTTCTCAGCGTTCGATCTGGTAGGTCAAAAGTGCAGTGCTTTGTCTCGCGTAATCGTTACTCCGAAAGCCTACGACCGACTGGTTGAGTTGGTAGCAGAACGTCGCGCGAAGCTGAAGATTGCTGACCCTGTCGTAGAGGGTAGCTTCGGTGGCCCCGTTGTTGAGCGCCGGGCCGTGCAGCGTTTCGAGAACGTCGTGGCGCAGGCGAAGAAGGGTGGTTTCCGCATTGACGGCGGTGACGTTCTGAATCTCGATGGTTATTTCGTTGACGCTACGGTGATATCGGGCGTTCCAGTCGATCATGAGCTCGCTGTCACCGAGTACTTCCTGCCGCTGGTATCGATCAGCGTGGTTCCAGACTTTGCGTCCGCATTGGCTGCTGCGAACGCAACTTCGATGGGCCTGACTGCTGGTATCTACACCGGCGACATCGAAGAAGCACGCACCTTCTTGCGTGAGATCGAAGCTGGTTGTGTGAACGTGAACGTTCCTGGTCACGCGACCACCGGCTGGTGGCCGGGCCCACAAGCCTTCGGTGGCTGGAAAGCGAGTGGTTCCACTGGCAGGCAGGCCCTCGGCAAGTGGTATGTCCAGCAGTTTGCTCGTCAGCAAAGCCGTAAAACCGTAGCGGCGCTGGAGTCGCTGCTCGGCGAGTAACCATAACCCCGGGTGAAAGGAGGGCTTCCACCCGGGCTGAAACTAGCTCACTCTCTCTTTGTTGCGATCGAGAGAGTTTCAAGGCTGGCGAGAATGCCGCTCTCGTGAGGCCTTCAGGATGAAAAAAAATAAGTCATAGGCCTGCGTGCGAGATAGGCCTCCCTGAATAGTTTTCCTGCCATAAATGCTTCGTCTGAAGGCGAAGTGACAAAAAACTCTCACAGGTAAATGAAGATGAGCTCAGTGCTGAACCATTCACAACAGACAGGGGAGTTGTCTGAACTGGTGACGGATGCACCTAAAACTGATTTCAAGCTCAAGGGTAATATGGGTACCTTTGATTTGCTCTTTACGGTGCTGGCATTCAGCGCCCCATTGGGCGTGGTGTTCGGTTTTTTGTCGTATAATATTAGCTTCGGTATTGGCGTGCCGATTGCGTTTCTCGGCGCTACCGTGCTTATGATGCTATTCGCACTCGGCTTTACTAATATGACGCGTCGAGTGCCACGTCCAGGTGCATTCTATACTTACATCACAGAAGGTCTTGGCAAGAAAATCGGGTTGGGCGCCTCGTTCCTTGCACTTATCACCTATAGCTTCAATATCGTTTCAGCTATTGTCCTGGCTGGGGTGGCAGTAAATAATTTTCTTGCAAGCTTCTCCATTGACAGCGGAACCCCATGGTGGGTGTGGTCGATCTTGATGCTCACGGCCGTATGGGTCATGAGTTACTTCAATGTCGAATTCTCAGCAAAACTTCTTTCTCGGCTGCTGGTGCTAGAAATCATTGCAATCATTATATTTGACACGGTTGTGTTGTTTAATGGTGGCCCCGAAGGGCATACTTTTATACCTTGGACGCCAACGAGCTTAATTGAACCAAAAGTTGGGTTGCTGCTGTTGTTCTGTGTAGGCTTGTTCAATGGCTTTGAAGCTACCGCGATCTATAGAGATGAAGTGCGTGATCCGGTCAATACCATTCCGCGAGCAACGTATCTTGCTATTTTGTTCCTCGGTATATTCTATGCAATTTCTTCATATAGCCTGATCATTTCCGCAGGAGTTTCAAACGCAGTCGCGAATGCTCAAGCTAACCCCGCTGGCATGATGCCAGATGCGATACTTAAGTATTTTGGCGCGATGGCTAACCAGATTGTGAGTGTGCTTTTGCTGACCAGTATGTTTGCGGGTTCTCTTTCTCTCCAGAATATTTTGTCACGATATACACACTCCTTGAGTGTAGACGGAATATTCCCGCGGGCACTAGCAACAGTGCACCCAAAGCATGGTTCGCCGTATGTATCCGCTGTGGTTGTCGGTGCTGTGATCCTGGCCGCAATTCTTATTTTGGTACTTACAGGAACCAAGGAAACTGCGCTTTACGGGGCTGCTGGTGGTATTGCGTTTTATGGAATGCTCCAGTTGCTTTTCTTGACATCTGTGGCAGTGTTGATCTTTTTCCGAAGGAAGGATCAGGCTGGCGGCTTCTGGAAGACTTTTGTTGCTCCTCTGGTCGCCGCCATTGGCATTGGTGCTGTCCTCGTAACAGCCACTCGTAATATTGAGCTTCTGATTGATGCTCCCCCTGCGGTACTTTGGTCGCTGGTCGCGATGACCTATGCCTCAATCGGTTTGGGTGTTGTCCTTGCTTTTGTGCTTAAAGTTCGTGGTTCCCCCGTCTACGAGCGAATTGGTCGTCGAGTCGACTGATTAAAATTTCCAGCTCCCTGAGAATTGGCTCAGGGAGATTTACCTTGTTTTGTCCTCTGATAACAGGTGCATATTATGTCTGCCCGTGGCACTCTTTTGATCGCTCCTCATCAATTTCCTCATCTTGAGCGTGAGCACAAACTCGCTGAAGAGTTTGGCATGAAGCTTGTGGCTGCTGCTGATCAACAAGCTTTTACTGCTGGAATGGCGGACGCTGAAGTCGTCATGGTCACACCTTACGGCAAGGTGACCGAGGCTGAGTTCGCACAGATGACGCGATGCAAAGCCGTAGTTCGATATGGCATCGGGTACGACAACATCGATGTCAAAGCTGCTGCAAAGGTTGGTGTGCCAGTCTCAATCGTCCCTGACGCTTCTTCAGAAGAGGTTGCAGCCCATGCGCTGGCGATGGGTGTAGCTTTGGCTCGCCGTTTGCCACATGGCCAGGCTTCGATCGAGAACAACGGCTGGGCAGGAACGATTGCTTACGACACCCCAAAGTTCGCCAACCTGGAAGTGGGCATTGTCGGTATGGGTCGGATCGGGCGCCTGACTGCCAAATGGTGGGCCGCCTTGGGCGTAAAAGTCAAAGCCTACGATCCTTTCGCTAAGTTCGACGATTACCCTCAGGCATCGCTGCAGGACATTCTTGAACAGTCTGATGTTGTCTCGCTGCATTTACCCCTGAATGCTGACACGCGCGACATGATCAGCGCTGATGTGTTGAAACGTATGCGTAACAACGCCGTGATCGTGAACGTGTCGCGCGGCGGTCTGATTGATGAGGCAGCTTTGGCCCATGCTCTGCGCACAGGTGAGATCGCTGGTGCCGCTTTGGATGTGTTTGCGAAAGAACCGCTGCCACAAGATAACCCTCTGCGTGGCGCACCGAACCTTATCATCACTCCGCACATCGCTTGGAGATCCACTACCTCGATCGGTGCGCTTCAAGATGGCGCAATTGACCGGGCTCGTCGTGCCCTGACCGGCAAGCAGCTTCCCGACGTTGTCAGCTGATTCTCTGGGGGAGGCGCGTTGTTAGCTCATCGCGCCTTCGTGAAGGCGACTTTCATTACTAGGTCTGACGTAACATAGGTCTTGGTTCCCAGAGCTGATGTTCACTTCTGGTAAGTCAAAGGCATGGAATTTCCATGTCTATCATATTTTCTTTGTCATCAATATGGTTGAGTCTCGCCCATGTTGGGGCAGATCGGAACTCAAAGGCGCGCATAATGAGTTATGGCCTTGAGTTTGAGCGCAGTGCCTCATTTTCTCGTCAATGTGTTTTGCTGGAGAGTTTGGGCATATTGAAGCCCGAATAGAATCAGATAAGCGGAGGTTGGCATGAGTTCCATCGTCAACTTGGGGCGTACTAAACCTCTGCTTATATTTTCACCCTCTTTGCATAGCAAGCTCTCTGTTAATTGGTCGGCGGAGAATTGCTATGCTTTTTTATCTGTTGTGATTGCCGAGGGCGTTGTTTCAAGTAGTGCTTGGTTGTCCGGTTTGGGGCTGCTTGGTTTTTGGTAATCGGTTAAAATTGATACATTCGCTCTCAGTTTCTTCGTTTACTCTTAATGTGCTTCATGCACTGGGTCACGGATGTTATGGCCATGCGTGAGGCAGACACTGCGCTTTACTCACATTTTGCCAGGGGGCGGAAATTCCAATCCCTGGTTTCTTTTATGTGATCCAATATTTTAGGCTACGATAGGGCATTCAATATTTGCTGTTCGCTGCATGCGTTTAGCGTGTGGACAGGCGGCCCACAACATGGAGTGGTGGAAAGATGAAAATACCGCGAATTGAGCAGCTGATTTTTTTGCCTGGTGCATCGGGGCGAATTGAGTTCTGGCAGCCTTTGGCTGACGCGTTGGAGTATTCCGGAGAGGAGATTTTTTTCGGGTATCCGGGATTTGGAGGCGTGCCCGATGCCCCAGGAATTAAGGGGCTCTCTGATGTCGTCGAAAGGGTTGTATCACTGATCGATAAACCCACTGCACTGATAGCTCAATCCATGGGTGGTGTTGTGGCAGTACAAGCCGCCAATGCACGGCCAGACCTGGTCTCTCACTTGGTATTAGCAGTGACATCGGGGGGGCTTGACATGAGTGCTTTTAGTGCTCGAGACTGGCGGGCTGACTTCGCGGGGCAGTATTATTCCCCTGACTGGTTTACGCGTTTCTCATCTGACCTCAGTGAGGAAATTAGTCGCCTTCGTGCTCGAACCTTACTGCTCTGGGGTGACCAAGACCCATACAGCCCGGTGGCAGTTGGACGCAAGCTCGCCTCTTTAATACCTGTGTCAGAGCTGCATATCCTGCCTGGAGGTGATCATGATTTGGGATGCTGCAAGGCCGATGAGATCTCGGCCTTGGTCGACTTGCACCTCATGTCATGACTCGCGATCCTCAGGGTATTTCCCTGCTTCAGTTGACCTTTTCTCAAGTATCCTGGCGACCCCGTAAACAAGACATCCTGCAAGTGCCATTGCTGCACCAACGTAGCCTGTCGAAGTCCAACCCCAGCCGGCGTTGATGGCGAGCCCACAGATCCATGGGCCAAGCGCGTTTGCAAAGTTGAGGGCGGCATGGTTCGAAGCAGCAACCAACGATTGGCCGTGTTTGCTGACATCCATGAGCCTCATTTGAAGGGCGGGAGTGAGTGCCACCATGCAGCCCAACATTAGCGCGCCAAACGTGATCCCTGTCATCGACCTCGATAGCAAAGGGAATGCAAAAAGTGCGACAACACTGAAGATCATCACTTGGTTTACAGCGAGGAATTTGTATTTATCATATAGCCAGCCACCGGCAAGGTTGCCGATCATGGTTCCGATACCAAAGACCGCAAGCATCGGCGCAATCCAGTTTTCGCCGAGTCCGGTGACATGCAGTACGGTTGGTGCAAGGTAGCTGTAGACCCCGAACATGCCCGAGAAGCCGATGGCCCCAATAGCCAGAGCCAGCCATACCTGGGTGCTCTTGAACGATGCGATCTCCGCCTTGAAATCCATCCGAGCTTCATTCTCCACGTTAGGGGCGTGGCGGTAGAGCAAGATCAGGCTCAGAACGCTCAAGACGGTGATGCTGCCAAATACCCATCGCCAGCCGAGCGCCTGGCCCAGATATGTCGCCCCTGGTGCTCCAAACAAAATGGCTGCAGTGACGCCGAGCAAAATACGACTGACCGCTTTTCCTCGTTTGTTAAACGGTGCCATCGAAGCGGCAATCGTCGCGGCAACGCCAAAGTATGCCGCATGAGGGAAGCCTGCTATCAGGCGTGAGAGCAAAAGTGTTTCATAGTTCGGAGCGAGCAGGCTGAGTGCGTTAGAAACGGTGTAGATCCCGAGTAGGAACAGGATCAGATTCCGTTTCTTAAGGTAGACGCCAACAAACACCATAATAGGTGCGCCGATGACTACGCCCAGCGCGTAAGCGCTGATTAGGTGTGCAACGGTTGTTTCTGGCCTAGCAAAGGCGGCGGACAGGTTAGAGAGCAATCCCATTACCGCAAATTCGCCAGTACATAGCGAAAACACGCCAAGAATCAGGGCGAGCTCTACAAGGGCCTTTTGATTTCTGAAGATCGACAAAGCACATACCTCACAAGGTAACGAGCAAAGCCGCACAGTAGAGGCAGAACTGTACAAGTACGGTTTTTTAGGCGCTCGGTGCGCCCAGCGCTCAAAGCTGGCTAAAACAAGATAAGCGTGTTCAAGGCTTTTGTGTATTTTGTGCCAGTGACCTTGACTCGGGCGCAAGTTAACATACGGGCGCAGGCTCTTGAAGGGGAGCGAGACGTTGTGCTGAAACTCATTGGTGTTCACGGCTGATAATTTTATTTTATCATTCGTTTGCGAAGCTTCTGAGGCATGCCAAGAGTAGTGCTGCAGATGCGGGTTTCGAACTCCTGGCTTGCATTAACTGTCAATGTTTTAGCTAAAAGGCGGGAACATTTCTTCTGGGTTAGGTTCTTGTGCGGTGGTTGCTGGATGCAGTCCTTCTTCTACTATTTCAATCCAATGCTTTACGGGTCGTTTTCTGGCGCCACTTAAGTGGGTTTGGCAACCAATATTGGCCGTGACGATTTGGTCGGGCTTTCCACTTTCTAATGCCTTAAGCTTGTTTTCACGTAATTTAGTTGATAGTTCAGGCTGCGTAATTGAGTAAGTGCCTGCTGAGCCGCAGCACAAGTGGCCGTCTGGAACATTTGTCATTGTGAAACCAAAGCGGCTGAGAATGTTTTCGACCGCTCCCCCTAAATTTTGTGCGTGTTGAAGGGTGCAGGGACAGTGGAAAGCGATGCGCTGGGTTGCGCTAATTTTCAAGTTTTCGATTGGCTCAGCTCGAATCACTTCAGCAAGATCCTTAGCTATAGAGCTGACGACCCTTGCTTTTTCTGCATAGAGTGCATCTTCTTCCAGCAAATGGCCGTAATCACGAACGAATGCGCCGCAACCGCTTGCTGTTTGGACAATTGCCTCGACCCCTTTCTGTATTGCTGGCCACCATGCATCAATGTTTCTTTTGGCTCGCTCTAAACCCCTGGCTTGTGCGTTCAGGTGGTAATCAACAGCCCCGCAGCATCCGGCTTCTGGTGCGTTAATCACCGAAATTCCCAGTCTATCAAGCACCCTGGCGGCAGCCGCATTCGTGTTCGGTGATAAGGTTGGTTGAACACAACCTTCCAGCATCAAGACCTTGCGATCTTGATGTGCACGAGGCCTTGGCTTTGGTGCGGTGGGCAAGGATGGCAATTTGCGTTTCAAGCTCTCTGGTAGTAACGGCCTGAGAACCATCCCTGTTGAGCATAAGGCCTTGAACAGTGCAGGGCGTGGAATGACTGCTCGGATGCCAGCACGTAATGCCCTCTCGAGGAGCGGCCTTGGAACTTCTGCCTCGACAACGCTCCGACCGATATCCAGGAGATTATGATATTGCACACCTGAAGGGCAGGTTGTTTCACAGTTTCGGCATGACAAGCATCGATCTAGGTGCTTTTGGGTTTTAGCAGTTACTTCGTTGCCTTCAAGTACCTGTTTGATGAGATATATGCGGCCTCGCGGCCCATCGAGTTCATCACCTAATAACTGGTAGGTTGGGCATGTTGCTGTGCAAAAGCCGCAGTGCACACAGGAACGGAGGATTTTTTCAGCTTCTTCTGCTCTTGGCAGATTTTTGGCTTCTTGACTAAGTACGGTCTGCATGTGATGTCCTACGCCTCCGAACCGACGCGGCCAGGGTTAAAAATGTTCTGAGGGTCGAACTGATTCTTTAAGTTTTTCTGGTATTTCATCAGCGCCTTGGAGATCGGGTGCAGTGATGAGTCACCTTGGGCATAAAGCGTCGCGTGCCCCCCTAGATGCTCCACAACCTCACGGATTGCATCGGCGCTTTCATTCGTTTTCAGCCATCGTTGGGATCCTCCCCAGTCCAAGATCTGCTTCCCTGGAACAATGTACGGGGAGACATTGCTTGGCAGCGAAAGGCGCCACAAAGGTTCTGAGCTTTTGAAAAAGTCTGTCTCGTGTTCGCGCAAATCTCTCCAGAAGCCGTTATCGAGAGGTTCACCTCCGAGCATGCTCAACGCAGATTTGACAGAACCATCCCCGCCCTCGATACGCAAGTGGAGCAGCGAGCCGTCATGGCATGCGGCGCTGATAGGAATTGGCTGCTGCCCCCAGCGAGCAAGGTTGGCGAGAGCCTGAGCGGGATCCATATTGAGGGACAAGCTCGCAGAAGCACGAGGCTTAGGCAGCACTTTTAGGGAGACTTCAGCGATGACGCCGAGGGTGCCAAAACTTCCCGCCATCAGTCGTGAGAGGTCGTAACCTGCAACGTTCTTCATCACCTCACCGCCGAAGCGTAGTAGCTTGCCGTTCCCGATGATCACTTGGACACCGAGTACATAGTCCCTCACTGCTCCTGCCCAAGGACGGCGTGGGCCAGATAGCCCGGAGGCAACCATTCCGCCGACGGTTGCATCTGGCCCGAAATGCGGTGGCTCGAAGGGAAGCATCTGACCGGCATGATCCAATGCCGCTTCGATCTCCCACAACGACGTACCGGCACGAGCTGTGATTACGAGCTCGGTTGGATCGTAATTGACAATGCCGCGATGAATGCGCGTGTCCAGCACTTCGCCAGAGACGTGGCCGCCAAGCATACGTTTGCTGTTGCTGCCTTGGATGCGAAGTGGGATGTCTTCGTTAAGGGCGTAATTGACCTGTTCGAGAAGATCAGCGCTGTTGTCGTGATCGTATTGCATCAGAAGCGCTCCAACTCAGGAAAGGGCAGATTGCCGTGGTGGATATGCATTGAGCCGAACTCAGCACATCGATTCAGCGTTGGAATGTTCTTTCCTGGATTGAGCAAATTGTGTCGGTCGAAGGCGTTTTTCACTGCGTGCATTAGGGTGATCTCGTCACCGTTGAACTGAGCGCACATTTGGTTGATCTTTTCTCGTCCTACGCCGTGCTCGCCTGTGATGCTCCCGCCCACTTCAACACACAGCTCAAGGATTTTTCCTCCGAGCGCTTCAGCGCGTTCCAGTTCGCCTTCTTGGTTGGCATCGAAGAGGATCAGGGGGTGCATATTTCCGTCGCCCGCGTGGAATACGTTAGCTACTCGCAAACCGTACTCATTGGAAAGCTCCTCGATTCCATTGAGAACGCGAGGAAGCTGTCGACGTGGAATGGTTCCATCCATGCAGTAGTAGTCAGGAGAGATCCTGCCTACGGCAGGGAAGGCGTTCTTCCTGCCGGCCCAGAAACGTGTTCTTTCTGCTTCATCGCGAGCGATCCGGACTTCGGTTGCGCCGGCTGATTCCAGAATGGTTTTGACGCGGTCGCAGTCTTCCTGCACATCTGCTTCAGCGCCGTCCAGCTCGCACAGCAACATGGCTGCCGCTTCGACTGGATAGCCAGCATGGATGAAGTCCTCGCTGGCCCGTATAGAGAGGTTGTCCATCATCTCCAGTCCCCCGGGAATGATGCCGGCGGCAATGATGTCAGCAACTGCTACCCCTGCTTTTTTTACTGAGTCGAAGCTCGCAAGCAGCACTCGCGCAACCTGGGGTTTCGGAAGAAGTTTGACCGTCACTTCCGTGATGACGCCGAGCATCCCTTCAGATCCTGTGAAGAGAGCTAGCAGGTCAAGACCAGGGCTATCTAGCGCATCGCTACCAAACGTAAGTGCCTCGCCCTCGATAGTGAGGATGTTGACCTTCAGGATGTTGTTAACGGTCAGCCCGTATTTCAAGCAATGCACACCGCCCGCGTTTTCAGCTACGTTACCGCCGATGGAGCACGCAATTTGTGAAGAGGGGTCAGGCGCGTAATACAGATCAAAAGGTGCCGCAGCTTGAGAGATAGCTAGGTTGCGAACACCTGGCTGAACCTTGGCAAACCGACCATGCGGATTCACCTCAATGATCTGGTTGAATCTTGCCATCACGAGAAGAATGCCTCGCTCGTGCGGCAAGGCGCCACCCGACAGTCCTGTACCAGCTCCGCGAGCCACTATAGGGACACGGAGCTGAAAGCAGGTTTTCAGGATGGTTTGCACCTGATCAATCCTGGTGGGGATCACGACCAGCAAAGGCATGACTCGATAGGCCGATAGGCCGTCGCATTCATAAGGTGTGAGCTCCTCGGTTGAGGAGAGTATTTCGAGGTCAGGCAGGGCTCTGGACAGCTGGTCGAGCACCTGTATTTTGTCGATGCTGGGTAACGCACCATCGACACGCTCATCATGGAGAATGTTCATCGCGCACTCGCGTTCGGCTTTTGTTCTTGTGTGATTTCGGCCCCTGTTCGTAGGAAGTGCATCAGGCAAAAACAGGAGTTAGGTCGACACTGCGCGTGTGCGTCCAACATGTCGACCAGGTGGCGATCTGGTACGACCAGTTTTTGTAGGCAACTGTCCGAAGTCCCTTTGGCTCAAGCCTTCGCGGGGATAGACTGAGGCACGTCTTCCTGCAACTTCAGGCTGGTAGTACCAGTTAATCAGGGGTCACGATGGAAAACTCGCACTCGGGCAAACAAGAAAAAACCCAAGTGGCAGACCAGGTCGCCGAACGCATTGAGCGTTTGATCGTGGATGGAGTGATCAAAGTAGGGCAGGCCCTGCCTTCCGAGCGTAGGCTCATGGCCAAAATGGGTTGCTCTCGTTCCGCGCTTCGAGAGGGGCTTAGGGTATTGCGTGGGCGCGGCATAATCGACACTGAGCATGGGCGCGGCTCATTCGTCGCAGATCTTTCCAATACTGAAACGACGCCGCCGATGATGTACCTCTTCAGCTCTCAGCGTCGAACGCTGTATGACCTCTTGGAGGTAAGGGCGTTACTCGAAGGTGAGTCCGCACGGCTCGCCGCATTGCGAGCAACGGACGTGGATCGCTTGCTAATTCGTAAGCGGTACGAAGAAATGCTAGCTGCTCATTCCGACCCTCAACAGCATGATCCGAAACAGCAGGCTAAGCTCGACCATGCTTTCCATCGAGCAATCAGTGAAGCCTCTCATAACCCGGTGCTCGTCCACACGCTCCAGGGGCTGAGTGACTTGACCCTCAACACTGTTTTCGCGTCCGTGAATAACCTCTATTGCCGGCCTCCGCAAAAGCGGCAGATCGACAGGCAGCATTCTCGGCTTTATCACGCGGTAATTGAACAGCTTCCGGAGCAGGCTCTGCGGGCCGCACGCGACCATATCCACAGCATTAGGGACAGCCTGCGTGAAATCGAGGAAGAAGAGCAGAGGTTAGTGCGCTCGACGATGCGCCTGGAGGGATGGCACTGAATTGGCGTGCCTGGCATCGTCTGGCGCGGTAGGGTGGTTTAAGAGAGCGGATTTTTAGGTCGCTTGGCTGAGCAGTAGTGCGGACTACTCCCCAGCCAAGCTGTCCCTTAGCGCTTATCGCGAATTGAGAAATTCGCCATATGCTCCAAGCCTTTGATCAACGCTGAGTGATCCCACTCGCCACCGCCCAAAGCAACACAGGTGCTGAAGACCTGCTGTGCGTTCGAGGTGTTAGGAAGATTCAGACCCAGCTCCTTGGCACCTTGCAGAGCCAGGTTGAGGTCTTTTTGATGCAGGTTGATGCGGAAACCAGGGTCGAACGTCCCTTTGATCATGCGCTCGGCATGAACCTCCAAGATCTTCGATGAGGCGAAGCCGCCCATGAGCGCCTCGCGAACCTTGGCTGGATCTGCGCCATTTTTGGACGCAAACAGCAAAGCTTCGCTGACAGCCTGAATGTTGAGCGCGACGATGATCTGGTTGGCCACTTTAGCGGTTTGGCCATCGCCGTTGCCGCCGACGCGATTGATGTTTTTGCCCATCACTTCAAAGAGCGGATACGCCCGATCGAATGCTGCTTGAGGGCCACCGACCATGATGCTCAGAGTGCCGGCTTTGGCGCCGACTTCACCGCCCGATACTGGTGCGTCGAGATAGCTTGCACCTGTGGCGTTGATCTTCTCAGCGAATACTTTGGTGGCAGTTGGAGAGATCGAGCTCATGTCGATCACGAGCTTATTAGGGCTGATCCCTTCTGCAACACCGTTCTCGCCGAACAGGACGCTTTCGACCTGGGGCGTGTCGGGAACCATCACGATGATGAACTCTGCTTCCTGGGCAACCTCTTTAGGGTTCGCCAGCCTAACTGCGCCGGCGCTAATGAGGTCATCCGGTGCGGAGCCGTGATGCGTCGATACGTAAATCTGGTGACCTGCTTTTTGCAGGTTCAAAGCCATGGGGCGACCCATGATGCCGGTGCCAATGAAGCCGATCTTAGCCATGATTCATTCCTTACATTTACGCAGTTCTGCATTTCAAGAGCGATGGCTGGAGCCTATCGCTCAATCGAAAGTGAATTGCTCAAATCACGTTATGGCTTTTCAGCCAACCTAGTCCCGCCTCGGTCGTGGTCAGCGGCTTGTACTCCGCACCTACCCAACCCTGATAGCCGATTCGATCCAAGTGTTCGAACAGGAAGCGATAATTGATCTCGCCAGTGCCGGGCTCATTGCGACCTGGATTGTCGGCCAGTTGAATGTGATTGATCACGCTCAGGTTGGCTTCCATTGTGCGGGCTAGATCACCTTCCATGATTTGCATGTGATAGATGTCGTATTGCAGGTATAGGTTGTCGCTGCTCACTTTGTTACGGATGTCGAGCGCTTGCCTGGTGGTGTTGAGATAGAAGCCCGGAATGTCTCGGGTATTGATCATCTCCATTACCAGGCGGATGCCAGCTGCCTTCAGCTTGTCAGCGGCATACTTCAGGTTGTTGATGAACGTCATTTCCAGCAACTCAGCGTCCACACCCTGTGGCGCGATTCCCGCCAAGCAGTTGATTTGGCGGTTGCCGAGAACCTTGGCGTACGCGAGGGCTTTATCCACACCAGCGCGGAACTCGTCGACACGATCAGGATGGCAAGCAATGCCTCGCTCACCGTTGGCCCAATCGCCTGCTGGCAGATTAAAGAGCACCTGCGTGAGCCCGTGCTTTTCCAGCTGCTGCCAGATTTGCTCTGCTGGGAAGTCGTATGGGAACAGGTATTCAACGCCGGCGAAGCCGGCGTTGGCTGCAGCACCGAAGCGGGCAAGGAAATCATGCTCGGTGAACAGCATAGAAAGGTTGGCTGCTAAACGTGGCATTTGGCTGTCCTCCAAAAACTCAGGAATTGCTCAGCGGCATGATCGAAGTCGGCGCGTCGCTTGCGAATACCGCCAGCTCTTCGAACTCGTTGACTGCATCGATTTCTGTGCCCATGGAAATGTTGGTGACTCGCTCCAGGATCACTTCAACCACAACCGGCACGCGGTGCTCTTGAGCCATGCGTTGTGCCTCTCTCAGAGCAGGGGCAATCTCAAACGGCTCGAACACGCGAATCGCTTTACAGCCCAGGCCCTCAACTACAGCGACATGATCCACGCCATAGCCATTGAGCTCTGGTGCGTTGATGTTCTCGAACGCCAGCTGAACGCAATAGTCCATCTCGAAGCCGCGCTGTGCTTGACGAATCAGCCCCAGGTACGAGTTGTTTACCAGAACGTGGACGTACGGCAGGTTGAACTGCGCGCCTACTGCCAATTCCTCGATCATGAACTGGAAGTCGTAGTCACCAGACAGAGCGACGACTTGGCGGCTTGGGTCAGCTTTCACCACCCCCATCGCTGCCGGAATAGTCCAGCCCAGCGGGCCCGCTTGACCACAGTTGATCCAGTGACGCGGCTTGTACACATGCAGGAATTGCGCACCGGCGATCTGCGAAAGGCCAATGGTGCTGATGTAGCAGGTATCTTTGCCAAAAACCTGATTCATCTCTTCGTACACGCGCTGCGGCTTGACCGGTACGTTGTCGAAATGCGTCTTACGCTGCAGTGTGGCTTTGCGCTGCTGGCAGCTTTCCAGCCATGCCTGGCGTGATTTCAGCTTGCCAGCGGCTTTCCACTCGCGAGCGACTTCAAGGAACATGTCCAGTGCTTTGCCGGCGTCGGATACGATGCCGAGGTCGGGCGTGAAAACGCGACCGATCTGGGTCGGCTCAATGTCGACATGCACGAACTTGCGGCCTTTCGTGTAAACGTCAACCGAACCGGTATGACGGTTAGCCCAGCGGTTGCCAATACCGAACACGAGATCCGATTCCAGCAATGTCGCGTTGCCGTAACGGTGTGAAGTCTGCAGACCAACCATCCCGACCATTTGGGCATGGTCGTCAGGGATGCTGCCCCAGCCCATCAGGGTAGGGATGACCGGCACGCCGGTGAGCTCGGCAAACTCAACCAGCTTATCACTGGCGTCTGCGTTGATGACGCCTCCACCAGACACGATCAGCGGACGCTCGGCTTCATTGAGCAACGTCAGCGCTTTTTCAGCCTGAATGCGGGTCGCGCTCGGCTTGTGCACCGGCAGCGGTTCATAGGCAGCGATGTCGAACTCGATCTCGGCCATCTGAACGTCGAACGGCAGGTCGATCAGCACAGGGCCAGGGCGGCCTGTACGCATCTCGTAGAACGCCTTTTGAAACGCATAAGGCACCTGCCCGGGCTCAAGTACGGTGGTCGCCCATTTGGTCACCGGCTTGACGATGTTGGTGATATCGATAGCTTGGAAGTCTTCTTTGTGCAGGCGTGCACGTGGCGCTTGGCCGGTGATGCAGAGAATTGGTATCGAGTCTGCAGAAGCGCTATACAGGCCAGTCACCATGTCGGTACCTGCAGGGCCGGAGGTGCCGATGCACACACCAATGTTGCCGGGGTTGGCACGGGTGTAGCCTTCCGCCATGTGCGAGGCGCCCTCCACGTGACGTGCGAGGACATGATCGATGCCACCGACTTTCTGAAGTGCCGAGTACAGTGGGTTGATGGCAGCGCCCGGGATACCGAAAGCGGTATCGACGCCTTCACGACGCATCACCAGGACGGCGGCGTCGATTGCTCTCATTTTGGACATACTCATTCCTCCAGGAAATCGATATCTTTTTGTGGTTAGCTCTAGTCTGGAGGAGCGGGATCATGGGTTGAAGATCCCAAAATGAGTTTCTGTCGATATAAAAGGTATCGAATGGCACGGTTTACTGAGTTGCAGAGCTTCATCCAAATTGCGCAGAAGGGAAGCTTTGCCGCTGCGGCGTTAAGTGAGGGCGTGACGCCGGCCATGCTTGGCAGGCGGCTGGATTCGTTGGAGAAACGATTGGGGGTGAAGCTGATGCATCGCTCCACACGCGGACTCCATCTCACAGAGCTAGGTGAGCAGCTTTTGGAGCGTGCCAAGGATCTAGTGCGTGAATTCGATGAGATGGAGGCGAGCATTAGCAACAGTGCCAAACTGGTGACGGGGAACCTGCTAGTGTCAGCACCTGCTGCCTTCGGCAGGCTTCATGTCGCGCCTCATGCGCTTGGGTTCCATCAGAAATTCCCAAACCTGAAACTGTCATTCAATCTGACCGATAGCCTGGTCGACCTGGTTGGAGAAGGGTACGACTTGAGCATTCGGATCGGCTGGGTCACAGATCCAAACTACGTAGCCGTGAAGCTCTACTCGAACCGTAGGGTGGTTTGCGGTACGCCGGAGTATTTCGAAAAATACGGCAAGCCTACGAGGCTGGAGCAACTGGTTGATCACAACTGCTTGGCGTTCACCTCCCAAGGTGGGCAGCCACGCGGCTGGACATTCCAGCGAGATGGAAAGCAGGTAGCAATGAGGGTAAGCGGGAGCATGGCTTGCAATGATGGCGAGCTGCTCTTCTCATGGATGAGGCAGGGGCTGGGGATAGGATGGCGATCTACATGGGAAATACATCGCGAATTGGAAAGCGGGGAGCTTGTGACGGTGCTGGACGAATTTGCGTTGCCTGACTATGACATTCAAGCCGTCTATCCGCAGCAACGTTTCCTTCCTGCCAAGGTGCGCCACTTCATTGATTACCTGAAAATGGTCTATCAGGAGCCGGATTACTGGCGGTGAAAAGGGGGCGGATCAGATCCGCCCCCGCACACATTAATTCTTCAGCAGGAACGCAGCCTCAATCTCGACCGCCATGCCCGATGGCAGTGAAGATGCGCCCGTCGCGATACGCGCGTGTTGGCCGGCTACACCAAGCACTTTGGCAATCAGGTCAGAGGCTGCATCCAGCACCTGCGAATGTGCGGTGAAATCTTCTGCGCAGTTCACCACGCCCGCCAGGCGCACGGCGGATACCACCTTTGATGGGTCATCGCCTGTGGCATTTGCCAAATGGCTGATGATGTTGAGGGCGCATAACTTGGCTGCCTCTCGACCTTCCTCGATGGAGATGTCTCGGCCTACTCGACCAGAGTATTTCAGCTCGCCGTTCAAGCGTGGAGCCTGACCGGCGACGAAGAGGAAGTCGCCGGCTTTGATGGCAGGGACGTAGCTACCACGCGGCGGATTTACTGGAGGGAGCTCCAAGTTGAATTCACGCAGAGCCTCGGTAAAGGTTTTATAGGTCACTTGATTTGTCTCCAGTCGCCTTGGTCGCCTTTCCAGTTGATCGAATGGCCCATCGCGCGCATCACGCTGCCGCGCAGTGCTCTGACCATCCCTTCGTATTCACGCATCGCGATACCGTCATGCGCCGGCTCTGGCCCCATGAACATGCCATCCACACCGCCGTGTGCGATGCAGAGTTCAGTGCTGCGGGTTTCGATTTCTGGCTCGTGGAAGACCACCGGATTTTCCAGCAGAGCAGAAAGGGCCGCGACGACTCCGGTTGCGCCCCAGTTAGAGATGTTGGAGATCACCAGCCACTCTGCAGCTGTAACGGCACCTACGCCGCCACGACCTGGAATGCCGCAGTCCGCTGCTTTAGGTGAGAAGGTAGGCAGCTCCTTCTTGATTACACCCATTCCCAGTTCGTTACCGCCATCTCCGATAGCCAGGGTCATGAGCCCTTGCTTTTTGGCCGAGTTGAACAGGTAATCTAGGTCTCCGACCATGCCATCCAAAGGGCGGCCACCCAGGCCGTGATACAGACCATTCACGTTGCAACCTGGGCGCTCGATAGAAAGCAGGAGCGAAGGCTGAGTGATGCTCAGAAGGTCATCGCTGGCTTGATGGCAAGCCTTCTTCTCCTTGGAGACCGGTTTGATATACACCGGACGCAGGTACTCGATGTAATCGGCTTTACCGGACTCAGGCAGCAGGCGAGGGGCCAGCCCGGTGCCGCGACAGGTCGCCATCATCATCTCGACCCAATCTTCATCGATAACGATGACGGTCATCACGCCCAGACCCAGGAAAATAGCGCGGGCGAGCAAGGCCGCGCCGATAGGGCCATCGGTCTCTGGAACACCACCACCTTCAGGGAATCCGGTTGCGATCGCAATGGGGCGATCCGGGTGCGATTTGGCCGCTTCAACCAGGCGCTCAGCGGCGCCCATGCAGCAGAATCCAGGCTGATTTATTTGTAGGGCTTCGTACAGTTTGGAGATGAGACCGACGCCGGTGTAGTCGATCTTCATGAAGTCGTCGATGGTCTGCGCGACCCGTTGATATTGGGCGCTATCAGGCTTGAGCATAAGAGCTCCTTTCGATTTTTAAATGAATGCTTTAGTCGACAGTGATGATTTCTGCGTAAAGCTCGGGGTCAACGTTGCCGCCGCTCAGCACGACTACGGTTGTACGGTTGCGGGTCTCGATACGCCCTTCAAGAACGGCGGCCAGACCTACGGCTCCGCCTGGCTCCAAGACGAGCTTCAACTTGTCATATGCAACCCGCATCGCTTTACGGACTTCGTCATCGGTGACGACCAAGCTGCTGGCAAGCAGGCGTTGGTTAATATCGAACGTGAGGTCACCTGGGGTTACCACCTGCAGGGCATCGCAGATGGATTTCGCACCTGGCGCGTTGCTTTCGCGCTTGCCGCTTGCCAGCGAGCGAGCCAGCTCATCGAACCCTGACGGTTCAACTGCGTAGACCTGGGTGCGCTCGTTTTTGGTACGAACAGCGGTAGCCACGCCTGCGATCAGGCCGCCCCCGCTGCATGCGGCGAGAACGCTATCTGCCTCGATGCCCATCTCTTCGAGGTCTTGCATGATCTCCAGACCCACAGTGCCCTGGCCGGCGATGATGAATGGGTCGTTGTAGGGAGGAACCATGGTTGCGCCGGTGCGGTTAGCAATTTCAGCCCCGATGGCTTCTCGGTCGTCCTTCTGGCGATCATAGAGAATGACAGTTGCGCCATTGGCTCGGGCACCTTTGATCTTGGCTTGTGGAGCATCAGACGGCATGATGATCGTGGCGGGGATGCCCAGGATGCGAGCAACCGCCGACGTCGCAAGAGCGTGGTTACCTGAAGAGAAGGCAACCACCCCTGCGCGCTGTTGCTTTGCGGACAACTGAAGCAAACGGTTGCACGCTCCACGGAATTTGAATGAAGCAGTACGTTGCAGTACCTCTGGCTTGAACAACAACCGACCGCCTACGAGCTCATTTAGCTCTGGGTTCTCCAGCAGATGCGTTCGCGCTGCGTAACCTTGAATTCTGACTGCTGCATCCTCGATGTCCTTCAGTGTAGGAGGAAGCGGTCGGTCACCCTTTTCAATGCTGGACATATCAACACCTTCATATTTTTGGAAAAAAGCGCTCGCCCTCACGCTGAAAGAGAGTGTATGGATGTGGTTCAAAAGCTGTAAATTAAATAAAAATGACCATGTCCGTTAAGAAAAGTTGAACAGATGTCTGGAGGGACTGATGAATACAAAGCTTCTTGAGACGTTTGTAGAGCTAGCTCACACGCCGCATTTGAGAAAATTGGCAGAGCGGCTGCATGCCACGCCTTCCGCGCTCTCCATGAGAATGAAAAATCTTGAAGAGCAGCTAGGGGTAGAACTTTTCACCTCTGATAATAAAATGCTTTCACTGACTGAGGAGGGTAGACGGTTATTACCTTACGCAGAGGCAGCAATCTCTTCCCTCGACGATTTCCTGAGTGCCGCGACGCAGCTGTCAGGCATTGGTGGTGTTGTGCGGATTGGCTTGATTGAAACCGCTGTGTATACGCTGCTTCCTGAGCTGGTGAAACGCACCAAAACTGAGCTGCCAAATGTTAGTGTAACTTGGGTTGTGGGGTTGACTGCGGATCTTGTTGAGCAGCTGAATAAGGGGGAGCTTGACTTGGTATTGTCGCTTGATAAGCAGCCTCAGAGTCCTTATGCCGTCTCTGAAAAACTGCTCACCCTCTCGACCAAGTGGATTGGCAAGCCTGGTTTGGTCGATAACCTGGCTGATGAGTCTTTCATTTTCTCCCACCAAATACTCACGCCGATGAGCAACACTACGCCGTCCGATGATGCTGCCCGGACGGTACAGAAGCTGGCCTTCAAATATGGCATCAGCCCCACGACCATTCAGCTGTCCAGCTCACCTTCGATATCGGCGCTGATCACGCTGATTAGAAATGGCATTGGTATCGGTGTTCTGCCTGCCGTCCTGGTGCAGGAGCATCTGGCCAGTGGCGAGCTTGAGATCTTGCCAGTGACTGCTCCACCTCCCATGGTCATTCATCGGTGGCATCTGACCAATGCGGGTTCGCCCACCTTGGGGGTGGCCGAACTGGTTTCACAGGTGGCCCTGGAGCAGGAGGGTTGTCACGAGTGAGTCTGAATTCATGGCTTTCATCTTAAGGTCTCGCGGTGTTGTGATAGGGCGCACACCGCCTACTGATAACCGGCCATTATCACAGACAATAGGTAATGAAAATTTGACGTTATCGAAGGGCGGCGCGAGGATGATCCACAGCGCGATGAGCACGCTCAACACGATGTTGAAATGTTGGATGGAGCGCTCGATTGACTCCGAGTGAATCATTAGCATCTGTGTGCACTAAGCCGAGTATCCATCATAACAAAAAATGTAGCGCTTCACTTGGGTAATCACTACTGCCGTTTACTAAAGTTGCGCTTACGAGTCGAGGAGAAAGGAAGAAATGGCTATGAGTATTGAGGCTTCCGAAAGCGTCGGAGACGCCGCAGTCAGTCAGAAAAAGTTGTCGGGCAATATGGGGGCCCTGAGTTTGGCTATGACGGTACTGGCCTTCTCTGCACCGCTTACCACAGTTGCGGGATACATTCCGGTTTCTTTAATGTTTGGAGGCGTGGCGAGCCCGCTTCTGTTCGTTGTCGTCGCCTCGGTCATGTTGTTGTTCGGTATTGGTTACATAACGCTCAATAACATGGTTCGTCGATCCGGTGACTTCTACTCGTTCATCACTTATGGCTTGGGGAAATCAGCAGGTCTTGGAGCAGGGCTCACAGCTGCAGTTTCCTATTTCGTACTTCTCGCAGGCATCACTTCCTACTTCGGTGTCGCGTGTTCTGATTTCCACCGAGGACTTACAGGCTCAGCTTTCCCTTGGTATTTCTACTCTCTGACTTGCTGGGTCATCGTGGGTATTCTTGGTTACCTTCACGTTGAGCTCTCGGCAAAGGTGCTGCTGTGGGTCATGTTGTCGGAGATCGTTGTGTGCCTGGGCTTCGCTTTCGGGGTGTTGAGCATCGGTGGTGATACGGGTATGGCGGCGTCTGCACCCTTCTCGCCAAGTGAGCTTTCCAAGGAAGGTGTGAACATTCCTTTCGCGATGCTGTTCGCTGTATCGTTCTTCATGGGCTTCGAAGCTACCGCGCTGTACCGTGATGAAGTGCGAGACCCCGACAAGACTATCCGCCGCGCTACGTACGGGTCGATCATCTTCATCGGCGCGATGTACACCGTATGTGCTTATGCGTTGGTCACCGCTTATGGTGAGAATGTGCAGCAGATTGCCACTGATTCCCCTGCCACCATGTTCTCCCTTGCTTTCAGCAAGTACATCGATGGTCGCTTCCAGGTGATCGTTACCATCCTGGTGCTCACTTCGGCCTTTGCATCGGCCCTTTCTACTCACAACGTCCTTTCGCGTTACCTCTTCAATCTGGGTACGGATCGGGCCCTTCCAAAATTCCTCAGCAACATTCATGTGAAGCACTCGTCTCCATTCGCTGCTTCGATGTCTGTATCAACGATGGTACTCTGCGTACTCATGCCGTTCATTGTGATCGGCGCAAAACCCGAGCTTCTGTACGGCCAGCTTTCCGGCGTAGGTACTTCGGGGGTGATCATCCTGATGGCAGTGGTCAACCTGTCTGCTCTGACTTGGTATGTGCGCAAGGGGCGTCACGGTGGGGTCAGCTTTGCAAAAGCTTTCCTGGCTCCAATCATTTCGGGCATCTTCTTCGTCGGATTGGTTACCCTGGTTGCCTACCACTTCGACCTGCTGGTAGGTGGTGAGCCTGGTGAACGTACCTGGATGCTGCTCTGCTTGATCGGTGTACTGATTGCCGGTATGGGGCTGGCTCAATACTTCAAGGCCGTGCGCCCCGAAGTCTATGAGCGACTGGGGAGAAACCCTGCAGCCTGACAATAAAAAACGGAGCCTCGGCTCCGTTTTTTTACACCCGCCAATATTCGGCTGCGACCTTTTGGGCAAGCTGAGCAACCATCCTGTTCAGGGGCATGTCTGCGCGCTCGATGAAGCTGGCAGTGAACGACATGACTGGCATTTCATGGGTGGAGGAGACGGTGTGGAGCTTGCCGCTGGCCAGTTCATCAAACACGGCGTGCTCGGGTATGGCTGCTATGCCAATCCCATCCATTGTCATGCGTACGATCGAGGACAGCGAGGAGTTTGAGAAAAGCCTTACCTTGTGAAGCCCTTTGCGATCAAACATGTCTTTGAGCTGCCAGTACGGGCGCGTATTCCTGGCATACGTGATCACGGGGTGGGCTGCGATCTCTTCGAGCGTCAGCGGCTTATCGCCCAGTTCTAGCTTGGGCGATTTGATCCAGCTCATCGGGTAGCTGCACAGGGGAAGATTCTCCGCGTTACCGATGTTCACCGGGCCCATCAGCAAGGCCACGTCCAGTGTGCAATCTGCGAGTCCGGTGGTCATGTTTGCGGTGCTGTCGACCACGACATCTAAAGTGATTTCGGGATATTCCTGGCTTAGCTGTTTCAAAAGGTCTGAGAGCCAAGTGTGCACGATGGTGTCAGACGCGCCCAGGCTGACGGTGCCACTCAGGCCTTTACGGCCTGCAACAGCCTCAACCATTTCGCTCTCAAGCGCGATCATGCGCTCGGCATAGGTCAGCAGCTCCCGTCCTTGAGCTGTCAGAAAACACCCGCGCTTATCTCTCTCGAATAACCGCCCATTGAGCTGTCTTTCAAGCTGCGCGATACGCGCAGACACGGCTGGCTGCGAGGTATGAAGCTTGTCTGCTGCTTTGTGAAATCCGCCCAGCTGCGCAACCGCATAGAAGGTTTGAAGGCTTCGGAGATCGATCATGCTGCGCCTCTTTATCTAATTGTGTGGCGCGGTGTGGGGCTTGCCCTAGAGGGCTCGCCGCTGCCGAGCCGGCTGATACGTTACCGCAGAAAACAAGAAAATGGCTTAGGTGGGACGGCTTTTTTTGCGGGGCAGGCCAGCCCTTACCGATAAGAACACGTTATCTCTGACAATCCGCAATCGCAATTGGACGTTATCAGGGTATCGCGAGACGATTGGGTCACGAGGCGATCACTGTCACCCAGGAATCGGATGACCACTAGGGTGCCCTCGGCGAAAGAGAGCGTTGGACTGTGACGCACAATAACGACAAAACAAGTTGCAATACTCAAATGAGGAGAAGTGGAATGTTCTCGCCGCATTTGCCCCGCGAACGGCTGCTGGAAGCCTATCGCACTATGCAAACGATTCGCTGTTTCGAAGAGCGTGTGATTAACGAGATGGGTACCGGTGACATCCCGGGGAGTACCCACCTCTACGCCGGCCAGGAGGCAAGCGCGGTCGGCGTATGCATGCACCTCACCGATGAGGATTACATTTCGTCGACGCACCGTGGCCATGGCCACTGCATCGCTAAAGGTTGCGATATCAACGCGATGATGGCCGAGCTGTTCGGCCGAGTCACTGGTACTTGTGGGGGTAAAGGTGGATCTCAGCACATTGCCGATCTGCGCAAGGGTATGTTGGGTGCTAACGGCATCGTGGCCGGGGGCGCTCCCATCACCTGCGGTGCCGCACTGAGTGCGAAACTGCAGAATACGGATCGAGTTGCGATTGCCTTTGCAGGCGATGGCGCCATGAACGAAGGCGCAATGGCCGAGAGTCTCAACCTGGCCAAAATCTGGATGCTGCCAATCATCTTTGTGATTGAAGACAACGGCTTCGGCGAAGCGACCGCTAACGAATTCGTTTCTGCGGGCAGCTTCGTACGTCGTGCCGAAGGCTATGACATCCCTTCTACCGAAATTGATGGCACGGATGTTTTCAAGGTCTACACCATTGCTGGTGAGGCGATTGCCCGTGCCCGCTCAGGTGGTGGCCCATCCCTTCTGCATATTCATGTGCCGCGTTACTACGGGCACTACAGTGGCGATCCGGATACCTATCGTACCCCGGAAGAGAAGAAGATCATGCGTCAAGAACAAGACTGCCTGATCAAATTCCGCAGCAAAGTGACGAAAGAGTCCCTCGCAGATGTGGCTGCTCTGGACGCTATTGACGAAGAGGTTACGGTTGCTGTGAACGAATCTGTTGCATTCGCACGCGCTTCTGAATTCCCTCCAGTTTCTGCTCTCACCACCGACGTCTACGTGAAGTACCAGTAAGGAGCGCATCATGGCTAAAATTTCTTTCCGTCAGGCGCTGAACGATGCATTGCACCTGGAGATGCAGCGTGATCCGCGCGTGATCATGATGGGCGAAGACCTTACTGGTGGCGCTGGTGCAAACGGTGTCAAGGATGCTTGGGGTGGTGCGTTCGGCGTCACCCGCGGCTTGCTCGGTGAGTTTGGCCCAGAGCGTGTTCGCGACACTCCGATCAGCGAAACCGCGTTCATTGGTGCTGCAGCGGGTGCTGCTCTGACCGGTATGCGACCGATCGCTGAGCTGATGTTCGTCGACTTCGCTGGGGTGTGCCTCGATCAGATCGTTAACCAGATCGCCAAATTCCGCTACATGTTTGGTGGTCACGCTCGTACGCCGTTGGTAATCCGAGCCACCTACGGTGCAGGCACACGTTCTGCGGCTCAGCACACCCAAGCCTTTTACCCGATCTTCACTCATGTGCCCGGCCTTAAGGTAGTGATTCCATCGAATCCCTACGACGCCAAGGGGCTGCTGCTTCAAGCCATTCGGGATGATGACCCTGTCATCTTCCTGGAGAACAAAATGCTGTACGACACCATGGGTGAAGTCCCCGATGGCGCTTACACCGTGCCATTTGGTGAGGCCCGCGTAGTGCGCGATGGTAAGGACGTGATGATCGTGGCCATCGGTCGTATGGTTCATATTGCGGAAGAGGCTGCTCGCAAGCTCCAGTCTGAAGGCATTTCTGCGTGCATTATCGATCCGCGAACCACTTCGCCGCTCGACGAAGAAACGCTGATGGACTTCGCCGACGAAATCGGTCGTGTCGTCATTGTGGATGAAGCAAACCCGCGTTGTGGCATGGCTGCAGATATTTCGGCAATGCTCGCCGACAAGTGTTTCGACTCGCTTCGCGCACCGATCAAGATGGTTACCGCCCCGCACACGCCGGTTCCTTATGCGCCCAATCTTGAGGACGCATATGTACCGAATGCCGATGCGATCATCAAAGCGGTCAAGTCGATTGTTGAGAGGTAAGCAGTATGTCGATTGAAGCAGTCACAATCCCCAAATGGGGCATGACAATGACTGAGGGTCTTGTCGCCGAATGGCTGGTAGCCGAAGGCGACGAGGTTACCCGGGGTCAGGAAATCATTGAAGTAGAGTCGACCAAAACCACCAATGCGGTGGAATCAGCTGCCAGCGGCATTCTGCGTCGTATCGTCGTTCAGGTCGGTGTCACTGCACCGGTTGGCGCTCTGGTCGGCGTCATCGCTGATGCCTCGGTGAGCGATGAAGAAATCGAAGCATTTATTGCATCGTTCGCTGATGGCACTGGTGCCGCTGCAGAAGAAGATTTGAACGCACCGAGCGTTAAGGAAGTTGATGTTGGTGACGGTCGAGTTGTGAATGTGCTGACCATGGGGGGCGATGGCGATGACACTGTTGTCCTGGTGCACGGTTTTGGTGGTGACCTATCCACTTGGTTGTTCAACCAGGATGCCTTCGCTCAAGGGCACCGTGTGGTTGCAGTGGATCTTCCAGGTCATGGCGCTTCCACCCCGATTCAGGGCGACAGAGTTTTCGACGATCTGGTCAATGCGGTAGAGCGTGCGCTCGAATCGGTTGCGCCTGGCAAGATGCATATCGTTGCTCACTCCTTCGGCGGCGCTGTCGCTGCAGCTCTTGCTGCTCGGCAACCCGATCGGATCGCTTCTCTGTCACTCATTGCTCCGGTAGGTCTAAGCAAGCAGATCAACAAGTCGTTCCTGGACGACTTCATCTCGGCTGAGCGTCGCAGGCCGCTGAAGGATGTCTTGGAGCGTCTGCTTGCCGATCCGTCGAAAATCAGCAACGACATGATCGAAGGTACTCTGCGCTTCAAGAGGCTTGAAGGGGTTCCTGAGGCCCTGTCGGCGATACGCGACACTATCGTTGATGCCGAAGGTCAGCAGCGTCACTGGATCGCAGGGACGATCGCTGACTTCAATGGCCCCGTAGCGCTTATCTGGGGCCATAAGGATCAGATCGTACCTCTGCCGGGTGATACACAGATTCCGTCTCAGGCCAAGCTGAGCATCATCAGTGGCGCAGGTCATATGCCGCAGATGGAAGCTGCATCGGAAGTTAACTCGCTCGTTCTGGAGAACATTTCCCGAGCGAAGTGATGCATAACGCCATTGCTAATAAAGCGATGGCGTACTTCAAATAAAATATTTGAGCGAGGTTAATATGACCGATCGTTTGGCGGGTAAGCTCGTCCTTCTTACAGGCGGCGTAGCTAATATCGGGCTCGCTATTTTGGAGTCCTTTGTTCAAGAAGGCGCGAAAGTAGCAGTTGTAGATATCGATGCGGAGCGTGGTTCAAAAGTTGAGAAGCGCTTCCCAGGCGTTGTAAAGTTTTTCCGTGCTGACCTTAGTAGTGAGACTGATGTCCGGTCGGTGGTAGGTAAGGCTGCAGATTGGTTGGGAGGTATCAATACTCTATGCTTGAATGCAGGTATTCAGCTCTCCGGCAATGTTTCTGATTTTTCCACTGAGGCCTGGGACAAGGTCTATGACATCAATGTGCGCTCTAGCTTTATCTTCGTGCAGGAGGCCTTGACTCACTTGCGGAAAGCTAAGAAATCGTCCGTTGTCATGATGTCTTCGTTGGCTGGTAAGCGCGGCGCACCTGGCCTGACATGCTACTCGTCTTCTAAGGCTGCAGTGATTGGTATGGCAACGACTATGGCGATCGAGTTGGCCAAGGATGGTGTGCGTGTCAATGCTGTTTGTCCTGGTTGGATAGACACTCCATTCAATGCGCCGGTAATCGACTTCATCGGCGGTAGAGAGAAGCAAGAAGCGCTGGTTAAGTCGCTGATTCCGCTTGGTCGTCAAGCGACCGCTGATGAGGTTGCACCGTTGTTCGTATTCTTGGCTTCGGACGAGTCCTCTTACATTACAGCCCAGGCAATTAATGTTTGTGGCGGTGTGTACAACTAGGTCAGTAGGAGAGTTCACAATGTTGATTAAACACGAACTTGCCATGGCCGCTCTGCAGGCTGGTATCAAGCGGGCCAAAGAACTCGATCAGCGCTCTTGTCTGTCGATCGTTGATGCAGGCGGTCATCTTGTTGGCTTCATCCGTGTCGATGATGCTGCCTTCGGTACGATCGAGGTGGCGACTAACAAGGCATACACCGCCGCAGCGCTGCGCAATCCGACAGATGCCTGGATGGCGATTACGCAGCCAGGGCAGGAGCTTTATGGGCTTGAGCGCTCCTGCGCACGTCCATTCGTGGTGTTCGGTGGTGGTCTGCCAGTAACCATCAACGGTGTGGTTGTGGGTGGTGTCGGCGTATCCGGTGGGCCGGAAGCAGCTGACGTTGAGATCGCGAAAGCAATGGTCGACGTCCTGCAAGCCCAGTAAGCGGTTTGAGTCGTTCACTTAGGTGCCAGAATGGAACCAATTAAAACAATGCAAGCGAAGTCTGCCGCTGAAGTAAGGCAGATGATCCGTGCTGGTGACCTGCGGGTTCCAACGAGCGGTTTCGCTGATGGATTTATGCAAGCCAATTTGATGATTCTGCCAAAGCGGTTTGCGGATGATTTCAAGGTCTTCTGCGATCTGAACCCTAAGAGCTGCCCGCTGGTCGCTATGGGGAAGCCAGGTGACCCGACTCTTCCGCTGGCTGGTGAGATAGATATCCGTACGGACGTCGCGCGTTATCGCGTCTATAGGAACGGCGTTCATACCGAAACCGTTGATTCGCTGGTTGACCTGTGGCGGGACGATTTCGTGACGTTCGCCTTGGGCTGTTCGTTTTCTTTCGAGAACGCAATTCTCAATGCGGGCATCGAGATCCAGCACATTAGCGCTAATCGAAATGTACCCATGTACATCACCAACCTCCCTACAGAAGGGTACGGGCCGTTTAAAGGGTCGATGGTAGTGTCCATGCGAGCTTTCCGCCCGAAAGACACGATCAAGGCCATTGTCCTGTCCGAGCGTTTCCCGCTCGCTCATGGCGCTCCGGTTCACATTGGTGACCCATCGCTCATCGGGATCAAGGACATTGATCGCCCTGACTTCGGTGATGCGCCTGTTTATCGTGATGGAGATATCCTAGGCTTCTGGGCTTGTGGTGTCACTCCGCAGATGGCCATCAAGCAAGCAGGCGTTGATATTGCTATCACGCATGAGCCAGGTTACATGCTAGTGACTGACCTTCCTGCCGATTCGCCAGATCTGTCTGTGGCTTAGTGTCAACTAAAGAGGTATTTGTGATGTCTGAGCATTTTGCAAAAGTTATCTGGGCGGCGGCTGAGCACAAAGATAAGTCCGGCACCTACAGTCGTGACCTGGAAGTTGAATTTAGTAGCCAAGTAAAAGTGTCGGCTTCCGCAGCGGCTGATTACTTGGGCTCTCCTGATAAGGCTGATCCTGAGCAGTTGCTGGTAAGCGCACTCGCGAGTTGTCATATGCTGTACTTCCTGGCTATCTGCGAAGGACAGGGGTACGTTGTTTCGAAGTATATTGATAATGCTAAAGGGGTTGTTGCTAACCGTGAGGAAGGCGGATTTTGGGTCTCTGAGATCACGCTGAGTCCACAGGTTGAGTTCAGTTCGGAGAAGCAGCCTGATCGGACGGCTTTGGAACGTTTGCATCACCGGGCTCATAAAGGGTGCTTCATCGCTAATTCGATTAAGACCGTTGTCAAAGTCGAGATTGCTTAATACTTAACAAGCTAGGAGTAAAGATGATGGGTAAACTGTATGTTGTTGCTGTGACCCACTCTCAGCCAGGCAAAGAGGCCGAGCTTCAAAAGGCACTGCTGGAGCTGGTCGCTTACGCTAAAACCGAGCCAGGGTTTGTGAAATATGACCTTCACGTTTCGGAAGAAAATCCAGGTGAATTCCTGTTCTACGAGATCTGGGACGATCAAAAGTCGCTGGATCTGCATTCCAGTACTGACAATATGAAAGCTTTCGGTGAAAAGTACGGTCACTTGGTCAAGTCGTCTTCGCTGAGCAAATATCAGTTGCTGTAATTGCTTGATCCGCCAACGTGATCTTCAGTAGGTGAGCAGGGATATGGTAAAAATTGACCTCAATAGCGACCTCGGCGAAAGCTTTGGCCCATGGGCAATGGGAGACGATACGTCCATGTTGGACATCGTCACCAGTGCGAACATCGCGTGTGGTTTTCACGCGGGTGACCCCGCTGGCATCCTTTCAGTGCTGAAAGAAGCCGTTGCGCGTGATGTCGTTATTGGAGCTCACGTTGGTTACCGAGACCTGGTTGGTTTCGGTCGGCGGGTGATGGAGCCTTCTAGTTCAGAGTTGATAGGTGATGTGATCTATCAGATTGGCGCTTTAGAAGGCTTAGCCAGGGCGGCAGGAACCACTATCAGCTATGTAAAACCTCATGGTGCACTGTACAACACCATCGCCAAGGATCGCAGGCAAGGCGCAGATGTGATTGCTGCAATCAAGGCGGTGAATCCCTCGCTTGCTTTGCTTGTCCTGGCAGGAGCCCCCATCGTCGAACAAGCTCGCGAAGCGGGCTTAAAGGTTGTGTGTGAGGCTTTTGCTGACCGAGCCTACAACAGTGATGGATCGCTTGTTAACCGCCGCATAGCAGGTGCCGTAATCCATGATCCAGAGCTGATTACCAAACGGATGCTGAGATTGGTTCGAGAGGGTGTCGTTGAGGCCGTCGACGGTAGTATCGTGCCATTACAGGCGGATTCGATCTGTGTCCACGGCGACAATCCCGCAGCGGTTCAGACTGCTAAAGCTCTTCGCGATGCTTTCGAAATGAACAACGTTCATCTACGCAGTTTTGCAGGCGTGAGCGAGGGTTGATCGCATGTCTAAGACATTGCAGTTTCTTCCAGCGGGCTCAAATCGCTTCATCGTTGAGCTTGATGATCTTGAATCGACCATCGCTCTCGGTGACGCGCTCAAGGCGGCTTGCATCGAGGGCGTGGTCGAGGTCATACCAGGCGCTGTGACACTTCATGTGTCGTTCGACCCGCTTGCGACCTCAGCGCAAGAACTCTATGCGCAAATTTCCTCACTGCGGCCCCAGGTTGGTTGCCGTCGTTCGGGCGATCTCATTGAGATACCGATGATATATGACGGTGAAGATCTCGCATTTGTTGCCGGTTATCTGGGGTGGTCGATACCTGAGCTGATTCGCCGTCACCGTGCAGCAACTTTCACTGTTGCATTCACGGGATTCGCCCCTGGATTCGCTTACATGACATCTGACGATCCTGAGTTGGATGTCCCTCGTAGAGATAGCCCACGTGTGCGGATCCCTGCGGGCTCTGTTGCCCTCGCTGGGCGTTTCTGCGGTATTTATCCCACTGATACACCTGGTGGCTGGCAGCTGTTGGGCGCTACAACGATCCCGATGTGGGATGTAGATCGTGAGCAGGCGGCGCTATTGAAGCCCGGCGACCGGGTTCGCTTCGTCGAGGCCGTCACCGAGCAATTGCCAGTTCCGTCTGCCAAGGCCGAGTCGACTTCAAGCCCAACTCAGATCGCTAAAGGCTTAAAGGTCGTTAGCACTGATAGGCCATTGTTGTTCCAAGATTTAGGCCGGGCAGGGAACGCTCACCAGGGTGTCTCTCAATCGGGCGCAGCTGATCTGCAGGCGCTGCGTGACGCCAACTCTTTGGTCGGCAACCGCGAAGCAGCAGTGGCGCTCGAGGTAACCTATGGTGGTGCCGTTTTCAAGGCTGAGATTCCTGTGACTATGGCCATAAGTGGAGCTCCAGCGGGTCTCACGCTCACTACCGCGGATGGGCGTACCAGAACACTTCCCCCTCATGCTCCGATTGCATTGGATGCTGGTGACACCTTGGCCCTGAGTGTGCCAACGCAAGGTGTTCGAAGCTATGTTGCTCTGCGTGGTGGCTTTGCTGCTCCGAAAGTATTGGGGTCAGCGTCGACCGATACACTCGCGAAAGTTGGGCCAGGCCCGATCACTGCTGGCGTGAGCCTGCAGCCATCGAATGATCTGCGTGGCTCCGTTTCTGCATACGCGTCGCAGGCCCCCAATTTGCCTGCGAGTAGCGACATTGTGGTGCTCGACGTGGTGATGGGGCCGCGCACTGATTGGTTTACCCCTGAAGCGATTCGCACATTCACTGAGCAATCTTGGGCAGTAACACCAGAGTCGAACCGTGTGGGTGTTCGGCTCAATGGCGCAAGTGCGCTGTCTCGTGAGTGTGCTGACGAGCTTCCCTCGGAAGGCACTTCTCGGGGGTCGATTCAAGTACCACGCAATGGTCAGCCTGTGCTGTTTCTCGCAGATCACCCACTTACTGGCGGCTACCCGGTCATTGCCGTAGTAGCCGAGCATCACCTCTCATTGGCGGCGCAGATCCCGATTGGTGCACGCATCCGCTTTAACGCTATCGCTGGCTTTGATCCGCAAGTAAAGGAAATCGATCGATGAAGAAGTTACTCATCGCTAACCGAGGCGAAATCGCAATCCGGATTATCCGAGCTGCGAGGGATTATGGTGTGACTTCCGTTGCCATCTATTCGGACGTCGACGCATCATCCCTTCATGTGGAGCTGGCTGACGAAGCCTACGGTCTCGGCCCAGGTCGACCAGTCGACACTTATCTCAATATCCAGAAAATTGTTGAGCTCGCCAAACGTGCTGGGGCGGATGCGGTTCACCCTGGCTATGGTTTCCTCTCGGAGCGGGCAGAGTTCGCGCAGGCGGTGCTGGATGCCGGCTTGGCGTGGGTGGGCCCTTCTCCAGAGGTAATCCGGGCGTTGGGTGATAAGGTCGAAGCTCGACATATCGCGCAAGCTGTTGGAGCACCTTTGGTAAAAGGTACTCCAGGCCCGCTTGCGAATGCCCGTGAAGCGGTTGCATTTGCCAAAGAAGCTGGTTTGCCGCTTGCTATCAAGGCGGCGTTCGGTGGCGGCGGTCGCGGTATGAAGGTTGCGCATAAGCTGGAGGACGTGGGGCAGCTTTTCGATTCGGCGGTGCGTGAAGCGACTGAGGCGTTCGGACGTGGGGAGTGCTACGCCGAGCAATTCCTGGAACAACCTCGTCACATCGAAGCGCAGGTAATTGCCGATACCCATGGCAACACCGTGGTGCTTGGTACTCGCGACTGTTCACTGCAACGCCGCAATCAGAAACTGGTGGAAGAGGCGCCGGCGCCGTTCATCTCTGAAGAGCAGCGTGAAGCTATTCATAAGGCTGCCCGGGACATCTGCAGCCGAGCGGGCTACGTTGGTGCGGGTACTGTTGAATTTTTGCTTTCCCGTAACGGGACGATTTCGTTCCTGGAAGTGAACACCCGGCTTCAGGTTGAGCACCCTGTTACTGAAGTCACCACCGGCATCGATATCGTTGTTGAGCAGTTGCGTATCGCTGACGGACTTCCACTTTCGGTTCTGGAGACTCCGGTGTCCCGTGGGCATGCGTTCGAGTTTCGTATCAATGCCGAGGATCCTGGGCGTGGCTTCTTGCCCACACCAGGTCGTATTGAAAAGTTTCGTGCTCCATCGGGCCCTGGCGTTCGTCTCGACACGGGCGTGGAAAGTGGATCCTCCATCCCCGGGCTTTACGATTCTATGATGGCCAAACTCATCGTATTCGGTGAGAACCGTGAGCAAGCGGTAAACCGAGCTCGCCGGGCGCTGGCAGAATTCCAAATCGAAGGTTTGGCTTCTGTTCTTCCTTTCCATCGGGCTGTCATGGAGGAACCGAAGTTCAATGGCGCTGATTCGTTCGGCGTCTACACCAACTGGATTGAGACGGAGTTCCAAGGTTTGCCTCCGGCAGACCGTGTAGATTACGCGGAAGAAAAATTGGTTCGATGCGTAATTGAGATTGATGGAAAAATGCACCATCTCGGGGTTCCATCGGCACTGTTCTCATTTAGTAAAGCAAGTACTGAATCTCCCGTGGCGACGAAATCGGAAAATACTAATTCGGTAAGCTCTCCTATTCCAGGCACTCTGCAGCAGTGGCTTGTTGAAGATGGGGCGGTTGTTAATGAGGGCGAAACCATTGCTCTAGTCGAAGCGATGAAAATGGAAACTCAAGTGCTTGCCAAGCTAAACGGGAGAATCAATATTCTGGTGGGCGCCGGATCTACTGTTACGCTCGGTGAAGAATTAGCGACAATTGGCTAACTATTACGCCGGTTGGTCGGGTTGAGTAGGGTCGTGTAAGCCGGCACTCATTAAGGTAGTGTCCAACATCTAAAAAAGATTGTTGGGGTTGATTTAACAGAAGCAGGGTGAGACAAACAGTCAGCCCTAAAGGAGTAAGGATCGTGAAAAAATACAATGTCGCACTGATCGGCACTGGCTTCATGGGTAAGGCCCATTCGATCGCCACTGCAGTTGTTCCAATCCTGTTCGGTGCCCCAGTCGAAATCGAACGTAAGGTGGTTGTCGATATCGATGAAGAATTGGCTCAGAACGCTGCTAAACAGTACGGGTTTACCGAGTACGCTACTGATTGGCGTGACGTTGTGAAGCGCCCAGATATCGACATCATCGATATCTGCACCCCAAACGATACTCACGCAGAGATCGCAATTGCAGCTGCATTGGCTGGTAAGCACGTCATGTGCGAAAAGCCAATGTCGATGACTGTTGAAGAAGCTCAGCGTATGCAGGAAGCAGCCCGGGAAACGGGTGTGGTGACCATGGTTTCCTATAACTATCGCCACACTCCAGCGGTTCAAATGGCCAAGCGGCTGATTGACGAAGGTCGCATCGGTGACATTCTGAACTTCCGTGGTTACTACCTGCAAGACTGGGGCGCCGATCCTGAGCTGCCTCTGTCCTGGCGCTTCAACAAAGCGAAAGCAGGTTCCGGCACCCTGGGCGACATCGGTACGCACGTTATTGACGCTGCTCGCTTGTTGGTGGGTGAGTTCGCTTCGGTTAATTCGATAGTCAAGACCTTCGTTCCAGAGCGACCTCTGCCGGCTGGTCGATTCTTCGGCCCTGCTGGTCAGGCTTCGAGCGAGCGTGGCAAGGTTGATGTGGATGATGCTGCACTCACCATGATCAAATTCGCTAACGGTGTATACGGCACCATCGAGGTGACTCGAAATGCGTGGGGTCACCACAACCAGCTCGGCTTCGAAATCTACGGTACCAAAGGCTCCATCGCTTTCGACTACCAGCGCCTTAACGAACTGCGCGTTGCTTTCGCAGATGATCCTAAGGATGCTTTCGGCTTCCGTACCATTTACTCGGGCCCTCACCAGCCGTTCGGTGACAAGCTGTGGCCAGTCGCGGGCATGGGCCAAGGCTACATCGATATCAAATCGATCGAATGGTACAACTTCCTGAAGGCTATTGCCGAGAATGGCAAGGCATCCCCGAACTTCGATGACGGCCTGCAGATCGAGCGCATTGCAGACGCCATCCTGACCTCGGGTGTCAGTGGCGAGTGGGAGAAAATCGAGCAGCCTGCTTGATAGCTGAACACTAGCCTAGGGTAGGCGTGATCTCGGTCACGCCTACCTGTACCACCGTAACGTTTGACATTGCAGGAGACTCTTAATGAGTATCGCGGTTGGACTGATTGGTGCTGGTGTCATGGGCAAGGAGCACGGTCGTATTCTGTCCATGCATACCCCAAACGCTCACTTGGCAGGGGTCTGCGATTTCGATTCAGAGAAAGCCCGATCTATAGCTTGCAATGCACCAGTTTTTTTAGATCCGTTAGATCTGATTGCTTCTAGGGAAATTGATGCAGTTTTGATTGCATCACCGGATTCTACCCATGCTGATCTGGTGCAAGCTTGCATAGCTGCAGAAAAACCAGTGCTTTGTGAAAAACCATTGGCCATGACCGCTGAACAGGCGCGCTTGGTCGTCGACGCTGAGTGCGCTATAGGGCGCTCCACCGTTCAAGTCGGATACATGCGCAGATTCGACCCAGGGTATGAAGAGCTCAAAAGGCTTTTCGACGCGAATGCTGTTGGTAACCCCCAGATTCTTCACAACGTTCATCGTAATCCAGTTGCACCAGATTGGATGACTGGTGACATGCTCATCACGAACGCCTTTGTTCATGAGATTGATGTCATGCGTTGGCTGATGAATACCGAGCTCGAAGCAGTCAGGATCACTATTGCAGAAAAAGGTGATCCGATGATGATCGTGACGCGGCTAGCGAACGGTGCGATTTCGTCTACTGAACTCTTTATGAACTGTAAATTCGGCTATCAGGTTCATGCGGAGTTAGTAGGCGCCGATGGTACTATCGCCTTACCTGAGTTTTCAGCTCCCGTGATAAGCACATCGGGTCGTCGTGCATCGCATGTTCCTCCGAACTGGATACCTCGATTCACCGCGGCCTACCAGGCCCAAACCTGCCGCTGGATTCAAAGCATTGTTTCTGGTGTTCCGAACCATGGAGCTACAGCATGGGATGGTTACATCACGACTCTGATTGCCGAGCAATTGGTTAAACGAATAGACACTGATCAAACAATCGTACTTGATCTGCCAGCTCGTCCGTTGTTGTACCGATAAACATGATTATCTAAGTTGCGCCCTTACTAAACGGATAGACCGCTCGGTATGGCGCAGTTCTTCGAGGATCTAAACGTGATTAGATATGCCGTAGTGGGAGCTGGCTGGATATCCCAGACCGCATTCATCCCTGCTGTTTCTCTTTTAGAGAACTCCGTTGTTACCGCAATTGTTTCTGGAAAACCGGAGCGTGCTCGGCAGCTTGCGAACAAGCATGGCATTGAACATGTTTATCCGTACGAGGATTTTGATGAACTGCTGACGAGTGATCTGATTGACGCCGTTTATGTAGCCGTACCCAACCCCCTTCATGCTACCTATGCCATCCAGGCAGCAAAGGCGGGCAAGCATGTGCTAGTGGAAAAGCCAATTGCCACTTCCCTGCCTGATGCTGACGCGATGATCGCGACAGCTCACGCTGCAGGGGTGTCGCTGATGACCAGTTACAGGTTGCACCATGACGTCGGAACCATCGCGGCGTTGCAGGCTGTTCGTGACGGTCGAATCGGTCAGCCAGTCTTTATGTCCGCGACGTTCAGTTTCCAAAGCAATGTTGGTAACCACCGATTGGATGTGGAGCATTGGGGCGGCCCACTGCAAGACATTGGCATCTACTGCATCAACGCCGCTCGCCACGTTTTTGAATCTGATCCCATCGCAGTGTCTGCAATGAGCACCCGCCGCGTCGGTGATCCCCGATTCGCCAACGTGGATGACTCGATCGCAGTGACCCTCAGATTCCCTGGTGATCGATTAGCGCAGTTCTATTGCAGCTTCGGAGCTTACCCTGTCGACACCTACCAGATAGTCGGCACTGAGGGCGTTTTGAACATGGATCCTGGCTTCCGGTTTGAGCATTCCATGGCCATGTCACTGAAAAGCCGGGATGAGAACGAATACATTCACTTCCCGCACTACGATCACTTTGCAGGGCAAATTTCATACTTCTCGGATTGTATTGAGCAAGGTATAGCACCACAGCCTTGTGGTGGGGAGGGGCTCGCAGACCTGGAAATTCTTTTTGCCATCGAGCGCGCTGCTGCCTCCGGTTTGCCGCAGTCGTTGATGTCTAAGAAAGCCAGAGCTCGGCCATCAGAAGCAACTCTTAGGACGATTAAACGGGCGGTTGCCTGACCAGCATTCTTCATTCCATGAAGGATCCTCGATTTAAGAATAATAAACGGAGAAGTTCCTTGTATATCGGAGTACCGTCGGAGACCGCTTGCGGCGAAACGCGCGTTGCGGTCACCCCAGACACAGTAAAGCGACTGGTCGCTTCTGGGCATCAAGTTGTCGTCCAAAGAGGCTGCGGGCTGCTCTCTTGCATTACCGACAGCGCGTTTGAGGCCGTTGGCGCCACGGTCGGTGAGGCGAGCGATGCTTTTGGTGCGGAAATTGTCCTGAAAGTAGTTGCCCCTAATGACCAAGAGCTCAAGCTCATCAACTCGGGCAGCGTGCTAATTGGCATGCTCAACCCGTTCAACAGCGAGCTGATCGTCAAGATGGCCGGTCGCGGGATCACCGCGTTCGCACTGGAGGCTGCGCCACGTACCTCTCGTGCGCAAAGTCTGGATGTATTGTCGTCGCAGGCCAACATCGCGGGCTACAAGGCCGTGCTGCTTGCGGCTCAGTACTACCCACGGTTCATGCCGATGCTCATGACCGCTGCGGGTACCGTTAAAGCGGCACGCGTGCTTATCTTGGGAGCGGGTGTTGCCGGCCTTCAGGCCATTGCTACAGCTAAGCGCATGGGCGCAGTGATTGAAGCGTCCGATGTCCGCCCCGCCGTGAAGGAGCAAATCGAGTCTCTGGGCGCTAAGTTCATCGACGTGCCATACGAGACGGAGGAGGAGCGAGCGTGCGCCGAAGGGGTGGCTGGCTATGCTCGCCCAATGCCGGAAAGCTGGATGCTGCGACAAGCTCAAGCTGTGCATGACCGCGCAAAGCAAGCTGACATTGTCATCACCACCGCCCTGATCCCGGGACGCAAAGCGCCAACTCTCCTGAATATTGGCACTGTGGCGCAGATGAAACCCGGATCCGTTGTCATTGACCTAGCCGCTGCCCAGGGGGGCAACTGTCCCCTGACCGTTGCCGATCAAGTAGTTGTTGAGAATGGAGTGACTATCGTCGGCCCGACCAACCTGCCGGCGCAGGTAGGCGCCGACGCGTCCGCGCTCTACTCCCGCAACCTGCTGGACTTCATGAAGCTGCTGTTCGACAAGGACGGTGCGCTAGACATCAACCTGGAAGACGACATTGTTGCCGCGTGCCTGATGTGCCGCGATGGCCAGGTCGTGCGCAAGAACAGCTGAGGAGCACGACAATGGAAGACCTGCTGATTTCCCATGGCATCTACAACCTGATCATCTTCGTGCTGGCCATCTACGTGGGATACCACGTGGTTTGGAATGTCACTCCAGCTCTGCATACGCCGCTGATGGCCGTCACAAACGCCATTTCGGCGATCGTGATTATTGGTGCCATGCTGGCTGCCGCACTCACTGTCACACCTGCCGGAAAAATCATGGGCACCTTGGCCGTCGCCTTAGCTGCAGTGAACGTATTCGGCGGTTTCCTGGTTACCCGGCGCATGCTGGAAATGTTCAAGAAGAAAACCAAAAGCGAAGGGCAGAAGTAACATGAGTATGAATTTGATAACGCTACTCTACCTTGTCGCTTCGGTGTGCTTCATCCAGGCGCTGAAAGGTCTGTCTCATCCGACAACCTCGAGACGGGGCAACTTGTTCGGCATGATTGGCATGGGGATCGCCATCCTCACGACCGTTGGGCTCATCTATAAGTTGGGTTCCGGGATCGCTACCGCAGGGATGGGGTATGTCATCTTCGGATTGTTGGTCGGCGGAACAGCCGGTTCGGTAATGGCCAAGCGCGTAGAGATGACCAAGATGCCAGAGCTCGTTGCCTTCATGCATAGCATGATCGGCCTCGCAGCGGTGTTCATCGCCATTACAGGTGTTATTGAGCCCCAGTCACTCGGTATCGTGGCCTCGATCAACGACCCCATTCCGGGCGGCAACCGTCTTGAGCTCTTCCTCGGTGCGGCGATCGGGGCCATCACCTTCTCAGGCTCTGTGATCGCTTTCGGCAAGCTTTCTGGCAAATACAAATTCCGCCTTTTCCAAGGAGCACCATTTGTCTTTCGTGGCCAATTCAGAACCAATCTCCTGGTTCTGTTCACGACCATTGGCCTAGGCATCATTTACAGCACCACAGGCTTGTTTGACGCCTTCATTCTGATGCTGCTGCTTGCCTTCGTGCTCGGCGTACTGTTGATCATCCCCATTGGCGGCGCAGACATGCCAGTGGTGGTTTCCATGCTGAACAGCTACTCAGGCTGGGCAGCGGCGGGCATCGGGTTCTCGCTGAACAATTCAATGCTGATTATCGCCGGCTCCTTGGTTGGCTCCAGTGGTGCAATCCTCTCGTACATCATGTGCAAGGCGATGAATCGCTCATTCTTCAGTGTGATCCTGGGAGGTTTCGGTAGTGATGCCGATGTCAGTGCAGATCAAGGATCGAAAGAGCAGCGGCCAGTAAAGTCTGGTTCTGCTGATGACGCCACCTTCCTGCTAACCAACGCCGACACAGTGATTATTGTTCCTGGTTACGGTCTGGCCGTGGCTCGTGCCCAGCATGCGCTGAAGGAACTGACTGAAAAGCTGATTCACAACGGCGTTACCGTGAAGTACGCGATCCATCCGGTGGCTGGCCGCATGCCAGGGCATATGAACGTGCTCTTGGCTGAAGCTGAGGTACCGTACGATCAGGTGTTCGAAATGGAGGACATCAACTCCGAATTTGGACAGGCTGACGTGGTGCTGGTGCTGGGTGCCAATGATGTGGTCAACCCGGCGGCAAAGAACGATCCGCAATCGCCGATCGCCGGCATGCCAATTCTTGAAGCGTACAAGGCTAAGACCATCATTGTTAACAAGCGCTCCATGGCGAGTGGCTATGCCGGATTGGATAACGAGCTCTTCTACATGGAGAAGACGATGATGGTCTTTGGCGATGCCAAAAAGACCATCGAGGACATGGTCAAGGCTGTGGCATGAAACGGCTGATAAGGAAATGTGATCTAAAAGCATCGTAAATGGCGATTGGACGCGTTCAGATCCTTCGCTGATCATCGAAGGTGTCTGGCGGCGCTAGATATCAATGCGCAATTAACTATCTGACAAAGAGTGCTATATGAATAATTACAATGGTCGCGTAGTCATTATCACCGGTGCAGGCTCTGGCATGGGACGGGCAATGGTTGAAGAATTCGCCGCCCGACAAGCATCAGTGGTAGCACTTGATATCAACCTGAAAGCCGCCGACGAATCAATTTCCAAAATTGCAAATCCTGAGGCCGGTTTCGCTTATCGTGTCGATGTAAGCGACCCTGCTAGCGTGAGCGAAGCGGTGGAAGCTGTCATCGCCAAGTGGGGACGTATTGACCTGCTCTGTAATAACGCCGGCATCCTTGATGGGCATTCCACCGCGCACGAGGTATCCATTGAAGAGTGGAACCGTGTCATTGCGGTCAACCTGACCGGGCCTTTCCTGATGGCACGTGCGGTCATCCCACAAATGCTCAAGCAGAAAAAAGGCGCAATTATCAACACCTCCTCCACTTCCGGCTTCAGTGCCGCGGGTGGCGGTACCGCTTATACTGCCTCTAAACATGGCGTCATTGGCCTTACTCGACAGCTGACTTTCGAGTACGGAGCAAGCGGTATCCGCGTCAACACAATTTGCCCAGGGGCAACTGCTACCCCACTTGCTATGGCCGATCCTGTGACTGCTCACTCGCCTGACATGCTGGCTGCCCTTGAGAAGTTCCCTGCCCGGCGCTGGTGCCAGCCGAGTGAAATCGCCAAGCTTGCCGCGTTCCTAGGCGGTGATGAGGCGGACTTCGTTCACGGTAGTGAATACGTAATGGATGGTGGCTGGCTGGCCGCTGCCCGAGATCCATTCTGATAGATCTGGTGTCTGGAAGCATTTTCAGCATAGGTGAACACGATGTTTAGCAAGCGTGAATGGCCGGATAGCGGCGTAGAAGGATTTCAGCGTGGATTTGTAACCGTTGAAGGCACGCGGATGCACTACGTGAGTGGTGGCCGTGAAGACGGTGAAGTGATGGTGCTGGTCTGTGGCTTTCCGCAAAGCTGGTATGCATGGCGAAAAGTCCTCCCAATCTTGGGCAAGCACTTTCGGGTAATTGCGCCTGATTTGCCAGGTCAAGGGGATTCTGATCGCCCTGCAGATTGTGATACGTCCAACATCGCTCGCTTGCTGCGTGGCATGCTGGACAAGATCGGTGTGGGCAAGCATTCCCTCATTTCTCATGATCTCGGCGCATGGGTTAGCTACCCGTATTGTGCGAACTATGGCGATCAGGTCACCGGGTGGGCCATTCTGGATTGCGGCATTCCTGGTATCAGCCTGCCAGACAACCTTCCATGGGCTGGAAATGTCGCTTGGCGTACTTGGCACTGCGGGTTCCACAATCTCGTCGATCTGCCTGAGGCTCTCTTGGAAGGGCGCGAGCATATTTATCTGCAGTGGTACCTCCAGCGCAAAGCTGCTATCCCTCAGATCTTCACTCAAGATGACTTTGAGGAGTACCTGCGAGTCTTCAAACTCAACGGCCTGAAAGGTGGCTTGGCCTACTATCGTGCAATGGCCAAATCGGCTGATCAGAACCGTGAACTGGCGAAGAAGGGCAAGCTACAAGTGCCTATTCTGGCTGTTCATGCAGATCAGGGTTCGATGCCTGACCTGGTCACTGAGTTGAAAGCTGTCGCGGCGAATGTCACCGGAACGCTGGTTCAGAGTGGTCACTATATTCCGGAAGAGCAACCGGAGCAGTTGACTAATGAACTGCTAAAGTACTTCTCAAAGTAATACCCTGAATTTTCGTCGCTGTGCCACATTTGCTAGGGGTCGATATTAATCGGTTCCTAGCCTTTTTGTATCTGTTATTCAAAATTTGTTGTCATGGTCAAAGGCTGTGAACCTATGATTTTTCATGGGCTCTGTTAGTTGACCATGTATGCCTTTGTTCATGCATTTTCAGTGTCTACTTAATAATAATAACGGAGTGATGAATGAGAACTTTGAGGTTGAGCTCTTTGGGGGGCGCGTTTTCGGCTGCGCTCTTGTTACCAACAGAAGCTCCTGCAATTGAATTCAACGGTTACGTACGAAGCGGCGCTGGTGGCTCGAAATCAGGGGGTAAGCAAAGCTGTTTCATGCTTCCCGGCGCCCAGTCGAAGTACCGTCTCGGCAACGAATGTGAGCAGTACATTGAGGTTGAGGGGAGGCAAGATGTAGCCATTCTCGATGATGGTTCGGTTATCAGTCTGGATGGGATGGCTCAAACACAAACAGATTATGGCCACACGCCAGCGCTTTCAGGTGATAACAGCTTCACCCGAATGAACCAAGCTTATGTTGAATGGAGCAAGATGCCTTCATTGGGAGGAGGGGCACTTTGGGCCGGGCGTCGATTCTATAGGCGTAATGACATCAACATCTCAGACTTCTTCTATTGGAACCAGAGCGCGACCGGTTTTGGCTTGGATCGGGTAGCAATAGGTGACTATAAGTACAGCTACGTATTCTCACGCAAGGACAGCGTCTTCCAGAAAGTGAAAATTACCCGACAAGATATCAACGTTGAAGGCTTTAAGGTCAACCCCGGTGGCCAGATTGAGGTAGGGGTCAGCCTTCTCCGGGCTCCAAGCGGTAATAATACCCATGACGGTTGGTCAACAGCTGTTCAGCACAAACAGGCTAGCTTCCTCGGCGGTCAAAACAGGCTTGCGTTGCAGTATGGCGAAGGCCCAGGAACGGCGTTAGGTTATACAGGTGATCCAAAACTCGACAAGAGTAATCGGAGCTGGCGAGTAGTAGAAATCTTCGACTGGCAGTCAACCCGGAACTTTGGAGGGCAATTAAATGTTGTTTTCCAGAAAGATAAGCGACAAGAGGACGCAAACCAGAACTGGCTATCTGTCGGTGTTCGTCCAGTCTATGGGTTCACCGAGCAGTTCAAGCTTGCCGTTGAGCTTGGGCGAGATCAGGTCACGGCACCTGGCGGGACTCGAAAACTCACAAAGCTCACTGTCGCGCCAACATGGTCGCCAACTGGCCCTGGATTCAACGATCGGCCTGAGATCCGGCTTTATTATACTTATGCACGTTGGAATGCTGCTGCACAACGAGCGGCCAATGAGTTTGCAGCCGGGTCAGCGCTCTCGGATTCAGGGGCTTTTGGTAATGCTCTTCATGGATCAAACTTTGGCGTCCAATTTGAGTACGGGTGGGAGTAACTGTAAGCTAGCGGCGCTTCCAGGCTAAATACTTAAAGCGAGAGGGTTATATGTCCCAGCAAGATCGTTTAACTATCAGTGATGATGATGATCCCCGGGTTTTGCAGGAGCAGTCTGCCGAGGATTATTCGAGACATGTCGTTCCATTGGCCGCCCGTACCGGTCGGTGGAGCTTGGCCATGGCTTCTTGGTCGGTGCTGAGCGCACTATTTTATCTCTACATCAGCGTAGCTGTAGCGCAGGCGGTGGGCTCATGCAGTGCGCTCATCGGCATTGGCTTGTCAGTAATATTCTATGGGGTGATTAATTATATTATTAGTCAGAGATCCATCAAAAGCGGTCTCTCCGTAGCGTTACTATCTAGAGGAATTTTTGGTAACGTGGGTGCGGTTATTTCCTCCTTGCTTTTTGCTGTTACCGCTACCTACTACGCAGTGTTTGAGGGTTCTATTATAGCCGTCGCCCTTCAGCAGTATTTTTCGCCTGAGAGTGACATCCGATGGTGGTACTTGTTGGTAGTCCTTTATGCGATGCCGCTTGTTGTAGGAGGTATTCAAGCATGGATGGATAAGCTGAATGGGGCGTTGTTGCCTCTGTATGTCGCAGGCCTATTGGTGATTGTGCTGATGGCCGGAAATCGGTTTGGATTTTCTACCGGATTCTTGTCTATTCAGCCATCCCTTGAAACCACCATGCCAGGCTGGTTGTGGGCGTTTATTGTCTATATGGGAATTTGCGTCAACATGATGGTGACTGCTGAGTTCTCGCGCTTTGGTAAACCACAGGACGCTAAATTCCATGGAATAGTTACCTTTGGGCCACTGTTCTATTTTGCCCTATACATTGTCAATGGTGTAGCGGGTATCTTTATCATGGAAACCGTTTTTCCTGGCCTGAAGGCCAGTGAGCAGGGTATTGCGGAAGCAGTTCTAAAATCGTCAGGTATGATCGGCCTGTTATTTATTATCGTTAGCCAAACACGTATAAATACTGCAAACTACTATATGGCTTCGCTGAACATGGCTGGTTTCGCAGCCAGAGGTTTTGGCTTGCGATTGCCTAGGGCTGTATGGGTTCTCTTTGTTGGAGCCTGTGTTTACTCTCTCATGCTTACCAATGTATTTAGCTATTTGCTGAAAGCACTAGCTTGGCAGGGTGTAGCCGTTACTTCATGGGTCGCGATTCTGATGACTCACTATGCGCTTTATCCGGACACTCAGCATTCCGAGTTCCGTCCAGGTAGAGTCAAAGGAATGATGCCGGGAGCGTGGGCAATTTTGTTCTCCACGGCGGTGGGAATTTATATCATTGAGTTTGGTGCGAAAGGGGAGTGGTACGTTGACTATGCCCCCATCATCATTTCGGGTATCGCAGCTTTGAGCTACTGGTTAATAACCAAATCTGTTCGTAGACGGCCAATTCTCCGTGTTAGAGAACCTAGAAATGAAGTGACGGACGTATGGAGTCAGCATATCAAATGCCATATTTGTGAGAGGGCCTACACGGCGATTGAAATGGACAGTGATCCTTCTGCCGAGCAAAAGGCTATATGCACCGGCTGTGCAGAAGGGAATCACGCGTTCCTGCAAGCGGTCAAGCAGGAGTCTCAGGTTCTGTCAGGGCGAGCTGTATCCAGCATTGTTTAAGATATCAAGACGATGTACTTCATGCAATTATGCACAGTGTCGCCTATGGGAACTGCGGCGTTTGGCGCAGAGGTAGCTGATGGTGAAGAGGGGCGCCGGATGGCTAGTTTGTTCCAAGTGGCATCCTCTGGGACGTTGATGACGGGGTAACGGCTGCCAATACAGAGCTCGTCTTTGATCGTTTGAAGTAATGCCTAGTAAAATGAGCCTCTCGCATGAGAGGCTCATTTTATCCACCTCGCGTGGCGCGCCAATTCGTTGATTTGTAAAGAGAAACGGGCTTTTGAGAGTGTCTACAGGGTTAAGAATCGACATCGGAATTGGACAGTCCGGTATTTAATTTTGTGGTAAAAATATACGCGTGTACCAAAATAGGACAGAAATGCGCTTGTTAGCCGTCTTAGGATTATTGGTGATGCCTTAAGGTTTCCGGGATGCCTGAAATATTCAGGTGCAAGCGATTGGCTGTTCGATAAATTTGTTAGGGGACAGCCAAGTTTTCTGCTGCGAGATCCGATTGATGTTGCGCGCTAATGGACGGCGCCCTGAGATTAATCCGTCATGCTTGCTGGAATTTAGTAGGGCCATTGACATAGAAGTAGTCCCTTAGGTAGGCAGCAAGCTATATATGAATGTGAAGGTGGGGCTCGACTTATGATTCGGTATTTTTGATTTAGGTAAATGATTTTTTTTGGTCAAGCTCATTGCTTCAAGATTGCTTGATAACCCTGTGGCTGAGTGTAGGGTTGGGGTGGAAATACATAAAAATTAGACTTTTCTTTGGTTTAATATTGCCTGCCTTTTTGCTCGATTGCGATAGTCCGCTCTCGTGTGCGTGCTGCTTATATTAAGTCTGGGGTGTGGTAATGAAGCATAGGGTTTTGATTGTTGGTGGTGGTGCAGGCGGGCTTGAGTTGGCTACTAGGCTAGGTAAGACGCTCGGAAAGAGCAGGAGTGCCGAAGTTATACTAGCGGATGCAAGTTTAACGCACATATGGAAGCCTCTTCTGCACGAAGTTGCAGCTGGCTCGCTGGATCCCAGTATTGATGAGCTGAATTACTTCGCGCAGGCGAAGTGGAACCATTTTTCATTTCAGTATGGTCGCATGATAGATCTGGATCGTGAACGAAAAGTGGTGCTGCTAGCATCGACCGGCGGGGATGCGCGGGAGGTACCCTACGATACGCTTGTCCTGGCTGTTGGTAGTCAGTGCAATGATTTTGGCATCGTGGGTGTTCAAGATCATTGCCAATTCTTAGACAGTCGTACTCAGGCAGAGAAGCTTCAAAAGCAGCTTCTCGCACGTTACATGCGAGCGCATGCAGAGGATGCATCTAACCCACTCCGAATCGCTATTGTTGGAGCCGGAGCAACCGGGGTTGAGCTGTGCGCAGAACTGCAGTATGCCGTCCGTGTTATTGAGGGATATGGGCTTCGGCATGCGTCTCCGGACGTCCTACAAGTGACCTTGCTAGAGGCTGGCCCTAGGATTCTCCCTGTCTTGAATCAAGACGTGAGCGAGACTGTTCACTCAGGCTTGGCTAACCTAGGGATTGACGTCCGTGTAAATACGGCGGTGAAGGAGGTGAAGGCTGAAGGCGTAGTACTGGCCGACGGTGGTGCTGTTGCTTCCGACTTCACGATCTGGGCTGCCGGTATCAAAGCACCTACATTTTTGAAAGGGCTAAGCGGTCTGGAGACGAATCGTATCAACCAGCTTCTTGTACGCCGTACGCTCCAAACGACGCTCGATGACTCAATTTTCGCCATAGGTGATTGTGCGTCCTGTCCGTTAGCCGATGAGGGAGCAGGTACTGTCCCTCCTCGAGCACAGGCTGCCCATCAACAAGCCGAGATGCTGAGCAGAAGCCTCGCTCGCCGCATCTCGGGCAAGCCGGTGCTGAAATTCAGTTATGAAGACCGAGGGACATTGATCTCAATGGCGTCTTTCAATGCAGTAGGAACGCTGACTGGACTGCTGGGCCGGAAAAAGGTGACCGAAGGTATTTTTGCAAGGACATTGTATATGTCACTTTATCGGCTTCACCAGGTAGCACTTTTTGGCGCTACGAGGATGCTGTTAAAGGCATTTTCTGAGTTGTTGCAGCGTAAGATTCGACCAAGGCTAAAGCTGCACTAATTTATAGATTGATTGAAGTCTGCGTGTAAGTAACGTATAGCTTATGGAGTTGCTGCAGTAGTATGATTGCTGCTGCAGCAAACTTTCCAACGATCAGTCGCTAGGGGCTTCGTATAATCCTCAGCTGAAATCGAGATCGATAGATCTTCTTTCACTAATGGATTTTCGGGCAGCATCCATGATTACAGCGGCGTCATAAGCGTCGCTCAGGGACGAAAGTGGGGCACGCTTTCTAGTGAGGCATTCTTCAATGAAAAACTTTTGAATTTGGTAAAAGCTATCCCAATATGTGCCGTCGTCCCAGAACGGAAGTCTCGCCTCGCCAAACTTTGTCGTATCCCAAGGCACCACTGATGAACCATTCTTGCCGATAATTTTGAAGTACACAGACCAGGGGTCACGGCTACAATCATCGGCTGAAAAGCTTCCCCAAAGATTCGCGAGGTTACCGTTTGGATATTCTGCGATGATCATTAGCTGATCGTGGGCTTGCGGATCTTCGAAATGGACATTAGAGCCTGTAGCAAATACTCGTTCCGGCCGACCCAAGAAATACAGCATACAATATATGTGATGAACCATAAGCTCGCTCATGGTTAGATCAGGTACGCCAATTTCGGCAGGGTGACGCTTGTTATAGATTGCCCAGAAGTTTACGATCTCTCCGAGGTGCCCGGCGTCAATGTGTGCGCGAACACGTTGCATTGTTTCTGCATACACATAGTTGTGAGACGGTACGCACAATCGGTTGACACCGCGCGAAAGTATCTCCAGTTCTCGGATTTTATCTGCGCTCGTGCAAATTGGCTTTTCTATCAGTACATGCTTTCTTGCGAATAGAGCTTCTTTAGCAAAGTGGAAGTGCGTCTCTGCGTTGGTACAGATCACAACCGCGTCGATGCTGGGATCATCAAGTAAGGCTTCCGGAGTCGGATATACTACCCCACCAAATCGCTCTTTAAACGCAGCTGCTTTACCTGGGGTTCTACCCCATCCGCCGACGTAAGCGGTGGGGTCAATTTCATTAAGCGCAGTTACATGCAATTCTGCAACGTTGCCTAGCCCAATAATGCCAATTTTCATGTGAAATTCTCAATACTTTATGTCGACAGGTTGGCCGGATGCTAAAGACTCAGCGGCAGCATCCGCGATCAGTTGAGCAAACAACCCATCTGCAGCGTCCGGAGTAGGTGGTGTGCCAGTGGAAATGCAGTGAACAAATTGCTCCATTTCTGCGAGGTATGCAGGGCCAAATCTCTCTAGGAAAAATGGCTTGGCGACAGGCATCGTAAATCCTGAACTTGTCGCACTTTCAACTTGGCTTTCATGGATGTTTGTAACTCTCAGCATTCCTTTGGAGCCATGTACCTCGAGTCTTTGGTCATAGCCATAACTAGCGCGCCGTGAGTTGGAAATTTGACATATTTTTCCAGAGTTGGTCATAAGCAGTGCTATGGCGGTGTCAACGTCCCCTACGTCTTTAACTGCCGGGTCTATCAGCGCTGACCCCGTTGCAAACACCCGAGTAGGGTTTTCATTCAGTAAGAATCGTGCCAAGTCAAAATCATGGATCATCATGTCCCTGAAGATGCCACCAGAGCCTTTCAGGTACTCGACCGGAGGTGGAGCAGGGTCTCGGGACGTGATTGTGACAGTTTCCAGTTGCCCGATTTCACCCGCAGCTAGTCGTTTCTGCAATGCACCAAAATGCGGATCGAACCGTTGATTGAACGCGGTCATAAACGGTACGCCGGCGCTTGAGACCTTTGCTATGCATTGACGAACCCGATCTGAGGACATGTCGATAGGCTTTTCACAGAAAATCGGCTTTCCTGCATCTGCCAAGGCATGGATAAGGTCGAAGTGAGTTGGAGAGGGCGTCGCAATCACTACCGCATGTATGTCTTCTGCCCGAATGATTCCTTCGATTGTCCTCGCTTCAACATTGAAGCGACTGGCACATGTGTCAGCTGCTGCGGGTATGGCGTCAGCTACCGCTACAAGCATGGCGGTTGGAATCTGCATTAGGCTTGCAGCGTGAACATTTCCGATTCGACCGCAGCCTAGAATACCTACTCTGAGCATATCGCTATCTCTGTATTTAAATTTGTTGATTTGAAGATGGCGGAATTAGAGTGGCAGCGAGCGCTTTGACGAGCGAATCGTTTTTTTTTATGAGCACTGAAAGCTAAAGGTTATCAGCGGAATTCTTATCCACACCAGGCACTTGTTTTCTGGGAGTGAGGCCTCCTAGATGTACGAGGATTGCGAAAGTGAAGGGCTGTAAATGGCGGCCAGAAGTCATCCCAATCATCATTGGCCTTCTTACTTTTTTGGATTCGTTGCTAATTTTGGTAACGCGTCGAGACAAAATCTGATCATCTGGTCATGTTTCAAGCCTTGGTCAGGCTGCTGTCTCAGTTTGGCACAGTTGCGTCGTCTGCGTGAGGATAGTCTATCGGTTCGGTAAGCAGATCCATCGGCTTAGCTCTAGAACATCAGAGCCAAGCAGTGATGGCGCTAATCACGCCAGACCTCAATTCCCAATTGTAGGCTTGGTCTAAAAAAATAGAATTTTCTGAGTCTTCTGCCTCTCATTCAGCGATTCACTGATTAGCTACCCAAGGCCAGTGCTGATGGATCAACTGATATTTTCTTGTTGATGTGTCTGCTTGCGTTGTAGCTGCCGCAGTGGCAATTGCTATCTGAAAACTAAAAAAATTATAGCTGGGGGTATGTATGAAGCATTCTTTTAAACTGGCGGCTATTTTTCTGGCGGTAGTTGCGCCATGGTCGGAAAGCAATGCAATTGAGTTGAGTAAGGACTTTACGCTCGCGCTCGATGCAGGGTTGTACAGTCAGTATTGGTCTCGCGGGATGTCACAAACCCAAGGCGATCCAGCCCTTCAGGGCTCCGCCACCTTAGTACATTCCAGTGGCTTGTTCGCAGGCGTATGGAGCTCGAATGTTGACTTCGGTCATGGCAGCAAGACACGTCAGGAAATCGATTATTACCTGGGTTACTCCATGCAACTGGCCGATGACGTAAGCTTGGAGTTGACGTATCTGGAGTACGAGTACCCCAAGCAAGCGGATCTCAATTACAGTGAATACTATGCGAAACTGAACGCCCATGGATTCATTGTTGGCGGTTATTACTCCGATGACCTGTGGAAAAATGAAAGCATGCTCTACAGCTTCGTGGGCTATGAAACTACCTTGCCGGGAGACATCGGTTTGAAAACGCGCTACGGCCAGGTTGACTATAAAGATCAAGTTTTCATTTCCGGAAGCGGCAGCACACGAAGCAAGTATAACGAGTGGCAGATTGAAGTGAACAAGGAGTTACTGGGGCTCAAATGGTCTCTCAGCTACGCAGATAGCAATCTATCCAAGGTGGAATGTCTCAACTTTAACGGTTTTGATGATGTCTGCTCGGCGACAGTTATCGCTGGGGTTAGCAAGTCGTTCTAGCTGGTTTGGTTATAAATTTGAGCTGATTGGTTGTACAAAGCGGGCAATTTTTTGCCCGCTTTGTAGCGTGTGCACACTATCCTCCGTAAGAAATACGCACTGTGTGGTGCGTGCTGGCTTGAACGATCAATTGATCCTGTCTCATGGGCTCTGGAGGCTTTACCTAGGCGCTAATTAGCGAGATAAGGTCTATCACAGTGCAGGGCGCTATAGACCTTAACCCGTGCTTAGGGAAATCAGGGTTTTCCTAGGCATTTTTATTATTGAAGATTTTTTGGCAGTTTGTCTTGTCAGTTTTTGGTGGTCAGACTTTTCACTTTTCAGCGAGACATCCATCCTATCGTTGCCAAGAGGTCTTCGTCGCTGCAGTCACTGCAAAGACCGCGTGGGGGCATGACGCTCAAGCCATTCACTACGTTTTTGAGCAATATTTCTTGCCCTTGAGCCAGGCGAGGTTTCCAAGCAGCGGTATCGCCTTTTTTTGGCGCGTTTGGGAGTTGCCCGTTGTGGCACATGGCGCACGTTTTTGTGTATACGGCCTCAGGCTCTTGAGCCGCTTGGGCAGTAGCAATCATGAAGGCTGTCAGGCTAATCAGCAGTGTTCTTCTCATAGGTGAGCTTCTTCTTGTTGTTCAGAAATTGTCTTTCCACATACGCATAGCTGCGAAGCATGCTTCGGCTGAGGTGATGGATAGTCTCGTGTGACGCTGGACAGCTTCAACGATCTTCGCCTCCCGCACTCGGAGGAACGGGTTATAAGCCCGTTCAACGCTAATGCGGGTGGGTAAGGTGCACTGCCCGCGATTGCGGATTTCACAGACCTCAGTCAAGCGCTTGGCTATTTGTTGATTGTCTGGATCGACTGCCAAAGCAAAACGTAGGTTGGGCAGGGTGTACTCATGTGCGCAGTACACCTGCGTCTGCCCTGGCAGCGCTGCGAGGCATTCGAGGGATGTCAGCATTTGTCGCGGCGTACCCTCAAACAAGCGGCCACAGCCGGCGCTAAATAGCGTGTCTCCACTAAACAGCACATCCTCATCAACCAAGTGGTAGGCCAGATGCCCTGAAGTATGGCCAGGCACGGCGATGACATTAATGGTTCGTCCTAGTACCTGGATCAAATCACCATCTGTGAGTGGCCGATCCCTAGCAGGGATTGATTCGTTTGCAGGGCCATACACGAGGGGATTGAATTCAGACTTGAGCTTCTCGACACCGGCTACGTGGTCACTGTGATGGTGAGTGATTAGCACATCGGTGAGCATCCAGCCGGGATGCTCTGCCAGCCAAGCTTGAACTGGCTCGGCATCACCTGGATCTACAACTGCACAGGCCTGGTTTGAGTAATCGGCCAGAAGCCAGATGTAGTTGTCGATGAACGCTGGGATTGCGCTAATCTCCAGGCGGTTTTCGGCAGTGTTCGTCATGCCGCATTCGTCCTCAAAGCATCAGCGATGAACTCAGCCTGACGAATCGCCAGGCTCACGATCGTCAGGGTAGGATTTTCGGCTGCGCTGGTAGTGAACTGACTGCCATCTGAAATGAACAGATTGGGGACTTCATGGCTCTGCCCGTACTTGTTGCAGACGCCATCGGTTTCCTTGTGGCTCATGCGACAAGTACCCATATTATGAGTTGAGGGGTAGGGGGGGACGCGGTGAGTCTTCAGTGCGCCGACAGCTTCATAGACGGCGCTACCTTGCTGATACGCGTGCTCTCGCATCGCAATATCATTGGGGTGGTCGTCGTAGTGCACGTTGGCCACAGGAATGCCGAAGCGGTCTTTGACGGTATCGCTCAGGGTGATACGGTTGCTTTCCCGGGGCATGTCTTCACCCACCAGCCACATGCCTGCCAAGTGCGTGTAGTTGTCCATGACGCGGGTAAAGTCACGTCCCCAGGCACCTGGATTGAAGAAGGCAGCCATGAAGGATGGGCCGAGCGAGATGGTTTCCATTTCGTAACCACCGACAAAGCCTCTGTCGGGATTGAAGTGCACCTCGTCTCCGATCAGGCCGGCCATGATGGTGCCCCGGTAGAAATGCACCGGATCCTTGAACTCCGCAAATACTGAGCCGGTGGTGTGGCGCATGTAGTGTTTACCGACCATCCCGGAGCCGTTGCCAATGCCATGAGGGAACAAGGTGCTGGTCGAATTGAGCAGCAGTCGAGGCGTTTCGATAGCATTACCTGCGACTGCCACAAGACGCGCTTTCTGGCGTTGCAGTCGTCCTTGCGCGTCTGCGTAGACCACACCGGTTGCACGTCCCTTGGCATCGTGTTCGATTTTCACCGCGTGAGCCTGTGTGCGAAGTTCAAGCTTGCCAGTGGCTTCAGCTGCTGGAATCTCGGTGTACAGCGTTGACCATTTTGCCCCCATCTTGCAGCCCTGGAAGCAGAAGCCCAGTTGCATGCATTGGGCGCGTCCTGCACGGGCGCGGCTGTTGATCGCCATGTGGCCGGTACTGCATTTCTTGTAGCCAAGCTTGCGAGCACCGTTGTACATCACCTGAAAATTGTTGTTTCCCGGCAGGCCTGGAATGTCGTTGGTGCGCGTCACGCCCATCTTGTCTTCTGCCCTTGCATAGAAGGGTTCCAGTTCTGCCAGCGTCAATGGCCAATCAAGCAGGTTCGCGTCTTTGATATCGCCATAGGTCTGGCGCGCCCGAAACTCGTGCTCTTGGAATCTCAGGCTGGCACCTGCCCAGTGGGTAGTCGTTCCGCCCACGGTTTTGCAGATCCAAGCTGGTAGGTTCGGGAAGTCCTTGGCGATCTGCCACGACCCCGAAGTCGTCCGGGTATCGCCCCAGGACAATTGCTCGAACGAAGGCCATTCGTCGTTGATGAAGGTGGCTGACGATTGTCGCTGGCCGGCTTCCAATAGAACTACAGGGATACCCTTCTGACACAGCTCATTGGCCAGAGTCCCGCCACCCGCACCAGAACCGATGATCACCACTACCGAGTCGTCGTCAAAGTTGAATGTGGTCACGTACGCATCCTCAGGAAAAGGCGGGGGGGCTGGCTTCGGTGGGGGCTGCAGGCAGCCATTTCAGGTCGTTGAAACCGCGCATCAAATAGCCGCCTTTAGGGAAGGAGGCGCCCTCGTAGCCAAAGTGCTGGTAGGCGAGTTCGTTGCTGTAAAGAGCGTTGACCGACACTGATCTGACCAACGTGAAAAAAGGGGTGCTCTGGACAGACTCAAGCGCGGCCAATTGGCGCTCCTCATCCAGATTCAGCCACGCGCCACCTGCTGATGTGTCGAGCTCGTTCAGGCCCTGTTCAAGCAGGGGAAGGATGGAGGGATCAGCGACTGCGCGATCATCCAACGCTTTGATCGCAAACGCGTACACAGCGTCTTCCATCTGATCGTGAGGGTATATCCGGCGCACCATGACCATCAGCCGTGCTGCCAGGTTGTTGTTGAGCATCTTCATTTCGAGCGCCCAGGTTGTACTGGGGGCAAGCAGAGCTATGGGGCCGGAGGTGAAAAGCAGTGTGCCTAAAAGAATTCCGCCGCTGCCTTTGAGAAAGACACGACGGCTGGCTTGTAGATCGGTCATGCGGTTCTCCTTTTTGTTGTTATTAGGAGCCTGACATCACGGGTGCTGCTTTGAGGGCAATTGAGTTTTTCTAGGCTGTGTAAATCGATTACGGTTGAACGTCAGAGGCTTGAGAGTGCGTTATTGGTAGTGGCCGGCGCTCTGCAGGACTTCGATCTTGTAGCCATCGGGGTCTTGAATGAAAAAGAAACGGGCTAGCATTTCTTCACCGCGCTTGAATTCCTTGATGGGGGCAGGGGAAAATCCGCGTTCGCTCAACCGATCGTGATGCTGATCGAGGTCTTCTACCGCGAAGGCCACATGGCCATACCCGCTGCCATGGGTGTAGGCGTCCTGCCCCTTGTTCCAGGTCAGTTCGATTTCGACGCCGCTTTGCAGGTCGCGGAGATAGACCAGGGAGAAGTCGTCGAATTCAAGACGATGGGATTCCTGCAGGTCGAATGCTTGTCCGTAGAAACGCATGGAGGCTTCCAGGTCACCTACACGGATCATGGTGTGGAGGAATTTTGGCATTATCAGGCTTTCCTGTGGTGTTGTTATGCACTCAGGATGGCAGCATGAAAATCTGGCGGGTAATAAGTGGCTATTACGTGCGCCTCGGCAGCGAAATGGGTACGTGTAATAGTGGTGTATTACCCGCGTGCTGCTTGGGTCAGGTACCTTCAAGCTTGGGCCTATACCATCGACGCGACTTAACCAGGTAGATCCAGCGGAGGCGTTATGTGTGAGCTGTATGTGAAGGCAGACCCGATTCTTTATGAGTCGCGCTCGCGCTCCTTGCGTATTCGGGGCGTAGTCACCACCTTGCGTCTGGAAAACCAGTTCTGGGACATCCTGACTGAGATTGCTGCAACGGACGGTGTCAGCACCAACCAGCTCATCGCAAAGCTGTACGAGGAAGTCATGGACTATCGCGGAGAGGTAGTGAATTTTGCATCCTTCCTACGGGTAAGCTGCACCCGATATCTCAGTCAGAGGCAAATGGTAAATAAAGTAATTCCATTCTCAATCGCGGCAGGCTGATTTGACAGGTGGCTACCGGTCGTCGAGCAAGTCAGCGATACGTTGTGGGGCTTGAGATTGCCGACCCGCTGTGACACGGGTCGGAGGTGATCAAAGCAGCGCCTGTCCAGTTTTTGAATGAGCACCAACGTGGTGATTTGTTAGGAATAGCCTTGCCAAAGCTGGAGTCAGGATAAGAGCGCCCAGCATGTTCCAGATGAACATGAAGGCCAGCAGTATGCCCATGTCCGCTTGAAATTTGATGGGCGAGAATGCCCAGGTAGCCACCGCAATTCCCAGCGTGACGCCGGTCAGGATCACGACCTTTCCAGTCGACAACAAGGCATGATAATAGGCGCGCGATAGCGTCTCACCATTGCGCAGGTTTGCGAGCGTGACGCTGAGAATGTATAGCGAGTAGTCGACGCCGATACCAACACCCAAAGCGATCACAGGAAGGGTGGCGACCTTCAGACCAATACCCAAGCCAACCATGAGAGCCTCACATAAAATGGAGGTGAGCATGAGCGGCAATACCGTGCAGATCACCGCACGCCATGAGCGGAAGGTGATGAAGCACAGGATCGTCACCGCCGCATACACCATCATCAACATCTGCACATTTGCCTTCTTCACGACGATGTTGGTTGCGGCCTCAATCCCGGCATTACCTGCTGCGGACATGAACTGAAGGGTTTCGCTGTTGTTCGCTGCTGCGAAAGTCTCAACTGTATTCACCACGCGGGTGAGGGTGTCTGCTTTGTGGTCAGCGAGGAAGACATTGATGGTTAGCAGATCACAGTTCTGATTGAACAGTTCTCTTGGGGCGCGCGTAATGATGGCGTTGAGCAGGCCTTGGTTTCGAGGAATTTCGTACCAGGTGAGGCTACCCTCATTCATTCCTGCAGCAGCCTGCTTGCTCAACGCAGCGAGGGAGGTGGTCGAGACGACACCCGGGAGTTGCTGTAGCCTGGCCTCCAGGGCATCGACTTTGACCAAGGTTTCGTAATTAGCGCAGTAGTACTGCGGTGTCTTGACCATGACAACGTACTTGTCGCTGCTCGCCGCATAGTTACTAACCATGAAGGCGTTGTCCTGATTGTAACGAGACTCAGCACGCAACTCAGGTGCACCTGGATCGAGATCGCCGACCTTGAGGTGCAAGCTGATCGCAAATCCCGCAGCAGCCATTGCACCTGCAATGATTAACGCGCCATTGCTCCAGCGACCTGGAATGGTGAAACGATCCAAAAAGCTCCACAGCGAATGTCGGGCCTCCGTTTGATCGTGCGCCTTTTGTTCAGACTCTGCTTCGCGCCGCGCAGCAGTTTTACTGACACCTGTGTAGGAGAGCAGCACGGGTAGCAGTACAAGGTTTGTCAGAACCAGCACAAGTACGCCAATGGTGGCAGTAACCGCCAGATCTTGGATGACCGGGATGTTGATGATCATCAACACGGCAAAACCCACCGCGTCAGCAAGCAACGCCATTGCACCGGTCAGGAACAGCCTTCGGAAAGTGAGGCGCGCTGCAATGAGTTTGTCTGCGCCACGACCGATGTCCTGCATGATGCCGTTCATCTTCTGTGCGCCATGGGACAGGCCGATAGCAAAGATCAGGAAGGGCACCAAAATCGAGTAGGGGTCAAGGTTGTAACCCATTGATGCTAACAGGCCGAGCAACCACACCACGGCGACCACCGAGCACAGCAGTACCAGCAAGGTGCTGCGCAGGCAACGGGTGTACCAATAGAGCACCAGGGCACAGATTATTAGAGTGCCAGCGAAGAACAGCTGCATCAGTGCCAGGCCGTCCATCAGGTCACCCACTACTTTGGCAAAGCCAGTGATGGCGATACTCGTGTGATTATTGCTGTATTTCTCGCGCAGTTCATCGAGCTGTTTGGAGAGGACGCGATAGTCTAAGGCGCCATCAGGGCCTGCAGTGGCCGCATCCTGCAATGGGAGGATGATGACGCTCGATTGCAGGTTTGGTGCTACCAGTCTGCCGATTTCACCCGAGCGCTCAACGTTTTGTCGTACCTGTTCAATGCTGGCTGGCGACCCATCATAGTCCTCCGGAATCACGGGGCCACCGTCGAATCCCTCTTCAGTGACTCCAATCCACCGCGTGGCCGGTGTCCACAGTGATTTCATGTAGGGGCGATCCACCCCCGTCAACAGGAAAAGATCATCGTTGAGTTGCTTCAGTGTTTCCAGGTAAGCGGCGTTGTAGATGGAGCCGTCGTTACTTTTGACGGCGATTCGTAGCGTATTGCCGCCTTCGCCAAGCTGTCCACGGAACTGGAAATAGTTTTGGATGTACGGATGGTCGATCGGAATCATGCTCTCGAATGCGGCGCTCAACCGCAGGTGTTGCGCTTGCCAGGCAAGGGTGGCGCTGACCAGCAGGCAGAGCAAAACGATGAATCGGCGGTACCGGAAAATCAATCGCTCAGGCAGGCTTCCTGAACGGGCATCGAAAAGGGCGATCGCGTTTCCTGCACCGGGCTGTTGGGCTGTTACTTTACTGTTCACGAGTGGTGCTCCGATTCAGCTCATCTAGGTTCACGCGCGTTACTCCACGAGCACTGCTCAGCACCAGCTTGCCGGTACCTACTTCAATCAAACCTGTGAGGTAGCTAGGTTCTTCAAGCGTGAGTGCGGTGAAGCCGTGCTGCGGCTCTTTGCTCGTCAGCAGTCGGCCAGACTCGTCGACCAGTAACGTGCGGCCATCGCTGAGTAGCGTCCCGGCGGTGATGGTTATCGGGCTTGGGTTAACTACAGGTTGCCAGCTATCCCCCGCGTCATCGGAGAAATAGCTCTTGCCACGCAGGCCAAAAGCAAGCAGGCCGTGCTGGCTCGTTGGGACTAAGCCAAAGAGGGTTCCAGTGGCAGGAGAGGTGAGTTTCTCAAACGTGGTACCTCGATCATTCGAGCGGAGTAGAAGACCCTGTTCGCCAAAAATGAACAGCTTGTCATCAATCTGCTGGATGCCATACAGGTGCATGGCGGCAGGGTTATCCAAGCGTTCTTCGATGGTGTACCAGGTATTCCCTCCATCATTGGTGGAAAACGCCAAGCCGTAGGCGCCCACCACAATACCGCGTGTCGCATCAAGGAAATGTACGCCAAGGAACGGTTTGTCTGGGCCATCTTCGAGCAGGCTGTGCGCGCTAGAGACGCGCTTTTCATTTAGTGCATTTGGCTCTTGCTCAAACCGCTTCTGGGCAGCCTCAAGTACCGTCTGGGCCGCTTGGCGACCATCCAATTGCAGCTTCCAACTCCGACCACCGTCACTGCTATGAAGCACAACGCCGGCATGGCCAACGGCCCAACCTTGATCGGGTGTCGGGAAAACAACACGAGTTAGCGTGACGCTTAACGGTGCGTCGACCTGGTTCCAGGACTGGCCGTCATCTTCAGAGCGAAGGATAAAGCCACGCTCGCCGACAGCTACCAGTGCATTCCCCGCTCGTGATACATCGAGCATCAGCGAGTGTTGGGCCAAACCGCTGTGCGGTGCAGATTGTTGTAGCGGCTCAGTCGGCACGGCCTCATCTGCCACGCTGGCACCCGTCACGCCCAAGCTAAGGGCAAGTGCAAGCCTGCCAATTAGTATTCGTTGCATCGTTGGATACCTCGAAGGAGGGCGGGTATGGCATACCCGCCCTGAAGGCCTGGTTCAGCGTGCGGAGTCAGAGGCAACCGCGTTACCGGTGAAGAAGTTTTCCGCCTTGCGCGGCACAACCGAGTAACGCTCCCCATTGAGCCCTTGCACCACGCTGTACGTGCCCGCTTGCAGGTTGTAAATCACGACCGGTTTCACCACGACGGCGGGGATCGATGGCACCACGAAAGGCAGTGCTTGATTGACGCGCCATAGCTTACCTTGAGCGTCATAGCCATCAGCCAAGGCAATAGTCCAGCTGTCCTCATCGATGTAGAAGCGACGCTTCGGTACAGCATGACGCTTACCGGGCGCGACGGTTGCCTCAACTTCCCATACGCGGTGCAGTTCCCAACGCATTTTCTCTGGATTGAGGACATCCTTGGTGTTGACCTCTTCAGGCTTGAGCGAGTGGAAATTGTTGAGGTTGTAAGGGATGTACATTTCTTTCTTGCCGATCAACTTCCAATCGTAGCGATCTGGATGACCGATGAAGCCATGCACCTCGTCAAAGTAGTTGGCACCGGATGCCACGAAGTCTGGCGTGTCGTAACCTACCGTTGGTGCACGCCGAACGCGGCGCTGGCCGACCAGATATTGCCAGGCGTCCCGTGGGCTTGCGGCGTTGATGCTGTCGTGAGTGACCAGTGATTCACCGGCTTTAAAGGGTGGCTCATTGGTAAGGAAGCGCAGCAGCACATATTGCCCTGACCATTTATCAGCATTCCCATCCTTGTAGTAGTAGGGGTATTGCCAGTTCTCCACCCCTCGACTGGCCATCGTGCGAGAGCCGTCGGCGTTGCCGATGGTGTTGCGGTAGCCCATCTCGATGGACTCGGCCTCGACACGCAGGAGGAAGTTCCAGATCAGCTCGCTGCCGGATTTTGGAATCGGGAACGGGATGCCTCCGTAGCAGCCTTTCACCGAAAGGCCGTTCTCTGTCAGCTGGCACCGCGTGGCGTTGGCCTGGGTGTTGTCATAGACCCACTGTGGGGCTGCGGCAGTGCGGTGCGTCGGGTAGATATCTAGGAAGAAGCTATTCGGATACTTCTTCAGCAAAGCCTGGGTGCCTTCACTGAGCTTGTTGGCGTACTGCCCTGCATTGGCTGCAGTGATTCGCAGCACAGGCTTTTCACCCGGGAACGGATCAGCTGGTACATCACCGAATTTCGCGCCTGATATTTCTTTGGTGAGGCCGCCGCCCCAGGCTGGGATGCTTCCATCGGCATTGCCCGCTCGTTCTGCCCCCAGTGGAGTGAGCGAGCTTTTCAGCGTTTCCGCTTCTTGGGGCGAGACAGCAGCGATTACGTGGCTGACCGCAAGGCTTGCCGCAAGAGCGGTCATCAACAGAACCTGTCTTTTCATTTTATTGTTCTCCGGAAATCAGAAGGTGCGCTGGATCGAGAAAGCAATGAAGTCCCTGTCCTTCAGGGTTTGTTCGAAGGTGTAGTTGTTGTCTGGGCCGATAATGGGGCCGCCATCGCCGAAGAAATTGGTGTAGCTTAGGGATGCATACCATTGCTTCTGGTAGTCGGCTTTAAGGGCGAGCGTGATGTCTCCGCCATGTTCCGGAGAGAACGCTTGCGGGGTGACCGAGGAGCGACCATACGGCGTGTACCCAACGGTGATCGGCATCTGTACATCAACGCCAGGCATCACCTGGAAGTACTGAGGCTCAAAGGTGAAACGCAGTGAGTAGGCGTCGCGAGTGGTATTCGGATCGAGGTTCTGAGCGTTCTTCTTCACCTTGAGGCGACGATTGAAAGCAACCTCACCTACCAGAGAAGCGCCGTCCCATAGCGCCGAGCCTCCATATACGTTGACCATCGACAGTTGAGCATGGAGTGAGTCGCCGACCGGGTAGAGCGGATTGCTGTTGTTATCTGCGGTCATGTCACCGGTGACTACCACTCCGCCATTCGGGGCAAGAGGGGTGTCCACACGCATGGAGATTTCACCCGCGACGTTGGCTTCCCCCACGAGGGTACTGAAGCTTGCGCCATACACCTTGATGTCTTCGGGGTAGACATTCACGAAGGTGCCGTCACCGCCCAGGAATGTGGGACGGAAATACCAGACAGGCGTTTTGTCGTGATAGCGCGCCGCATAAAGGCCGAACTCCCAATCGTCGAGGGCAAAGCGGATCTGCGCACCGAACTGGCCAGAGTCCTTGGCATCGATGTCATGACCGTGTAGCAGGGGCCCTCCTGCAAAGAACACACGTTCGGCACCTTCACCTACAAAATCGCCTGCGCTGAAGTAGCTCCCAGAACCAGGAAGACGCGTTTTGTTCCATTCGAACTGATAGTAAGCACCCACGCTAACGGTGTCGGTGAGCTGCCAGTTGAAGGAGAACTGCTCGGTGGGAAGGAGAATTTCCTTGAACTGCGAGCCTGGCACCGATTGCAACTTCACGAGGTCAACAGTGCTCTGTGCGTTGGCGATACCGTTGGCGCCGAAGAAGAGGCTTTCACCATAAATCTGGTTGAACTGCCCCAAGCGTGCCGATAGGCGTGTCGAGCCGATTTCCCGTGCACCATACACAAAGGCATCGAGAATCTCGGCGTCTCGCCCATGCAGGTCGCGGGTCTTGTCTGTGAATTCGTTGTAGTCAACGCTCACCGGGTTGGCGGTTCCTGGCGAGTTGTTATCGTTCTTCTCGTTGTAGACCGTGTCATACCAGGCTGCACCGCTTAGGCGGGCTCCGATATCGCCGTACTTGATGTCCAGCTCGGAGAGTAAGTCGAAACGGTTGGATATCAGCCCGGTGCTGAAGTTGCGGTCACCGTCATCCTTGTTCGGGTTCGGTGAGGACGCCATTACGTTGTCGGCGCGCTCGTTCAGGCGCCAAGCATTGCTGTACTTGATGGTGTTGTCCCAGCTGGTTTTGAGGCCCTCGACTCCGGTGTCGAACTGGAAAGCCATGACCTCTGCCGAACACAATGCCAAGGCGATGCTGAGTGTGCTGGCCTTGGCGCCTTGGCGTGCAAGAAGCGTTGTAGTAGGACGGCGTTGCTTGGTGTTCATGGATACCTCTTCTGCATTCTTGTTGTTATTACAGGGGGCTCCATCCGTAGAGACGGATGCTGTGCTTGGCAGCGCTATTGGCTCTCCTTAGATCTGGTGCTGGGGAGGCGCTGAACAGCCAACTGCCTCACTGCCGGCTGCTGCAATCTGTTCATCGAACTGGGCCTTCACGCCGCTGGCAGCTATCCCACCAAGGCATTGATCGCCCTGCAAAAGCGGTAGTCCGCCAATCATTGGGATGACTCCGGCCAGTGAGGCAGTACCGTACAAACCACTGCTCAACATCTCGGCGAAGAAACGGGTAGGGCGCTGGGTAATCGCAGCACTGCGGGCCTTATCAATGGCGATTTGAGCTGATGAAACACTCGCGCCGGCCATCCTGCGGAAGGCCAACAAGTGTCCGCCGTCATCGACAATCGCAACAGATACCTTCCATTCATGTCGGGCCGCTTCTGCAATCGCCGCATTCAGCAACGTGCTGATTTCGTCGGGATCGAGGGTTTTTCGGCTATGCATATTTAGCCTCTGTGTTTGTGCATTATTTTTGTTATTTTGCTTTATGTGACGCTTTGTGCACAAAAATAGGTTGCCGACCACGAGGAGTCAAGGAAAAAACGACAGCTCCTCTTCAATGGCAAGTCCCTCGAACGGCATAGGAAGAAAAACAAGATGAAATCTGTGTCTCTTTCACCTCGTCGCTTCTCGATAGGAGCCCTGCTGGCACTGGGCTTTGGCCTGTTGTGTGGCTTGAGCGTGCTGCTGGCAGGCTTTGCATTTTCAAGCCTGCGGGATGTCTTCAAAGGGGAGGATCAGCTGGAGAGCATTGCTGGAGTGCATGCAGGGATTCTGGACATTCGAATCCTGGAGAAGAGCTATCGGTTAGAGGCCACAGGAGGTGCCGTCGACAAGGTGCATCGCTTGATCAGCGAGATTCCTCAGCAGGCGGCGACGTTGGAGCAGCTTGAGCAGCCCCTTCTAGCGGCGAGCAAACAATATCTGACGCAGTTCGAGCGCTTGGTCGCGGCGCGTGGTCGGTTGGAACAAGCGCAGAAAGCCATGGGGGTTGAGGCCGGTGAGGTGCGCATAGCGTTTGAAACCGTCGAGCAAGATTTGACTGAGGCTTTGATGCAGGAAAGTAGCGAGATGTTGGCAGCCTTGGTGCTCGCGGAGAATGCCACGGCGCTCATGCGTAAGCTGCTATCTCTGCGCATCGCTGAATGGTCTTACAGCGAGTCTTTGACAGCGGCGGACTATGAGCAATGGATACTGTTACTCAGTGATCTTCGATCTGCTGCCCAGGCCCTAGCTGGTGGAGCTGCTACACAGCAGCGAACCGCATTGGATTTAGCGCTTGGCTCCTTGGAACGATATCGTGTTGCTTTTGAGGCGTATCACACCAGTTACCTCGCCCACCTCGAGTCCGAACTGGAGATGGATCGAATTGCTGAGCAGATGCTGGCTGTGTCTGACGAAGTGCGACGCCAGGTTTCCGACCGTCAGCAGGCACTTAAGCAAAATGCCTACACCAAGCTCATTCAGATGGCTGCGTTAGTGTTGGTGCTCGGCATTGCAACAGCCTGGGGTATACGCAGGCGAATCATCCTCTCCCTACGCGCTACTGCTGAGCAGGTTGAGCATTTTGCCGCCGGTAGATTGGATGCTTCCATCCATGATGATTGCGGTGATGAGCTTGCCGTCGTTCTACACGCCATGCGGCAGATGGGCGAAAGCCTCAATGGTGTCGTCAGTCGGATTGAGGAGGGCGCTAGTGGACTTGGAAGGGTTTGCGCTGAACTGGATCAGATGACACGTGAAGTTGCTAGTAGTGCCGAGCAGCAGGTGCAAGACACAAATCGTGCATTCAATGCGATGGAAGTGATGGGCGTTAGCCTGACCCGTGTCGTCGGCCTGACGGGGGATGCGTCATCTGCTGCGGAGTTGGCCAGCAAAGGCAGCGAGGTTGGCGGGGAGGAGGTTGAGGCAGCAGTTGGTCAGATCGACCAGCTAGACAAACTCGTTCACGCAACTGGGCAGGAAATGCGATCGCTGGACGCTCGTGCTGTGAGTATTGGGCGAGTGCTCGAGGTAGTGCAGTCGCTAGCGGAGCAGACCAATTTACTTGCCTTGAACGCTGCAATCGAGGCCGCCAGGGCGGGAGAGATGGGGCGTGGTTTCTCTGTCGTAGCGGAGGAGGTGCGATGCCTGGCTGCACGAACCCAAAGTGCAGCCGCGGAAATCGCCGGAATGATCAAGACGTTGCAATTTGACAGCAAGAGCTTGCTCAGTCGGGTGGAGCGAGTTGGCGAAGAGTCTGCCCGTGTTCGAGATTTTTCGTTCAGAGCGGGGTTGGCGCTGCGAGGTGTGACGACTGAGGTCTCGACCATCCATCAGATGAACCGCAATATTGCAGGAGCTACGCAGGCTCAGAGTGAAATGGTAAGTGAGGTGGGGCTGTGTATGCTGGAGGTACGGGCATCGGCACTGGCGAGTCAAAACCGCACGCATCGCTTACGCGTTGCCTCCCGGGAATTGGAAGACCTGGCCGGGCAATTGCGCGAAGGTCTGTCATTCTTCACCCTGAAATAGGTGGGAGAAATTGCACAAATCATACTTTGTGCATAAAATATGAAAGCATGCAACATCCATGGAAACCGTGAAATGCAAAATCAACAAGGCGGATCCCTTATTGAGGTCGCCCTGCAGCAGATGAAAAAGTCGATCATCTGCTGTGAGTTGGCTCCTGGTGAAAAGCTCAAGGTAGCAGAGCTGTCCCTGAGCTATGGACTGAGCAGTTCCCCAATTCGAGAGGCGCTGAATCGTCTGGCTCAGGAAGGCATCGTCGAGGCAAGCGAGAACAAAGGATTTCGCGTTGCGCGTTTGTCTGTTGACGATTTTCAGCAAATTACCCAGTTGCGTCGTTTACTGGAGTGTGAGGCGCTTGCCGAGGCTATTCGCCATGGTGATGATGCTTGGGAAGCTGATGTTCTTGGAGCTTTCCATCGGCTTAAGGTCGTAGAAAAGCGCCTTGGAAGGGTTTCAGTGGCCCTTGATGATGATTGGTCTGAGCGTCACAAGGCATTTCACTTTGCTCTTTTTTCGGCTTGTCCTTCGGATATGATGCTGCGGTTGATCGACTCGTTGTTCGACCAGGCCGAACGTTACCGTCGTTTCTCAGCCTTGCATCGAAGTGTGGAGCGCCACAAGGGCGATGAGCATCAGCAACTGATTGATGCTGTTCTGTCTCGCGATATCAGCGCTTCTGTTGAGCTACTCGGTAATCACATTGGTGGAACACTCAAGTATGTCACCGACGTGCTGCGTCAGCAGCATTCGACGCTCCAGTAGCACTAAGGGCTCCCTACGTTGCAATGGTGGGGAGCCTCAGATTTAGTCCTACCTGTTCAGGCCTGCGAGGTGGTCTGCGCGCCGACCACCTGATCCCCATTCAACTATGCAGTTTGCCGAAACAGTCCTGGATGAGGTGTACGGCTTCCTCGAGCGTTGAAGCACCACCGTATACGTAGTGATCGGGACGTACTAAAACAACGTTGCATCCGTTTCGCTGCAGCCAGGCCGCAAGCACGCCATCATGCTCTCGATATTGATAGTGTGCCGTCGGGGCAGTGCTCAACTGCACGATGCTCGTAGGTAGTTGTACCCCGCGTAGCGCATCATCAAACGCCGCAAGCAATGCCTCTGTTGCCTTGAATCCTTCGGCAATCACCAACCGTATGCTTTGCCCGGTAAAGCGATCCAGCAGGTCTTCCTGTTGATCGAAGGTTGTTACTCTCGGTTGAGGGAAAAGCCCCCCAGCGGGTTTCTGCGAGCCGATAAAACCATTCTCAAGCCCTGGTATCAGAGACTGGCGTATAGTACCCCCTGGGGATTTTTGAACCGCAGCAAGCAATCGGGCATCTCGTTCAGAAGCTCTAGCCGGATCGCGCTCGCAGATCGTCTGTCCAAATTCCTTGGCGACTTCGGTTGTACGTTTTACGTGTGGAGCGCGTTCGCTCTGGTACGTGTCCAGCAGTTTGGTCGATGCGATTCCGCGCTTTACGAATGCCAATTTCCAGATCAGGTTCATGGCATCGCGCAAACCTTGGCACATACCCTGTGCAAGGAAGGGGGGAGTCATGTGGGCAGCGTCGCCGAGGAAAAAGATGTTACCGACTCTCCAGCGCTCAAGGATGAGTGCATGGAACCGGTAGGTGGAAGCTCGCCAGATCTGATAATCCTCTGCAGGTAGCCAGCGTGAAATCAGGCGCTGGATGGACTCCGGGCTTATGATCTCGGCAGGTGACTCATCTTCGTTGATCATGAACTCCCAGCGCCGATGCCGTCCTGGGCCTACCACGAAGGTGCTGGGGCGTTCAGTCTCGCAGTATTGAACGTTGGTTTCAGGAAGGGAGTTACCTGCGCCTTCATTCAGGATTACGTCCACAACCAGCCAAGGTTCGTCGAAGGCCAGATCCTCCATGTTCAGCTGGAGATTCATGCGTATAGGACTGGTGCCCCCATCGCAGGCCAGGAGGTAACTGGCAGTTACACGACTTACTGCCCCTGCAGAGTCGCGGTAGCTAACAGTGACACCTGCGTCTGTAGATTCGACATTGAATACCTCCCGGCCAAGAAGGACATCAACGTGGCTCTGTGAGTGGAGATTTCTACGCAGCGCGCGTTCCAGCGGCGGTTGTGAAAACACGTAGTTGGGCGCCCATCCTAGTAAGAACGGAGGCTGGGGGGCGTTGATGTGCTTGATCAGTTTTGCGTCGGCGTTCAGGTAATGGGAGGGGCGGTAAGGCATCACATGCGCAGCTATCGACTCAGCAAGACCAATGTTGTCGAAGGTGCGCATGGCTTCGTGATCCAGCCCCATGGCGCGTGGGTTTTGATACACGGTGTCACTTTTGTCGAGAACCAGTGTCCGTAGTCCCCATTGACCAGCAAGGTTAGCAGCAGTGACGCCTACCGGGCCTAACCCGACAATAATCAGGTCATATTCCATAGATGTTCTCCATCTTTCTTGTTGTGTGACCAAGCTGTGGCTTCAGACCTGTGTATTTCCTTACGTGTGAAATATCACCCTGTCTGCCAATACAGAAGGTTCAGGTTCTCCAGCTACTGTCTGAATCCCGCATCAGAGACCATCAACGTGGTTTTTCTGAATGTGCATCTAACCAAAAGGGCGTGCGACCGCTTCGGGTCGCACGATCGTGGTTCACCAACTCACGCGTTGCTGAGCGATACGTTGGCGGGTTGACTCCATCCATTCCTCACGGGTCTGGAAACCTGGACGTCTTCTGCACATGGCCTCAGTCGTGGCAAGAATTTGCTCGGTACTTTGCTCCAGATCCAGCGGCTCGCGGCAGGGCTGATTGGTGTAGAAGGGAGCGTCCACATACATCTCGATGGGGTTACCTTCCGGATCTTTGAAATACATCGACCAGGCGTTGCCGTGGTCGACTTGGTCGATCGGGCCCAGATCATTCTCTTTTGCAAAAACGTAGAACGCCTTGAGGTCATCCAGCGTATCCAGAAGGAAGGACAGCTGGTTGATCGGGTTGAACGGCAGGTTGGTTGGCTTGCCATCGAAGAGCACCAACTGATGATGCACCTCTGGATTCTGGGTCATGAAAAACAAGCGGTGGCCGGTGGAGGCCACACCTTTGTCACTGACGACGAATCCCAGTTTGCTGCAATAGAACTCAACCATATTGTCCAGATCGCTGCAGAACGTACCAGTGTGGGTGAAGTTGATGCGGGGCAGGGTGGCCATGGGCGTTATTCCTGATGTTGTGCTTGTTTGAGGATGGATTGCTCAGGCTTCGTCGATCACTGGATTACGCAGGGTGCCGATCTGGCTGATCGTCACTTCAAAGATATCCCCTGGCTTCAGGAAAATCGGCGGGTTTCGCTTGAAACCAATGCCGCTCGGTGTCCCTGTAGCCAAAATGTCGCCCGGGTTCCAGTCCAGGGCCTGGGAGACGTAGGAAATGAGATGTGGAATGTCAAAAGCCAGCTCGGACAGGTTGCCTTCTTGCATCTGCTCCCCGTTGAGAATGCCGCGAATCTGCAAGTCGCGGTAATCTGCAATTTCATCTGCGGTTACCAGCCATGGGCCGAGTGCGCCGGTTAAGCGGAAAGTCTTACCCATGCCGTATTGGTGGGTGTGGAACTGCCAATCACGCACGCTCGCGTCGTTGAAGCAGGTGTACCCCGCGACATGCTCCATCGCGTTTTCCGGTGCGATGTGAGATCCCCCCTTGCCAATGACCACTGCCAGTTCTGCTTCAAAGTCGAACTCCTCCGACACCTTTGGACGCACAAGAGGTGCGTCATGTGCCTGCAGGGTCTCGGCAAAGCGTTGGAATATCACGGGGTGCTGCCCGACCTTACGTCCTGCTTCTTCTGCATGAGCAACGTAGTTGATGCCGACGCAGATGATCTTGCCTGGAGCAGGGATGACTGGACTCAATTTCAGATCTGCAAGCACAAGCTCACCTTCTGAAGCTGCGGCCAGCTTTTTGGCCTGCGCAAGCTTGTCAGGCGAAGCGATCAGGCTGGCCAAATCCGGGACATCGGCTAGGTAGCTGCTCAGGTCTACGACTCGATCACCGACGACAGCGCCGTACCCGGGCCGGTTGTTTAGGTGGAAGGAAACGAGCTTCATGGTGTGACCTCTCTGTTGTTTTGTGCATAAAACATAATTTCTTGCACAATAAAGCGCAAGGTGCATAATGCAAACACGCCAACAAAAATATTTCCGGCGTCCAGTAGGAGAGCGAGCAATGGCATTGGTGAAAGTCCGCAAGATCAAGCTGGATATCGAAGATGTCCTCCATGAGCGAGGCCCAGTGGCGGTTGAGCCTTTGAGAGTCGCAGTGGCCACTGCGGTCATCGAAAACCCTTACGCTGGGCGCTACGAGGAGGATCTGTTGCCTTTCATGGCAGAACTGCGTGTGTTGGGTACAGAGCTTTCGAAACGTCTGGTCGAGGCATTGGGCGGCGCAGACAAGGTTCAAGCGTACGGCAAAGCCGCCATCGTGGGAGAGGATGGTGAGCTCGAGCACGGTGCGGTCTGGCATGAGGCAGGAGGCTGGGCCATGCGGGCATTGCTGGGTGAGCCCAAGGCCATCGTTCCTGCTGCAAAAACCATCGGAGGGCCGGGTTGCAGGCTCATGATGCCTCTAGGTCACATTCATGCTGCTTATGTGCGTAGCCATTTCGGTGTTGCTGAGGTCACCCTCTGGGATGGCCCGCGTCGCAATGAAATCGCGTTCAGCTTGGCAATGGCCACGGGAGGGCGCATTCATGCCCGCTTGGGCGGATTGGCGGCTGCTGATGTAAGAGGCGAAGACGGACTTCGCTGATCGCAAGTATTCTTCGTCCGCATACCGGTGCGGGCTAGCTGCAAAAACAATAACAAGAGCTGGAGTACAAGATGACGACAAAAATGATGCGCGCCGCACGTATGTATGAGGGCGGCAAACCGATGCAGATCGAGCAAGTTCCGGTTCCCACCATCCGTCCGACTGAGGTACTGGTGCGAGTCAGGGCCTGCGGCATCGTGCCAAACCTGCATAACATCCTGACCAACTGGAAAACGTGGTTTCCTCATCTGCCCCTGCCACAGTTGCCGGCTATTTTCGGTCTGGATCCGACAGGTATCGTTGAGACGGTGGGTGAGCAGGTCTACGATTTCAAACCTGGTGATCGTGTCTATGTGAACCCAGCTCGCTACTGTGGATCGTGCCGTGCCTGTCGTGCGGGCAACACCACGGGGTGCACCGCGTATACCTTCAACGGTTACTTTGGTTTCACTGCACGTAGTCCGAGGATGTTCGAGGACTACCCCTACGGCGGGTTGTGTGAGTTCATGCCCGCACCGCAATACAGCCTGGTCAAAATTCCCGACAACATGGCATTCGAAACAGCGGCTCGACTTGGATATCTGGGGACAGCCTATCGGGCCTTGCTCAAAGCCAATGCGGGGCCGAGCAGTACCATTCTTATCAATGGAATCAGCGGCACGCTTGGCCTTGGCGCAGTAGCGTTGGCGCTAGCCATGGGGGTGCGGCGTATTTTGGGTACGGCGCGTAACGAGTCTCTATTCCAGCGCGTGAAAGACCTCGCTGCCCCAGGGCGGATCCAGATTCATACGCTGGGTAAAGGCAGTACTGCGAAGTGGGTAAATGAGGTGACTCACGGGGAAGGATTGGATGTGGTGATCGATGCCCTTGGCCCTGGTGCTCCTGCAGAGAGCCTCATTGACGCACTCAACGGTCTTCACCGCGGTGGCCACCTAGTCAACATCGGTGCGGTAGCAGGCCCTGTGCCGTTGGACTTGCACTGGATCATGGACAACGACATTCAGGTCAGCGGGTCTGCCTGGTTCACCACGGGACAGGGCCAGGCCATGGCGGATATGGTGGAGTCTGGTGCACTTGACTTGTCCTTCTTCGAGCACAGCGTGTTCGCACTTGACCAGGTGAATGATGCCATCAGCGGAATCGAAAACCGCAACGGTGGGTTTGGCAACTACGTCATCTGTCCTTGAACCATCCTGCTGGATGGTGTGTGGCATAGCACCATCCAGACTTTTCTGCGCTGGATGTTGGAGAGTTTGAATGCAAGTACGAAGAGTTGTTACTGGGCACGATGCGCATGGCCACTCAGTGTTTGTTATTGATGACGTGGCACCGCGCTCTAAAAGCTTCCAGGATATGCCGGGCTACGGCATAGCCCAGTTGTGGGCTACGGCAACGGACGGCAGGTCTGATTCGGATCTCACTGCGGCAAACGCTTCGCTGATACCTGGGCCGGGTGGTACATCGCTTTTGATGGTCAGTTTGCCACCAGACACGGTGATGGCGGCACCTATACAACCCGAGCGGGCGCTTGCTGAAATGCTCGATTTTCTGCCGGGACTTATAGAGTCGTTCGAGAAAGAAGATCCAGCTATGCATTGCACGCCGACACTTGATTACGGCGTTTTGCTAGAGGGAGAGTTGTGGCTCGAGTTAGATAACGGTGAGCAGAGGCTCTTGCAGGTGGGCGACGTAATCATCCAACAAGGTACACGTCACGCTTGGCGAAATCGCTCATCAAGGCCGGCCAGAGCACTGTTCTTCATGCTGGGATTACATCCAATAGCGTGAATGATGTGCTGGATATCCCAAGTCGTTTAAGAGGCAGTGGGCATGAAGCGTTACCAGTTCATTGGGCTTTGCGGAAGCCTTAGAAAGCATTCCGCGCATGAGCAGATCCTGAACACCATAGCGGAGGAACTATTGCCCTCGGATTCAAGCTTAACGCTTTACAGACTTCACAATCTACCGCCCTATAACGAGGATCATGATGGGCCATCCGTTCCAGACGCTGTGCTTGAGTTAAGGCAGGCTGTCTTGGCTGCGAGCGGCATTGTCATCGGGTGCCCTGAATACAATCACGGCATGTCAGGAGTGTTGAAAAATGCTCTCGATTGGCTATCTAGGCCTCATGGAAAGTCAGTGCTTACAGCAAAGCCGGTACTCACATTTACCGCTTCCCCAGCATTTACTGGTGGGGTACGAGCTCAGCAACAGTTGAACGAAACCCTATGGGCCGTCTCTGCCGAGCTGACTCGTTATCCGCAGATAGTGATCGGTTCAGTACACAGCAAGTTATCCAATGGACGTCTTGTGGACGAGTCTACACGAAATTATCTGAGGTTGGGGGTTAAGGCGCTAAGCGAGATGATGTGACCGTAGAAGTTAACTGCAAGGTAGTCAGCAGGAGTAACTGACCTGTTATGGTTATCTCCTGAAATCGACCCAAGAAGCTAAACTTGCAGAAAGAACCCATGGATGGGGTCAGACTTAAGGGTGAGAGCTCAACAGTGCTATAAGCTGGCAGCATCAGGTACTATTCACGACAGCCGCCCCATCTCTATGAAGCCGCTGCACACGGCTATTGGCTTGGGCGGCTTTTTATAGCCACTGGTTTATATGATTAAGGCTGTTGCACATAGGCGCCGTTTGGATCGGTGACGTGGATGAGGTTGCCGTTCTGCCAACTATCTGCTTGCTGATCAGCATCAGGGATCTAAATCTTAACACGCCAATGCTGAATCCCCCGTTGATTAGTGAAGCTGACATCTGTGTGTTGGAAAGCATTACACCCACTCGCATGTGGCGGGGTGAGAAGGAATATTCCATTGGGAAAAAATGGCCTTTGTCAATTCACCAGATTAGGCGTTCAACTGCTGTGTACGCCATACGTAGTGGCTTGGTAAGTCTTCCGGCTCTAAAAGTGATGCTGCAACATATTACTATTGAAATGTCTATTTATTACGCTCGCGGTTCTAGTTTTGCTCCTGATGTGCTTAAAGAAGCAGGCAATGATAAGGATGCTTTCGTGAACGTTTATCAGAGCGCTGAGTTGCAAGTTAGAGCTTGGCAATATACGAATGAGTTTATATTTTCGGATGAAGTGCTCCGCGGGCCGCATGGTGTTTGGCTGCGTGGGAAGGCTAAGGCGCTTTGCGAACCAATTAAATACGCGGAAGCTTTGGAGCAGACTCTCGCGCGAATGAAAAAAGGTGAGTTATTTTACCAGCCGACAGTTGTTGGGGGGTGCATTTCTACTGAGGTTTGTCACAAGCGAATTTCTGTAAACTTTCTTGGGTGTGATGGCTGTAAGTCTGCTGCCATCAAACCCTCAAAAGTCCTAAAGCTCATCGAGGTTCAAGAGGCTCTGGTTTCTACTTGTGAGCCTAATAGTCCGGAATTTAACGCGGAAAACCAAACTTTATTCGAGCTTAAAGAGTTTTCCAAAACCATGAGGATGGCCGGGTGATGGACGATGGTCTAAAGGTTTACTGGGATGCGTTGAGCCGTATGGAAGAGGGTATCCCATTGATTGTTTCCCCTGATGCAGAGATTAACTACGATACAGTAGCTTTAGAGGCTGGGCGAAGTCGAGGATCTCTGAAGGCAAGCCGCCCGCAACATGCAAATATTCGAGATGCGATAGAGCGAGCAGCGAAGAAGGTCAACGATGCCCGCTCTGCGGGCGTCCCAGTTAGCAAGGCTGAGCTTAAAAGGAAAATTAAGGCAGAGCGCGAAAGGGCCGAAAGTTTCAAAGCACTGTCAGACCAAATTCTTGCTCGTGAAATCATGTTGTTACGGCATGTTGCAAAACTTGAAAAATAAATTGATCGGCTTGAGGGGCTGCGAATTGTTAAATTTCCAAAAAAATAACCAAAGTTGAGAATTTGCCAAGAGCGCTTTGAGAGTGTAGTAGTGATCTAGCGAATAGTTATGATTTATGCCGCACCTGACTTTTATTAAATCAAAATTTCGATAGCAACAAAAACTATATGCTCGTCGATTGCATATTAGGTCGCTTTATTCAGAAACGCCTCTGCAATTTGAGGTTTCCGCCCAAAGCCCCGTGCCTTGAGTACTCAAACGTTACTCCAGTAGGGCTGCCTTATACAGTCAGAAGTCTCACAGTTCGTGATGTCCGCACCCAGTGTTTAATTTCTCTCGGTTAATGAATCACTTGAGCTAACCAAGTTGCTGGAATTTGAGTCATGCCCTGGTCAGGTTTTGGCGAGCTATTTGATGCTAAGCCACTTTTAGATATCTATCTTCTGGCTGTACACATGCAGCTCTAGAGTACAAGGTTTTCGCTGTTAACTATAGAGTATCGCCAAGGAAGCGCGCCAGCGCCCACTGCAGCAGGGTCGGGCTGTGCCAATCGCTAAGGTGCTTGGCCACGCAAGCGGCCTGCAGTACGGCAGGTGGTAATACGGCATAGCCCAGGCGCAGCTCGGGCAGCAAAGTCTTGGAGAAGGTCCCGACATAGGCGACCAGCCCATGCCGGTCCAGACGCTGCAGCGCGTCCGAGGCTGGCCCGTGGTAGCGGAACTCACAGTCGTAGTCGTCTTCGATGATCAGTGCACCCAGCTCGGCGGCGCGCGCAAGCAGGGCATGCCGGCGTGGCTCGCTCATCGGCATGCCCAGCGGGAACTGGTGCGAGGGGGTGACGTAGATCAGCCGGGTGCCGTCGGCGATCTGTTCCACGCACAGGCCCTCATCGTCCACCGGCACCGATTGCAGGCGTGCCCCCAGGGCCAGGAACAATTGCCGTGCCGGCGGGTAGCCAGGATCTTCCATGGCCACCTGGCAGCCCGGTTCGACCAGCACCCGGGCGATCAGGTCCAGCGCCTGCTGGGCGCCGTTGCACACCAGCAGATCGGCTGCGCTGCAGTGCACCCCGCGCGAGTAGGCGATGTGGTGGGCAATGGCTTCGCGCAGTTCCGGCAAGCCCTGGGCCGGGAATTGGCGCTCGGGGTGGCGCTGGCTGCGGCGCAGTGCGTAGTTCAGGCAACTGCGCCACTGGTCGAAGGGGAACTGTGCCTTGCTCGAAGCACCACCGACGAAGTCATAGCGCGATGGCGCCTGCACCTGGCGTTGGCTGAGCACGGTGGCGCGCTGCTGCCAGCGCTCGAGGGAGGCGGCGCCGGCCAGGGGTATGGTGGCTGATTCGTTACTGCGCAGCGGATGGCGTGGGGTGACGAACGTGCCACGGCCGACCACGCCGCTGAGCAGGTTATCGTAGGTCAGCCGCGAATAGGCCTCGGCCACTGTCTTGCGCGATACGCCCAGTTGTTCAGCCAGCAGACGGGTGGGCGGCAGTTGGGTACCGGCGGCCAGGTGGCCGCTGTCGATACCGTCGCGCAGTTGCTGGTAAAGCTGGTCGGCCAGGCCTTTGCGGCCCTCCAGGCGAATGTGCAGTTCCATGGGCGGGTCCGGAGCGGAGGATTGCTCAGGATAGCGGATCGGCTGCGACTCAGGTGCTTGTCACAGGCTACGAAGAGGCCGAGCCAACCGCTCAGAGCCGAGCGGTGCTGACGGTGATATAGCCTTTTTCTGCCAGGGCAATGCGTATCACGGTTTCATCCTCCGGCGCGTTGCGGTTGCGCTTGATGCGCACGCCTTCAACCGCCGAAGCTTTCATATGCTCTGAAATGGCCCGCCCGTTCGCGTCGAAGAACACCTCGCTGGCCAGCAACTCGATGCGTTCGATCAATTGCCGGGAATGTTCATCGGTGGCGCAGAAGAACATGACCCCCGACAAGTGCGGGTCGTTGTCGGGGTTGGTCATGTCATGGGCCAGCATTTCGCGCAGGCTGCTGCGCAGTTCGGCGATGGGGCGGGCGTACGGGTGCATGCGGAGCCTCCTCTGGATCGCGACCTTGCGTCCTCCAGTGCCGATCATGTTTTCTGTGGGCAGAGGCAGCAAGTAGGGCGCTTCTGAGGGCGGCGTAGGAAACGTCTTAAGATGCTGGGCGGTGGTCGAACCCCAGGGTCTACAAGGCAGCAGCCCCCGCCTTGGCCACCTGGGCATCCTGTTCGGATTTGACGCCGGATACACCAATGGCGCCCACCACCTGGCCTGCCACCCGCAGCGGCACGCCACCTTCAAGGCTGGTCAGCAGGGGAGCGGTCACGAAGGCCGTGCGGCCGCCATTGACCATGTCTTCATAATCCCGCGTCTCTTTGCGCCCCAGTGCGGCGGTGCGGGCCTTTTCCATCGCGATGTAGGCACTGGCCGGTGCGCAGCCGTCCAGGCGTTCCAGGGCCAGTGGGTGGCCGCCGTCGTCGACCACGACGATGGTCACGCTCCATTGTCGGGCCTGGGCTTCCTGGCGGGCGGCGGTCAGTACGCGGGCGATTTCGGTCTGGCCGATAGCGAACTTGCTAAGCATGGGCGGGCTCCGGGTTCAAGGCGGCTTCGACGATTTCGATCCAGTGGCGCACGGGTGTGCGTCCAGCCCCATCGAGGTGGGCCTGGCAGCCTATGTTGGCCGTGGCAATGATGTGCGGTTTACCGCTTTCCAGCGCATTCAGACGATTGTCGCGAAGTTGCAGTGACAGTTCAGGTTGGGTCAGCGAATAGGTCCCTGCCGAGCCGCAGCACAGGTGGCCATCGGGCACCGAGGTCAGGGTAAAGCCAAGCCGTGTCAGCAACGCCTCTACCGCGCCGCCCAGCTTCAGTGCGTGCTGCAGGGTGCATGGGCAGTGGAAGGCCAGGCGCTGTTCGGCGCACAGGGCCAATTGTTCGATCGGCTCATCGCGCAGGATTTCCACCAGATCGCGGGAAAGTGCACTGACCCGTGCCGCCTTGGCAGCGTAATGGGGGTCTTTCTCCAGCAGATGGCCATAGTCGCGGACAAACGCGCCGCAGCCGCTGGCGGTCTGCACGATCGCCTCGGCACCCGCTTCGATGGCGGGCCACCAGGCGTCGATATTGCGCCGTGCCCGCTGCCGGCCTTGCTCCTGAGCATTCAGGTGATAGTCCACCGCGCCACAGCATCCGGCCTGCAGGATGGGTTGCACACTGATGCCCAGGCGGTCGAGCAGCCGCGCAGCCGCGGCATTGGTATTGGGTGACAGGGCTGGCTGCACGCAACCTTCCAGCATCAGTACCCGGCGCGCATGGCGCACTGCCGGACGCGGGCCGGGTGTCGTTACCTGCACCGGCAACTTGCGTTTGAGTGAGGCCGGTAGCAGCGGGCGCAACGCCTGGCCGCTGCGGGTCAGGGCCTTGAACAGTGCCGGGCGCGGCACCACCGCACGCAGGCCCAGGCGCAACAGGCGCTGGCCGAGTGGGCGTGGCACCTGCTGCTCGACCACTGCGCGGCCGATGTCCAGCAGGTCGTGGTACTTCACCCCCGATGGGCAGGTGGTTTCGCAGTTGCGGCAGGTCAGGCAGCGGTCCAGGTGCAATTGGGTGCTGGCGGTGACCGGCTCGCCTTCGAGCATCTGCTTGATCAGGTAGATGCGCCCGCGCGGGCCGTCCAGTTCGTCGCCCAGCAACTGGTAAGTGGGGCAGGTGGCGGTGCAGAAACCGCAATGTACGCAGGTGCGCAGGATGCGCTCGGCTTCGTCGGCGCGGGCCAGGCGGCGCGAGGTTTCGCTAAGGTTGGTTTGCATGGGCTGGCCTCACAGGTCCGGGTACAGGCGACCAGGGTTGAACACCCCCTGGGGATCGAGCTGCTGCTTGAGGGCGCGGTGATAGCGCATCAGTGCAACCGGCAGCGGCGGGCTGCTGGCTGCACCGGGGGCGTAGCAGGTGGCGTGGCCGCCCACCCTGGCGACCTGGTCGCGAATGGCCTGCGCCGGTGCGCAGGTCTTGAGCCAGCGCTGGGCACCCCCCCAGTCGATCAGTTGCTGGCCGGGCAGGTCCAGCTCGCCGGTGACGGTGGGTACGGACAGGCGCCACAGGGGGGCGGCGTCGGCAAAGAACGCCAGGCGCTGCTCGCGCAGGTCGCTCCAGAAGCGGTTATCGAGCGTTTCGCCCCCCAACCGCTGGCGTGCCGATTGCACCGACCCTTCGCCGCCTTCCAGGCGCAGGTACAGCGTTTCGCTGTCATGGCAGGCGGCGCTGATCGGGAGCGGTTGCTGGCCCCATTCGGCCAGCTCGGCCAGCGCTTCATTGCGGCCCATCGGCAGGCGCAGGCTCAGGCACAGGCGCGGCCGTGGCAGCACTTTCAAAGAAACCTCGGTCAGCAGCCCCAGGCATCCGAAGCTGCCCGCCATCAGGCGTGACACATCGTAGCCGGCGACGTTCTTCATCACCTCGCCACCAAAGCGCAGCAGCTTGCCGTGGCCGGTGATCACCCGTGTACCCAGTACAAAGTCGCGCACCGACCCGGCCCACGGCCGTCGCGGGCCAGACAACCCGGCCGCGACCATGCCGCCCAAGGTGGCCTCGGGGCCCAGGTGGGGTGGTTCGCAGGGCAGCATCTGGCCGGCCTCGTGCAGGGCGGCCTCGATCTCGCGCAGGGGGGTACCGGCGCGGGCCGTGAGTACCAGCTCGGTGGGGTCGTAGCTGACAATGCCGCGGTGGTTGCGGGTGTCGAGTACTTCGCCGGCCACCGGGTTGCCGAGCATCGCTTTGCTGTTGCTGCCCTGGATACGCAGCGGCGTACCTTCGTTCAGCGCCTGGTTGACCTGCTCCAACAGCGTCTGGCTCATGTCGCGCTCCATGCTCATCAGAAGCGCTCCAGCTCGGGGAAGGGCAGTTGCCCCTGGTGCACGTGCAGGGCGCCGAATTCGGCGCAGCGGTGCAGGGTGGGAATGTTCTTGCCGGGGTTGAGCAGGCCCTGGGGGTCGAAGGCGGCCTTCACCGCGTGGAACAGGGTAATTTCGTCGCTGTTGAACTGCGCGCACATCTGGTTGATCTTTTCGCGCCCTACGCCGTGTTCACCGGTGATGCTGCCGCCCACCTTCACACACAGTTCCAGAATCTTGCCGCCGATCGCTTCGGCACGCGCCAGCTCGCCGGGCAGGTTGGCATCGAACAGGATCAAAGGGTGCATGTTGCCGTCGCCGGCATGGAACACATTGGCGACCCGCAGGCCATACTCCGCGGACAGGTCGCTGATGCCCTTGAGCACCCGTGGCAACTCGCGGCGCGGGATGGTGCCGTCCATGCAGTAGTAGTCTGGGGAGATGCGCCCCACGGCCGGGAAGGCGTTCTTGCGCCCGGCCCAGAAGCGAACGCGCTCGGCTTCGTCGCAGGCCAGGCGCACCTCGCGGGCCCCGGCTTGGGTCAGCACGGCGGCGACGCGCGCGCAGTCGTCGTGAACATCGGCTTCCACGCCATCCAGTTCGCACAGCAGGATCGCCGCCGCGTCCACCGGGTAGCCGGCATGGATGAAGTCTTCAGCGGCGCGGATCGCCAGGTTGTCCATCATCTCCAGGCCGCCGGGAATGATGCCGGCAGCGATGATGTCGGCGACTGCCCGGCCGGCGTCCTCGACGCTGTCGAAACTGGCCAGTATCACACGCGCCACCTGGGGCTTGGGCAGCAGCTTGACAGTGACTTCGGTGACGATACCGAGCATGCCTTCGGAGCCGGTGAACAATGCCAGCAGGTCGAAGCCGGGGCTGTCCAAGGCATCGCTGCCGAGGCTCAGGCGTTCGCCCTCGACCGTAAGGATGTCCACCTTGAGCACATTGTGTACGGTCAGGCCGTACTTGAGGCAGTGCACGCCACCGGCGTTTTCGGCGACGTTGCCACCGATTGAGCAGGCAATTTGCGAGGAAGGGTCGGGTGCGTAGTACATACCATGGGGTGCGGCGGCCTGGGAGATGGCCAGGTTGCGTACGCCCGGTTGCACGCGGGCGTAACGCCCCTGCGGGTTGACCTCGAGGATACGGTTGAAGCGCGCCATCACCAGCAGGATGCCCTTGGCCAGCGGCAGGGCACCACCAGACAGGCCGGTACCGGCGCCACGCGCAACCACCGGTACGCCGCGCTGGTGGCAAAGCTTCAACAGCGTCTGCACCTGCTCCAGGCGCTCGGGCAGCGCCACCAGCAGTGGCACGGTGCGGTAGGCCGACAGGCCGTCGCATTCGTACGGTTTGAGGTCTTCGTCGCGGTGCAGGATTTCAAGATCCGGCAGGGCATCGCGCAGCGCCTGCAACAGGGCGGCCAGGTCCACGTTGGGCAGCGCGCCATCGACGCGTTCGTCGTACAGGATATTCATTGGCTCACTCGCAACGGTTTTTGTTGTTGTTGGCGAAGCGGTCACCGATGCAGCGTGCGCGTGCTAGCGTTTGGGGTCGAGTGAGATGTTGACTGGTCCTACCAGTTTCTTCGGGCAGTACTGTTTATTCACGGTTCTGTCTGGCTAGATTGGCGCTATAAGTCAAAGTGGTCCTACCAGCAGGGGGTGCGCAGTGGGTACTGAAGGCAAGGCCAAGGTTGCCGACCAGGTGGCCGAACGGGTCGAGCGGCTTATCGTCGAAGGCGTGCTCAAGGTGGGCCAGGCGCTGCCATCGGAGCGGCGGCTGGTGGAAAAACTTGGCTGTTCACGTTCGGCCTTGCGTGAGGGCCTGCGCGTTCTGCGTGGGCGCGGCATCATCGACACTGAACAGGGGCGGGGTTCGTTCGTCGCCGATCTCACCGGGCAGGTGGGTGCTACGCCTTTGATGCACCTGTTCAGTTCGCAACCGCGCACGCTGTTCGACCTGCTGGAGGTCAGGGCGTTGCTGGAGGCTGAGTCGGCGCGGCTGGCGGCGTTGCGGGCTACCGACGTCGACCGCCTGCTGATCCGCCGGCGCTACGAAGAAATGCTGGCTGCGCACGAGGCTGCGCAGGCGCTCGATGCCCGTGAGCATGCCCGCCGTGACCATGCCTTTCACCGGGCGATCAGTGAGGCGTCGCATAACCCGGTGCTGGTGCATACCCTGCAATCGCTCAGTGACCTGACGTTGAGCACGGTGTTTGCGTCGGTCAACAACTTGTACTGCCGGCCAGCGCAGAAACGCCAGATTGATCGGCAGCATGCGCGGTTGTACCGCGCAGTCATGGAGCAACTGCCCGAGCAGGCGCAGCGGGCGGCGCGTGAGCATATCAACGGCATACGCGACAGTTTGCGGGAGATCGAGCAGGAAGAGCAGCGCCTGGTCAGGGCGACCATGCGTATGGATGGCTGGGCGTGAAGCGGCCTTGTATCGGCCCTCTCGCGTCGAACCGCCGCGAAAGGGCCGGTACAGGTTTACTCAATGGTCAGCCACAGGGTCATCTTGCGACAGGATGGCCCGGGCCAGCTCTTCATCGTTGGCCTGCAACCCAGGATGGTCCTTGCGGGCCTGTTCAAGCGCCGACTCCACATAGGCGCCGCGGATGGCACCGCCGCTGGCGACGAACGCTGAAAGTTCGTCACGGGCCGGGATGATCCGTTTGTCATCCTTGAAGGTCGAATACAGCGAAGCGGAAATACCGGCCGAGGTGGCGACGTCGCCCGCATCGACGCGGGCCAGGGCAGCACCGGCAGGCACCAGGAGCAGCAGCGCAGGGGCGAGCAGTAGGTGGCGCATGTCGTGTTCTCCAGTAACGTGAAGCACAGGGAAATAAACCACTCAGTGTCTAAGACGGTTGAGGCGTTCGGGTAGTTCCCTTCTGCTGGCAGGAGCGTGGCGGGGATGAAGGTGCACCTGCCGCTGATGATGTGGCTGAACGCACGGTTTCAAGGTGTCGACGGAGCGCGTCGTGGATTGACCGCGTCGGGACGCGCGTGATTTGCTTGGGTGGAGGGCTTCGCGGGCAAACCCGCAGAGCGCCCTGCCGATCATTCAAAGGAAACTGAAGGTTCGCCCATGTCCGACTACAGGCTGCATTGCTTCGCCGAATCCGGCAACGCCTACAAGGCTGCGCTCATGCTTGAACTCACCGGCCAGAACTGGCAGCCGGTGTTCGTCGACTTCTTCCATGGCCAGACGCGTGAGCAGACCTGGCGCGATGAGGTGAATGAGCAGGGCGAGGTGCCGGTGATGGAACACGCTGGCAAGCGCTTCACCCAGTCTGCGCTGATCCTCGAATACCTTGCCGAACAGACCGGCCAGTTCGGGCCTCGCGATGAAGATGAAAAGCGTGAGATCTGGCGGTGGATGCTGTTCGACAACCATAAGTTCACCAGCTATTACGCTGCGCTGCGCTTTCTGTTCTGCCTGAAGAACACCGGCGAAACCGATGTCACGCGGTTCCTGCGCGAGCGTGCCACGGCGGCTTACCGTATTGTCGACGCGCACCTGGCGAAGACGCCATTCATGGTTGGTGGTCGGTTGACCATCGCCGACCTGTCGTTGGCGGGGTATGTGTTCATGCCAGAAGACACCGGTATCCTGTTGGCAGCGTTCACGCACATCGAGGCCTGGAAAGCCCGTATCCAGGCGCTGCCGGGGTGGAAACACCCGTATGAGCTGATGCCGCGCACGGCATCCTGACTCATTCGCGACTAAAGCCGCCTGCACAGCGGCTACGCCAAATCATGTGTGTGGCACACCCCGAGTGGGTGCGCCGCCCGCATACTCCGGCTTCAGGTGCCCTTGCTCATCCAGCAGATAAGCATCCATCACTTCCCGCACCACCGGCCCTGCGACCCGGCCTCCAGCCTCACCGTTCTCGATCATGACCGCCACCACCACACTGGGGTGCTCAGCCGGAGCAAAGCCGACAAACAGGGCGTTGTCGCGGTGGCGCTCCAGGGTCTTGTTGCGGTTGTAACGCTCACCCTGCTTGATCGCCACCACCTGCGCGGTACCACTCTTGCCGGCGATCCGATACTGCGCGCCTGCCGCTGCGGCGCGGGCAATGCCGCGCGGGTCGTGCATGACCATCTGCATGCCCTGGCTGACCTGGTCCCAGGCATGCTTGTCGTGCAGCACGATGTCGGGCATGGGGTTTGGGTCGATCGGCGTATCGCCACCCACGGTCATGGCCAGGTGCGGACGGTGCCACACGCCCTTGCTTGCCAGCAGGCTGGTGGCCTGGGCCAGCTGCAGGGGGGTGACCTGCATGTAACCCTGGCCAATGCCAAGGATCAGCGTCTCGCCCGGGAACCAGGCCTGGCGTCGTGTGGCGCGCTTCCACTCGGCCGAGGGCATCAGCCCGGAGGCTTCCTCGAACATGTCCAGCGACACCTTCTGGCCCAGGCCGAACTCGGCCATGTAGTCGTGCAGGCGGTCGATGCCCAGCTTGTGCGCCAGGTCGTAAAAGTAGGTGTCGTTGGAGCGCATGATGGCGGTGTACATGTCCACCCAGCCGTCGCCGCTGCGGTTCCAGTTGCGGTACTTGTGGTCATAGTTGGGCAGTTCGTAGTAGCCCGGGTCGAACACCCGGCTGCCAGGGGTGATCACCCCGCTGTCGAGGCCAGCGATGGCCACTTCAGGCTTCACGGTCGAGCCAGGCGCATACAGGCCGCGCAGGACGCGGTTGAACAGTGGGCGGTCGATGGAGTCGCGCAGCGCGGCATACTGCTTGAAGCTGATACCCTTGACGAACAGGTTGGGGTCGAAGCTGGGGTTGCTGACCATCGCCAGTACGTCACCATTGGCCGGGTCCAATACCACCACCGAGCCACGGCGGTCACCCAGCGCTTTTTCTGCGGCTATCTGCAAATGGGCGTCCAGGGTGAGGACTATATCCTGCCCAGGGGTCGGGTCCTTGTGGTTGAGCACGCGCATCACCCGCCCCTGAGCGTTGGTCTCGACCTCTTCGTAGCCCACGTGGCCATGCAGCTGGCTTTCGTAGAAGCGCTCGATGCCGGTCTTGCCAATCGATTGGGTGCCGCGGTACTCAGTGCTGTCGAGCGTCTTGGCTTCTTTCTCGTTGATGCGCCCCACATAGCCCACTGAATGCGCGAAATGCCCGGCCAGTGGGTACTCACGGATGAACTGCGGCTCCACCTCCAGGCCCGGCAGGCGGAACTGGTTCACCGCTACCAGGGCGATCTGCTCCTCGCTCAAGCCCACCATAAGGGTCACGGGCTCGAACGGTTTGCGGCCACGGCGCAGGTCCTTGTCGAACTGCTTACGGTCGTCTTCGGTCAGGCCCAGCACCTGCGTCAGGGTGTCGAGCACCTTGGCCGAGTCGCCGCCTGATCGCTCGCGGGTCATGGTCAGGTCGAAGCTGGGCTTGTTGTCGGCCAGTACCACGCCGTTGCGGTCATAGATCAGCCCGCGTTCGGGGGCGATGGGCAGCACGTGCACGCGGTTGTTTTCCGACACGGCCGTTTGTTGGTCGTGCTGCAGCACTTGCAGCACATAGAGCCGGCCCACCAGGACAGCACACAGGCTGAACACCATGGCAGCGCAGGCCAGAAGCCGACGGTTGACCAAGTGTTTTTCCTTTTCGTGGTCCTTTAGCGGGATGGGTTGCGGCATCTGTGAATCGATCCTGAGGGGTGGCAATACGCGCGCGATCGGGCCGCGGATGCTACGCAACCCGTACCGCACCCTCAAGGCGAGTCCCGGCTGCCGGCTGGCTGGCATCGGCTGTGCGCCCCATGATCAGGGCGCTGAGGGGGAACATGAAGATTTGTTCATTGCGTAGTCATGGTGGTGAGTCAAAGGGTGGTTTTTGATGGTTTGTGGATCCATAATTCGATTGTGTTCGTTAATCGAACATCAAGTTTCTTTGGTTGTAAATTTATAAACTATTGAATTTAAAAATAAAAAATATGATTTTGCCTAACGATGAGCTGAGGTTGGTCGCGCCTGATTGATAGGCAGTGCTTTCGTAACGTTGTCTGTGGATCCATTATCTGGTTGATTAGCGCCTGACAACGGCCGGAGCCCTCCTGCCGTATGCGATAACAATTACAAAAAGGGTCCAGTCATGAATGGCTATCCAGCGGCACTGAACCGTCAGGGTTCCTCCCGTTGCGCCTGCGCGTGCGCATCGTTCCTCTCGCCTGTGGCCAAGCCTGGCCGGCAGGTGACCCCATGAATACCGATCTCAAGCAACGTCTGGACAACGACCCGATGGGGCGCTTTCAGTGCCTGGCCATTGGTATTTGCATCATCCTCAACATGATCGATGGCTTCGACGTGCTGGTCATGGCCTTCACCGCCGCCTCGGTGTCTGCCGAGTGGGGCCTGAATGGGGCGCAGGTCGGGCTCCTGCTCAGTGCCGGTTTGTTCGGTATGGCGGCCGGGTCATTGTTCATCGCGCCGTGGGCTGACCGCTTTGGCCGACGCCCGCTGATCCTGCTGTGCCTGGCGCTGTCCGGTATCGGCATGCTGCTCTCGGCACTGAGCCAGAGCCCGCTGCAACTGGCGCTGCTGCGTGGCCTGACCGGGCTGGGCATCGGTGGCATCCTGGCCAGCAGCAATGTGATTGCCAGTGAATATGCCAGCAAACGCTGGCGCGGCTTGGCGGTGAGCCTGCAGTCCACTGGCTATGCGCTGGGTGCGACCCTGGGCGGTTTGCTGGCGGTATGGCTGCTGGGGCATTGGGGCTGGCGCTCGGTATTTCTGTTTGGCGGCATCGTCACCGTACTGGTAATCCCGCTGGTACTGCTGTGGTTGCCAGAGTCGCTGGACTTTCTGCTGGCACGCCGGCCGGCCAATGCGCTGGCCCGGGTCAACCGCCTGGCCGTGCGCCTCGGCCAACCGGCATTGGCGCAACTGCCGGCTGTTGCCGCACGGGCAGAAGGTGCCAGCAGCGGTTTCAAGCAGCTGCTGGCGCCGGCCATGCGCCGCACCACGCTGGTGATCTGGTTGCTGTTCTTCCTGGTCATGTTCGGCTTCTACTTCGTCATGAGCTGGACGCCGAAACTGTTGGTGGCCGCCGGCTTGTCGGCCCAGCAAGGCATCACCGGCGGGGTGCTGTTGAGCGTGGGCGGCATCCTTGGCGCGGCGCTGATCGGCGGCCTGGCTTCGCGCTGGCCACTGACGCGCGTGCTGGCGTTGTTCATGCTCATTACCGCCGCGCTGCTGGTGCTGTTCGTGGCCAATGGCGCCTCGGTCACTGCGGCGCTGGCGTTGGGCCTGCTGATCGGGCTGTTTTCCAACGGCTGCGTGGCTGGGCTGTATGCCTTGTCGCCGGTGGTCTATGACGCATCGGTACGCGCCACCGGCGTGGGTTGGGGGATCGGCATCGGCCGCATGGGCGCAATCCTGTCGCCGACCGTGGCTGGCGTGCTGCTCGATGGTGGCTGGCAACCCCTGCATCTGTATGGCGTGTTCGCCAGCGTGTTCGTGCTTGCCGCGGGTTGCCTGCTGCTGTTGCGCCCAACGGCCAAGCCTGCGTCTGCCTTGTCTGCTGATGCACTGAGCCACTGAGTGCAACCCGGCCTGGCCGGGTATCTGAATGCAACTTGCTGCTCCGGGTCATGCTGGCTTGGGGCGGTCTGCTGCGCCTATTGAACGTGGAGAACAATAATAATGATGGACACAACTTGCACGCTGGCCCGTTCGGCCCTGGCAGTTTCGTTGGCGTTTGGCCTTGGTTTGCCGGCCTGGGCGCAAGAGGGGGGCTTCTTTGAAGATGCCAAGGGTGGGCTGACACTGCGCAACTACTACTTCAACCGCGATTTCCGCGACCCGGGGGCCGCCAAGGGCAAGGTTGAAGAGTGGGCCCAGGGTTTCATCTTCAAGTTCAGCTCGGGCTACACCCCGGGGCTGATCGGTTTTGGCCTGGACGGTATCGCCCTGTTCGGCGTGAAGCTGGACAGCGGCGGCGGTACCAGCGGCTCAGAACTGTTGCCGGTGCACGATGACGGGCGGGCGGCCGACGACTACGGTCGGGCCGGGCTGGCGGCGAAGCTGCGTATGTCCGCGACCGAGCTGAAGGTGGGGGAGTTGTTGCCGGATATTCCACTGCTGCGTTACGACGATGGCCGCCTGCTGCCGCAGACCTTCCGTGGTGCCATGCTCGACTCGCGGGAAATCGAAGGCCTGAGCCTGCAGGCCGGCCAGTACCGCGACGTGAGCTTGCGCCACTCTTCGGACATGCAGGACCTGTCTGCCTGGGCCGCGCCCGGGGTCACCTCGGACGGCTTCAACTACGCCGGCGCCGAGTACCGCTTCAACCAGCAGCGAACACTGATCGGCGCCTGGCACTCGCAATTGGAGGACATCTACCAGCAAAGCTACTTCAACCTGCTGCACAGTCAGCGGGTAGGGGAGTGGACGTTGGGGGCTAACCTTGGCTACTTCATCGACCGGGATGACGGACAGGCGCGCATCGGCGACATCCAGAGCCGCACCGGCTACGCCTTGCTGTCAGCTTCGTACAGTGGGCACACGCTGTACCTGGGGTTGCAGAAGGTCAGTGGTGACAGCCAGTGGATGTCGGTGTACGGCAGCAGTGGGCGAACCCTGGGCAACGACATGTTCAACGGCAACTTCAGCAATGCTGACGAGCGTTCGTGGCAAGTGCGTTATGACTACAACTTTGCCGCGCTCGGTGTGCCAGGGCTGCTGGCCATGGTGCGGTACGGGCATGGCGAGAACGCCACCACGGCGGCGGGCAGCAATGGCAAGGAGTGGGAGCGCGATACCGAGGTGAACTACACCTTCCAGAGCGGGTTTTTGAAGAACCTCAACATCCGGCTGAACAACGCGACCAACCGGCGCAGCTTCAACAGCGATTTCGACCAGACGCGACTGATCGTCAGCTACCCGCTGACCTTGTAGGAACGGGTTCAGCCGCGAACACCGGCGCAGCCGGTGCCATGTTCCGTGTTGCCTGCTTCGCGGGTAAACCCGCTCCTACATCTACGGCGCATGTCTTGCGCCCGGTTGTTTTCTTGGCGCGCGCCCCCGTAGGAGCGGGTTCACCCGCGAACACCGGCAACACCGGTGCCATGTTCCGCGTTGCCTGCTTCGCGGGTAAACCCGCTCCTACATTTACGGCGCATATCTTGAGACAGGTTGGTTTCTTGGCGCGCGCTCTGCCCGTAGGAGCGGGTTCACCCGCGAACACCGGCAACGCCGGTGCCATGCCTCGCGTCGCCTGCTTCGCGGGTAAACCCGCTCCTACAACAGGTCAGCAGCAACCCCACGGCTTGCGCTAAGATGCCCGCTCATGTCTTTGGAAGTCGCCTGGATGAGCAAACCCGGTCAAATGGTGCTGGTTGCGTTGCGCAAGATGATCGCTTCGGGCGAGCTGGCGGCCGGCGAGCGCTTGATGGAAGTCCCAACCGCTGAACTGTTCGGCGTTTCACGCATGCCGGTGCGCATGGCATTTCGCACCCTCGAACAGGAAGGCCTGCTGGTGCGCTTTGGTGGCCGGGGGTTTCAGGTGCGTTCGGTCAGCGCCGATGACATCGCGGGTGCGGTCGAGGTGCGCGGTGTGCTGGAGGGGTTGGCGGCGCGTCAGGCTGCAGAACGTGGCTTGTCGGTGCAAGCACGCGCTGCGCTGCAACAGTGCCTGGTCGACGGCGATCAACTGTTCGACAAGGGCTTTGTGAGCGAAGACGACTTGCAGGTCTATCACGACCTGAACATGCGCTTTCATCAGGTGATCATCGACGCCAGCCACAACCCGGCCATTGCCGTTGCCTTGGCGCGCAACGATCACCTGCCATTCGCCTCGGTCACCGCACTGGCGGTGGACCGCCATGACCTGGCTCGCGAGTACCGGCGCTTCAACTTCGCCCACATGCAGCACCACGCCGTGTTCGACGCCCTGGTCAACCGCCAGGGTGCCCGCGCCGAAGCGATCATGCGCGAGCACGCCAATGCCACCTTGCGCTATGCCGAAACCTTTGGTGGGGCAGCGGCGGACGCGGGCATGAAAGTCATCCTGCCCTCGTCGTAAGCCGGGTCAGATGTCCAGCACCAGCAGCGGCGTCTTCGAGCGTGAGCAGCAGGGCGTGAACTGATCGTTCAGGGCCTGTTCCTCTTCGGTGAGAAACAGATCGCGATGGTCCGGTGTGCCCTGCAGCACGCGTGTCAGGCAGGTGCCGCAAATACCCTGCTCGCACGACAGGGCGATCTCGATACCGTTCTCTTCCAGCACCTGCACCACGGTCCGGTCGGCTGGCACCTCGAACACCTGGCCCGTGCTGCCCACCTGCACCGAGAAACTGCCATCGTTGCTGGCATCCACCGGTGCTGCGGCGAAGTACTCGCGGTGCAGGTTGGCCTCCTGCCAGCCCAACCCCTTCGCGCTGTCCAGCACATGCTGCATGAACCCGCCGGGCCCGCATACATACAGGTGCACATCAGCTTGCGGGTTGCCCAGCACCTGGGCGATGTCCAGCGCCGTTTCCGGCTGCTCGTCAAAATGCACGAACAGCCGATCAGCGAACGGCGCGCTGCGAATCCGCTCGACAAACGCCGCACGTTCGCTGGAGCGGGCACAGTAGTGCAGCTCGAAGGCCTGGCCGCTGTGGGACAGCTGCTCGGCCATGCACAGGATTGGGGTAATGCCGATGCCGCCGGCAAACAGCACACTGCGCTGCGCCCCCTCGGCCAGCGGGAACAGGTTGCGCGGCGCACTGATACGCAGCCGGGCACCGGCCTGCACCTGCTCGTGCAGGCTACGTGAGCCGCCCCGCGAAGCAGGGTCGTTGAGCACGCCTATCAGATAGCGATGGCGTTCTTCGGGGTGGTTGCACAGCGAATACTGGCGCACCAGCCCGTCGGGCAGGTGCACGTCGATATGGGCGCCGGCGCTGAACGCCGGCAGCAGGCTGCCATCTGCCGCTGCCAGCTCGAAGCTGCAGATACCCTGAGCTTCATCGTTACGGGATACCACTACGGCATCGATCATGTCGGCTGTTCCTCAGGCAGGGGTGGCGCTGGTGGCGATCAGTTGCGGCTGCGGCGCCCGCTCTTTGGCGATGATCCGCTCCAGCACTTTGCGTGACTGCACGCCGCCGGCATCGATGTTCAGCTTCAGCAAGTTGCGCTCGGGGTAGGCCAGCAGGTTTTGCTGCTGACGTTCGAGCATTTCCAGGTCTTCGCTGAAAATCTTGCCCTGGCCCTCACGAATGTTGTCGGTCAGGGTCTGGTCGTGCGCAGCGAAATTGCGCGCCATGCCCCAGAAGTACCAGATAGAGGTATCGCTTTCCGGAGTGATGAAGTCGACCACGATGCTCGATGCCTTGTGCTGTGCCTCGGCGTGGTAGCCGCCCTTGCCGGCATGCGCTACACCCACTTCGATCAGCACATGGCTAGGTGGGGTGAAACGGCAGATCTGCCAGCGGTCCACCGGTACATCGTCGGCCAGGCCGTTGCCACGCAAGGCCATGCGCCAGAACGGCGGCGCCATGATGTTTTCCATGTGCCGGGCGGTGACCACTTCGTCGCCGGTGACGGTGGTGACCGGCGGCGCCTCGTCGATCTCCTTCTGGCCGATGCTGGACGCGTGCACATAGGTTTCATGGGTGAGGTCCATGAGGTTGTCGATCATCAGGCGGTAGTCGCAACCGATGTGGAACAGCCCGCCGCCGTAGGCCCACTCATCATTCACCGCCCATTCCAGATGCGGAATCAGCGCCGGGTCGGCCTGCGCCTGGTCACCGGGCCAGACCCAGATGAAGCCATAGCGCTCGACGGCCGCAAAGGTCTTGTTGCAGGGGAAGCCACGCACCCGTTGGCCCGGCATCGACACGGTCTTGCCGTCGCAACCCATCACCAGGCCGTGGTAGCCGCACACCAGGTTGCCGTCCTCGACATAGCCCAACGACAACGGTGCGCCGCGGTGCGGGCAGAAGTCCTCGACGGCGGCGACTTGGTTCTCTCGGGCGCGGTAGAACACGATTTTTTCCCCGCAGATCTGCCGGCCCAGGGGTTTGGTGGCGATTTCGTCGGGGGTGCAGGCGACGTACCAGGTGTTTTTAGGGTACATGGGAGGCTCTCCGGGGTTTTGTTTTTATTTAATGGATCCATTAAGGCTGCGACTGGCGGGCATGGTCAATGGATTTTGCTTTGTTAATGCGGATTCTGTGCGATTATCGGTTTTTAGTGGATCCATAAAAGGGGCGCCCCTGCGATTCGAGGGGGCGTCTGCAGCAGCACGTCGTCTGAACAGGAAGGCACCGGCGAGATCGATCAAAGCGGCCAGTGCAGGAGCAGGCTTGGCCGAACCTGCTATGCCTAAAGGGACACCCCACCCATCAAGGCCACTCGATGCTAGCCATCGAACAACTCTACAAATCATTCCCCACCCCCCAAGGCCCGCTCCCCATATTGCAGGGGGTGGACATGCGCCTGGCGCGGGGCAGCAGCCTGGCGCTGATGGGCGAGTCGGGCAGCGGCAAGAGCACTTTGCTGCACCTGGTGGCTGGCCTGGACCGAGCGGACAGCGGCCGTATTCTGATCGACGATGTGCCGCTCGATGGCCGTTCGGAAGCGTCGCTGGCGCAGTGGCGGCGGGAGGGGATTGGCCTGGTGTTTCAGCAGTACAACCTGATCAGCAGCCTGGACGTGGGCCTGAACCTTACGTTCCAGGCCCGTCTCGCCGGGCGGCATGACCCGCAGTGGGCGGCTTACCTGGCGCAGCGCCTGGGCCTGGCGGACCTGCTCGGGCGTTACCCGGAACAACTGTCTGGCGGCCAGCAGCAGCGGGTCGCCATCGGCCGTGCGCTTGCCGGGCGCCCGGCCTGGCTGTTGGCTGACGAACCGACCGGCAGCCTCGATGAAGCCAGCAGTGACGAGGTGCTGAGTTTGTTGCTGCAGTTGGTCGCTGAAGCCGGCAGCGGGGTACTGATGGTGACCCACAGTCCGCGGCTGGCGGCACGTTTGCAGCACCGTTGCTACCTGCAGGCCGGCCGTGTGCGGCCCGAGCAGGGCTGATGAAGCTTTTGTCGCTGGCCCTGTTGGCGCTGCTCAGCCACTGGCGGCGCCATCGTGTGCAGTGCTTCAGCATCTTCACTGGCCTGTGGCTGGCCACGGCGCTGTGGACCGGTGTGCAGGCATTGAACAGCCAGGCACGCAGCGACTATGCCCGGGCCAGCGCGGTATTGACCGGGCCGCTGCAGGCGCAACTGATCGCGCGCAATGGCGAGCGCTTCGATCATGCGTTGTACGTGCAACTGCGCAGGCAGGGCTGGGCTGTTTCGCCGGTGCTGGAAGGGCGCTTGCGCTTGCCGGGCGAGCCCGCACGCAGTGTGCGACTGATCGGCATCGAGCCGTTGAGCCTGCCGCCTGCCAGCAGCATTGCCGGGGTGCAGGTGCAGGCATTCGACCTGCAAGCGTTCATCGGCTCGCCCGGGCAAGCCTGGGTTGGGCCAGACACCTTGCGTCAACTGAACACAAGCCCCGGGCAGCCGACCCGCGACAGTGAAGGGCAGTTGCTGCCGCCTATGGTTTTGCAGCCTGCGTTGGCACCCGGGGTCATCGTGGTGGACATCGGCTACGCGCAGGCGTTGCTGAACGCACCGGGGCAGTTGTCTCGTCTGCTGCTGGCTGATACGCCCGGGCCGTTGCCTGCGGATATTGCCCGCCACCTTGAACTGCAGCCGCGGCAGGACGATGGCGGCTTGCAGCGCCTCACCGACAGTTTCCACCTCAACCTGACCGCCCTCGGCCTGCTGGCGTTCGTTGTCGGCTTGTTCATCGCCCACGCCGCGATCGGTCTGGCGCTGGAGCAGCGCCGTGGGCTGATCCGCAACCTGCGCGCGTGCGGCATCAGCCTGAAGACCCTGCTGGGTGCCCTGGTGCTGGAGCTGGGCCTGTTCGCGGCAGTGGGTGGGCTGGCCGGGGTGGCCAGTGGTTACGCATTGGCCGCGTGGCTGTTGCCCGACGTGGCCGCCAGCCTGCGTGGTCTGTATGGCGCCCAGGTCGCCGGCACGTTGAGCCTGCCGGCGGGGTGGTGGCTGCTGGGTGTGCTGGTAAGTGTACTCGGGGCATTGCTGGCCGGGCTGGAGAGTGTAATGCGTGCTGCCCGGTTGCCTTTGCTGGCGCTGGCGCAACCCCAGGCCTGGCGACTGGCGCAGGGGCCATGGTTGCAACGGCAGGCTTTGCTAGCGGGCCTGCTGCTGTTGCTGGCCTTGGGCTGTGGTGTCTTCGGGGCTGGCCTGCTTAGCGCGTTCGGCATGCTGGCAGGGTTGTTGCTGGCGGCGGCGCTGCTGTTGCCGTCCTTGCTCGATCGGGTACTGGCCTGGCTGGCGCGTCGTTGCCACCGGCCATTGGCGCAATGGTTCGTGGCTGACAGCCGCCAGCAGCTGCCAGCCTTGAGCCTGGCGTTGGTCGCCCTTTTGCTGGCGCTGGCTGCCAGTGTTGGTGTGGGCAGCATGACCGAGGGTTTTCGCAAGACGTTTGTCGGTTGGCTTGACCTGCGCCTCTCCGCCGACCTGTATGTCACCCCACGTGATACGGCCCAAGGCTTGCAGATAGTCGAGTGGCTCAAGCAGCAACCTGTGGCCAGCGTGGTCCTGCCTGGCTGGCGCGCAGACATGCAGCTGCAAGGTTGGCCGGTGCAAGTGCAGGGCATTGTCGATCACCCCGCCTATGGAGCGCGCTGGCCATTACTGGAACAGCATTCGCGCGCCTGGCAGCAACTGGCCAGTGGACAAGCCGTGATGCTCAGTGAGCAGTTGGCCAGGCGCCTGAACCTGCAACTGGGCGACAGCCTGCAGCTGCCCGCAGACACGCCAGCCTTGCCCGTGGTCGGGATCTACGCCGATTACGGCAACCCCAAGGGGCATGTACTGGTCAATGCTGGCTGGTTGCGCGCCCACTGGCCACAGGCAACCCTGACCGGCTTGAGTGTCGACCTGAGCGCTGAACGGGTGCCGGTGCTCAAGGCCGCGCTGCAACAGCACTTTGCCCTGGATGACAGCCGGGTGGTCGAGCAGGCGCGCCTGAAACGCTGGTCAACCGACGTCTTCAACCGCACCTTTGCCGCCACCGCAGCCCTCAACAGCCTTACCCTTGGCGTGGCTGGTGTGGCGTTGTTCATCAACCTGCTGACCCTGGGCCAGGCCCGGCTGGGCCAGTTGGCACCGCTGTGGGCGCTGGGGGTGCGGCGCATGCAACTGGTCTGGCTGAGCCTGGGGCAGACACTCATGCTAAGCAGCTTCACCGTGCTGCTGGCAATCCCGCTTGGGTTGCTGCTGGCCTGGTGCCTGGTCGCGGTGGTGAACGTGCAGGCATTCGGCTGGCGTTTACCGCTGTATGTGTTCCCCATGCAACTGCTGCAGCTGACCGTGCTGGGCATGCTCACCAGCCTGCTGGCCTGCGCCTGGCCGCTGTGGCAGCTGGCGCGCCGCCAGCCGCGCGAACTGTTGAGGCCGTTGGCCGATGAAGCTTAATGCGTGGCTGTTGCTGAGCGGGTTGTTGTTGTGCGGCTGTGATCAGCCAGCACCGCAAAGCTATGCCGGGCTCGGGCAGCAGGCTGGCGAATTCAGCCAGGTGACCCGCGATCATCGTCTGGTCTTCCCGCATGACCACGGTCCCCACGACGGCTTTCGTATCGAGTGGTGGTATGTCACCGCCAATCTCAAGGACGCCCAGGGCCGAGATTGGGGCGCCCAGTGGACACTGTTCCGCTCGGCCCTGCGCCCCGGCCCGGAGACCACCGGCTGGAACAGCCCGAACCTGTGGATGGGGCATGCAGCACTGACCGGGCCGGGTGGCCATCAGGCGGCTGAAACCCTGGCGCGAGGGGGTATCGGCCAGGCCGGCGTGCAGGCCCAGCCGTTTCGTGCATGGATTAATGACTGGGTGTTACAGGGCCAGGGCGGCATTGAACACCTGCAGATGGTCGCAAGTGGCGACGGTTTTCGCTATGACTTGCAGTTGCACAGCGATCTTCCCTTGGTGCTGCATGGTGAGCAGGGCTACAGCGAAAAATCAGGCAAGGGCCAGGCTTCGTACTATTACAGCCAGCCGTTCTACCAGGTCCAGGGGCAGGTCCAGCGTGGCAGCCTGTGCATCGCGGTTACCGGGCAGGCCTGGCTGGACCGGGAATGGAGCAGTCAGCCGCTGGCGCCCGGGCAGACCGGCTGGGACTGGTTTTCCCTGCACCTGGACAGTGGCGCCAAGCTGATGCTGTTCCAGGTACGGGAGGCCCACGGGGAACCGTATCGCGCCGGGACCTGGGTAGGGCCACAGGGGGAGGTGGTGGCGCTGGACGCCGCACAGATCCGCCTGCAGGCGCTGGCCTGGTCTGCGCAGAAAAACGGCAAGCAGGTACCGACGCGCTGGCGGGTGCAAGTGCCGGAGCATGGGGTGGATGTGCAGGTCGATGCCGTTGAGCCGCAGGCGTGGATGCAGACACGGTTCCCGTATTGGGAAGGGCCGGTACGCTTGAACGGGAGTGCGGGCGGGCGCGGGTATCTGGAGATGACCGGGTACTAGTGCAACAACGTTTGCGCAAGACAGTTGCGCCCATGAAGATCGCGCCAGCCCCTTCAACCCTTGATCAGCCCTCGCAGCACTGCCCGCGCTTCTTCAGTACGCAAGCACTCGATGAACAGTCGGCTTTCCCGCGCCACCGTGGCCTCCAGCTCCGCCCGCTGGCTGTCCTTGAGCAGCCGCTTGCTGATCCGCAGTGCAGCCTGCGGGTAGCCTTGCAGCTGCCGCGCCAGCGTGCGGGCAGCGTCCAGGCACTGTTCGCCGTTTTCATGCAGCTCATTGGCCAGCCCCCAGGCCAGCATCTGTTCGCCATCCAGCAATGCATTGGTCAGCAGCAAGCGTGCCGCCCGGGCCTGGCCAAGCACACGCGGCAACAGCAGGCTGGAACCAAACTCCGGGCACACACCCAGCGGCGCGAAAGGCATGCGCAGCTTGGTCGAGCGGCTGACCAGCACCTGGTCGCAGTGCAGCAACAGGGTGGCCCCGATGCCGATCGCCGCACCACTGACCGCTGCGATCAGCGGCTTGTCCAGGCCCATGACCACCCGCATCAGGCGGAACACCGGGCTGTCCAGGTCGCTGGGCGGGTTGTCGAGGAAGTCGCGAAGGTCGTTGCCAGCGCTGAAGCAGTGCGGCCCACCGGTTATGATGATGGCATCGACAGCGGGGTCTTCACCTGCCGCCAGCAACAGGTCGCCCAGCAGCTGGTACATGGCAGTGTTCAGGGCATTGAGCTTGTCGGGGCGGTTGAAGGCCAGGGTCAGCAGGCCTTGGTCCAGCTCGCGTGTGATCAGGTCGTTCATGGCAGCCGCTTTTGTTGTTGTGAGGGGGCCCTGCCGGGCAGTGGCGCTTAGGGTTTATCACGCAGTCCGGCTTGTTGTACAGTCGTTCAGTCCAGCCCCTAACCAGAGACCCACCGATGACTCAGGAAGCCCGCTACCACCGCATGCTGCCGGAACTGCGCAAAGCCAACCTGGTCGAGGCGACCCTGGTGTGCCTCAAACGCCATGGTTTCCAGGGGGCTTCAATCCGCAAGATCTCGGCCGAGGCCGGGGTCTCGGTCGGGCTGATCAGCCACCATTACGCGGGCAAGGACGAACTGGTGGCAGAGGCTTACATGGCCGTCACCGGTCGGGTGATGGGTTTGTTGCGCGAGGCCATGGCCCAAGCTGCGCCCAATGCCCGCGAGCGGTTGTCGGCGTTCTTCCGTGCCTCGTTCTGCGCCGAGCTGCTCGACCCGCAATTGCTCGATGCCTGGCTGGCCTTCTGGGGCGCGGTGAAGACCGCCGACGCGATCAACCAGGTGCACGACCACTCCTACGGCGAGTACCGCAACGAACTTGGCCGGCTACTGGCCAGACTGGCCGAGGAGGAGGGCTGGCAGGGCTTCGATGCCGACCTGGCGGCCATCAGCCTGAGCGCCTTGCTCGACGGCCTGTGGCTGGAGTCGGGCCTGAACCCCGGCACCTTCACCCCCGAGCAGGGCGTGATCATCTGCGAGGCCTGGGTCGACGGCCTGCAGGCCGGCGGCCGGAGGCGCTTCAGCCTGCCCGAGGGCTGTTGATCACCTGTTCAGTAACGAGTACGCTGCTGTCGCGAGTGTGTAGAACAACACCAATAAAAAAGAGACAACACGCAATGACGCCTCGGGTATTGATCGTCGATGACGATCCGCTTATTCGTGACTTGCTGCAGGCCTACCTGTCCCAGGAGGGCTACGACGTACACTGCGCCGACACCGCGGAAAGGGCCGAAGCCCTGCTCGCCAGCCAGGATGTCGACCTGGTGCTGCTGGACATCCGCCTGCCCGGCAAGGACGGCCTCACCCTGACCCGCGAACTGCGGGTGCGCTCGGAGGTTGGCATCATCCTCGTCACCGGGCGCAATGACGACATAGACCGCATCGTTGGCCTGGAATGCGGTGCAGATGACTACGTGATCAAACCACTCAACCCCCGCGAGCTGGTGTCCCGGGCGAAAAACCTGATCCGCCGCGTACGCCATGCCCGTGAGGCGCACCCCGCCCCGGCCTGCGCGCAATCGCTGAAGCAGTTCGCCGACTGGGCGCTGGATACCGACCGCCGGCGGCTGATCGACGCCCGTGGCGGGCAAACCCTGCTGACCCACGGCGAGTTCCAGTTGCTCAGCGTGTTCCTGCGCAACAGCGGCCACACCCTCAGCCGCGACCAGTTGATGGACCAGATTCGCAACCGCGAGTGGGTGCCCAACGACCGCTCCATCGACGTGCTGGTCGGCCGCCTGCGGCGCAAGTTGCATGACGACCCGGCCGAACCGCAGTTGATCATCACTATTCACGGCACCGGCTACCTGTTCACCGCCAGCGTGGCAGCATGATTCCTCGCGCCTGGCGATTGGCGCTGGCCTTGACGTGGCCCACCCTGCACGCCAGTGCCGGTGAACCCGTGCGTTACTGTGACTACCCCGTGTACCCGCCCATTTCCTGGAGCGACGGCCACCAGGTGCGCGGCCTGGCCCCAACCGTGGTGCGCGAACTGTTCGCGCGCATGGGCTACGAGGTGCAAACCGTGGTGCTGGGCAACTGGAAGCGCTGCCTGATGGACGCCGCCGCCGGGCGGGTGGACGTGGTCCTGGCCTACAACAGCGACCAGCGTGACCAGCGCATGCGTTTTTCCACGGAGCCGGTGGTGCGCGAGGAAGTGGCCGTGTTCTACAACCGCAAGCGACCGGTGCAGTTCCAGCAGCTGGAGGACCTGGCGGGTTACCGTGGCGGCCTGTTGTACGGCGAAAGCTACGGCGCCGAATTCGACCGCTTCGTCGCCCGCCACCAGAACATCGAGCGGGTATCGTCCAGTCAGCAGAATTTCGGCAAGCTGATCCGCGGGCGCATCGACTACGTAATCCAGGAGCGGCGCACCGGCCAACTGTTCATCGAGCACCTGCCCGGCGCGCAGGACATCCGCGTATTGCCCAGCGCGCTGAGCGTGGACTACCTGCGGGTAGCCGTATCGCGGCAATCACCCCTGAGCCAGCACATGGACGAAATCGACGCGCAGTTGCGGCGCATGAACCAGGCTGGCGAGATCGCGCGCTGGCTGGAGCAGAGCGAGGTCACCTACCGCGACATGATCAACCTGCCGGCAGATGCCCGATGATTCGCCTGCACACCGATGGCCTGCTGCGCCGCCTGCTGCGGTTCATCCTGTTGTTCAGCCTGTGCTTTACCGTACTGGCCAGTAGCGTGCAGCTGTATTTCGAATACCGCCGCGAGATGCGCGACATCGAGGCGCGCATGGCGTTGATCCGCGCAGGCTACCTCGCCAGCCTGGAGCGCAGCCTGTGGGACTTGGACGAGGCGCAGCTGGATACGCAATTGCGCGGCCTGGTGGATTTTTCCGACGTGGCCCGGGTGCGCTTGGTTAGCGATGATTTTCAACTGCTGCGAGGAGAGGCCGAACCCAAGGGGCCGCTGCGCATCGAGCGCTTCCCCCTGGATTATCAGCCCCCCTCGGGCCCCGCCAGGCACCTGGGTGAGCTTGAAGTGAGTATCGACTTGGGTGCGGTGCACCATCGGTTGTATGCCACCGGCCTTGCCAGCCTGCTGTGGATGGGCGTGTTCCTGTGTGGCCTGGCAGTGGCGCTGTCGGGGCTGTTCTATCGCCTGGTCACCCGCCATCTGCAAGTGATGGCCGAGTTCGCCCGGCGTATTGGCGCCGGCCAATGGCAGGAACCGTTGCGCCTGGGGCGCCGCCGTTCATCGCGCCCTGACGAGATCGACACGGTGGCCAATGCCCTGGACGATATGCGCCGCGCCATCCTCAGCGACATTGAACGCCGCGAGCGCGACCGCCTGGCGTTGCAAGACAAGCGCGACGAACTGCAGGCCATGGTCGAACGACGTACCGCCAGCCTGGCCCGGGCCAAGGATGACGCCGAGGCCGCCAACCTGGCCAAGTCACGCTTCCTGGCGACCATGAGCCACGAACTGCGCACCCCGCTCAACGGTATCCTGGGCATGGCCGAGCTGCTACGCGGTGGCCGGCTGGAAGCGGCCGACCGTCAGCGCCTGGAAGCCTTGTACAAGGCCGGCGAGGGGCTGTTGGCGATTCTCAACGAAGTGCTGTATTTCGCCCGGCTCGAAGAAGGTGAGAGCCGCGCCGAGCTGGTCGGCTTTTCGCTGCGCCAGTTGTGCCAGGAAGTGCTGGCGCTGCTCGAACCCATGGCCGCGGACAACGGCGACACACTGCATCTGGAGATTGATGAGCAATTAGCCGGTTACCAGCACGGCGCCGAGCAGTACCTGCGTCAGGTGCTCAGCAACCTGCTGGCCAATGCCATCAAATTCACCGAGCACGGCCAGGTGCGGCTCAAGGTGCAGGTGCTGGTCAGCGAGGCGACCACGCAGCGCCTGCGGGTGTCGGTCAGTGACAATGGCATCGGCATCGAGCCGGCCGTACAGGCAAAAATCTTCGACCGCTTCGTCCAGGCCAGCGAGGCCGTGGCACGCCGCTACGGCGGCACCGGTCTGGGACTGGCGATCTGCAAGCACCTGGTGGAAAAGCTGGGGGGCTGCATTGGCCTGGACAGTGTACAAGGGCAGGGCAGCTGCTTCTGGTTCGAACTCGACATCGCCCTTGGGCAGCCGGTTGCGGCCAATACCCCGGCCCAGTCGGTCAGCGCCAGCCTGGATATCCTGGTGGTCGAGGACGTCGCGCTGAACCGTGAGGTGGCGAGCGGCCTGCTGGTGCGCGATGGCCACCGGGTGAGCTTTGCCGAGGATGCCGGGCAGGCCCTGCAGTTGTGCGCACAGCGGCGCTTCGACCTGATCCTGCTGGACGTTCACCTGCCCGGCATGAGCGGGGTGGAACTGTGCCGGCAGCTTCGCGCCACCCCCGGGCCTAACCACCACAGCCGGATAGTGGCGCTGACCGCTGGCGTGCAACCGGGGCAACTGTCGGATTACCTGGAAGCCGGCATGCAAGGTGTGCTGGCCAAGCCCCTGCGACTGGCCAACCTGCGCCAGGCGCTGGCCGACGCAACGCCGACCGAAGAGGCCGGTATTGACGCGAACATGGACTGGTCGCTGCTGGCCACCCACCGCTCGCTGCTGGGCGAGCAGAAGCTGCAGGGCCTGCTGAATGTGTTGCGCCAGTCACTGGAGCAGCACGCCACGGCGTTGGCCGAGGCGCTGCCGGCCCAGGACTTTACCGAGGTGCTGCACCTGGCCCATCGCCTGGCCGGCAGTTGCGACTCCCTGGGTTTTTCTGGCCTGGCTGCGCTGTTGCGACGCCTGGAAGACGCAGCCCGCCAGCATGATGGGCAGGCGCTGAACGCACTGGCCGAGCCACTGGCAAGCCAGCTCGGCCAGGCCCGTGCGACCCTGGAACAGCTGATCCAGAGCTGACGTACAAAAAGCTTACGACTTTTTACATCTTCGATCCGTTCGTACAACGGCGCCTTACATCCGTTTCCAATAATCCATGGCAACCGTGTTGCACACGGTCCATGAGGCTTATTGGAGACAAGAATAATGACATGCCGTAGCGCTCAGCCCCTCGTTCGCATCGCCAAACGTACCTGCCGCAATGGTGAGGTGCGCCATGACTGACAACGTTGAAAAGATCCAGCTCACCCGCGCCCTGAAAAGCCGACACATCTTCATGCTGTCGCTGGGTGGGGTTATTGGAACCGGCCTGTTCATGGGCTCGGGCGTAACCATCAATCAGGGTGGGCCGGTGGGCGCGATCCTGGCTTACCTGGTCGCGGGCTTGCTGATGTACCTGGTGATGGTCTGCCTGGGCGAGCTGTCGGTGCAGATGCCGGTGTCCGGTTCGTTCCAGGCCCACGCCACCAAGTACATTGGCCCGGCCACCGGGTTCATGATCGGCTGGGTGTACTGGATGAGCTGGGCCACCACCGTAGGCCTGGAGTTCACCGCTGCCGGCATGTTGATGACCCGCTGGTTCCCGGAGGTGCCGATCTGGTACTGGTCGGCGCTGTTCGTGGTGGTGCTGTTCGGCCTCAACGCCCTGGCCACGCGCGCCTTTGGCGAGGCCGAGTACTGGTTCTCGGGCATCAAGGTGGCAACCATCCTCGGCTTCATCGTCATTGGCCTGCTGGTGATCTTCGGTGCCATCCCCCTGAGCAGCGGGGCACCCGCACCGATGCTGAACAACCTGGTGGGCGAGTCGCTGTTCCCCCACGGCCTGTCGGCAGTGTTCGCGGTGATGATGACCGTGGTCTATGCCTTCCAGGGTTGCGAAATCATGGGGGTGGCGGCTGGTGAGACCGAGCACCCGGAAAAAAGCATCCCGCGGGCGGTGCGCAATGTGGTGTTCCGCGTGCTGATCTTCTATGTGCTGGCGATTGCCGTGCTGTCGGCCATTGTGCCGCACGAGCAGGCCGGGCTGATGGAAAGCCCGTTCGTGCAGGTGTTCGACATGGTCGGCATCCCTTACGCCGCCGACTTGATGAACTTCGTCATCCTTACGGCCATCCTCTCGGTGGGTAACTCTGGGTTGTATGCCTCCACGCGCATCCTCTGGGCCATGTCCAAGACTGGCATGGCACCGAAAAGCCTGTCGCCGCTGAGCAAGCGTGGCGTGCCGCTGCGGGCGCTGAGCATCACCCTGTGCTTTGCGCTGATTTCGCTGATGACCAGCTTCGTTGCGGCTGACACGCTGTTCATGGTGCTGATGGCGGTAAGCGGTATGTCCGGCACCGTGACCTGGATCGTCATCGCCCTGGCGCAGTACCGCTTCCGCAAGGCCTGGCTGCGCGACGGCGGGCAACTGCAGGACCTGAAGTACAAGGCGCCGCTGTACCCGCTGGTGCCGCTGCTGTGCATCACCCTGTGCAGCTCGCTGTTCGTGTTCCTGGCGCTGGATGAAACCCAACGACCGTCGCTGTACTGGGGCTTTGGCTTCATTGCCCTGTGCTATGCGGCGTACTTCTTCGTCAACCGCCGCCGGCAGGGGGCCTTCGCACCCAGCGCACCAGGGGTTTGACGCCGCAGCTCGTCGCCGGCGGGTGTCAATCGCTGCATGTTCAGCACCTGTGAGATCGAGCACCGCCCGCGCGGCGTGCGATCTCACAGCCCATGAAGACCTCACGACGAACGCCCTTGTGTAACGCCAAACACCGAGTTGTGCGAAGTTGTAACAGCCCATCCCGTCTTGTTGAACACTCGTTTAGTATCTTCCTCGTCAAGCCCTCCAAAACCATCACAACAACACCGAGGCCCCCATGACTACCCCGTCGTCGTCACTGTTGAGCAAGGTCGAAGCTGGCGTTGCCTGGATCACCCTCAACCGCCCCGAGCAGCGCAACGCGCTGGACATTCCTACCCTCAAGCAACTGCACGCCTTGCTCGACAGCCATGCCGACGACCCCGCCGTACGCGTGGTGGTGCTGACCGGCAGCGGCCGCAGCTTCTGCGCTGGCGCCGACCTGGCCGAATGGGCTGCCGCCGAAGCTGCCGGCACCCTGGAAAGCTATGGCTGGACCGAAACTGCCCATGCCCTGATGTTGCGCCTGCACAGCCTCGACAAACCCACCATCGCCGCCATCAACGGCACCGCCGTGGGCGGTGGCATGGACCTTAGCCTGTGCTGCGACCTGCGCATCGCCGCCGCCTCGGCGCGCTTCAAGGCCGGCTACACCAGCATGGGCTACAGCCCCGATGCCGGCGCCAGCTGGCACCTGCCACGGCTGATCGGCAGCGAGCAGGCCAAGCGCTTGTTGTTCCTCGATGAACTGTGGGGCGCCGAGCGTGCCCTGGCGGCTGGGCTGGTCAGCGAAGTCTGCGCCGACGAGCAACTGCCCGCCGTGGTGGCCGAGTTGGCCGGGCGCCTGGCCAATGGCCCGACGTTCGCCTATGCGCAGACCAAGCAGCTGATCCGCGACGGCGCCCGGCGCACCCTCGCCGAGCAGCTGGAGGCCGAGCGCCACGCCGGCCTGTTGTGTGGCCGCAGCCAGGATGGCGCCGAGGCCCTGCAAGCCTCGGTGGAACGTCGCGCCCCCCGTTTTACCGGCCAGTAATCCGATACCCGACCCTCATCAGGACCTTCGCAGATGAATTTCCAACTGACCCAAGAACAAGAAATGTTGGTGGAAGCGGTACGCAGCTTTGTTGCCAAGGAGCTGCTGCCCCATGAGGAAGCGGTGGACCGCGCCGACGCTGTGTCACCCGAACTGGCCGCGCAGATCCGTGGCAAAGCCATCGCTGCCGGCTTCTATGCCTTCAACATGCCCGAAGAAGTCGGCGGTGGTGGCCTGGACTACCTGTCCCAGGCGCTGATCGAACGTGAGCTGTCCAAGGTGTCCTGGGCGCTGCATGTCTTCGTTGCACGGCCGTCGAAAATCCTCATGGCCTGCAAGGACGAGCAAATCAACGACTACCTGCTGCCGTGCGTGCAGGGCGAGAAGATCGACTGCTTCGCCCTCACCGAACCGGGTGCCGGTTCCGATGCCAACGCCATCAAGACCCGCGCCGTGCGCCAGGGCGATGACTTTGTCATCAACGGCAGCAAGCACTTCATCAGCCACGCCGGCCACGCCGATTTTGCCATCGTCTTCGCGGTCACCGACACCTACGAGCACAACGGGCGCAAGCGCAATGCGGTCACCGCCTTGCTGGTCGACCGGGGTACGCCGGGCATGACCATCCGCCGTGGTCCCAAGTGCGTGAGCAACCGTGGTTATCACACCTACGAGCTGTTCTTCGACGACTGCCGGGTGCCGGCCAGCAAGGTGCTGGGCGAAGTGGGCAAAGGTTGGGAAGTGGCCAATGCCTGGCTTACCGCCGGCCGGGTGATGGTCGCCGCCAACTGCGTGGGCCAGGCCCAGCGCGCCCTCGACCTGTCACTGCAATGGGCCGCCGACCGTAAGCAGTTCGGCCAGGCCATCGGCAGCTACCAGGGGGTGTCGTTCAAGCTGGCCGATATGGCCACGCAGATCCGCGCCGCGGAGATGCTCACCCTGCACACCGCCTGGAAGATGGACCAGGGCAACATGACCGACGGTGAAGCCGGCATGGCCAAGCTGTTTGCCAGCGAAGTGCTGGGCAAGGTCGCCGACGAAGCCGTGCAGATCTTCGGTGGCATGGGCCTGATGGATGAAGGGCCGGTTGAGCGCATTTGGCGCAACGCGCGTATCGAGCGCATCTGGGAGGGTACTTCGGAAATCCAGCGGCACATCATCGCCCGCGAACTGCTGCGCCCGCTGCTGCGCTGAGCGCCAGGAGAACACCCATGTCGCAATCGATTCGTGACAACCTCAAGCGCCTGCTGGCGCCCCGGCACCTGGCCTTCGTTGGCGGGCGCAGCATGGCGCGGGCGCTCAAGCGCTGCGCCGAAGGCGGCTTTGGCGGTGAGCTGTGGCTGGTCAACCCGCAGCATGAAAGCCTGGAAGGCATCCCTTGCGTGGCCCGCGTGGCCGACTTGCCTTACGCCCCGGACGCGGTGTTCATCGCCACCAACCGTGAGCTGACGTTGCAGTGCGTTGCCGAGCTGGCCGCGCGTGGCGCCGGGGGTGCCATCTGCTATGCCTCCGGCTTTGCCGAAAGCGGCGAAGAGGGCTGCCAGTTGCAGCAGCGCCTGCTCGCTGCGGCCGGCAACATGGCCCTGCTCGGCCCCAACTGCTATGGCCTGCTCGACTACCTGCACGGTGCAGCCCTTTGGCCGGTGGCCCATGGCGGCCAGCAGGTGGAGAAGGGCGTGGCGATCCTCACCCAGAGCGGCAACTTTGCCTACAACCTGTCCATGAGCGACCGCTCGCTGCCGGTGGCCTACATGGCCTCGGTCGGCAACCAGGCGCAACTGGGTGTGGCCGAGCTGATGGATGTGCTGCTCGACGACCCACGGGTAACCGCCATCGGGTTGCACCTGGAAGGCTTGAAGAACGTGCCGGGCTTTGCACGCGCCGCCTACAAGGCATTGCAGCAGGGTACGCCGATCATTGCCCTGAAGACGGGCGTTTCGCAGATCGGCGCTGAACTGGCGCTCAGCCACACCAGCTCGTTGTCCGGCTCCGATGCGTTGTACGACAGCCTGTTCCAGCGCCTGGGCGTGATCCGCGTCAGCGGCCCGGTGAGCTTTGTCGAAACGCTCAAGGCCGCAGCCTGCGGACGCTTGCCGGCAGATGGCGAGCTGATTGCGCTGGCCTGCTCAGGCGGCGATGCCGGCCTGATTGCCGACTATGCCGAACGCCACCATCTGCAACTGCCGAAGCTCGAGCAAGGGCAGGTGGCGGCACTGGCCGAGGTGTTGCCGGGCTATGCCAACCTGGTCAACCCACTGGACTTCACCACTGCCATCTGGGGCGATGAGGCCGCCCTGCAACGCATGCTCGACAGTACCCTGAGCGGCGCCGCGGGCGCGGCGATGCTGGTGCTGGACTACCCGGCGGCGTTCACCGGCGAGCGCAAGGAATGTGACCTGCTGCTGGGGCTATACTGCGATGCCGTTGAACGCCACGGCAAGATCGGCTTCGTCACTTCGGCTTTCCCGGAACTGTTGCCTGCCAGTGCGCGTGAGCGCCTGCATGCGCGGGGCATCGCTGCCCTGCAGGGCGTGGAAGACGGCCTGGCGGCCTGGGGGCGCATCGTCGCTTACCAAAGGAACCGCCAGCGGTTACTGGACCAGGGCGAGGCTGCGCGGGTACCGCTGTGCCTCCAGGCCCTCACGGGCGAAAGCCGACTGTTGGACGAATGGCAATCCAAGCAGGCCCTGCGCGCCTTCGGTCTGCCGGTGCCGGCAGGTGTGCTGAGTACGCCCGAGCGCGCTGTGGCAGACGCCGCCCGCGTGGGATACCCGCTGGTACTGAAGGCGGTCAGCGCACAGCTGCCGCACAAGACCGAAGCCGGTGCGGTGGCGCTGAACCTGCGTGATGCCGCCGCCCTGGAAGCTGCACTGTTGCAGATGCGCCAGCGCATCGCTGCCTACGCCCCGCACGTCGCGTTCGACCAGGTACTGCTCGAACCCATGGCCGAGCCGCCGCTGACCGAGCTGATAGTGGGCATCAAACGTGAACACGACTTTGCCCTGGCCTTGGTGATCGGTGCCGGCGGCGTGCTGGTCGAACTGCTCAAGGACAGTGTCAGCCTGTTGTTGCCCACCACCGACAGCGCCATCCGCGCCGCACTGCTGAACCTGCGCAGTGCCAGCCTGTTTCAAGGCTTCCGTGGCCGCCCGGCTGCCGACCTCGACGCCTTGGTCGCAGCTATCCGTGCGGTGGCCGACTACGCCTGCGAAAACGCCGGGCAGCTGTTGGAGCTGGATGTGAACCCATTGATGGTCGGTGCCCATGGCACCACCGCGGTCGACGCGCTGATCCGCCTCGGCCAGGTGCAAGGAGAACGACATGAATGACCTTACCCTGACGGCCGGCCAGGCGCTGGTGCGGTTGTTGGCCAACTACGGCGTGGAGACCGTGTTCGGCATCCCTGGGGTACACACCCTGGAGCTCTACCGCGGCCTGCCGGGCAGTGGCATTCGCCATGTACTGACCCGCCACGAGCAGGGCGCCGGCTTCATGGCCGACGGCTATGCGCGGGTCAGTGGCAAGCCGGGGGTGTGCTTCGTCATTACCGGCCCAGGCGTGACCAACGTCGCCACCCCCATCGGCCAAGCCTATGCCGACTCGGTGCCGATGCTGGTGATTTCCAGCGTCAACAACACCGCCAGCCTGGGCAAGGGCTGGGGCTGCCTGCATGAAACCCAGGACCAGCGCGCCATGACTGCGCCGATCACCGCGTTCTCGGCCGTGGCGTTGCGTGGCGATGACCTGCCCGAGCTGATCGCCCGCGCCTGGGCCGTGTTCGACAGCGAACGGCCGCGCCCGGTGCACATTTCGGTGCCGCTGGACGTGCTGGCCGCACCCGTCAGCCGTGACTGGAGCGATGAGGTGGTGCGCCGCCCCGAGCGTGGCCAGCCGTGCCGCGAAAGCCTCGACCAGGCTGCCCTGAAGCTGGCAGCGGCCGAGCGGCCGATGATCATCGCGGGTGGTGGTGCGCTGCATGCGGCCGAACAACTTGCGCAGTTGAGCGCCCGGCTGGCGGCACCGGTATTCACCAGCGTGGCCGGCAAGGGCCTGCTGCCGCCGCAGGCGCCCCTGAATGCCGGTTCCAGCCTGTGCGTGGAACCCGGCTGGCAGCTGATCAGCCAGGCTGATGTGGTGCTTGCCGTGGGCACCGAAATGGCCGACACCGACTTCTGGCGCGAGCGCCTGCCGATCACTGGTGAGCTGCTGCGCGTGGACATCGACCCGCGCAAGTTCAACGACTTCTACCCCTGTGCCATTGCCTTGCAAGGTGATGCCCGGCAAACCCTGGCCGGCTTGCTCGAACACCTGCCAGCACTCGACCGAGACCCTGCTCAGGCCAGCGAAGCGGTGAGCGACCTGCGCCAGGCCATTCGTCATGGGCATGCACCGTTGCAGGCCACCCATCAGGCGATTCTTGACCGCATTGCCGCCGTGCTGCCCGACGATGCGTTCATCAGCAGCGACATGACCCAACTGGCCTACACCGGCAACTACGCCTTCGCCAGCCGGGCGCCGCGCAGCTGGCTGCATCCTACCGGCTACGGCACACTCGGCTACGGCCTGCCGGCCGGTATTGGCGGCATGCTTGCCACCGACCATCGCCCAGGCCTGGTGCTGGTGGGCGACGGCGGTTTCCTTTATACCGCCCAGGAGCTGGCCACGGCTGTAGAGGAACTGGACCGGCCGTTGGTGGTGCTGCTGTGGAACAACGACGCCCTCGGGCAGATCCGCGATGACATGCTCGGCCTGAACATCGAGCCGGTCGGCGTGCTGCCGCGTAATCCGGACTTCATCGGCCTGGCCCGTGCCTTTGGTTGCGCGGTGCGCCAGCCGCGTGATCTGGACGCGCTGCAGGCCGACCTGGCCAGCGGTTTCGCCACACCCGGCGTGACCTTCATCGAACTCAAACACACCTGCGTCTGTTAAGCCGCGAACAACCAAAAGAACAAGAGAAACCCACATGCCATTTCGCCGTACACTTCTGGCCGCATCCCTGGCCCTGCTGATCACCGGCCAAGCCCCACTGTATGCCGCCCCCCCGCTGTCGATGGACAACGGTACCAATGCCCTGACCGTGCAAAACAGCAATGCCTGGGTCGAAGTCAGCGCCAGCGCCCTGCAGCACAACATCCGCACGCTGCAGGCCGAGCTGGCCGGCAAGTCCAAGCTGTGCGCCGTGCTCAAGGCCGATGCCTATGGCCACGGTATCGGCCTGGTAATGCCATCGATCATCGCCCAGGGCGTGCCCTGCGTGGCGGTGGCCAGCAACGAGGAGGCCCGCGTGGTTCGCGCCAGTGGCTTCACCGGGCAACTGGTGCGGGTTCGCCTGGCCAGCCTCAGCGAGCTGGAAGATGGCTTGCAGTACGACATGGAAGAGCTGGTGGGCAGCGCGGAATTTGCCCGCCAGGCCGATGCCATCGCCGCGCGCCATGGCAAGACCTTGCGCATTCACATGGCGCTCAACTCCAGCGGCATGAGCCGCAACGGGGTGGAGATGGCCACCTGGTCCGGCCGTGGCGAAGCGCTGCAGATTACCGACCAGAAGCACCTCAAGCTGGTCGCGCTGATGACCCACTTCGCCGTGGAAGACAAGGACGATGTCCGCAAGGGCCTGGCGGCCTTCAACGAGCAGACTGACTGGTTGATCAAGCACGCGAAGCTCGACCGCAGCAAGCTCACCCTGCACGCCGCCAACTCGTTCGCTACGCTGGAGGTGCCGGAAGCGCGCCTGGACATGGTACGAACAGGGGGCGCGCTGTTCGGTGACACCGTGCCGGCGCGCACCGAGTACAAGCGTGCGATGCAGTTCAAATCGCACGTGGCTGCGGTGCACAGCTATCCGGCTGGCAACACCGTGGGCTATGACCGCACCTTCACCCTGGCCCGTGATTCGCGGCTGGCCAACATTACGGTCGGGTACTCCGATGGCTACCGCCGGGTATTCACCAACAAGGGCCATGTGCTGATCAACGGCCACCGTGTGCCGGTCGTGGGCAAGGTGTCGATGAACACGCTGATGGTCGATGTCACCGACTTCCCGGACGTGAAGGGGGGCAACGAAGTGGTGCTGTTCGGCAAGCAGGCCGGGGGCGAAATCACCCAGGCCGAGATGGAAGAAATCAACGGCGCGTTGCTGGCCGACCTGTACACCGTGTGGGGCAGTTCCAACCCGAAGATCCTCGTCGACTGAAACCGCCAAAGAAGGGAGATTGCCATGCGCTACGCCAAGCTTACCCAACGCATCGCCGGCGACGGGGCTGCGGCCTGGGACATCCACTACCGCGCCCTGGCGCTGCAGGCCGAGGGCAAGGACATCCTGCTGCTGTCGGTGGGTGACCCGGACTTCGACACCCCCGCGCCTATCGTCGAGGCGGCCATCGACAGCCTGCGCGCTGGCCATACCCATTACGCCGATGTACGCGGCAAGCTGGCGCTGCGCCAGGCCATCGCCAACCGTCACCGGCAGCGCAGTGGCCAGGCGGTGAGCGTCGACCAGGTGACCGTGCTGGCGGGTGCCCAGTGCGCGCTGTTCTGCGTGGCCCAGTGCATACTCGACCCAGGCGATGAGGTGATCGTTGCCGAACCGATGTATGTCACTTACGAGGCCGTGTTCGGCGCCTGTGGCGCCAAGGTGGTGCCGGTACCGGTCAAGCCCGAGAATGGCTTTCGCGTGTGCCCGCGTGACGTCGCCGAGCGCATTACCCCGCGCACCCGCGCTTTGGCGCTGAACAGCCCGCACAACCCTTCGGGGGCGAGCCTGCCGCGCGCCACCTGGGAGGCGCTGGCCGAACTGTGCATTGCCCATGATCTGTGGCTGATCTCTGACGAGGTCTACAGCGAGCTGCTGTATGAAGGCGAGCATGTCAGCCCCGGCAGCCTGCCGGGCATGGCCGAGCGCACTGCAACGTTGAACAGCCTGTCCAAGTCGCATGCCATGACCGGCTGGCGCATGGGGTGGGTGGTCAGCTCGACAGCACTGGCCACGCATCTGGAAAACCTCGCCCTGTGCATGCTCTACGGCTTGCCGGACTTCGTCCAGGATGCCGCCGTGGTGGCGCTGGAGCAACCGTTGCCAGAGCTGGACGCCATGCGCGAAGCCTACCGCGAGCGGCGCGATCTGGTGTGCGAGCAGTTGGCCGGCTGCCCGGGCCTCAAGGCATTGAAGCCCGATGGTGGCATGTTCGTGATGGTCGACATCCGTGAAACCGGCCTTAGCGCCCAGGCTTTCGCCGACTACCTGTTGGACAGCCAAGGCGTGTCGGTGCTCGCCGGCGAGGCATTCGGCCCGAGCGCTGCCGGGCATATCCGCCTGGGCCTGGTGCTGGGCAATGAGGCGCTGGCCGATGCCTGCCAGCGCATCGCCCGCTGCGCCGGCGAGCTGATGCAGGGGCAGACCGATGCGTGAGTATGCACGGCTGTACATCGACGGGGCCTGGCAGGTGCCGAGCGGGCAGGGCATGGCCGAGGTGATCGACCCCGCCAGCGAGCAGGTCATCGGCCGTGTGCCGCTGGGGGACGAGGCCGATGTCGAACGGGCGGTGATGGCGGCGCGCAGGGCCTTTCATAGCTGGTCGCGCGCACCTTCCAGCGTACGCGCAGGGTACATCCGGGCATTGGCCACGCAGCTGAAAAACCGTGTGGCGGAAATGGCAGCGGTCATCACCGACGAGTTGGGCATGCCGGTGCAGTGGTGCCAGGCGGTGCAAGTCGAAGGCCCGATTGCCGGGTTGGAGCAATACGCCGAACTGGCCGGGCTGATGGACGAGGTGCGCGAAGTCGGCAACTCGTTGGTGTACCGCGATGCTGTTGGCGTGTGCGCATTCATCAACCCGTGGAACTACCCGCTGCACCAGATGATCGGCAAGCTGGGGCCAGCCCTGGCCGCGGGTTGTACGGTGGTGGTCAAGCCCAGCCAGGAAACACCGCTGCACGCGTTCCTGCTGGCCGATATGATCGAGGCCATTGGCCTGCCGGCGGGTGTGTTCAACCTGGTCAGCGGCCCGGGGGCCAAGGTCGGCGAGGCGCTGGCCCGGCACCCGCAGGTGGACATGGTGTCGTTTACCGGCTCCACCGGCGCCGGGGTCAGGGTGTCGCAGGCAGCAGCACCGACGGTAAAGCGGGTATGCCTGGAACTGGGCGGCAAGTCGCCGCTGCTGATTACCGCCGACGCTGACCTGCAGGCTGCGGTGCGCCATGGCGTGCAGGACGTGATGATCAACTCGGGGCAGACCTGCACGGCGCTGACCCGCATGCTGCTGCCGGCCAGCCGCTATGCCGAGGCGCTGGACATTGCCCAGGCCGAGACCCGTGCATTGGTCATGGGCGACCCGCGTGACCCGGCCAGCTTCCTTGGGCCGATGTGTTCTGCAGGCCAGCGGCGCACGGTGCATGACTATATCCGCCTGGGCCAGGAGGAAGGCGCGCGGTTGTTGTGCGGCGGTGATCACGGCGGCATCGAGCGCGGGTTCTACGTGGCGCCGACATTGTTCGCCGACGTCGACAACCGCATGCGCATCGCTCAGGAGGAAATCTTTGGCCCGGTCCTGTGCCTGATCCCGTATGCCGATGAAGCCCAGGCACTGGCCCTGGCCAATGACTCGCCATTCGGCTTGTCCAGTGCAGTGTGGGCCGGCAGCCGCGAGCAGGGCCTGGCTCTGGCGCGGGAGATACGGGCCGGGCAGTGCTTCATCAACGGTGGCGCGTTCAACTACCAGGCACCGTTCGGGGGCTACAAGCAGTCGGGCAACGGCCGTGAGTGGGGCGAGGAGGGCCTGGCGGAGTTCGTCGAGGTCAAAGCGGTGCAGTGCTGAACCACTGCGGCAAGATAACCTGTTTTGTGTGAGGAGAATGCTTGTGAATGTACTGATCGTCCACGCTCACCCCGAACCGCAATCGTTCACGGCAGCCCTGCGTGACCAGGCTGTGGAAACCTTCCGTGCCCAAGGTCATCAGGTGCAGGTCAGTGACTTGTACGCCATGGGCTGGAACCCGGTGGCCAGTGCCGATGACTTTACCCAGCGCGAGAACCCCGAGTACCTCGTGTATGCGCTGGAGCAGCGTCAGGGCGTCAAGCGCGGTGCCATTGCCGCAGATATCCAGCAGGAGCTGGACAAGCTGTTGTGGGCCGATCTGCTGGTGTTGAACTTCCCGATCTTCTGGTTCTCGGCCCCGGCCATGCTCAAGGGCTGGATCGACCGTGTGCTGGTGTCGGGGGTGTGCTATGGCGGCAAGCGCTTCTACGACCAGGGCGGCTTGGCCGGCAAGAGGGCGCTGGTGACCGTGACCCTGGGCGGGCGCGAGCACATGTTTGGCGATGGCGCGATTCACGGGCCGCTGGAAGACATGCTGCGGCCGATCCTGCGGGGCACGCTGGCCTATGTCGGGTTCGAAGTGCTGCCGCCGTTCGTGGCTTGGCATGTGCCTTACATCAGTGCTGCTGCGCGGCAGGACTTTCTGCAGCAATACCGGCAGCGTCTGGAGCAGCTCTCGGACGACCAGCCACTGGTGTTCCCGCGCCTGGCGCAGTTCGATGAAGCGTTGTACCCGCTGACGTGACCTTTCTCCTGTACTGAACACTGGGGCCGCGTTGCGGCCCTTTCGCGACACAAGGCCGCTCCCACAGGATTACCGCCAGCTTCGAAGGCTGCGCCGTCCTCCCACAGGATTACCGCCAGCTTCGAAGGCTGCGCCGTCCTCCCACAGGATTATCGCCAGCTTCGAAGGCTGCGCTGTCCTCCCACAGGATTACCGCCAGCTTCGAAGGCTGCGCCGTCCTTGTGGGAGCGGCCTTGTGTCGCGAAAGGGCTGCAAAGCAGCCCCAACATTTTGTCGGCATACGATGGTCTGCAAACCTTCCAGCGCCACCTGCCAAAAAACGACCACCCACACATTCGGGGTATGTCACCCCTGGACGAATCCACCGATAGTGAACCCATCGGCTCGATCCGGAGCACTCACACGATGGAGTTGCCATGCGCAAGGTACTGAAGGTGATTGGCGGTCTGCTGCTGGCGTCTGGCGCCAGCCTGGCCCAGGCGGCAGAGGTGGACAGTGGTAACACGTTACGGTTGTACAACTGGACCGACTACATCGGTGAAACCACCCTGGCCGACTTCGAGAAGGCCACCGGCATCAAGGTCATCTACGACACCTTCGATGGCTACGAAACCGTGCAGACCAAGCTGCTCACCGGCCGTTCCGGCTACGATCTGGTCATGCTCAACGCCTCGCTGGTCCCCCCGCTGATCAGCGCCGGCGTGTTCCAGGCACTGGACAAGCAGCAATTGCCTAGCTGGCAAAACCTCGATCAGCAGGTGGTCAACAACCTGCAGGGCTACGACCCTGGCCTGAAGTACTCGGCGCCCTATACCTGGGGCAGCTCGGGGGTCACCTACAACGTCGACAAGATCACCGCGCGCATGCCCGACGCGCCGATCGGTTCGCTGGCCATGCTGTTCGACCCCAAGATCGTCTCGCGCTTCGCCGACTGCGGCGTCACCCTGATGGACGCGCCCACCGAGGTCATTCCGCTGGCCCTGCAGTACCTGGGCAAGGACCCGCGTAGCGCGTCGCCTGCCGACCTCAAGGCGGCCGAGCAACTGCTGCTGGGCATCCGCCCCTACATTCGCAAGTTCGATTCGGTGAATTACCTCACCAGCCTGCCCAATGGTGATGTCTGTCTGGCGCTGACCTGGTCCGGTGACTATGCCACCGCCCAGGCCCGCGCGGTGGAAGCGAAGAAGGACATCAAACTGTCGTTCTTCATCCCCCAGGAAGGTTCGCTGATCTGGTTCGACAACCTGTACATCCCCAAGGATGCGCCGCACGCGGCCAACGCCCACCGCTTCATCGAGTTTCTGCTGCAGCCGCAGACCATGGCCAAGGTCACTGACTACATCCACTACGCCAACAGCAACGCCGCCGCCACCGCGCTGGTGCGTGACGACATCCGCCAGGACCCGGCCATCTACCCCGACGCACAAACCCGTGAGCGCCTGTTCGCGCAGAAAACCCAGAGCCCCAAGGACATGCGCGCCATCACCCGGGTCTGGAGCACGGTCAAGACCGGTTTCTGAACACTGCCCAAACATTCTCGCCAAGGAGCTGCCCATGGCCACCCCAAGCACAGCATTCGCTATCGCCCACGACCCGCTGGTGGAGGCCGACAAGGCCCACTACATGCACGGCTACCATGTGTTCGACGAGCACCGCGAGCAAGGCGCGCTGAACATCGTCGCCGGCGAGGGCGCCTACATTCGTGACACCCACGGCAACCGCTTCCTCGATGCCGTCGGCGGCATGTGGTGCACCAACATCGGCCTGGGCCGCGAGGAAATGGCCCTGGCCATCGCAGACCAGGTGCGCCAGCTGGCGTATTCCAACCCGTTCTCCGACATGGCCAACGACGTGGCCATCGAACTGTGCCAGAAGCTTGCGCAGCTGGCGCCGGGCGACTTGAACCATGTGTTCCTCACTACCGGCGGCTCGACCGCTGTCGACACCGCCTACCGGCTGATCCAGTACTACCAGAACTGCCGCGGCAAGCCACACAAGAAGCACATCATCGCCCGCTACAACGCCTACCACGGCTCCACCACCCTGACCATGTCGATCGGCAACAAGGCCGCCGACCGGGTGCCGGAGTTCGACTATCACCACGACCTGATCCACCACGTCTCCAACCCCAACCCGTACCGTGCCCCGCACGACATGGACGAGGCCGAATTCCTCGACTACCTGGTGGCCGAGTTCGAGGACAAGATCCTGTCGCTGGGTGCCGACAACGTGGCGGCGTTCTTCGCCGAGCCGATCATGGGCTCGGGCGGGGTGATCATTCCGCCCGAGGGCTACTTCCAGCGCATGTGGCAGCTGTGCCAGACCTACGACATCCTGTTCGTCGCCGACGAAGTGGTGACCTCGTTCGGGCGCCTGGGCACCTTCTTCGCCAGCGAGGAACTGTTTGGCGTCACCCCAGACATCATCACCACCGCCAAAGGCCTGACCTCGGCGTACCTGCCGCTGGGCGCGTGTATTTTTTCCGAGCGCATCTGGCAAGTGATTGCCGAGCCAGGCAAGGGCCGTTGCTTTACCCACGGGTTTACCTACAGCGGCCACCCGGTGTGCTGCACGGCGGCGCTGAAGAACATCGAGATCATCGAGCGCGAGCAACTGCTCGATCATGTCAACGACGTGGGGGGTTACCTTGAGCAACGCTTGCAGAGCCTGCGCGATCTGCCGCTGGTGGGGGATGTGCGCTGCATGAAGCTGATGGCCTGTGTCGAGTTCGTCGCCAACAAGGCCAGCAAGGCACTGTTCGCCGATGAGGTGAACATCGGCGAACGCATCCACAGCAAGGCGCAGGAAAAAGGGTTGCTGGTGCGCCCGATCATGCACCTGAACGTGATGTCGCCACCGTTGATCATCACCCATGCGCAGGTGGACGAGATCGTCGAGACCCTGCGCCAGTGTATCCTCGAAACCGCGCGTGAACTCACGGCGCTTGGCCTGTACCAAGGCCGATGAACCTGGCGCAAAGGGCTGTGCGCGGGCGTGCCTGGCAGGCTAGACTGCCGGGCATGACCCAAGCCTCCCCCGATACCCCGCTTACCCTCACAATGGGCGCGCTGCAGCAGTGGCACGTGGCATTGCAGCGCGCCCTGGCCCATGGCGAAACCCCCGAGGCGCTGGAGTATGTGGCCGCTGCCATCGGCCAGTTGGTGCAGGTGGAGTCGATGATGATCAGCCTTGAGTGCCAGGGGCGGGCACCGCAGTTGCTGTACCAGCAAGGCATTCCTGAACTGCACCGGGCTGCCGTGCTGGAGCGCTATTTCAGCGCCGGCTACCTGCTGGACCCTTTCTGCCTTGCCGTGCAAAGCGGCCTGGCCGAAGGCTTCTACCACCTGCAGGAAATCGCCCCCGACAACTTCTTCGACAGCGACTACTACAAGGCTTATTACCTGGGTACAGGTTGCAGTGAAGACAGCTACTACATCGTCGACCTCAGCGCAGGCCGCAAGCTGTCGCTGAGCCTGTTCCAGGGCTGCAGCGGCACGCGCCTGAATGCCGGGCAGGTCGACCTGTTGCGTGCGTTGGAGCCGATGGTGCGCGAACTGCTGGGGCGCTATGCCCGGCACAACCTGGAACCGGGCGCTGCATCAACCGAGCGCGGCAGCCTGCAGGCAGCGTTCGACAGCTTTGGCTGCCAGGTGCTGACCGACCGCGAGCGGGAAGTGGCGCACATGATCCTGCGCGGGCACTCGGTGAAATCTACTGCGCAGGAGCTGGGTATCTCGCCGGAGACCGTGCGCATGCACCGCAAGAACCTGTACATGAAGCTCGGGATCAACTCGCAATCGGAGTTGTTTGCACGGTTTATCGACTGGTTACGCGGTGATCATTTGCCGATGATTTCTGATTGACTGTCTTGAGCCCTGGCGATTCACGTGTCGCAGCATGAAACAGCTCAATGGGAACATCCCTATACCGATGGGTATACGGGGCAGGTATAGGCAATAGGGCAGGGCTATACAGCCCCTGTGGGCATGGTGTGTTCAGAGTGCCTGTTGCTCGATCAACGCCAGGCACCGCTTCACGATCGGGCTTACATCACCCTTGCGCCGGCTGAGGATGATGGGGCTGACGGCGCCGCTATCAAGCAGGCCGACATACTCGATATCGGGACGGTGCTGCTGCTGTACCGATGCTGGCACCAGGGTCACACCGACGCCAACCGCTACCAGGCCGATGGCGGTCTGCAGTTCGTTGGCCCACTGGCTGACACGAATGCTCATGCCGTGGTGGGCGAACAGCGCCAGCACGTGGTCGGCATAGCTGGGCCGGGGATTGGCCGGGTAGAGGATGAACGCTTCGCCAGCCAGCTGGGCCAGACTGAGCGGGCTGCCCGCCAGGGGGTGGCCCTTGGGCAGCACGGCCACCAGCGGGTCCTCGCACAGCACCTGCTGGTGAATCACCGGGTCGTCGATGCGAATGCGGCCGAAGCCAATGTCGATACGCCCGCTTTTCAGCGCCTCCACCTGTTGCAGTGTGGTCATCTCGTTCAGGCCCAGTTCCAGCTCGCTGTCCTGGCGAAGTTCGCGGATCAGCTCCGGCAGCACGGTGTACAGGGTAGAGGGCGCAAAACCGATGCCCAGCCACTGGCGCTGGCCCTGGCCGATGCGGCGGGTGTTGTCGCTGATGTTCTGCAACTGCTGCAGCACGGTGCAGGTCTGTTCGTAGAAGAAACGGCCGGCCTCGGTCAGCCGCAGCGGACGTTCGCGCACCACCAGCAGGGTGCCGAGCTGGTCCTCCAGCTGGCTGATCTGCCGGCTCAGGGGTGGCTGGGCGATGTGCAGCAGCTCGGCGGCGCGGGTGAAGTTCAGGGTCTCGGCCAAGACTTTGAAGTAACGCAGGTGGCGCAGCTCCATCAGACCTCCAGGGTATGGTGGGAGATTCATTTGATATTGGACGGTCGTCAGGGTCTCGCGCAATCCTTCAACAATCAAGTAAACGCATCACTCGGGCCTACGACTGTAAGCCCGACCTGACGGGACCTGGCAACAATGACAAGCGCGCTGATTGAACACATAGATGCAATTATCGTCGATCTCCCGACCATTCGCCCGCACAAGCTGGCGATGCACACCATGCAGCAGCAGACCCTGGTGGTATTGCGACTGCGCTGCAGTGATGGCGTGGAAGGCATCGGTGAAGCCACCACCATCGGTGGCCTGGCGTATGGCTACGAAAGCCCCGAAGGCATCAAGGCGAACATCGACGCGTACCTCGCCCCGGCGCTGATCGGCCTACCGGCAGACAACATCAATGCCGCCATGCTCAAGCTGGACAAGCTGGCCAAGGGCAACACCTTCGCCAAGTCCGGCATCGAAAGCGCCTTGCTCGACGCCCAGGGCAAACGCCTGGGCCTGCCGGTCAGCGAACTGCTGGGGGGCCGCGTGCGTGACAGCCTGGAGGTGGCCTGGACCCTGGCCAGCGGCGACACCGCCCGCGACATCGCCGAAGCCCAGCACATGCTGGACATTCGCCGGCACCGCGTGTTCAAGCTGAAAATCGGCGCCAACCCGGTGGCGCAGGACCTCAAGCACGTGGTCGCGATCAAGCGCGAGCTGGGTGACAGCGCCAGCGTGCGGGTCGACGTCAATCAGTACTGGGACGAGTCCCAGGCCCTCCGCGCCTGCCAGGTATTGGGCGACAACGGCATCGACCTGATCGAGCAGCCGATCTCGCGCATCAACCGCGGTGGCCAGGTGCGCCTGAACCAGCGCAGCCCGGCACCGATCATGGCCGATGAGTCGATCGAAAGCGTCGAGGACGCCTTCAGCCTGGCCGCCGACGGCGCCGCCAGCATCTTCGCCCTGAAAATCGCCAAGAATGGTGGCCCGCGCGCGGTGCTGCGCACTGCACAGATCGCCGAGGCCGCTGGCATTGCCTTGTACGGCGGCACCATGCTCGAAGGTTCGATCGGCACCCTGGCTTCGGCCCACGCATTCCTCACCCTGCGCCAGCTCACCTGGGGTACAGAGCTGTTCGGGCCGCTGCTGCTGACCGAGGAGATCGTCAACGAGCCGCCGCAATACCGCGACTTCCAGCTGCACATCCCCCATACCCCAGGCCTGGGCCTGACATTGGACGAACAGCGCCTGGCGCGCTTCGCTCGTCGCTGACAAGCAAGGAGATAACCATGTTGTTCCACGTGAAGATGACCGTGAAGCTACCGGTCGACATGGACCCGGCCAAGGCCGCCCAGCTCAAGGCCGATGAAAAGGAACTGGCCCAGCGCCTGCAGCGCGAAGGCACCTGGCGCCACCTGTGGCGCATTGCCGGGCATTACGCCAACTACAGCGTGTTCGATGTGCCCAGCGTCGAGGCGTTGCATGACACGCTGATGCAGCTGCCGCTGTTCCCGTACATGGACATTGAGGTCGACGGCCTGTGTCGGCATCCCTCGTCTATTCACAGCGACGATCGCTGATTCGCACCTGTATGCCTGACAAGAACAATACGAGGTAAGCACGATGACCGTGAAAATTTCCCACACTGCCGACATTCAAGCCTTCTTCAACCGGGTGGCTGGCCTGGACCATGCCGAAGGAAACCCGCGCTTCAAGCAGATCATTCTGCGTGTGCTGCAAGACACCGCTCGCCTGGTCGAAGACCTGGACATCACCGAGGACGAGTTCTGGCACGCCGTGGACTACCTCAACCGCCTGGGCGGCCGTAACGAGGCAGGCCTGCTGGCTGCTGGCCTGGGCATCGAGCACTTCCTCGACCTGCTGCAGGATGCCAAGGATGCCGAAGCCGGCCTTGGCGGCGGCACCCCGCGCACCATCGAAGGCCCGTTGTACGTTGCCGGGGCGCCGCTGGCAGAGGGCGAAGTGCGCATGGACGACGGCACTGACCCAGGCGTGGTGATGTTCCTTCAGGGCCGGGTGTTCGATGCCGACGGCAAACCGTTGGCCGGTGCCACCGTCGACCTGTGGCACGCCAACACCCAGGGCACCTATTCGTACTTCGATTCGACACAGTCCGAGTTCAACCTGCGTCGGCGTATCATTACCGATGCCGAGGGCCGTTATCGCGCTCGCTCGATCGTGCCGTCGGGATATGGCTGCGACCCGCAGGGGCCAACCCAGGAATGCCTGGACCTGCTCGGCCGCCATGGCCAGCGCCCGGCGCACGTGCACTTCTTCATCTCGGCACCGGGGCACCGCCACCTGACTACGCAGATCAACTTTGCGGGCGACAAGTACCTGTGGGACGACTTTGCCTATGCCACCCGTGACGGGCTGATCGGCGAACTGCGTTTTGTCGAGGATGCGGCGGCGGCGCGCGACCGCGGCGTGCAAGCAGAGCGCTTTGCCGAGTTGTCATTCGACTTCCGCTTACAGGGTGCCAAGTCGCCTGACGCCGAGGCGCGAAGCCATCGGCCGCGGGCGTTGCAGGAGGGCTGAGTTCAAGGTTATGTCACTGTGATTTTGCCTGGGGCTTTCCGTGCGGGGAGGTCCCGGGCTTTTTGTCGCCAGGGGCGGGTGATCTAGAATCGTCTTTTTGTTCAGGCCTCCCACACCATGCTCCCCATCGCGCTGCTGCCAACCACCCTCGACCAGGCTTCGCTGATCCGCAATCTCTACCAGTTCTATTGCTACGAGTCCTCCGACTGGGAGCAGGAAGACGTCGAGACGGATGGCCGTTTCTACATCCACGAGGAGCACCTGCAACGCTACTGGCAGGACGACGGCTGGGGCGCGTATCTGGTGCTGGTGGACGGATTCATCGCCGGCTTCGTCCTGGTCGAGCGCAGCGAACTGCCTGGCATCGATGCGCAGGAACTTGCCGACCTGTTTATTTTGAAGAAGTACCGTCGCCAGGGCATCGGCCAAGCGGTGGCGTTGCAGTTGCTGAGTGGCGAGGGTGACTGGCTGCTGCGTTGCTACGCACAGGATCTGCCCGCCGTGGCTTTCTGCAATGCCGTGCTGGCGAGCCTGCCGCGGCCGGCGCAGGCTATCGCCTTGGGGGATGAGCCGGACTTGCTCAATTTCCTGGTGACCGGCACCCGCCATTGAGGGGGCGCCTTTTCGTTGGTGCGGATAAGGGATAGCGCCATTTTTGTGATGTGCTTCACAAAATGCTCACGAGCGGCATAATGCCACCATTGCTTTCCAAGACCCGGCCGCCGCTTGCCGGGGTCCCTTTTCATGCGCTTCGAAGGTTCAGGTAAAGTTCATGTCGCTCGCAGCAAACCCCGACATCATGTACCGGCTGTTGATCCAGAGCGTGGTGGATTATGCCATCTACCTGCTCACCCCTGAAGGTATCGTCGCCAACTGGAACCCCGGCGCCCAGCGCGCCAAGGGGTACCGTGCCGAGGAAATCGTCGGCCAGCATTACTCGTTGTTCTACACCGATGCCGAGCGCGTAGCCGGGTTGCCGGCGCTAAACCTGGAGCAGGCGCGCAGCACCGGACGCTTTGAAGAAACGGGCGCACGCCTGCGCAAGGACGGGACGGTCTTCCACGCCCATGTGGTCATCGAAGCGGTGTACGACGATACCGGGCAACTGGTGGGTTTCGCCAAGGTCACCCGCGACATTTCCGAACGCCACCGCCAGGAGCTCGAACTGCTGCAGGCCAAAGAGCTGGCCGAGCAGTACAGCCAGGAAATGGCCAAGCTTTCGCAGTTTCTCGATTCGGTGATTGCCAACATTCCCGCGAGCGTCATCGTCCAGGACCTGGAAAGCCAGCGCATCTTGTTGGCCAACCAGCAGGCCGAACGCCTGTTCGGCGGGCCGCAGCGCAGCATGATCGGCCAGTTGCCCAAGGAATGCCTGGCGCCGGCTGCCGGTGACTACCTGGAGCAGCAATTCGTGCGGGGTGCCCGCAGCACCAAGGGACACGCCGCCGAAACGCGCGTCGAGACCGCCCGTGGCCCTCGCACCCTGCGCAGCCGTACCCTGCTCAGCCAGAGCCGCGAGGGGCAGGCCGATTACGTGTTGTTCGTGGCTGAAGACGCCACCGAAGAGCTGGCCGCCCATGCGCAGATCCATCACATGGCGCACCATGACGCGCTCACCGGGCTGCCCAACCGTACGCTGTTCCACGAACGGCTACGCCAGGCCCTGTTGCGCGGCAGCGAAAACGCCAAGCTGACGGCTGCCCTGTGCCTGGACCTGGACAACTTCAAGAACATCAACGACTCCCTTGGCCATGCGTTTGGTGACAAGTTGCTACGCGAGTTGGGCAAGCGTCTGCGCCGCGAACTGCGTGAGCACGACACCTTGGCCCGCCTGGGGGGCGACGAGTTTGCCGTGGTGCTGACGGGCCTGGAGGGGCGGGATGCCGCGTGTAACACCGCGCAGCGCCTGATCAAGGCCATCAGCCCGCCATTCCAGATCGAAGGGCATCAGTTCGTAGTGGGGGTGAGCATCGGCATCGCCATCGCGCCTGATGACAATGACCAGGCAGAGCAACTGTTGGGTTACGCCGACATGGCCCTGTACCAAGCCAAGCGTAACGGCCGTAATCGTTATGAATGCTTTGATGTCGAACTGGACGTTGCCGCCCGCCAGCGCCGCCTGGTGGAAACCGACCTGCGCACAGCGCTGCACCTGGGGCAGTTGCAGCTGCACTACCAGCCGGTAGTCGATCATCAGACCAGAAGCGTTACCGGTTATGAGGCGCTGCTGCGCTGGGAACACCCGACCCGTGGCATGGTCATGCCGATGGACTTCATTCCCATTGCCGAAGAAACCGGGTTGATCCACGAGCTGGGCAACCGTGCGCTGAATCTGGCTTGCCAGGAGGCGGCCAGTTGGGACAGTGAGCAGACGGTGTCGGTCAACCTGTCGGCGGTGCAGTTCAAGAACGGCGATCTGGTGCATACCGTCGCCCTCGCGCTGGCCGACTCGGGCCTGCCGCCGCAGCGGCTGGAGCTGGAAATTACCGAGTCGGTACTGCTGGGCAACAGCGAGGAAAACGTGCGCACCTTGCGCGCGCTGAAAGACCTGGGCGTGTCCATTTCACTGGATGACTTTGGTACCGGCTACTCATCGTTGGGTTACCTGCGTTCGTTCCCGTTCGACCGGATCAAGATCGACAAGTCGTTCGTGCATGACATGTGCGACAGCCGCGAGGCCATGTCGATCATTCGCGCCATTACCGAGCTGTCCAACAGCCTGATGATCAAGACCACGGCCGAAGGCGTGGAGTCGGAGGAGCAGATGCGCCGGCTCGCGGCGGAAGGCTGTTCGCACTTCCAGGGCTACTTTTACGGGCGGCCGGCACCGGCGAGCGAGCGGTTGAAGCAGGTCATCACGCAAGCATAATGGTTTGCGCGGCCCCTGGCAGGCGCGGCCTCAGCTGTTCCAGTCCGGGGCAAACGGCGGGCTAACCACGCGCTGGTCTTTCGGCAGCCCGGCAATGGCTGCGCGGTCTTCGTCATCCAGCTGCACGGTCAACGCAGCCAGGTTGGCCAGCTGATTTTCGCGGCTGCTGGCTTTGGGGATCGCCGCCACGCCGTCCTGGTCCAGCAGCCATTTCAGCGCGACCTGGCTGGGCAGTACGCCATGCTTGCGGGCAATCGCCTGGATCACTGGCTGCGCCGCTGCCTGGCCGCGCGCCAGCGGGGTGTAGGCGGTGAGCAATAGGTCATGGCGGCGAGCGAAGTCGAGTAGCGGTTGCTGGCTGAGCAGAACATGGTATTCCACCTGGATCGCCGACAACGGCGCGCCCAGGGTTTCCACCACCTGGTGCAGTAACCCCAACGGGAAGTTGGCCACGCCAATGTGGCGCGCCTTGCCTTCGTCACGCAGGGCTACCAAGGTGTCGATGCTGCGGGCCAGGTCCCAGTCTTTGCCTGGCCAGTGGATGTGGAACAGGTCGACCTGTTCGGTACCCAGCGCACGCAGGCTGTCTTCCAGCGACTGACGCATGGCGTTGGGCTCCAGGCGGTCCCACCAGACCTTGGTGGTCAGGTGGATCTGCTCGCGTGGCACGTCGCTGTCGCGCAGCGCCTGGCCAACGGCTGCTTCGTTTTCGTAGGCGGTGGCAGTGTCGATATGCCGGTAACCCACGTCCAGTGCCTGGCGCACGGCCTGGGTGCATTCACTGCCGGTCATTGGCCAGGTGCCCAGGCCGATGGCGGGCAGGTCCAGGCCGGTGCGGGTGCTGAGCCTTTGCATGTAAATTCCTTGTAGGGTGGGCAGGGGTCGGTCGATGGTCGGCGATCGACAGTGCACGGGCCATGCTTACAAGGTGAAAAGTGGTCGATCACCGAACAGAAATTGCACTTGGCCGGGGCAAGCGGCAAATGAACTTCCTTATGCTGCGGCATCTCTTCTAGAATCCCAGCTGTTACATCCGCCAGGCAATGCCTGCGCGGTCTTCCTTGGGCGGGGCATGTTGCCGCGCCGTCATCGAGAGAGCCATGAGTTCCAGCACACCGCTGTCCGGCGTCAACCAACCCCTGCGTGGCATCGCTTTGGTGGTGGTGGCGACGTTCCTGTTTGCCAGCCACGATGCCTTGTCCAAATTCCTGGGTGGCCTGTACCCGATAGTCATGGTGGTGTGGGCGCGTTATGTGGTGCACACGCTGCTGATGGCCGGTATCTTCCTGCCCAAGTCTGGGCTCAATGTATTGCGCACACGTCGGCCGGTACTGCAGACCCTGCGGGCCCTGAGCCTGCTGAGCACCAGCCTGCTGTTCACGACCGGTTTGCAATACCTGCCACTGGCCGAGGCCACGGCCGTCAACTTCCTTGCCCCGGTGCTGGTCACCGCGCTGTCGGCGCCGCTGCTCAAAGAGCGAGTGACAGTGGGGCAGTGGGTGGCGGTGGTCATGGGCTTTATCGGCGTGCTGGTGGTGGTGCACCCGGGTGGGGCGATGTTTACCCCGGCCATTCTGTATCCGTTCGGTTCGGCGTTGGGCTTCTGCTTCTATCAGTTGCTGACGCGGATTCTGGCGGCGCATGACAGCCCGACCACCAGCAACTTCTACGCGGGGCTGTGCAACACCTTGGCAATGAGTGCGCTGGTGCCGTTCTTCTGGGAAGTGCCGCGCTGGGACCATGCCCTGTTGATGCTGGCACTGGGCGGCTTTGGCATGACTGCGCACCTGCTGCTGACCCAGGCCTTCCGCCATGCAGCGCCGGCGTTGCTGGCCCCGTTCAGCTATTGCCAGATCGTGTTTGCCGGGTTGCTTGGCTTCGTGGTGTACAGCCAGGTGCCGGATACCCTGAGCCTGGTGGGGATTTTGGTGATCTGCCTCAGTGGGCTTGGCGCAGCGTGGATGCAGCGCAGCAAATAGCAGTTGCGTACTTCAGGCTTTACGGCCGGTAGCAACAGCGTTGTGCTGCGAAGCGGGCATCACGGCGTGGCCATGAACTGCAGGATGCGGTCGCGCAGCCAGCGCTCGGCGGGGTCGTTGTCCTGGGCGCCGCTCCAGACCATCGACAGCTCGGCCTCGGTGATGTCGAACGGCGCCGGGTCGGCGCGCAGGCTGCCGTCGTCGGCGAGGGCACAAGCGGCATAGTCCGGCACCGTGGCGATCAGCTCGGTGTTGCGCAGCAGGGCGCGCAGGCTACCGAACTGCGGCACCGCCAGCACCACCTTGCGGCAGCGACCGATGCGTGCCAGGTCGAGGTCGATGTTGCCGCTCATGTCACCGGAAAACGACACCATTACGTGCGGGCGGGCGCAGTATTCGTCGAGGGTCAGCGGCCCCGGGCGGTCGTCGGCGCGCAGCACCCGTACACCGATGTCGCGCAGCTTGCGGCGTTTGGCGGTGGCCGGCAGGTCGGTGGTATAGCTCACACCTACCGAGATCTCGCCGCTGGCAAGAAGGCCCGGCATCAGCAGGAAATTGGCTCGCCGCACTACCACGCTAATGGCGGGGGCTTCTTCACGCAGGGCCTGCAGCAGGGCCGGAAACAGGCCGAACTCAGCATCGTCAGAAAGGCCCAGGCGGAACACGTTGCAGCTGTTGGCCGGGTCAAACTCGCGGGCGCGGCTGATGGCAGCGGAAATCACGTCCATGGCCGGGCCCAGTTCAGCAAAGATCTGCATGGCCCGTGGGGTGGGTTCCATGGCCCGGCCGCTGCGGATCAGCAGCGGGTCGTCGAACAGCTCGCGCAGGCGGGCGAGGGCGGCGCTGACGGTGGATTGGGTGATAAACAGCTTTTCACCCACGCGGGTCAGGTTGCGTTCGATCATCAGGGCTTCGAACAGTACCAGCAGGTTCATGTCGACGCGGCGCAGGTCATTGCGGTTCATGAGGGCTCGGCGTCCTGGGCAAAGGGTATGGCTGTGTATTGAAGCAGGGTGCAGGGCCCTGTGCCTTGTATGGATGTGCCGGCCTGCGCCTGACAGAGTCAGCCTATCAGGCTCCAACAGCCACTCTATTAGAACTCTGCCCAAGCTCGGCTAGTCTTTCACGTGGCCCCGCGAATTCCGCGACAGGGCAGCGCGTCAGCACCTGCGTGCAAGACCGTGTCCCCCCGCCGTGACAGCTTCGCAAGCCCCGTGTACACCTGATGAGGGGTAGTACGAGCCCACCCGCTCGGCTGAAAGAACACTGGCATAGACCGGAAATCTGGATAACCGACCCAAAGGTACCCGCAGATGTCGAACGAATCGAAATGCCCGTTCCATCAAACCGCAGGTGGCGGCACCACCAACCGTGACTGGTGGCCTGACCAGCTCAACCTGAGAATTCTTCACCAGCATTCCTCCAAGTCCAGCCCCGACCCGGACTTCGACTATGCCAAGGCGTTCAAGAGCCTCGACTTCCAGGCCCTGAAGAAAGACCTGACTGCCCTGATGACCGACTCGCAGGATTGGTGGCCGGCCGACTTTGGCCACTACGGCCCGCTGTTCATCCGCATGGCCTGGCACAGCGCGGGCACCTACCGCATTGGTGATGGCCGCGGTGGTGCGGGCTCTGGCCAGCAACGCTTCGCCCCGCTCAACAGCTGGCCGGACAACGTCAGCCTGGACAAGGCTCGGCGCCTGCTGTGGCCGATCAAGCAGAAGTACGGCAACAAGATTTCCTGGGCCGACCTGATCGTACTCACCGGTAATGTTGCCCTCGAGTCCATGGGCTTCAAGACCTTCGGCTTCTCCGGCGGGCGTGCCGATGTGTGGGAGCCGGACGAAGACGTGTACTGGGGGTCGGAAAAGGTCTGGCTGGGCGGCGATACCCGTTACGGCAAGGAACAGGTCAAGGCGCAGCCGCCGGGGCAGGGTGACCTGGTGGCCGAGCCGGCCAAGCATGGTGAAGAGCAGAATCGCGACCTGTCGGCCGAGCGTAACCTGGAAAACCCGCTGGCCGCCGTGCAGATGGGCCTGATCTACGTGAACCCGGAAGGCCCGGAAGGTAACCCCGACCCCGTGGCCTCGGGCAAGGACATCCGTGAAACCTTTGGCCGCATGGCCATGAACGATGAAGAAACCGTGGCCTTGATCGCCGGTGGTCACGCGTTCGGCAAGACCCATGGTGCCGGCCCCGCCGACAACGTCGGCCCCGAGCCGGAAGCGGCAGGCCTGGAGATGCAGGGCCTGGGCTGGCACAACACGTTTGGCTCCGGCAAAGGCGGGGATACCATCACCAGCGGCCTGGAAGTGACCTGGACCTCCACCCCGACCCGGTGGGGCAACGAGTACCTGAATAACCTGTTCGACTTTGAGTGGGAGCTGACCAAAAGCCCGGCCGGCGCGCACCAGTGGCGGCCGAAAGACGGCAAAGGCGCAGGCACGGTGCCCGATGCACACGATCCCGGTAAAAAGCACGCACCGTCGATGTTGACCTCCGACCTGGCATTGCGTTTCGACCCCATTTACGAGCCAATCGCTCGCCGCTTCAAAGAAAACCCTGACCAGCTGGCGGATGCTTTTGCCCGTGCATGGTACAAGCTGATCCACCGCGACATGGGCCCGCTGGCGCGCTATCTGGGCCCGGAAATGCCCAATGAAGAGTTGCTGTGGCAAGACCCGTTGCCCAAAGCTGACCCATCCACGATCAGCGAGCAAGACATCGCGACCCTCAAGTCCAGGATCCTGGCCTCGGGTTTGAGCGTGGGCGAACTGGTCTCCACCGCCTGGGCATCCGCGTCGACCTTCCGCGGCTCCGACAAGCGCGGTGGTGCCAACGGCGCACGTTTGCGCTTGGCGCCACAGAAGGACTGGGCTGCAAACCAGGGCGTGGACAAGGTGCTGGCGGCATTGGAGAAGATCCGGGGCGAGTTCAACAACGGCGGCAAAAAGGTTTCCCTGGCCGACCTGATCGTGCTGGCTGGTACCGCGGCAGTCGAAAAAGCTGCCAAGGATGCGGGTTACAGCGGCAGCGTAGGGTTCCGCCCGGGCCGAGTCGATGCGTCCCAGGAGCAGACCGACGTCGAGTCGTTCGCCGTGCTGGAACCGCTGGCCGACGGCTTCCGCAACTTCACCAAGGCACGCTACAGCGTCAAGGCCGAGAAACTGTTGCTGGACAAGGCGCAGTTGCTGACCCTGACCGCGCCGGAGCTGACCGTGCTGATCGGTGGCCTGCGGGTGCTCGGTGCCAACCATGGTGGCAGCAACCTCGGCGTGTTCACCGACAAGCCGGGGACGCTGAGCAACGACTTCTTCCGCAACTTGCTGGATATGAGCGTGGAGTGGAAACCGACCTCAGCGGACAACGAAACCTTCGAAGGCCGCGACCGCAAGACCGGGCAGGTGAAGTGGAGCGGTAGCCGGGTCGATCTGGTGTTCGGTTCGCATGCCCAGTTGCGGGCGTTGAGCGAGGTGTATGGCAGCAGTGATGGGGGTGACAAGTTTGTCCGCGACTTTGTGGCCGCCTGGCAGAAGGTCATGGAGCTGGACCGCTTTGATTTGAAATAGCGTTGCCTGGCGGGGGGCGCGCTCAGCGCCCCCTTGGCCAGTGGTTATCCCGCCAATTCCAGGTCGGATAGATACAAAAGTGTCCTCGTCGGTTCTGTTGCAATGCTTCTCAGGCGGCCGGCCTGAACAGCGTGCTCACAACGACAAGGAACCCCGACCATGCAAATGCCCAAGACCCTGAAAATTCGCAATGGCGACAAGGTACAACCAACCTTCTCCGCTCAGGAATACGCTGCTCGCCACGCCCGGCTGCGGGCCTATATGGCCGAGCAGGACATTGAGGCGGCAATCTTCACCTCGTACCACAACGTCAACTACTACAGCGATTTCCTCTACTGCTCGTTCGGCCGCCCCTATGCGCTGGTGATCACCCAGGACAAGGTGGTCTCGATCAGTGCCAACATCGACGGCGGGCAACCTTGGCGGCGCACTGTCGGTACTGACAACATCGTCTACACCGACTGGCAGCGCGACAACTATTTCGTCGCCATCCAGCAGGCGTTGCCGCTGGCCTCGCGCATCGGCGTGGAGTACGACCACCTGAACCTGCAGAACCACGGCAAACTCGCCGCCTGCTACCCCAAGGCCGAGCTGGTGGACATCGCTGCGCCGTGCATGCGTATGCGCATGATCAAGTCGGCCGAGGAGCAGGCACTTATCCGTCACGGTGCACAGGTGGCCGACATCGGCGGGGCGGCAGTGGTCGAGGCCCTGCGTGAGCAGGTGCCCGAGTACGAGGTGGCACTGCATGCCACCCAGGCGATGGTGCGCGAAATTGCCAAACGCTTCCCCGACGCCGAGCTGATGGACACCTGGACCTGGTTCCAGTCCGGGCTCAACACCGATGGCGCACACAATCCGGTCACCAGCCGCCGTGTGGGCAAGGGCGAGATCCTCAGCCTCAACTGTTTCCCCATGATCGCCGGCTACTACACCGCGCTGGAGCGCACCCTGTTCCTTGACCACTGCCCGGACGAGTACCTGCGCCTGTGGCAGGCCAACGTCGAAGTGCACGAAGCCGGGCTGAAACTGGTGCGCCCGGGCATGCGCTGCAGCGATATCGCCCGCGAACTGAACGAGATCTTCCTGCGCCACGACCTGCTGCAGTACCGCACCTTCGGGTATGGCCATTCGTTCGGCACGCTCAGCCATTACTACGGCCGCGAGGCTGGGCTGGAGCTGCGCGAGGACATCGATACCGTGCTGGAGCCGGGCATGGTGGTGTCGATCGAGCCGATGATCATGCTGCCTGAAGGGCGGCCGGGGGCGGGCGGTTATCGCGAGCACGACATCCTGATCGTCAACGACAGCGGCGCCGAGAACATCACCAGGTTCCCGTATGGGCCGGAGCACAACATCATTCACAAATAAGCATCGGCGTCGGCTGCTTCGCGGGCAAGCCCGCTCCTACAAAGATTTCACCGTTGTCGTAGGCGCGGGTTCACCCGCGAAAAGGCCGGCCCAGACAACAACAAGATCCCCGTATGACCACCAGACCCTGCCTCCAATTAAAAGAACCAGAGGGTACCCGTCATGTCCAGCACCACCCTAGACCCATCCGCCATCGCCGGCCCCGCGCACAACGCCGAACGCCAGGCGCTGCGCAAGGCCGCCCGGGCCAGCTTCATGGGCAACTTCGTCGAGTGGTTCGACTACGCCGCCTACGGCTATCTGGCCACCATCATCGCCGCCACCTTCTTCCCGCAAACTGACAAGACCACCGGCCTGCTGGCTACCTTCGCGGTATTCGCGTTGTCTTTCCTGGTACGCCCGCTGGGCGGCATTGTCTGGGGCCATTTCGGCGACCGACACGGTCGGCGCAACGCGTTGTCGTGGTCGATCCTGATCATGTCGGTATCCACCTTCTGCATCGGCTTGTTGCCGGGCTATGCGCAGATCGGGCTGTGGGCACCGGCCTTGCTATTGCTGATCCGCCTGGTACAGGGGTTTTCCGCCTCGGGTGAGTACGCCGGGGCCGCTGCGTTCCTGGCCGAGTACGCGCCGCCTGGGCGGCGTGGCTTGTACACCAGCATCGTGCCGGCCAGCACAGCGGCGGGGTTGTTGTTCGGTGCGGCGTTCGTTGCGGTGCTGCATGAGCTGCTCAGCAGTGAAGCCCTGCATGAATGGGGCTGGCGCCTGCCGTTCCTGCTGGCGGCGCCGTTCGGCCTGGTAGGGCGCTATATCCGCATGAGCTTGCAGGACACGCCCAAGTTCCTGGAGATGGAGCAGCGCCTGGAAACCAAGGCCGGCATGGCCACGACGCCGCTGCGCGAACTGCTGGGCCAGCACCGGCGCAGTCTGGCGATCGGCATGGGTGTCACCTGCCTGAATGCGGTTGCGTTCTACCTGTTGCTCAGTTACATGCCGACCTACCTGTCCAGTGAAATGGGCATGAGCGAGCGGGATTCGTTCATCGCCTCGACGGTGTCGCTGGCCACCTATATCGGCTTGATCTTCCTGATGGGGCGGCTGTCCGACCAGTTTGGTCGCAAGACCATGCTGGTGGTGGCCTCGTTGTTGTTCCTGGGGTTGACCGTGCCGTTGTTTCGCCTGCTGGACGGCCAGCCGCTGCTGGTGATTCTGGCCATCCAGATCCTTTTCGGTGCGATGCTGGCGATGAACGATGGGACCTTGCCGTGCCTGCTGGCCGAAATCTTTCCGACCCGGGTGCGCTTCAGCGGGTTTGCCCTGAGCTTCAATGTGGCCAATTCGCTGTTTGGCGGGACTGCGCCGTTCATTGCCACCTGGCTGATTCAGGTGACGGGCAGCAAGCTGGCCCCGGCAGGATACCTGCTGGCGGCAGCGCTGGTGGCGCTGGTGGCCATGCTGATGTGTCGGGAGACGGCGCACGCGGCCCTTGAAGATTAGTTGACCTGCACTGACCTCTTCGCGGGCAAGCCCGCTCCTACAACGGCCTGTGGCGGACCACCGATGTGCGTGTAGGCGCGGGCTTGCCCGCGAAGAGGCCAGCAATGCCAATACCTGACCCCCGTCAGTGGAGAGAGGCCTGCCGCCGCTCCCCTAAAGGCGACAGCCCGAAGAACCGGCTATAACTCTTGGAAAAATGCGCAGGCGAACTGAAGCCGCAGGCCAGCGCTACCTCACGCACTTGCACGTCGCTGCGCAGCAGTAACTCCCGCGCCCGTGATAGCCGCAGCTCCAGGTAATACTGGCTGGGCGTGCGCTGCAGGTACTTGTGGAACAGCCGCTCCAATTGGCGCACGGTCACGTCGTTGAGGCTGGCCAGTTCCTCCAGCCCCAGCGGCTCCTCGAGATTGGCCTCCATGATCGCCACCACCTGGCTCAGTTTGGGCTGGGCGCTGCCGAGCAGGGTACGCAGCGGCACACGCTGCCGCTCACGCTCACCGCGTACGCGGTCGCACAGCAACAGCTCGGCGGCCTTGGCCGCGATGTCCTGGCCGCCCGTGTCGCGGGCCACCAGTTGCAACATCATGTCCATGGCTGCCACGCCGCCTGAGCAGGTGTAACGGTCGCGGTCCAGTTCGAACAGCTGGCTGGAGATCACGATACCGGGGAAGTGTGCCTGCAACGTCGGCAGGTCTTCCCAGTGGATGGTGCAGCGGTAACCCTTGAGCAATTCGGCCTTGGCCAGCAGGTAGCTACCGGTGCAGATACCGCCCAGTGGCAAGCGCTGGCGGGCCAGTTGGCGCAACCAGTCGATCAATGGGCGGTTGCTACGGCTTCGGTCGATCGGGTTGGCGCCGACCACCAACAAGGCATCCAGCGCGGGGGCGTTGGTAATGTTGTAGTCGGGCAGTACGCGCATGCCGTTGCTGGCCACCACCGGCGCGTCGTCTGCGGCGATCAGCACACTGCGATACAGTGGCTTGCGCGCGGCCAGGTTGGCCATGCGCAGGGTCTCTACCGCCGACGCAAGGCCGATGGTGGTGAAACTGGGCAAAATCAGGAAGCCAAAGGTCTTTGCCGAACAATTCTTTACACTAGACGGCGATAGGTTTGCAGAAGCGGGGTGGACCATTGCGCTGTTCCTGTGCAAGCTGAGGCCTGGTTGGGCAGGGGCAGTGAGAAAGCAGAGCCTCGCGTGGTTCTTGTTGTTATGGGTCGTTGCCGGGTCGATCATACACCCCGGATGCAGCGGCCAGGAATGGCCTCGCCGGCTGGCTGGGCCGACAGTGATTGCACAGAGAAGGTGAGCGTCAGTGAACCCCGAAACCATGCTGGCGGGCTTGCCAGGCTACGCCATGGCCCCCGAAGCGATCCAGGTGCTGCCCGATGCCAGGGCTTACCGCGCCTGCCTGTTCGAGCGCATCCGTACGGCGACTCGGCGCATCGTTATTGTCGCGCTGTACCTGCAGGAGGATGAGGCTGGCCAGGAAGTCCTGGATGCCTTGTACCAGGCCAAGGCCGAGCGGCCAGGCCTGGAGATCACCATCGTGGTCGACTGGTTCCGCGCCAGGCGCGGGCTGCTGGGGGCCGGGCGTCAGCCGGGCAATGCCGCCTGGTATCAGGCCCAGCGTCAGTTGCGCGGGCTGGACATCGCGATCCATGGCGTGCCAGTGCAGACCCGCGAACTGTTCGGGGTGTTGCACCTTAAAGGCAGCATCATCGACGATTGCGTGATCTACACCGGCGCCAGTCTGAACAACGTCTACCTGCATCGTTTCGACCGCTATCGCCTGGATCGCTACCACGTGTTCCAGTCACCGGCACTGGCTGATGCCATGGTCGGCCTGGTGCAGCGTTTGCTGCACCACACCGCCACACCGCGCCTCGACCTGCCGGCGCCACCTTCCACCCGCAGCCTGCGCGGCGACATTCGGCGTTTGCGCGCACGGCTGCGACGCATGGCCTACGAGGTACCTGCCAGCATGACGGGGCAGGGCTTGCAGGTGATCCCGCTGCTGGGTGTGGGCCGTGGCAATCCACTGAACCGGGCGCTGTGCGCCTTGCTGGCAGTGGCGCGCACGCAGATCATCATCAGTACGCCGTATTTCAACCCGCCACAGGTCGTGATGCGCGAACTTGACCATGCGCTGGCACGGGGGGTTGGGGTGGAACTGATTGTCGGTGACCGCACCGCCAACGACTTCTACATCGCCCCTGGCGAGCCGTTCAGTGCCAGTGGTGCATTGCCCTATCTGTATGAGGACAACCTGCGCGCCTTTGCCCGCCGCCGCCACGCCGCGATTGCCAGTGGCCAGCTGCAAGTACGCATCTGGAACGACCCGGGGCATACCTTCCATGCCAAGGGTGTGTGGATCGATCAGCGTTATTCGCTGCTGACCGGCAACAACCTGAACCCGCGCGGGTTCAACCTGGACCTTGAGAACGGCCTGCTGATCGACGACCCGCAGGGGCAATGGCTGGCGCCACGGGAAGCGGAGTTGAGCGAACTGCGGCGCTTTGCGCCGAGAATCGGTTCGGCAGAGGCGCTGGGGGAGAAGGCCGAACATCCCAAGCAAGTGCGCAAGTTTCTGCGTCGGTTGCGCTATAGCCGGTTGGAACCGTTGATCAAGCGGGTGCTCTGACATCGCCTGTACGGGCCCTGTCGCCAGCAAGCCAGCGACAGGGTCAGAGTGGTGCGCACCGCGCATTGATGTCATTATGATATTGCTGCCCACGGCCCTTTGTCAGGGGCTGGATTACAATGTGCAGGCAACACTGCAAGGCCCCTCTGAAACGTGATCACGGTCGCAGACAGTCGGGCCTTTTCCCGTTAACCAGACAGGCCAATGCGTATATGGCATTAGATCCACCCACGATGCTGACTATTACAGTCGCTTTGGCCGCTGCGGCCGCCTTGTATTTGGCGATTGAATGGCGGAGTGTGCGCGAACCCTCGTTGCTTTACTGGAGTGCGGGTTTCGCCACGATTACGGTTGGTAGCACTCTGGCATTGTTGCGCGGGATCGGCTTGCTGTTCATCGGTATCTGGTTCGCCAATGGCTTGCTGGTGGTGGCCCACGTTTTTTTCCTGATCGGCGTGCTGCGCTTCACCCAGGAGCGCTTGTCACGTGCCTGGTTGATGATCGTGCTGGTCTGGTTCGCCTTGCTGCTGCTGCCCGTGGGCCCGCAGTGGTCGAAGGTGATGCTGATGGTCAACTCGTTGTTGGTGGCCTCGCTGACGCTCAAGGCCAGTTTCCTGCTGCGGCCACATGGTAAATCCCTGAGTGTCGGGGCCGTGCAGCTGCGCTATGTGTTGCTGATCCATGGGCTGTTCTATGTGGCCAAGGCGGCCATCGCGATCACGCCAGGCACGCTGATTGACCTGGCGACCTTTGGCGGGCTGATCATTCAGGTTTCGCTGGTGGAAGGCGCGATGGCGATCATGCTGATTGCCTTGTCGATGACCGGCACCGTACGTTACCGGCGTGAAGAGCGGATTGCCCGGCTGGCCGCCCGTGACCCGCTGACTGCGCTGTACAACCGGCGTGCACTGGAGGTACGGGCGGGGCATTTCTTCAAGGACGTGAGCCCGGCGCAACCTGGGGCATTGCTACTGATCGACATCGACAACTTCAAACTGGTCAACGACCTGCACGGGCATATCGCCGGCGACCGTTTGCTGATTGCCTTGAGCGAGATGATTCGGACGGCGCTGCCCGAGCGCTCGCTGGCGGCGCGATTGGGCGGGGATGAATTCGTCATCTTGCTCAGTGGCGCCAGCAGTGAACGGGTCATGGAACTGGGTAGTGGGCTGCGTGAGCAGTTCCAGCAGTACGCCGACAAGACGGTGCCTACGCCCCAGGCGGTTACCTTGAGCATTGGTGCCAACGTGTTCGATCAGCCGCCGGCGAGCCTGGCGGCGTTGATCGAGCAGGGGGATGTGGCGTTGTACCAGTCCAAACGTGGGGGGCGCGACAGCATTCGGTTTTTCGAGCGGACGGTGGTTGAACTCCGGCAGTGAGCGAGTCACCTAGATGGGTGAGCTTTCATGTAACCCATGTGGGTGATCCGTACAGACGCTCCCGTCACCCGGCCCCCGCGTTTGACGGGCATCCATGCCCGTCCTCAGTAAAGCAGCGTGGTCAGGTTGCCACCTGATAGCACGGTACATACGCCGCGCCGCCGGGCAGCTTCATCCGGTGCTGGTCGACGAATGCCTGCAGCAGCCGGCCCAGCGGGTCCAGTACGGCGCTGTCACCGTGGATCTGATACGGCCCATGTTCCTCGATCAGGCGGATGCCTTTGTCCTTGACGTTGCCTGCGACAATCCCGGAAAACGCCCGGCGCAGGTTGGCCGCCAGTTCATGGGGCGGCAGCTCGCGACGCAAGTCCAGGTCGGCCATGGCCTGGTGGGTCGGGTCGAACGGTCGCTGGAAGCTCTCCTCGATCTTCAGCAGCCAGTTGAAGTGGAAGGCATCGTTGCGCTCGCGGCGGAACTGCTTGACCGCTTTGAGGCCTTCGACCATGTGCCGGGCGACTTCCGCCGGGTCATCAATGATGATTTCGTACAGGCGATGGGCCGCTTCACCCAGCGTGGCGCCGACGAAAGCGTGCAACTGTTGCAGATAAGGCTCGGCGCTGCGCGGGCCGGTGAGCACCACCGGGAACGGCAGGTCGTGGTTGTCCGGGTGCATGAGGATGCCCAGCAGGTACAGGAACTCCTCCGCCGTGCCGGCACCGCCCGGGAAGATGATGATGCCGTGACCGACACGCACGAAGGCCTCCAGGCGCTTCTCGATGTCTGGCAGGATCACCAGTTCGTTGACGATCGGGTTGGGCGCCTCGGCGGCGATGATGCCAGGCTCGGTCAGGCCCAGGTAGCGGCTGCCATGCATGCGTTGCTTGGCGTGGGCGATGGTGGCGCCCTTCATCGGGCCTTTCATCACACCCGGGCCGCAGCCGGTGCAGACATCCAGCTTGCGCAGGCCCAGTTCGTGGCCGACCTTCTTGGTGTACTGGTATTCCTCGGTGCTGATCGAGTGGCCGCCCCAACACACCACCATCTTCGGCTCCACGCCCGGGCGCAAGGTACGCGCGTTGCGCAGCAGGTGGAAAACGTAGTCGGTGATGCCCTGGGAGCTTTCCAGGTCGATGCGCTGGCTGGCCAGCTCGCTTTCGGTGTAGACGATGTCGCGCAAGGCGCTGAACAGCATTTCACGGGTGCTGGCGATCATTTCGCCATCGACGAAGGCGTCGGCCGGGGCGTTCAGCAGCTCCAGGCGCACGCCGCGGTCCTGTTGGTGGATACGCACCTCGAAGTCTTTGTAGGCCTCAAGGATAGTCTTGGCATTGTCGACATGGGCGCCAGTGTTGAGGATTGCCAGGGCGCACTGGCGGAACAGTGTGTAAAGGCTACCGGTACCGACTTCACTCAGTTGCTGCACTTCACGTTGTGACAGCGTCTCCAGGCTGCCTTTGGGGCTGACGGATGCATTGATGACATGGCGTTGAGGCATCTAAGTCTTTCCTGTGCGGGTAAAACATCCTTCTTTGACACCACCATACCGAGAAATGTGGACGGCAACGAGGGGGGCTGTGAAAAACCTTGAGACCGGGCGGCCTGCTTCGCGAGTAAACCCGCTCCTATACAGGTACAGCGCAAGCCTTGATGGCGGTGCGGACCTGTGTCGGAGCGGGTTTACCCGCGAAGCAGCCGACTCGGTCTCCCGTCAGCCCAACAGCTTCTGCACCCCCAGGGTAATCGCCAACCCCCCGCCAACCAGCCACAGGTTGAGGATCGCCCCGGTCGCCAGCGCCCGTGGCCCGGCCTGGCGAATCTGGCTGAAGCGGGTCTCCATGCCCAACGCCGTCATGGCCATGGTCAAGGCAAAGGTGTCCAGGCTGTTCACGGCCTGGGTCACGCTGCCAGGCAGCACTTGCAGCGAATTCACCAGTACCAGTGCCAGGAAGCCAAAAGCGAACCAGGGCATGGCAATGCGCCCGTTGCCCTGCGCCTGGCCAGCCTTGCGCGAACGGCTGATCCACAGGCCCACCACCAGCAGTACCGGCACCAGCAGCATGACCCGGGTCATCTTGACGATGGTGGCGACATGCGTGGCTTCGGGGCTGACATTGCTGGCCGCGCCTACCACCTGCGCCACTTCGTGGACAGTGCCGCCCAGCAACAGCCCGGCGCCCATGGTATCCAGATGCAGCCAGCCGGCATTGATCGCCAGTGGGTAAAGGAACATCGACAAGGTACCGAACAGCACCACGCTTCCGACTGCCATGGCGCTTTTATGGGGGGCGCTGCGCAGCGCCGATTCAAATGCCAGCACGGCGGCAGCGCCGCAGATAGCGCTGCCGGCGGCGGTGAGCAAGGCGGTATCGCGGTCGAGCTTGAACACTTTCATGCCACACCACAGGCCGATCAGCAGGGTACTGGTGACTACCAGCACCGACACGATAAGCCCCGACCAGCCGACTTCGGCAATTTCCTGCAGGCTTACCCGCAGGCCAAAAAATGCCACAGCAATGCGTAACAGGCCGCGAGCGGAAAAATTGATGCCTGCCGCCCAGCTTGCCGGTACGCCGTCACGCAACGCGTTGCCATACAAGGCACCTGCGACGATACCCACGATCAGCGGGCTGATGCCCAGGTTGGCGATAGCGGGCAGGGCCGCCAGTTGAGTGACTGCGACCGCGAACAGCGCGACGAAAAGAATGCCATTGAGCCGCCCTCGGGTGGAGAGGGTAGGGGCAAAGGCAGGGTTGGACGGAACCGTGGCCATGTGAGTCCTCCGGAAAAGGTGTTTCGACAAGGCCTACGTTAATCTGGTTATAAGCTTATAAAAAATCGTAATTTAGGATGGCAAATATCCGTTTAGCTGATATTTTTGAATCATGACCCCAGAACAGCTGATAACATTTGCCACGGTTGCCGAGCACGGCAACATCAGCCATGCCGCTCAAGCCCTGCACCTGTCGCAGCCGGCGGTGTCCGGCCAGCTCAAGCTCTTGCAAGAGGCGTTTGGCGAACCCCTTTACCAACGTGCCGGCCGCGGCGTGCGGCTGACAGCGGCCGGTCAGCAGTTGCTGGCGCATGCCGAGCGCCTGCGCGAAACCTTCCGCCAGGCCCAAGCATTGCGCGAGGCCATGCGCGGGCTGGAGCGCGGCACCTTGCGCATCGGCGCCAGTACCACGCCCGCCAGTTACCTGCTGCCTTACCTGATCGCCGATTTTCACGGGCGTCATCCGGATGTGCTGGTCAGCACCTCGCATGGCAACACGGCGGAGATCGTCGCCGCCCTGGACAGTGTTGATATTGCCCTGATCGAGGGGCCGCCCGGGCAGGAGTTGCCGTTGGGTACGCAAGTGACGCCGTGGCGCGAGGACGAGATCGTGGCGATTGTGCCCCGTGGGCATCCCCTGGCAAGCAGTGACCAGCAGACACTGGCGGCGCTCGGCACCTACCCCTTGGTACTGCGTGAAAGCGGCTCGGGTGTGCGGCAGATCGTCGAGCGGGCGTTTGCCCGTGATGGCGTGGCAATGCGAGTGGCGCTGGAGATCGCTGGCGTTGAAGGGGTAAAAGAGGCGGTCCGGGCCGGGATGGGGGTTGGCTTTGTGTCGGCGATGTCCATTCGTCATGAAGATGGGGCGCTGCACCGGCTGCAGGTTGCGCCGCAGGCGCTGGTGCGGCGTTTTTCCATTCTGTTGCCGCATGGGGCTACGCCTTCGCGGGCTGCCTCGCGGTTTCTTGAATTGTGTGTTGCCATGCAAGAGGTGGGTTGACTGTGCTGGCCTCTTCGCGGGCGTGCCCGGTCCCACAGGTTACAGCACAGATGTTGAAGACTGCGCTGTACCTGGACTGCCCGCCAAAATTTGAAAGCCTGCGCGCTGCGCTTGCTCAGCCGCTTCGCGCAATTGCGACCCTCTGACGGCGGTACTTGAGAGAGATGTTTGGGGGCTTCTGAGCAATGAGGATTGGCCAAATGGATCGGCGTCGGGGTCATTTTGCTCGTGCGATTAGCACAGTCAGGTCGTAGGTCAACACCGAACCGGTGCCGGCTACCTGCACAGCAATCGCGAGCGTGACCCAGCCGCAATCGTCTCGACGAGCGTGCTGTGAGACATTCATCACCTTTGCCGTCAGGCTGAGCCTATCTCTCGGCTTCACAGGTCGATGCATGATGAAGTTTTCAATGCGGTGCCCGGCCACGACATGCGTCACCGAAAACAGCGCATCACACAGCATTCGCTGAGCCAGTGCGAAGGTATGCACGCCGCTTGCACAATGTACGCCCAGGGGGCTGGAAAGCGCCTGAACGGGATCAGTGTGCATGTATAGCGGATCGTATTGCTTTGCGAAGGCGATGATTTCGTCTTGCGCCAACGCTTCATCTCGATGGTGTGTCCACGCCTGGCCGACAGAAAACTGCTCCCAGAACATCTCGCTGGCACTCATGGAAAGGGCCTTAAACAGGTGGGGTGACTATCCTGGATGCAGGGGCGAGAATGAAGCAATGCCCGCTTACCTCAGGTGTTGTGACCTCTCTGGGCGGTAATCCAAAACGTGTTGCAATAAAAAACAAGGGGCGTTGACACCTGGCACAGTGATATTGGTACGGTAGATCTTCTACGGGTGTGTCTGCTTTGCAAGGCAGCCTTTGGTATCGAGTTAGCAACGGAGCCCCAGATGGAGTTTTCTGCCCACAAAGGCACTACGTCGATCAGCCTCGTGCGGGACGCACTTCAAGGAGCAGAACTGCGTGGCCTGGATGTTGCTACTGTGCTCAGCCACGCGCATATTGATCCACGCCTGCTGGACCAGCGCTATGCCAGGGTACCTGCTGGTACGTTCTCCAGATTGTGGATTGCGTTAGCGGATTTGCTCGACGATGAGTTTTTTGCGGCAGACAGTCACCCTCTTCGCAGAGGTAGCTTCAAGCTGATGGCGCAGTTGGCCCTCGGCTGCGACACCATTGGACAGGCGCTCAAGCGGATTCTGGCGTTTCTCAGGACTGCCCTTGATGACATCTATGGGTCGGTGGAGTGCGATGGAGAGTATGCTGCAATTGTCATCCATGATCATGGTGAGTCGCGAAGGGCGTTTTGTTATGGTGCCTGGCTGGTCCTCGTGCACGGTCTGCTTTGTTGGCTGTGCGACAGGCGCATCCCTGTTTTGAAGTTATCGATGCGTCCTCCTCAGCCAGAGGACGACAGCGACTATCGAATGCGTTTTTGTGAGGAAATCGAGTGGCGGGCCGAGAGAACCTCCGCTGTTTTCGAGAAGAATGTTCTGGAGTACAAGGTTTGCCAAACGCTCAGCACACTGCCTTTGTTTTTGAAGGGAACGCCAAGTAACTTCCTTGTGAAATACCGTAACGACGACAGCACGAGCATTACGATCCGGCGGCGACTAAAACTGCTCTCTCCACACACATGGCCTGAACTCGATGAACTCGCACGCGACTTGAGCATGTCCAGTTCCACCCTACAGCGAAGGCTCTACGCTGAGGGTTTCACCTACCAACGGCTCAAAGATAATCTAAGGCGGGATATTTCCATCAGTCTGCTCTGCCGGGCAGGTATGACGGTGGATGGCGTTGCGTCAGAGGTTGGCTTCATTGAAATCAGTGCGTTCCACAGGGCATTCAAAAAATGGACGGGTATCACCCCTGGTGCTTACCGACGCTCGTTGCGTAGCCCTCGAGGGGACTAGTCCTCTGCGCTTGGGCCGATCACCCGCTGATTGAAGCCATCTGGTTTTCCAAAACTGCCCGTTCCGGTCAAGCAGAATGATGCCATTGGGCATGGTTGGCGCTTGCCATAAGGCCTACGATTTTTCTCGGGCGCCGTCTAGTTGGTGCCTCTCAACTCTCCCGACTCACACGCGGAACCATGCGTACCTGTGCGTGTGGTCGAGTTGTGCCAGATCGCTATACGTATGTGGACTTCAAAAACACAACAATAAGATTGAAGGAGACACGGTATGAGTGCTTTGAATATTTACACGTTGACCGAAGAGTCGAAGTTTAACCGCTTTCATGGAATTATTCTGTTCTGGTGCGTGTTAATTCTGATTATCGATGGCTACGACTTGGCAGTGGTGGGGGCTGCCTTACCGGCCATCATGGCCGATATGCAAATTGACGCAACCAGCGCCGGGGTAATGGCTGGCTCAGCATTGTTTGGGACAATGCTGGGCGCCATTTTTCTAGGCACATTGGCAGATCGAATTGGCCGGCCGAAAATGATCGCGATCTGTGTGGCGCTGTTCAGCGTTTTCACCGCTGCGGCAGGGTTCACTGACAGCCCGCTGACCTTCAGTATCATGCGCTTTATCGCCGGCTTGGGCATCGGCGGTGTGTTGCCCATCTGTACGGCGCAGATGGGTGAGTTCTCGCCCTTGAAAGTTCGCACCCGGCTGGTGACCATCGTTTTCGCAGGCTATTCGGTGGGCGGAATTCTGGTAGCCCTGACGGGTAAACAACTGATCGAAAGCTACGGTTGGCAATACGTGTTTTACGTGGCCGTCCTGCCAGTGGTTTTGATTCCTTTCATTCTCAAGTCAATGCCCGACTCTATCGGCTTTATGTTGAAGCAGGGTCGACAAGACGAGTTGAAAATCATCGCGCGTCGCCTTCGTCCTGACCTTGTGATCACGGATGACACGCAGCTCGTCGGCAATCCTCAGATTATCTCTGCTCAAGATAAGCCAGTACGAAGCCTTTTCCTGGAAGGCCGTGGATACAGCACGGTCATGATCTGGATGGCATTCATGACTGGGCTGTTCATGGTGTATGCGCTCAATTCGTGGCTCACCAAGTTGATGGCCATGGCGGGTTTCAGCCTCGGTTCAGCCCTGAATTTCGTCATCGTGTTCAACCTCGGTTCGATCTTCGGTGCAATTCTGGGTGGATGGCTTAGCGACAAATTCAGCATCAAACACGTCTTGGTGGTGTTCTATGTCGTGGGCGCGGTTGCACTCACGTTGCTGGGATATACCCGCTCCACCGAACTGCTCTTTGTCGTCGTGTTCATCGTGGGTGCCTCGACCCTTGGCACCCAGCTTCTGGCCTATGCATACGCCGGCGATTTCTATCCCTCCACCATCCGCTCGACTGGCGTCGGTTTTGCCTCGGGCGTCGGTCGCGTCGGGGCGATTGTCGCGCCTGTTTTGATTGGTGCCTTGGTGTCGATGGCGTTGCCGCTGGAGCAGAACTTCATGGCAATTGCGCTCGCCGGCCTGGTAGGGGCTGTTGCAGTGACCATGATCAACCAATCTCGCTCGGACTCGGCTGTAGTGAGGAAGAAGGCCACGGTTGCCCATGAGCTGACCTGACCATAATGCTGAGAGAAAGGTGCCAGGTATGCTTATTGATCGCTTGCGCAAATCACCGGTAGGTTCGGACGAAACTGCCCGTTTGATCGACTGGGCAATCGTCTCACGTCGGAGCATCAGGTCGTTCCTCCCAACCCCAGTTCCGCGGGAGGAAATTGAAGCGGTTCTGAACGTTGCTCGCTATAGCGCAACAGGCGTCAACCTGCAGCCCTGGAACGTGCATGTTGTTACCGGCGATATGAAGGCACGGTTGTCCGCAGCACTGACTGAGGTTGATGACCATCCGGCTGATGACCAACGCTTTTCTGATCCCTACGCGTATTACCCCAGGGAGTGGACATCTCCCTACATCGAACGGCGCAGGGAGGTAGGGTGGGGGCTCTATAGCTTGTTGGGCATCAGTCGAAGCGATAAACAAAGGATGCACGAGCAACACGGCCGGAATTATCGCTTCTTCGGGGCGCCTGTTGGCCTGTTCTTCACGATTGACCGCGTGCTTCAGGAAGGGAGCCTGCTGGATTATGGCATGTTCCTGCAAAGCCTCATGATTGCCGCACGGGGAAGAGGCTTGCACACCTGCCCACAGGCAGCATTCCTTAAATATCACAGCATCATCACTGAAATGCTGGAAATACCGAAGAGCCAAATGCTCGTCTGTGGGATGAGCTTGGGTTATGCCGATGATGGCAGCATTGAGAACACGTTGGTTACTGGCCGTGAGCCCGTGCGTGCATTCACTACCTTTCACTCAGAATAAAAACTGGCGTGCACCCTGTGCAAGTTTGGCGTCGGACAGGTGATGCTGTTTCGATTATTCCGCTAAAGCGGGCCTTAACCCATTTGTAGAACTGGCATTGCGTGGGGCGCTTAGCGGCGGACCATGCTCAAGCACACAACAAGAACAAGGTGCCTGTGATGTCTATTGCTTTTAAAAAAACGTTGGCTTGTTCAGCAACACTGCTAGTCGCGCCTTATGCTTCTGCCGCGTTCGTGGAAGACTTCAAAGGCAGTCTTGAGCTCCGGAACTTTTACTATAATCGGGATTTTCGCAATGATGGCGCCACTCAGTCCAAGCGCGATGAGTGGGCGCAAGGTTTTATTTTGAACCTGCAATCCGGTTTTACAGAAGGGCCAGTGGGCTTCGGTATTGATGCGATGGGCTTGCTGGGGGTGAAGCTTGATTCCAGCCCGGACAGAACGGGATCAGGGCTGCTGGCCTACGATTCCGACAGGCAGGTTGAGGATGAATACGGTAAGTTCGTGGCCACCGCCAAAGCGAGGATGGGTAAGACGGAGTTGAGGATAGGGGGGGTAAACCCTCTGATGCCTCTACTCTGGAGTAATAACAGCCGCTTGCTGCCTCAGGTCTTTCGCGGTGGTTCGCTGACCGTCAACGATATCGATAAATTGACGGTAACAGCTACAAGAGTCAACGCAGTGAAGCAGCGTAATTCCACCGATTTCGAATCACTCACAGCCACTGGCTATGCCCCGGTTGAGGCGGATCACTACAACTACCTGGCATTTGACTTCAAGCCTGCGAAGGACATGACCTTCAGTTTGCACGCCGCCGAACTTGAAGATCTTTATAAATCCTACTTCGCCGGCATTAAAGTCATCAAGCCGTTGTGGGAAGGCAATGTGATCGCGGATGTTCGCGTGTTCGATGCCAGCGAGACGGGCTCCAAAAAACTGGGTGAGGTGGACAACAGAACGCTGAGTAGCTACTTCGCCTACAGCATCAAGGGACACACCCTCGGTGGCGGTTACCAGAAGGCCTGGGGCGACACCTCGTTTGCGTTCGTGAACGGCACGGATACCTATCTGTTCGGCGAATCGCTGGTCAGTACATTCACTGCCCCTGAGGAGCGAGTGTGGTTCGCAAGGTACGACTTTGATTTCGCCGCGTTGGGTGTACCGGGCTTGCTGTTCACCACTCGGTACATGAAAGGTGATGATGTTAATCCTGATCTGCTGACCAGCCGCCAAGCTGCTTCACTCCGCCTCAACGGGGAGGATGGCAAAGAATGGGAGCGGGTCACTGATATCTCTTATGTTATTCAGAGTGGTCCGGCGAAGGGTGTTTCGTTCCAGTGGCGTAACTCCACGAACCGCTCGACCTACGCTGACAGCGCTAATGAAAATCGCCTGATCATGCGCTACACCTTCAACTTCTAAATAGCGAAACGGGCCGGCCTTCTGAAGCCGGCCCATTTTTCGCCATTTATTCCCAATCGAAGGGTTCGCTGTTTTCCGCCTGAATTGCACCAGGCGTTCGGACGCCTGCACCCAGCCGTTTCATCTTTTGCAACGAAAGGCCAGTACCGATTAAGCCATCGCTGCCAGCTTGGCGCTGGTCTGCCGACGACGGTAGGCACTGTCACGGCTCGCCAGCCACCAGTACAGCGGCGAGGTGATCGCCAACCCTACCAGCCACGACAGGTCAGCCCCGTTGATATGCTCGGAAATCGGCCCGACGTACAGCGGGGTGTTCATGAACGGTATCTGCACCACGATACCCACAGCGTAGGCGATCAGGGCCTGCGGGTTGTAGCGCCCATAGATCCCACCATCGACCTGGAAGATCGACTGGATGTCGTAATCACCTTTGTGAATGGCGTAGAAGTCGATCAGGTTGATCGCCGTCCACGGCACCAGCACCACCAGCAGTACCAGCACCATGTCAACGAAGTGGCCGATGAAGTCTGCCGAAGCGAACACCGCTACCACGCAGCAGGCCGACAGCACGATCAGCGACAGCACTGCCCGGCTTTTGGCGGTGGGGATCCAGCGGTAGGCGAACGTTTGCACCAGGGTGATGATCGACAGCACCGCGCCATACAGGTTGAGAGCGTTATGGCTGATCACACTGAGCAGGAACAGCACCAGCATAATCGGGCCGAGCGTGCCGGTGGCCAGCTTGACCGCGTCCATGGTGTCCATGCCGGCCGGGATCGCCAGCACGGCCACGGCGCCGAAGATGAACGACAGGCTTGAGCCCAGGGCCGAACCCAGGTAGGTGGTCCAGAAGGTCGAGCTGACTTTGACATCTGCCGGGAGGTAGCGCGAGTAGTCCGACACATAGGGCGCAAAGGCGATTTGCCACAACGCCGCCAGCGACACGGTGGCCAGCCAGCCGGCCAGGTTGAAACTGCCACGGGTGAGGAAATCGTCGCTTTGTACATGGGTGAAGATGTAGCCGAAGCCGACCACGATACCGATACCCAGTACCCAGGTGCCAATGCGATTGAGCACGTGGATGAAGCGGTAGCCGATGATGCCGATGATGCCTGAACCCAGCGCCCCGATGACGATGCCCACCGGTACCGGAACGGCGTCCACCACGCCATGCAGTGACTTGCCGGCAAGGACGATGTTGGATGCGAAGAAGCCGATGTACATGACGCCGGCGATCACCACCACCAGCAGCGCGCCGAGGGTGCCGAACTGGGCGCGGCTCTGGATCATCTGCGGAATGCCCATTTGCGGGCCCTGGGCCGAGTGCAGGGCCATCAGCACCCCGCCGACCAGGTGACCGACGAGGATGGCGACGATGCCCCATACCAGGTTCAGGTGGAACAGCTGCACACCCAGCGCGCCGGTGACGATGGGCAACGGCGCGATGTTGCCGCCGAACCAGAGTGTGAACAGATCCCTTACCTTTCCATGGCGGTCTTGCGGGGGCACGTAGCCGATCGTGTGTTTTTCTATCAGGGGTGCCGAATTGGCTGCACTGGTCATGACTGACTCCAAGGCAAGGTAGGGCATTGGGAACTGCCCGGGGGCGTGCCGGCGGTGGGCGACGCGTTCTTGTTGGAGCGATGATGAGGGGCGCGGGGGTAACGAGAAATTAGTAAATATGTGCCCATAAGCGTTAAAAAAACTAAGGCTGACAAAAGCTTAAGCGGGTGACGGTAGCAAGGAGAGTGCCAGCTGGCTGAAGGCCTTAGGGTAGAGGGGCGGCGGGGGTGGCAACCGGATCACGGTGGGCTGGGTTGGTGCGATGTGCGCGTTTTCAGGGCAGATGAAAGGTTGCCTGGGCCGGCCTCTTCGCGGGTAAACCCGCTCCTACAACGGGCTAAGTCACCTTTGCAGGAGCGGGTTTACCCGCGAAGGGGCCGGCACACGAAGAAACAGCTACATGGGTAGCAGCCGATCCTGAAGCACTTCCTTCATCACCAAGGTCGAGCTCAAGCGTTTCACATTGGGAATACTGGTCAGGTGCTCGTCATACAGCTTCTGAAACGCCGGCAGGTCCTTGGCTACCACATGCAGCAGGTAATCCGGGTCGCCGAACAGCCGCTGCGCTTCGACAATCTGCGGGATCTGCGCCAGTGCCGTTTCAAAGTCCGCCACCGGCTGGCGGGTTACCTCGCGTAGCGTCACGAATACCAGCGCGGCAAAGTTCAGCCCAAGGGCGCTCGGTGCCAGCCGTGCGTGATAGCCCAGAATGGCTCCGGACTCTTCCAGTGCCTTTAAGCGCCGATGACAGGGTGACAGGCTGAGCCCCACACGGTCGGCCAGCTCGGTTACCGACAGGCGCCCGTCTTTTTGCAGCTCGGCAAGGATCTTTCGATCAGTTCTATCCATTGGGAAGAATCTTCCAATTCATGAATGCCAAGGGGAAATATACGAAAGAATATCCCCGAGCGAAATCCGTAATCTTTCGACATCCCAATGCAGTAGATAAGGAAGATTCAAGTGGCTATCAGTGTGCTGACGGCGTTCTGGGCTGTGTCGATGCTGTTCGTGATTACCCCGGGTGCAGATTGGGCGTATGCCATCTCTGCAGGCATGCGCGGTCGCTGGGTGATGCCAGCGGTGGCGGGAATGTTGTCGGGGCATTTCCTGGCCACGCTGGTGGTGGCGGCCGGGGTCGGCAGTTTGCTGGCAGGTCACCCGTTGGCGCTGACCTTGCTGACCCTGGCGGGGTGCAGTTACTTGCTGTGGCTGGGCGGCAACCTGTTGCTCAGCCCGGCATTGCCGGCGGCCGGGCAGGGCGGAGCGGGGGAGTCGGGCTCACGCTGGGCGTTGAAGGGTTTTTGCGTCAGCGGCCTGAACCCCAAGGTATTCCTGCTGTTCCTGGCCCTGCTGCCGCAGTTCACCGACCCGCAGTCGAGCTGGCCTGTGCCCTTGCAGATCTTGTTGCTGGGGCTGGTCCACCTGTGCAGTTCGCTGGTGATCTACACGCTGGTCGGCTATGGCGCCAAAGCTGTGCTGAGCACTCGGCCGGGTGCGGCAAAGCTGGTCGGGCGGGTGTCGGGGATGGCGATGATTACCGTGGCCCTGGGCTTGATAGCCGGGCAAATGACCTGAATTTACCGGTTCAGCATGACTTCAGATAAACTCGCTGCAACCTAATGCACAACCAGGATGTGCCCCGTGCCCGAAACCACGCAACTGCTCACGTTCGCCTTGATTTGCCTCGGCATGGTCCTGACCCCAGGGCCGAACATGATCTACCTGATTTCCCGCTCGATCTGCCAGGGCCGCCAAGCCGGCTTGATTTCGCTTGGCGGTGTGGCTCTGGGCTTCGTCATCTACATGTTCTGCGCGGCAATGGGCATCACGGCGCTGGTGATGGCGGTACCCTTTGCCTACGACGCGCTGCGCATCGGTGGCGCGCTGTACCTGTTGTACCTGGCCTGGCAGGCGCTGCGGCCGGGTGGCCAATCGCCGTTCCAGCTCCGTGAACTGCCCGCCGACAGCCCGCGGCGGCTATTCACCATGGGGTTTGCCACCAGCCTGCTCAACCCCAAGATTGCCGTCATGTACCTGTCGCTCATGCCGCAATTCATCGAACCGGGCCACGGCAGCGTGCTGTTGCAGTCGCTGGTGCTGGGTTCGACGCAGATCGCCATCAGCGTTACGGTCAACGCGCTGATTGCGATCATGGCCGGTTCCATCGCCGTGTTCCTGGCTGGCAGGCCGCTGTGGCAACAGGTTCAGCGTTGGTTGATGGGTACGGTGCTGGCGGGGCTGGCGGTGCGCATGCTGGCAGAAGGGCGCCGTTGATCGCCTATTGCGATGCAAGGTATCAGTGGCCGAATACTTTGCCGAGTATCTGGCACACCTGTTCTGCCGAGTAGGGTTTGGCCAGGAAGGTGAACCCTTGGTGCCCGCCTTCGGCAATCGCCTCGCTATAGCCCGAAGTCAGGATCACCGGCAACTGCGGGCGCTGGCGGCGAAGTTCGCGGGCCAGTGCCAAGCCACCCATGCCGGGCATGACCACATCGGAAAACACCGCATCAAAATCACCTGCCGGGCCAGTCAACTGCGCCAGCGCTTCTTCTGCCGACCGTGCATAGCTGATTTGGTAGCCGTGGTCCTCGAGGAGCTGAGCTGTGAAACTGCCCAGGTCGGGATTGTCTTCTACCACCAGTATTCGTCGCCGCTCGCCCTGTACCTGTGGCTGGCTGCCGGCCGAGGCGTCTTCGGGCGAGGCCGCAGTTGGGGCCTCCTGCGGCAGATACAGGGTAAAGGTGGTGCCCTGGCCGGGGATGCTGTTCACCTGTACATCGCCCCCGGATTGCTTGGCGAAACCAAACACCTGCGACAACCCGAGCCCGGTACCTTCACCTGGGGCCTTGGTGGTGAAGAACGGGTCGAAGATGCGCTCCAGCAACTCGGTGGCAATACCGACTCCGTTGTCGCTCACCGATATCGCCGCGAACGGGCCTGGCTGTGAAGGCTGACCGCGCAAGGCCGGCAGGCACTGGTCGGCCTGCAGGCGCAGCTGCAAGGCACCTTCGCCAGCCATGGCATCGCGGCCGTTGAGCATCAGGTTGATTACCGCAGTTTCCAACTGGCTGAGGTCGGCGCGGATGTGGCAGGGCGCTTGGGGTAGCTGCAGCTCGACCCGGATGCGCGCGCCAGTGACGGTGTCGAGCATGTCGGCCATGGCTTCCAGCCGTGGCCCGGCTTCGAACACCTGTGGGCTGAGGGCCTGGCGTCGGGCGAAGGCCAGTAGCTGGCCGGTCAGCTTGGCACCACGGTCGACCGTGTCGGACATGGTCTTGAGGTAGCGCTCGCGGCGCTCTTCGGCCAGGTTGGGGCGCTGCAGGAAGTGCAGCGACGAGCGGATGATGGTCAGCAGGTTATTGAAGTCGTGGGCTACGCCGCCGGTCAGCTGGCCAATGGCTTCCAGCTTCTGGGCTTGGCGCAGCACGGCCTCGGTGTGCAGCAGCTGAGTGGTGCGTTCTTCTACGCGATGTTCCAAGGTCGTGTTGAGCGCTTCAAGGGCCGCCATCGCTTCGCGCACTTCGGCATGGGCCTGGGCCCGCTGTATGTGCGCCCAGCATCGCTCGGTCACTTCGCTGATCAGTGCTTGCTCGTAGTCAGTCCATACCCGGGATACGCGGTCGTGAATCGCCATGAGCGCGGTCAGCCTGCCACCCTTGATCAGTGGCATGCAAATGGTGGCCGTAATGCCGATGGCCTGAAAAGTCGCCGCCTCGTCAGTGGCCAGTTCGCGCAGGTTGTCGTTGATCACCAGAGCCAGGCCGCTGCGCAGGCGGCTGACCGCCAGGCGGCCGAAGTCATGCAGGTGATAGTGGCCGACCAGGCGTGGTGAGCCGGGTGTCACCGCATCGCCGCAAATGGTGAAACCGTCCTCGTCGGGGTCCATCACCGCATAGGCGCAGCTGGACAAGCCAAGGTGCTCGACCAGCATGCGGGTGGTGATGGCCATGATCTGGTCCGGGTCGGTCGCCTCGGTCACGGCTCGCCCGAGGGTATCGAGAAAGTTCAGGCGCTGGTTGGTGAGCACACTGGCGGTGGTTTCGGTGACCGTGTCGAGCATGCCCAGAATTTCGCCATCATGGCCGCGAATCGGGCTGTAGCAGAAGGTAAAATAGGCCCGCTCCAGGCCGCCGTTGCGGTCGATCATCAGCGGGAAGTCTTCGATGTAAACCGCTTCGCCGGCCAACGCGCGGGCTGCCATGCTGCTGATTTCATCCCAGGCTTCGTGCCACACGTCGCGAAAGGGGATGCCCAAGGCCAGGGGCTTGCGACCGAGAATCGGGGTGAAGGCATCGTTGTACAGGGTGATCAAGTCCGGGCCCCAGAGCACGGCTTGCGGAAAGCGCGAGGCCAGGCACAGAGCTATCGTGGTTTTCAGGGCGTCGGGCCAATGTTCCAGCGGGCCCAGTGGGGTGGTGGCCCAGTCGTGGTTGCGGATGCGTTCGGCCATTAGCCCGCCGCCATCTAGCCATCTAGCCATGTGCTTTGCCGGTCCTCTTTCTCAAGGCCCTTAGGGTGCACCGAGAATAGACCGTTGGCGAGGGTTTTGTGAGGGCTGTGCCACTGCACGAGCCTCTGTAACTGCGCGATCCGGGTGAGTGCAGGTTCACCCGCGAAGAGGCCGTACCGGCTAGCGCATGAAGTGCACCTTGCCGGTGTCATCATTGCCCATGTAAATGCCATACACCCCGGCCTGCCGCTCGAGGATGTAGCGTTCGAGAATTTGCCGGATGGCCGGGTAGTAGATCTCATCCCAGGGGATTTCATCCGGCTCGAAGAACTTGTACGCCAGCGTCTCAGGCCCGTACTGCCCGGTTTCTTCGGTGACGATGGCACGGAAGATGATGTACACCTCGCTGATCTTTGGCACGCTGAAGATCGAATACGGCGAGACGATGTCTGCACGTACGCCGCTTTCTTCCCATACCTCGCGCAGCGCCGCCTGTTCGGTGGTTTCGCCAGCCTCCATGAACCCCGCAGGCAAGGTCCAGGTGCCGGGGCGAGGGGGAATGGCGCGCTGGCACAGCAGGTACTTTCCATCGCGCTCGATGATGCAGCCGGCGATGATCTTTGGGTTGATGTAGTGGATGTAGCCGCAGCCGGCGCAATGCAGGCGTTCGTGGGTATCGCCTGTGGGAACGCCCCGGGCCAGTTCCGTGGTGCAGTGCGGGCAGTAGCGCGGGGCATTGGGCATGATCAGCGACCTATGCGGGGTTCCTTCAGGGCCAAGGGTTCGACAATGTCGCGCACCTTGGCGTTGTCATCCTGCTTCTGGCGCAGGTATTCCAAGGCCACCTTGGCGGCGGCGCGGACGTGGTCGACCGAGGCCTGGTGGGCTACCAGCGGGTCACCGCTCTTGATTGCCTCGACGATCTTTTCCATTTCGCGGTTGCTGGCGCCGCGGCGGTTTTCCTGCGATACCGAGGTGGCGCGCAGGTAGCTGATGCGTGCTTGCAACTGGCGCAACTGCTGGGCCGCCACCTGGTTGCCGGAGCCTTCCAGCAGCACATCGTAGAAACCTTGTACCGAATCCAGTACCTGTTGCAGCTCACCTTCTTCCAGTGCCTCGCGGTTCACTTCCAGCGCGCGTTCCAGCGCACGGATGTCCTTGGCCTTGGCGTTGAGGGTGAACAGTTGCACGATCAGGCCTTCGAGCACACAGCGCAGCTCATAGATGTCACGTGCGTCTTCCAGGGTGATGATGGCCACGCGTGGGCCTTTGGCGTCGGCGAACTCCACCAGGCCTTCGGACTCCAGGTGACGCAGCGCTTCACGTACCGAAGTGCGGCTGACGCCGAGACGGTCGCACAGGTCGCGTTCGACCAGGCGGTCGCCGGGCAGCAGGTGAAAGTTCATGATAGCGGCGCGCAGCTTGTCGAGCACGATTTCGCGCAGAGTAACGGGATTGCGGTTGACCTTGAAGCTGTCGTCGAGTGGCTGGCGTTTCATCAGGTGCGCTCTTTATGAGGCTGTTGCGCCAACATCGCGGAATGCCTCGAACCGAGGCTTTCCATGCAGTGGTTCGAACAGCCCGTTGTTAACGGGTTTGCTCCGCATCGGCTTCGGCAAAGGCTTCACGGGCCAGGCGGAAACTGTCCACCGCCGCGGGTACGCCGCAATAAATGCCGACCTGGAGCAGGATTTCGCGAATCTGTTCACGGCTCAGGCCATTGCGCAGGGCACCGCGAATGTGCAATTTGAGCTCGTGGGGCCTGTTGAGCGCGGAAATCATGGCCAAGTTTATCATGCTGCGCTCTTTCAGCGACAAGCCTTCACGGCCCCAGACGTGACCCCAGCAATACTCGGTGACCAGCTCCTGCAACGGTTTGGTGAACTCATCTGCGTTCTGGATCGAGCGGTTGACGTAGTCCTCGCCCAGCACCTGGGTGCGGATTTTCAGACCCTTTTCGTACTTTTCATTGCTCATGTGCAGTACTCCGGCATAAAACAGGGGCCGCAACCGAGGGTGAGACGATTAGCGCGACCCCTGAAAACAGGGTCATCGGTGTTGGCTTTTTCGCGGGATTGCCCGCTCCCACGGGTTCCAGGATCTGTGCGATACCTGTGGGAGCGGGCGAGCCCGCGAAGCGGCCAACACCGACTTCAAGATGTATCAGCCAAGCGGCGGCAGGGCGCCGAGCTTGCCTTTGTGGTAGACCATCGGGGTCACCGGCTCGGCCGGCAACACCAGGTTCTTCACCGCGCCGACAATGATCGCGTGGTCACCGCCGTCGTACTCGCGCCACAACTCGCACTCGATGATCGCCGTAGCCTTGGCCAGCAGGGGGTTGCCCAGCTCGCTCAGGTGCCACTCCACGCCCTTGGCCTTGTCCTTGCCCTTGCCTGCGAAGGCATAGGCTTCGGCGGTCTGGTCGGCGGACAGCAGGTGGATGGCGAACTGCTTGCTGTCGCGCAGGATCGGGTAGGTGTCGGAGGCGTAGTTGGGGCAGAACAGCACCAGCGCCGGGTCGATCGACAGCGCGCTGAATGCACTGGCGGTGATGCCGACGATGCCGCCGTCGGCGTCCAGGGTGGTCACTACCGTGACGCCGGATGGGAAGGAGCCCATCACGTCTTTGTAGATGCCGGGTTCGATCATCTCGTGTTCCTCTTAGCGCATCACGAACGGGTCGGGCATCGGCGCGGTGGACAAGTTGATCCACACGGTCTTCAGCTCGGTATAGGCCAGCACCGAATCGATGCCGCTCTCACGGCCGTAGCCGCTGTTCTTGAAACCACCTATCGGTGCCATGGCCGACACGGCACGGTAGGTGTTGACCCAGATGATCCCCGAACGCACGTCGCGGGCCAGGCGGTGGGCACGGCCCAGATCGCGCGTCCAGATGCCGGCAGCCAGGCCGAATTGCGAGTCGTTGGCTATGGCCAGCGCTTCTTCTTCGGTCTTGAAGCGGATCACCGCGGCGACCGGGCCGAACACTTCTTCCTGCATGATGGTCATCGCGTTGCTGTCGCACTCGAACAGGGTCGGCTCGTAGAACCAGCCGTCACCTTCAACGTCGGCACGCTTTCCGCCCATGTGCAGTTTTGCGCCTTCGGCCTTGGCTGCTGCCACCAGGCCTTCGACGACTGCCAGCTGTTGCGCGGTGGCCATCGGGCCCATTTCGCTGGCGTCGTCCTGCGGGTTGCCGATGCGGATGCGCTTGGCGCGGGCAATCAGGCGCTCGACGAACACGTCGAAGATTTCATCCTGCACCAGCAGGCGCGAACCGGCCACGCAGCTTTGCCCGGACGCGGCGTAGATGCCGGCCACGGCGCCATTGATGGCGCTGTCCAGGTCGGCGTCGGCGAAGATGATGTTCGGCGACTTGCCGCCCAGCTCCAGCGACAGCTTGGCGAAGTTTTCGGCACTGCTGCGCACCACGTGGCGGGCGGTGGCGGCACCGCCGGTGAAGGCGATCTTGCGCACCAGCGGGTGGCGGGTCAGCGCCGCGCCGGTGCTGGGGCCGTAGCCGGTGACCACGTTGACCACACCGGCCGGGAAGCCGGCCTCAAGGGCCAGTCGGGCCAGCTCGAGGATGGTTGCCGAGGCGTGCTCGGACGGTTTGAGCACGATGGTGTTGCCGGCAGCCAAGGCCGGCGCCAGCTTGATCGCGGTGAGGTACAGCGGGCTGTTCCACGGGATGATCCCGGCAACCACGCCGATTGGCTCGTGCACGGTGTAGGCGAACAGGTCGGGTTTGTCCAACGGCAGGGTGCCGCCTTCGAGCTTGTCGGCCAGGCCCGCAGTGTAGTGGAAGAACTCCGGCAGATAGCCGACCTGACCGCGGGTTTCGCGGATCAGCTTGCCGTTGTCACGGCTTTCCAGCTGGGCCAGGTGCTCCTTGTTCTCGGCAATCAGGTCACCCAGACGACGCAACAGCTTGCCGCGCGCGGTGGCGGTAATGCTGCGCCACGCCTTGCTGTCGAAGGCACGCTGGGCGGCCTGAACGGCCAGCTCCACATCGGCTTCATCGGCGTCGGGCAGTTGCGCCCAGGCCTGGGCGGTGGCCGGGTTGAGGCTGTCGAAGGTCTTGCCGCTCTGGGCATCGCGCCATTGGCCGTCGATGCACATCTGGAAACGAACGAGGGTCATGCAACAATCCCCTTGGCGGATTCGGTGAGGGTGCGGGCTTGGGTGAGGAAGTCCAGCAGCATCTTGTTGACTTCACGCGGTGCTTCCACTGGCATCATATGCCGTTGCTCGGCGAGGACCACACTGCGTGCGCCAGGAATGCTGGCGGCGAGCTGGCGGGTCATGGCCGGGGTGGAGCCCGAGTCGAGTTCGCCGGTGGCGATCAGCGTCGGCACCTGGATACTGCCCAGGTCGTCGGCGCGGTACATGTCCTGAGTGGCGAACAGCGAATAAGTGGTGTGGTAACCCTGCGGGTCGTTGCTCGCCAGCACCTGGCGAATGGCGGCGACCTGCGCCGGGTTGGCAGCCTTGTATTCACGGCTGAACCAGCGGTCCAGGGCAGCATCGACGTTGGCGTCTGGGCCCAGCTCCGCCGCCTGGGCAGCGCGGGCGATCACCCCGGCACTTTGCTCGGGGGTGCGGTTGAACACGCTGTTGAGCACGACCAGTGCAGCCAGGCGCTGCGGGTAATTGAGGGCGAACGCACGGGCAACCAGGCCGCCCATGGAGAAGCCGATCACGGTGGCTTGTGCAATTTGCAGGTGGTCAAGCAGTTCGGCGAGCTGGTCGGCATAGCCTTCCAGCGGTGTGTCGGCGGCCGGTACGCGGCTTTGACCGTGGCCGAGCATGTCGTAGGCGATGACGCGGTAGTCGTTGGCCAGGCCAACGAACTGACCGCCCCACATTTCCTTGTTCAGGCCTACGCCGTGGATCAGCACCACGGGTTGGCCCTGGCCGACATCCAGATAGCTGGTGCCGGCAGGTGTGCGTTCAGCGACAGGCTGAATCATGGAGGGCGCTCCTTGAAGGTCGGGCGCGGCGGGTAAGCACGCCACGCCCCGGCCCGTCTTGGTTGTTGTTATTGAGCGTTGGCTTTTTCGGCAGCCAGTTCTTCCAGGTCGATGTAACGGTTGCCGATGCGCGGGTGCAGGCGGCCGCCATCGGCTGCGCCCAGGACCACGACGATTTCATCGGCACGCGGGGCATCTTCGATCTGCATTTCCAGGGTGATGTAGTGCGAACGCAGGCCTTCGTCGTCCTTCTGCATCATCGGGATCTGGATCGAAGTGCCTGGGCCGCCGCGCTTGTTGGTGAAGCTCAGGTAGCTCTTGGCCTGAACTGCCTCGCGGTAGTGGTTGCCGAAGCGCAGGGTATGGATCACGGCCGAGGCGTGCTCGATTTCGCCATCAGCGCCGACGACGGCGGCTTTACCGTAGGCCTCGATCTTGTCGGCGCCGCCAATGGCAGCAGTCAGGCGCTCGACCATCAGGGCACCCAGCTCCGAGCAGTTGGCGCGAATTTCCGGCTTCAGATCTTCAACGAAACCGCGACCGGCCCATGGGTTCTTGATCACGACGGCCAGGCCGACCATGGTCACCGGCTTGTCAGTGGCCTTGCCGCCTTCGATGCGGGTCTCTTCGGAGTAGGTGACGATCTTGCGGATTTCGAAACTCATGGGTGGCTCCTGGTGAGGGTTATCAGCTCTTGTTGTCTGATGGTATACCATAATATTTGTTGTGCAAGAGGTGTCAGGAAATTTCTCTTGCCGGGGGACGAAAGGTGGCCTGATGCCTTGATTTCTCTGTTGTCTGTACTGGCCTCTTCGCGGGCTTGCCCGCTCCCACAGGGACTGCACAGGTTTCAAAAAAAAGCCCGCTCACGCAGGCCGAAGGGGCCCACGGGAGCGGGCGCGTCCCGCAATGATTCAGGCAATGGGAATTCAGGCGAACGCCGGCACCACTTCCTTGATGAACAGCTCGAGCGACTTCTTCTTCTCGGCGTGGGGCAAGCTGTTGTCGCACCAGAAGCTGAACTCGTCGACGCCCAGTTCCTGGTAGTACTTGATGCGTGCGATGATCTCTTCCGGCGTGCCGATCATGGTGTTCTTGCGGATGTTCTCCAGCTGGAACGCCGGCACTTCGGCGAACTTCGACTCCGGGCTCGGCTCCAGGAAGCCATTCACCGGGGTCGTCTTGTTGCCGAACCAGGCATCGAAGGTGCGGTAGAAGCGCGAGATCGCCTGGGCACCGACCTTCCAGCCTTCCGGGTCGGACGGGCTGTGCACGTGGGTGTGGCGCAGCACCATCAGTTGCGGGCGCGGCACGTCCGGGTTGTTGTCCAGGGCGGCCTGGAACTTGTTCTTCAGGTCCAGCACTTCTTCGTCACCCTTCATCAGCGGGGTGACCATGACATTGCAACCATTGGCAACGGCGAAGTTGTGCGAGTCCGGGTCGCGGGCGGCGATCCACATGGGCGGCGTGGCGTTGAACGGCTTCGGTACGCTGGTGGAGGTCGGGAACTTGTAGACTTCACCGTCGTGGGCGTAGTCGCCTTCCCACAGCTTGCGCACCACCGGCACCATCTCGCGCAGCGCCTTGCCGCCGTCGGTGGCCGGCATGCCACCTGCCATGCGGTCGAACTCGAACTGGTAGGCACCGCGGGCCAGGCCCACTTCCATGCGGCCGTTGCTGATCACGTCCAGCAGGGCGCATTCGCCAGCGACGCGGATCGGGTTCCAGAATGGCGCAATGATGGTGCCGGCGCCCAGGCGGATCTTCTCGGTGCGCGCGGCCAGGTAGGCCAGCAGCGGCATCGGGCTTGGCGAAATCGTGTATTCCATGGCGTGGTGTTCACCGATCCACACGGTGCTGAAACCGCCGTCTTCGGCCATCAGGGTCAGTTCGGTCAGGTCTTCGAACAGCTGGCGGTGGCTGACCTGTTCATCCCAACGTTCCATGTGCACGAACAACGAAAATTTCATGGGTTTTTCCTCAACGCTTGTTATTGCCCGTCAGTCAATCGGGCTTCAATGTGGGAGCGGGCTGCGTCCAACTGCAGGCTTCAGGCAAAGGCCGGCAGGCTGGCCATCTTGCCGCGGCAGTACACCATGGGCCGTGGTGCTTCTGCCGGGACGATCAGGTTGTGCACCTTGCCGACCATGATGGCGTGGTCGCCACCTTCGTATTCACGCCACAGTTCGCATTCGATGACGGCGGTGGCACCGGCCAGGATCGGATTGCCCAGTTCACTCAGGCTCCACTCGATACCGCTGGCCTTGTCCTTGCCCTTCCTGGCGAACGCGTAGGCTTCTGCCTGCTGTTCACCCGAGAGCAGATGAATGGCAAAGCGCTTCTGCTTGATCAGTACCGGGTAGGAGTCGGAGGTGTAGTTGGGGCAGAACAGCACCAGCGGCGGGTCCATCGACAGGGAGGAGAAGGCGCTGGCGGTCAGGCCGACGACCGAGCCGTCGTCGTCCTGGGTGGTGATGACGGTAACGCCGGACGGGAAGGAGCCCAGAACGTTCTTGTAGACAGTTGCGTCGATCATCGGGAGTACCTCTGAAGGGCTGCGGTGGTCCGCGGTTTTTATCGTTGATGTGTCTGATGGTATACCGTAATACCTATTTTGCAAGCGGAATTTTCAACCCTGGGTTTTCGCGATGAACGGCCCAATGCCACGAAAACCGTGGCCTTTAGCGGTGAGGCGGTTTGTCGCAGGGGTTTCGCAAGCGGATCAGTGGCCGTTTTTTCATGCGGATCAGTGTTGTCAAAAGTTTGGAATACCATAATATGGTCCGCAGCTGAGAGGCCGCCTAGATGCGGTTTCCTTACAAAGATAAAAACGACCTTTCGAGCTGAAAACCATGTCCCAACCGTCGTCGCAACACCAGTTTGTCGAGAATCACACGGTCGATTACGTTCCACCTGCCGAGCGCCACGGGAAGGCGCGCGACCTGTTCACCCTCTGGTTCAGTACCAACATTGCACCACTGCCCATCGTCACCGGTGCCATGGTGGTCCAGGTGTTCCACCTGAACCTGTTGTGGGGGTTGATAGCCATCGTCCTGGGCCATCTGGTCGGGGGCGTGGTCATCGCCCTGGCCTCTGCGCAGGGGCCGCAGCTGGGCATTCCGCAAATGGTGCAGAGCCGTGGCCAGTTTGGCCGCTACGGTGCCTTGCTGATCGTGTTCTTCACCGCGCTGATCTATGTCGGCTTCTTCATTTCCAATATCGTCCTGGCGGGCAAGACCATTCACGGCATCGCGCCGAGCGTGCCGATGCCCGGCGCGATCGTGATCGGTGCCCTGAGTGCGACTGCCATTGGCGTGATCGGCTACCGCTTCATCCATATCCTCAACCGCATCGGTACCTGGGTGATGGGCTCGGCGTTGCTGGCCGGTTTCATCATGATGTTCATCCAGGACTTGCCGGCAGACTTCTTCAGCCGTGGCGCGTTCAACCTGTCGGGCTTCATTGCCACCGTGTCGCTGGGTGTGATCTGGCAGATCAGCTTCTCGCCGTACACCTCTGACTACTCGCGCTACCTGCCCCGTGAGGTGGGCATTGCCAAGCCGTTCTGGGCCACTTACTTTGGCGCCACCCTGGGCACCATCCTGTGCTTCAGCTTTGGTACGGTGGCGGTGCTGTGCGTGCCGGAAGGCACCGACGCAATGGATGCGGTGAAGCAGGCCACCGGCTGGCTGGGCCCGATCCTGATGGTGTTGTTCCTGCTTAACATCATCAGCCACAACGCCCTCAACCTTTACGGCGCCGTGCTGTCGATCGTGACCGCGATCCAGACCTTCATGGCCGAGTGGACGCCGAGCATCAGGGTACGGGTGATACTGGCCTCGGTCATTCTGGTGGGCTGCGGGATGGTGGCACTGAATGCCTCGGCGGACTTCATCGGCCAGTTCATCGGCCTGATCCTGGCGCTGCTGCTGGTGCTGGTGCCGTGGGCTTCGATCAACCTGATCGATTTCTACCTGATCAAGAAGGGCCAGTACGACATCGCCTCGATCTTCAGTGCGGACGGCGGCATCTATGGCCGCTTCAACCACCACGCGATCATTGCCTATGCCTGCGGCATCCTGGTGCAGCTGCCGTTTGCCAATACTTCGCTGTATGTGGGGCCGTACTCGAACATTGTCGAAGGGGCTGACCTGTCGTGGCTGTTCGGCTTGCTGGTGACCGTGCCGCTTTACTACTGCCTGGCGACGCGGGGGAAGGCTGTCGAGAAGGCGGGGCGGGTGGTAAGCGTCAACGACTGATAGACCGCTGTTGCTGTAGCCGGGGCTGCAATGCGGCCCCGGCTGTTTTGGATCAAACCTTGAACTGCGCCACCATCCCGTTCAGGTCCACCGCCAACCGCGACAGTTCCTGCGCCGCCGCACTGGTCTGATTCGCCCCCGCCGACGTTTGCATCGCCAGGTCACGAATATTCACCAGGTTCCGGTCCACCTCGCGTGCGACCTGCGCCTGCTCCTCCGAGGCACTGGCAATCACCAGGTTGCGCTGGTTGATCGAGGCAATGGCCTCGGCAATCACCTCCAACGCCTGCCCTGCGCTTTGTGCCACTTCCAGCGTACCCGTGGCGCGACCCTGGCTGCTGTGCATTGCTGTCACTGCCCGCTCGGTGCCGTTCTGAATCCCGGCAATCATCTGCTCGATCTCTGCCGTCGATTGCTGGGTACGGTGGGCGAGGGCGCGTACCTCGTCAGCCACCACGGCAAACCCACGTCCTGCCTCTCCGGCCCGTGCCGCCTCGATGGCGGCGTTCAGTGCCAGCAGGTTGGTCTGCCCGGCAATTGCACCAATCACGTCCAGCACCCGGCTGATCTCGTTGGCGTTGCTGGCCAGTTGTTCGATCTCGGCCGATGTGCCGGTCACATCCGCTACCAGATGCTGGATGGATGCCAACGCCTGGTTGACCTGGTCGCGGCCATCGCGGGTGGTCTGGTCAGCGCCCTTGGATGCATCAGCAGTGCTGACCGCGTTGTTCGCCACTTCCTCGACTGCCGCAGTCATCTGATTCACCGCCGTGGCGGCCTGGTCGATTTCTGCACTTTGCTGATGCAGGCCGCGGCTGGTGTCTTCAGTGACAGTGTGCAGTTCTTCCGAGGCTGAGGCCAGTTGGTCGGAAAACGCGGCGATCTGGCGAATGGTATCGCGCAGGCTGCCCTGCATCCGGCTCAGGGCGCGCAATAGCATGGCCGGCTCATCGCGGCCGGTTACCCGTATCTCCCGGGTCAGGTCGCCGGTCGCCACGCGCTCGGCCACAGCCAGTGCATCGGCCAGCGGCACGACGATACTGCGGGTGAGCACGGTAGCGATGGCTGCAAGGGCCAGCATGATCACCACCAGTGAGGCAACCAGCGCAGTGAACGCTTCGTCCGCTACGTCGCTGCTGCGCTGCGAGGCTTGTTCGGCACCTGTGCCGTTATAGGCGATCAACGCTGCCATGGCCTGCATCATGCTGTCGGCGTGCTGAGTCAGCGGGCCGCTGATCTGCCGCTTGGCGTCGTCCATGTGCCCAGCTTGAATGTCTTGCAGCACGCGGGTCTGTAATTCGAAATAGTGCTGATAAGCCGCGCTGAAGGCATTGAACAGGGCGCGGTCATCGGCAGCGATGATCGTGTCGGCATAATCCTTCAGCGCATTATTCAGCTCGGTATTGATGCCGTTGAGCATCTGCAGGTTGCGCTCGCGGTCACTGGGGTTGTCGTCCAGCGCGGCACGCAAGGTGACGGCGCGGGCACGCCCGAGGTTGGCGCTGATGTCACCGAGGGCTATTACGGCCGGCATCCAGGTCACCCGGATTTCATCCGTGGCTTTGTCCATCTGCCGGGTTTCGTAAAGTGCGATCAAGCCCATGAACAGGACCAGGATGCCCAACAGGGCGAACACGCTTGCAGCGCGAATGCCGATCTTCAAATTCCGTAACTGCATGGAATGCTCCTTGACGGTGGCGTGCAGGCCTCAGGAGCTTGGGTGGATGGCCGGGTCACCGGTATGGCGCCAGGCTCTTGATGCGCTGCGGAGTTGTTTGTGTGTCTCACCCTCGTGACTTTTTTGATTTCAATGATGCCATATGGCCATCATTATTGAACAGCCATTCAATGTAACGGCCAAAACTGACAAAACCGCCAATTGTTGACGGTTTTGTCAGAAAAATGCCGTTAAACGATGGCGATCATTGGGTCCGCCGCAGCCAGCGCCAAGGCGCGGTCAGCCGCTGGCGGATGAATCCATACCGAGTTGATCTGGCGCTTGAGGGCCTTGCCTTCCTGGCCGTGCAGCTTCAGTTCGCGCTCCCAGCCTTCGCTGAAGGCGGCGCCCCAGTCGCCCAGGTCCAGGCAGGTGACGTATTTGGGCTGGCGATACAGCACCGGCTGCAGGCCGAGCAGGTCGGCGGCGGCGTTGTTGCCGGCGTGGCGGCCCATGGGGATGGCGTGCTGGCACGTCATCAGGGCATGGTTGCCCAGGTCATCCACCGCAGCCCAGGCGGTGTCGCCGGTGGCATAAACGTGCTCCTGGCCCAGCACTTTCAAATGGCCATCCACTTTCAGCCGGCCGAAGGTATCGCGCTCGCCGGCAACGTGCGCCGTCAACGGGCTGGCCTTGACGCCAACGGTCCAGATTACCGTGTTGCTGGCGATGTGCTCGCCGTTGTCCAGGGTGACTCCCGCAGCATCGACAGCCACCACCGAAGCGCCGGCCAGCCATTCGACCCCGGCCTGTTCACACGCGGCAACAATCGACGGTGTGATCCCTTCACCCAATGCCGCCCCCACTTGCGCACCACGGTCGACCACCACTACCCGCAATGCCGCGTCGGCCCCGAGGATCGAGCGCAGGCGAGTAGGCATTTCGGTTGCGGTCTCGATGCCGGTGAAGCCGCCGCCGCACACCACCACGGTATTGCGAGTTGGCGAAGCGGGCAGGGCGGCCAGATCGACCAGATGCTGCTCCAGGCGCATGGCCGATTCCATCTGGTCGACATCGAACGCATGCTCCGCCAGGCCTGGTACTGCCGGGCGGGCGACTTGGCTGCCTGCGGCCAGGATCAGGCGGTCGTAGGCGATGCGCTGCGGCTGGCCGTGGGTGTCGGTATAGCTGACGCTGCGACCTTCGGTGTCGATGCTGTCGGCGTTGCCCGGGAAGAAGTGAATGCCCACGGCCTCGAACAGTTCACCCAGAGGCGCCTTCATGCCATGCACGTCGGCCTCGTAAAAGCGCGGACGAATGCGCAGTTCCGGCTGTGGCGCCAGCACGCTGATGCTGAGGTCGGCACGTTGCGCCTGGTCGAGTAGGCGGGCAGCGCTCAGGGCGCTCCAGACACCGGCAAAGCCGGCACCGATGATCAGGATGTTGGATTTCATGAAGGTGCTCCGCAAGGTTCGAAGAGGGCATCGGGGGCCAGCTGTATGGCCTTCGAGTAACTACGACTATATCGGTCGTAGTTTTTTTCGGCAAGGGCTTTTCCCTTTGCGGTGGAGCTACCTTTTGACACCTTGTTTTGTCAGTGCCGGGGCATCGGCGTAACATGTACGACAAAATCGGTCGGAGATTTGAATGTCGCTTTACAGTGCTGGCGTGGAATACGGTATCCATTGCCTGTTGTTTTTAGTCGACGAGCGCGGTGAAACTCGTGATTCCAGCGTGCGCGACCTGGCCGAGTTGCAAGGCGTGCCGCAGGAATACCTGGCCAAGGTCTTCACCAAGCTGGCCCGTGCCGGGCTGGTGGCGGCCACCGAAGGCGTGCGCGGCGGCTTCCGCCTGGCGCGGCCGGCGGCGCAGATCAGCGTGCTGGATATCGTCCATGCCATTGATGGACCAAAGAAGATCTTCGATTGCCGCGAGGTGCGCGAGCGTTGCACCTTGTTCGACGGCTCGCCGCCGCGTTGGGCGACCGAGGGTACCTGTGCGATCCACGCAGTGATGCTGGGGGCGCAGAAGCGCATGGAAGAATCATTGGCACAGCAGACTGTGCTGGACCTGGCCATGCGCTTCGGGCGCAAGGCCCCGGCTGAATTTGGCCAGCAGGTCGATGCCTGGATGGGTGAGCGGCGGGAGGCCAAGGGGGCTGGGGATATTCCGGTAGACCAGGTGTGAAGGGCTTGCCCGAACCGGCCTTTGCGCGAGTAGGGAAGTACGCCGATCAGCGCCCTTCGTGTTGGCGCCGATAGGCCCCAGGCTGCACCCCCATGGCCTTGGCAAACGCCCGGGTAAACGCCGCCACCGACTGATACCCCACCTGCGCACCCACTTGCTCCACGGTATTACCCGCCCGCAGCAACTGGCTGGCATGGCGCATGCGCAGTGCCAGCAGCACCTGCCCTGGCGATTGCCCCGCCAGTTCGTTGAAGCGCTTGAAAAACGCAGACCGCGATAAGCCGGTGCAGGCGGCCATGCTCTCCAGCGTCCAGGCTTGCCCCGGTTGTTCGATCAACTGCTCCAGCAGCCCGGTAAACGCTGGCTGGCGAGCGAGGGCGACAAGCCCGCCCAGTGACTGCCCGGCAATGACCTGCTGGCGCAGCACGTACAGGAACAACAGGTGCGTCAGGCGCTCCAGCAACGCCTGCGACGGGCCGGCGGCCCGCCGGCATTCTTCCAGAATGAGCTCGAACAGCGCCCGCGCCGCACTGCCGGCGGGGTCTTCGGCGCGCAGCAGGATCCAGTCGGCCAGGCCTTCGACAATCAGTGAAGACAGGCCGGACTGGAAATGGAAGAAGCCGCAAACCAGCCCGACGCCGTCGCTGGCTTCGCTATCCAGCGCCTGCATGGCCTGGCGCGGTTGGGCACAGGCGTCGACCGGGTCCTGATCGCTGGACAAGCGATAGGCAAGGTCGCGCAACAGGAATACGGCATCTCCCTTCTCCAGGCGCACCGGTTGCGGCTGGCCGTCAATGTGCAGCCAGCAATGCCCTTGCACCACCAGGTGAAAGCTGGCGCGGCCCATGCCCTGGGTGCTGGCATGCCAGCCACCGCAATAGCGCCCGACATGAAACAGGCTGGCATCGAGCTCCAGGCCCTCTAATAACCAATCGACAAGGTGGCTGGACGAAATCATCTAATACAAAGACTCAGGAACAAGGAAAGGCGACTGATGAATATGGAGGGTAGTTCTTATAACCAACAGACTGTAGTGACACTCATCAAAGGAGATCACTGCATGTCCTCGCGCATCACTTTACACACGCTGCAGAGCGCCCCGGAAGCGGCACGGCCGTTCCTTGAGAACGCGCAGAAGAATTCCGGCTTCATCCCCAACCTGCTCGGCGTGCTGGCCAACGCCCCGGCGGCGCTTGAAACCTACGTGACCGTATCGGCACTCAATGGCAAGTCTGAGCTTGGCCTGGCCGAGCGTGAAGTGGTGCAACTGATCGCGGCCACCCAGCATGGCTGCGACTTTTGCGTGGCCGGCCATACGGCCGTCGCGCTGAACAAGGCCAAGCTGCCGCAGGAGGTGGTCGATGCTCTGCGTGCCCGTGGCGAACTCCCCAACGCCCGCTACGAAACCCTGGCCGCCTTTGCCCGCGAAGTGATCGCCACCCGTGGCAATGTCAGCGAAGCCACCTACCAGGCCTTTTGTGAGGCCGGCTTCAGTGAAGGCAACGCCTTGGAGGTGATTCTGGGCGTAAGTCTCGCAACCCTGTGCAACTTTGCTAATGTTTTCGCCCAGACGCCACTCAACGAAGAGCTTGGCAAATACCGCTGGCAGCCTTCTGCGTAGCCCACCTGTGATAATGGCCCTTACCAGGCCGTTGTAGGAGCGGCCTTGTGCCGCGAACGGGCCGCAGAGCGGCCCCGGCGTTATCAAAGGAGCAAGACCATGCAAGATTGTGCATTTCGACACTGGCTGGATGCCAATGCCGAGGCCATCGACCGGGGCCTGTGCGAACCGCAGCAGGTGCTGGCGCAGATCGCAGAATCGCAGCTGTTGCGCACGGGGGTCGACCCAGCGCTGGGCGGTACGGGCGGGCAGGTGACCGATGCGGTCGAGGCCATCGCCGCCATTGCCAGCCGCTCATTGGCTGCGGCTTTCGTCTGCTGGGGCCAGCGTGCCTTCATCGAATACCTGCTGCACAGCCCCAACCAGCCCCTGCGTGAGCGCCTGCTGCCGCGCCTGTTGACCGGTGAATTGGCCGGTGCCACCGGGCTGTCCAACGCCATGAAGTTCCTGTCCGGTATCGAAGCGCTGCAGGTGCGTGGCCGCCCGGCAGCCGATGGCTGGCACCTGGAAGGGCGACTGCATTGGGTGACCAACTTGCGTAAAAGCGGCTTCGTGGTGGCGGCGGCCATCGAGGATGAAGCCGGCGGCGCGCCGTTTGTGCTGGCCATTCCTTCCGACGCTCAAGGCCTGGAGCGTTCTGATGATCTACAACTGATGGGCCTGCAGTCGAGCAACACGGCAGCACTGGCTTTTCACCAGGTATCGCTGGCACGCGACTGGCTGCTGCATGAAAATGCACGCGAATTCCTGCCACGGGTACGCCCGGCCTTCCTGGCGCTGCAATGTGGCATGGCCATTGGCCTGGCGCGACGGGCGCTGGAAGAGGTTCAGGCGCACCTGCATGGCCGAGCCTCGTTCCTCGACGAAGCCCGTCAGGTGCTTGACGAACGCCTGGAAAACACCGTCAGCGAACTCAAGCAGGGCTTGCTCGAAGGTCGCTTCCAGCAGCAGCCGGCGGCCTTGTTCAAGCTGCGCATCATCCTGGCTGAAAGTGCTGCCGACGCGGTACAACTGGAATTGCAGGCCAGTGGCGGCAAGGCATACCTCAGCGAATACGGCGAAGGGTTTGCCCGCCGCTGGCGGGAGTCGGCCTTCGTGCCGATCGTCACGCCCAGCCTGGTGCAATTGCGCGCCGAGCTGCAACGCCAGGCGGGCGTTGCATGAGCGCAGTGTTGCTGGAGGCCCGTGACATCCGCCTGGGCTACCCGCGTGAGGGGGGTTGGCAACAAGTGCTGGCGCAGTTCGACCTGCAGTTGGCGCCAGGTGAAGTCGTGAGCATCCTTGGCCCCAGTGGTGTGGGCAAGTCAAGCTTGCTGCGGGTGCTGGCAGGCCTGCAGCAGCCTGGCGGCGGTAGCGTGAGCTTGCACGGCCAGCCGCTGCAGGGGCCGCACCCGCGTCTGGCGGTGGCCTTTCAGGACCCAAGCCTGCTGCCATGGCTGAGCCTGGAGAAAAACGTCGCCTTCGGCCTGGACTTCGCCCGTCAGCCCAAGCTGGCGGATGCCGAACGCCGTGCACGCATCGACCATGCGATTGTGGCTGTGGGCCTGGCCCACGCGCGTGGCCAGTACCCGGCGCAGTTGTCTGGCGGCATGGCCCAGCGCACCGCGCTGGCCCGCTGCCTGGCACGCCAGCCCGAAGTCTTGCTGCTGGATGAACCCTTCGGTGCGTTGGATGAGGTGACCCGCGCCGACATGCAGCAGCTGCTGCTGCAACTGATCGCCACGCACAAGACCGCGGCCGTGCTGATCACTCACGATATCGACGAAGCCCTGCTGCTGTCAGACCGGGTTCTGCTACTGGGCAACCACCCAGCGCACATCCTTGGCCAGTGGCACATCGACCTGCCGCAACCGCGCACGCAGAGGGTCGAAGAGCTGGGGGCCTTGCGCATAGACATCCTCAAAACCCTTCGGCGGGCAAGCCGCACAGTCGAACCTACCCCAACCCCTTTGCCCTCGGAGGCTGTCCATGTGCATGGATGACTGCTGTTCTTCTTCTTCGCGTCGTGACTTCCTCAAGCTCGGCGCCATGCTCACTGCTGCCGGTGCATTGCCGTTGCTGTCGAGCTTGCAGGCGCGTGCCGCTGCCGAGCCGGACGCGCCGGTGCGCATCGGCTACCTGCCGATCACCGATGCCACGCCGCTGCTGGTGGCACATAACAACGGCTTGTTCGAGGCCGAAGGCATCAAGGCCGAGCGCCCGGTGCTGCTGCGCAGCTGGGCGCAGGTGATCGAGGCCTTCATTTCCGGCCAGGTCAATGTCATCCACCTGCTTTCGCCGATGACAGTATGGGCGCGCTATGGCAGCAAGGTGCCAGCCAAGGTGGTGGCCTGGAACCACGTGGGCGGTTCGGGCCTGACTGTAGCGCCGGATATATCCGACGTGAAACAGCTCGGTGGCAAGACAGTGGCCATTCCGTTCTGGTACTCGATCCACAATGTGGTACTGCAACAGTTGCTCAACGACAATGGCCTGACGCCAGTGTCGAAGCCGGCCAATGCGCAACTGGCCGCCAACGAGGTCAACCTGCTGGTGCTGCCACCGTCCGACATGCCACCCGCTCTGGCCAGCAAGCGCATTGCCGGCTACATCGTTGCCGAGCCGTTCAACGCACTGGCCGAGAACCTCAAGGTGGGCCGCGTGCAGCGCTTTACCGGCGATGTATGGCGCAACCATGCGTGCTGCGTGGTGTTCATGCACGAGCATGACCTGAATAACCGCCCGGAATGGTCGCAGAAAGTGGTCAACGCCATCGTCAAGGCCCAGCAATGGACCCGTGACCATCGCACCGAAGCCGCCGCACTGCTGTCCCGGGCGGGCCCCAACAAGTACACCCCGCACGAGCCTGCGGTGCTGACCAAGGTCCTGGCGCCCGCCGCCGAAGACCGTGCTGGCTACATTGCCAGTGGTGCCATTCGCCATCAGCAGTGGGACGAAAAGCGCATCGACTTCCAGCCATACCCGTTCCCGAGTTACACCGAAGAGCTGGTCAAGCGCCTGAAAACCACCCTGATCGAAGGCGACAATGCCTTCCTTGCCGGGCTGGATCCGGCGTATGCCGCCCGCGACCTGGTCGACGATCGCTTCGTGCGTAATGCCATCGCGACAGTGGGTGGCCCGTCGGTGTTCGGCATTGCCGACAACTTCGAGCGTAGCGAGGAGTTTGCGGTCTGATGCGCACCCATGTCGTACATGCCGGCCTTGGGCTGGTCGGGTTGCTGGCCTTGTTGCTGTTATGGTGGGCCGGTGTAGCACTGTTCGGCCAGGCCGACGGCCTGTCGGCGCGCTTTTCGCCGGCGGCAACCCTGGCCAGCCTGGTCGAGCTGCTGGGGCAGGGCGAGGTCTATGGGCATATCTGGGTCAGCCTCAAGCGCATCCTGATTGGGCTGCTGCTGGCGCTGCTGATGGGTGTGCCGCTGGGCTTGCTGGTAGGCAGCTACCGGCACCTGGAGGCGGCGACCACGCCAGCATTCCAGTTTCTGCGCATGATATCGCCATTGTCGTGGATGCCTGTGGTGGTGATGCTGATGGGCGTGGGTGACCAGCCGATCTACTTCCTGCTGGCGTTTGCCGCGTTGTGGCCGATCTTGCTGAATACGGCGGCAGGGGTGCGTCAACTGGACCCGCGCTGGCTGCAACTTAGCCGCAGCTTGAGTGCAACGCGCTGGGAAACCTTGTGCAAGGTGATCGTGCCGGGGGTAATCGGTCACGTGCTGACGGGCGTGCGCCTGGCCATCGGTATCCTGTGGATTGTGCTGGTGCCGTGCGAAATGCTTGGGGTGAGTGCGGGGCTTGGGTATTTCATTCTTGATACCCGCGACCGGCTGGCGTATTCCGAACTGATGGCGATGGTGCTGCTGATTGGCGTGCTGGGGTTTGTGCTGGATGCCCTGGCGCGTGGGCTGCATCGGCGCTGGGTGCATGGCTGAAAGGCCAATGGGGCTTCTTCGCGGGCTCGCCCGCTCCCACAGGTACATCACCGGCCTTGGGCCTTACGGTATTCCTGTGGGCGCGGGCAAGCCCGCGAACAGGCCATTGGATCAATGCACGGTCTTGCGCTGGCGCACACATTCCTGGGCCTGAGCGGTCAGCTCATCCAGCCGCTCATCGCGCATCTGCTCCGCTTCGATCATTGCATCCTCACCCTGCTGGTTAAGCAGATAGGTGTGAATCTGCAGCACTTCAGCGGTCTGATAAATCGGCGCAATGTCCAGGCGCCCGATCAGCGCACCACTGGGCTGGCCGGTACTGCTCATCAGCACCTGCGGTCCATTGGCGGCCACCACTTGCATGCCCATCGCCTCGAACCACGGCACCTGGTTGGCAAAGGCGTTCAGCTCCACGCAGGCATGGCGCGACCGCAGGTCGCCCAGCAGAGCACGGGCGATGCCCTGGCGGCGATGGCTGGCGCACACGGCCAGAAAGGCCAATGCACAGGCCCGCCCATCGTCCTGGGCTGGCAGCGACAGCGCAAAGCCCAGCAACTGGTCCGGTGCTTCGGCATCCAGCGCCAAGGTAAGTGCCACGGCCAGACCTCGGGCACCGTCCAGCGCTTGCAGATACTGGTGGACTTCCATGCCGACGCCGTACTGGTACAGCGGGTACAGCGGGTTGTCGACAGCGATGGCAACACTGCTCAATTCGCCGACATTGTGAATGACCAGCTCGCGGATCTGGTTCTGGAAAGATTCGGGTGGCACGCTGTCGAGGCGGCTCAGGATGAACATCTGGGGGCTCCGGCGGATGAGAATACGACCCGCGCTGTGTTGGCGCGGGTGTACAGTCTAACCGGTTTTGCCGCATCAGCCGTGTGCCTGTAAGGCACCGAGCATCAGGTCGAGGTTTTGCACGGCAGCACCAGAGGCACCTTTGCCCAGGTTGTCGAACACTGCGGTGAGCAGTACCTGGCCATGCTCGGGGTTGGCGTACAGCGCCAGGCGCAGGTCATTGCTGCCGTTCAATGCCTCGGGGTCGAGGTTTGCCGCAGCGCCGCCCTGATGCAGAGGCATCACCTGAACATGGCGGGCACCCTGGTAATGCTGTTCCAGGCAGCCTTGCAGCTGCGCGGCGCTGACCTGTCCAGGCAGCAGGCGAAGCTGCAGCGGAATGCTCAGCACGATGCCTTGGCGGTAGGCGCCATAGCCGGGCATGAACATCGGCCGCGCCGACAACCCCGCGTGCTGCTGGATCTCCGGTACGTGCTTGTGCGCCAGCTCCAGGCCATACAGCTGTAGCGCCGGCGCTTTGGTGGCGCCGGGCTGTTCGTGGCGCTCGACCGCCGCGCGACCACCGCCGGAGTAGCCAGACACGGCGTGAATGTTCAGGGGGTAGTCCGCAGGCAGCAAGCCAGCCTTGACCAGTGGGTGCAGCAGCGCGATGGCACCGGTGGGATAGCAGCCGGGATTGCTGACACGCGTGCTTTGCGCGATGCGCTCGGCTTGCTGTTCGTCAAGCTCCGGCAGGCCATACACCCAGCCTGGTGTGGTGCGGTGCGCCGAGCTGGCGTCGATCACCCGCACCTGGGGGTTGTGGATTGCGGTCACGGCCTCGCGGGCGGCGTCGTCGGGCAGGCACAGCAGGGCGATGTCGGCGCTGTTGATCGCTTCGCGGCGGCGTTGCGGGTCCTTGCGCTCGGCCTCGGGGAGGGTCAACAGGCGAAGATCGCTACGGCCCTGCAGGCGGGCATGGATCTGCAGGCCTGTGGTGCCTTGGTCGCCGTCGATGAAAACAACAGGGGTGTGCATGCTCGGTGTCCGGTTGGGGAAAGATAGCCTATGCTCGCCCGTAGCGTTGGTAATGAAAATTTGAATATGATGATCGATACATTCAGCTTTTCTGAATGAGTTTTGAAACGCGTGGTGAACCTGTGGGTTTACCCGCAAAAGGGCCGGCTCTGAACAATGCGCGAAATCAGCCTCGACCGCCTCCGCACATTGGTGGTCATCACCGACCTGGGCTCCTTTGCCGAGGCCGCCCGCCAGCTTAACCTGGCGCCGCCCACCATCAGCTTGCACGTGGCCGAGCTGGAGGCGCGTATCGGCGCCCCGTTGCTCACCCGCACTCGCGGCCAGGTGCGGCCTACCGTCATCGGTGAAACACTGCTGGGGCGTGCCCGACGCCTGCTGGCGGACGCTGACTTGGCGCTGGACGAAGTGCGCCGGCAGGTCGAAGGGTTGACCGGGCGTGTGCGGCTGGGCGCCTCCACCGGTGCCATCGCCCATTTGCTGCCGCAGGCGCTGGCGCGCCTGCGTGTGGAGCACCCGGGGATCGATGTGCAGGTCCAGGTGCTGACCTCCCAGGCGTCGCTCGCGCGCTTGCGTGAGGGCACACTGGATATCGGCCTTGTGGCCTTGCCGCAGGTGGCCGGCAAAGGGCTGACGGTTACCCCCTGGCGGCGCGACCCGATCCTGGCGTATGTGCCGGCCGACTGGCAGCCACCGGCCAGGATCACCCCGGCCTGGCTGGCGCAACGGGCGTTGATTCTCAACGACAGCACCACCCAGCTGTCGCGGGTTACCGGCGAGTGGTTTGCAGCGGCGGGGTTGTACCCCGAACCGCGGATCGAGCTGAACTACAACGATGCGATCAAAAGCCTGGTCGGCGCCGGGTATGGAGCGACCTTGTTGCCGCAGGAGGGGGAGGCGACCGAACTGGACCGGCGCATTGCCCGCCGACCGCTGCGGCCGGGGTTGTGGCGGCAGTTGGGTATTGCTTGTCGGGAAGGGCAGGTGGAGCGAGCTACGGGGTATGTGCTGGAGGCGCTGGAACGGTTGCTGTAGGGGAGATTGCGCTGCGGCAAGACCTGTAGCAGGTACGCACGTTCCAGCCCCGACGCCTTGCCAAACTCAGAACCAGCGATCGTTCTTTTTGCGCCCACGGGTCAGTGCCGGCAGGATCAGCCCCGCCAGCAAGCCTGCACCGGCAATGCTGCCGCCATACACCATGTAGCGCATCATCACCTGCTTGTTCTCATCCCCCAGGCGGGCCTGGGTATCGCGCAGGTCCGACTGGCTCTGATCGAGCTGCTCGTTCAGTGCCTTGTTGCGTGCCTCCAACTCGTCAATCAGTTGCTTGCGCGAATCAAGCGTTTCCTGCATGCCCTGTACGCGGTTCTTCCAGCTGTCGTCGATGGTCTTCAACTGCCCGGTCAGTTCGGTGACCTGGGCATCGAGCAACGGCAGGCGCTCGTTCTGCCCGGGCACTGCCTGCAGGTCGTTGCTGAGGATCCACACCACATCGCCGTTCTGCCCGCGCACCTGGCTGTAATTGCCCTGGCTGCCGAGCAGGGTCAGCTTCTGCCCGGACTTGAGCGTGCCGACAATGCGGTGCCCGTCGGTCGGGCCGCTGCGCACGTAGGTGCTCAGGCTGTCACTGACCCAGCGTGCGTCGCTGGCAGGCTCTTCGGCGTGCACGGGGGCGGCAAGGCCCACCAGGGCGGCAATCAGGCCGATGCGCAGGGCAGGGAGGGCGGAAGCATTTGGGCGGGAATCGGGCATGTTGGGTCTTCGCTGAAACAGGACAAAAAGTAGGCCCGGTGACTGGGCCGATGAACCGGTCGGTGAGTTGACCGTCAGCGAAAGACCGTTTTTTTGTCAGCAGGTTCACTGCCTGGTGTCGGAAATGTCTGCAGAATGTTGCAGTGCCCGCCCCAGAGCGCTGCGTTGCCGATGACGCAATTGTAATGCGCCGATCACCTTGGCGTTATCTGCCGGCCGTCAATCTTGGCCCGCCGACATAACAACAAATGCGACGTTCAAGGAGCATCGGATGACGTGCAGATCACCCCTGACATTGGCTGCTTGCCTGGCGCTGGCCGGCGTTGGCAGCCAGGTTGTTGCTGCAGAAAAAAGTGCGGATGGCTTCATGGAGGGCAGCACCCTCAGCGTGCTTAACCGCAATTTCTACTTCAACCGCGATAATCGCGATTCTGTGGCCCCCACACACAACCCGAGCAAACAACCTGACAACGGCTACTCCGAGGCCTGGGGGCATGCCGTGATTACCCGATTCGAGTCGGGCTTCACCCAGGGCACCGTAGGTGTTGGCCTGGATGCGTTTGCCATGCTTGGCCTCAAGCTCGACACGGGCGGCGGCCGCAACGGCGGGCGCAGTTCTTTCGACGTATTGCCGGTTGACCGCGACGGCCAGGCGCGTGACGAATACACCAAGGTGGGGGGCGCGGCCAAGCTACGACTGTTCGACACGGTACTGAAGGTGGGTGATGTGTTCCCGGCCAACCCGGTGGTGGCGGCTGGCGACTCGCGGCTGCTGCCGGAAAGCTTCCGTGGGGTGACCCTGGAGAACACCAGCATCAAGGACCTTACCCTGCAAGCCGGGCGTCTGCATGCCATGAGCCAGCCGATGTCCAGCGACCTGCGGGAGAACTTCGTGACCTTCTATGGCGGCCCGGTCGATTCGCCCTGGATCGCCTATGGTGGGGGGGATTACAGGCTCAATGAGCATGTCAGCGTCAGCCTGTTCAGTAGCCGGCTCAAGGACGCGTGGAACCAGTACTACGCCGGCACCAGCCTGAGCTGGCCACTGAGCGAGGCGCTGGCGCTGATTGGCGGTTTCAACTATTACAAGGCTGTGGATGAAGGGCAGCAGCGCCTGGGCGCCTTTGACAACGACATCTGGAGCGCCAAGCTGGGTGTGCGCTTTGGTGCTCACACCCTGGCCCTGACCCACCAGCGCAACAACGGCGACGACGACTTCGACTACCTGCGTCAGTCCGACTCGATCTTCCTCGACAACTCCATCCAGTACAGCGACTTCAACGCGCCCAAGGAGCGTTCGTGGATGCTGCGTTATGACCTGAACATGGCTGCCTACGGCGTACCCGGGTTGTCGTTCATGACACGCTACGGCAAGGGTACCGATGCTGACTACTCCAATGCCAACGCCACCTACATGCGCCGTGACGTTGCGGGCAACCCGCTGACCGACCAGAAACGCTGGGAGCGTGACATCGAGGTGAAGTATGTGGTGCAGACGGGCGCGGCCAAGGACCTGTCGTTGCGGGTTCGCCAGGCCACTACCCGGGCCACGGCGTTCGAGTCGGACCTGGACGAAGTGCGGCTGATCGTGGAGTACCCGTTGTCGATTCTGTGATTCCACCTTGGCAACCTTGTTGCTCCTTTGGTTTGGGTGGATTTTCTGGCGCTCCGCTTGGGGCGCTTTTTTTATCGGCTTGATCGCCTATCAAACCTGCATTTGCATCAGGTGGTCAGGTGCTACCGGTACGCCGGGGCTATGGGGCTAGACTCAAGGCTCACCTTCGATCTTGGAGCAAGACCATGACTGCCAAGAACACCGTCTGCCTGTGGTATGACCACGCTGCCGAAGAGGCGGCGAACTTCTATGCCCGAACTTTCCCCGATAGCCGGGTGGTCGCTGTGCACCAGGCACCCGCCGATTACCCTTCAGGCAAGCAGGGCGATGTGATCACCGTGGAATTCACGGTAATGGGTATCCCGTGCGTGGGGCTCAATGGTGGATCGGCCTTCAAGCACTGTGAGGCATTTTCGTTCCAGGTCAGTACCGTGGACCAGGCAGAGACCGACCGCTTGTGGGAGGCCATTGTCGGCAACGACGGCGAGGCCAGCGTTTGCGGCTGGTGCAAGGACAAATGGGGGATTTCGTGGCAGATCACTCCACGCATCCTCATCGAAGCCATCGGCCACCCCGACCGTGCGGCGGCCAAGCGTGCGTTCGAGGCCATGATGCAGATGGGCAAGATCGATGTGGCGAAGATAGCGGCGGCGTTGAAAGGTTGAAGCGGGTCTGTGTTTCAGCAGGCGCGGCCTCGAATCGCGAACGGGCTGCGTGGCAGCCCGTGGTTTTCGGGGTGACGCCGTCAGTTGCTGGTTACTTCGGCCTCTGCCGCTGTCTTGGCCGATGCCTTCTTCTCCTGCACCACAATGTAGAACTCCTCCCCATGCTTCACAGCCCCATACAGTACGGCTTTCTCGATCAGCTCGTTGCCGCGCAGGTGGCGCAGCATCATCGGGTCCTTGCGCAGGTCGCGGTACAACGCCAAGCATAGCAGCACCATCACCACCACGAATGGCAAGGCCACGACGATGGTCAGGTTCTGCAACCCGGTCAGCGCCTCGCCAGGGTTACCTGGGTCGCCGATCGCCAGCATGATCGCCGCCACCGTACCGGTCAGCGTCCCCCAGAAAATCACTGTGCGTCGCGATGGCGCGGTGGTGCCGTGTTCCGACAGCGTGCCCATCACCAGCGAAGCGGCGTCGGCGCCCGAAACAAAAAAGATGCCCACCAGGATCATCACCAGCACCGAGGTTGCCGAGGCCAGCGGGTAGCTGTCCAGCAACTGGTACAGCGCGTGGTTACTGTTGACCGCCCCGTTGGCCAGCTGGAAGGCGCCCTCGCGCACGGCCTCGATGGCGGCGCCACCGAAGATGGTGAACCACACCAGGCTGACCAGGCTTGGCACCAGCAGCACCCCGGTAACGAACTGGCGAATGGTGCGCCCGCGGCTGATGCGGGCGATGAACATGCCCACGAAAGGCGTCCAGGAGATCCACCAGGCCCAGTAAAACACGGTCCAGCCGGCCAGCCAGCTGTTCATCTGCTCGCCGCCGCTGGCGTTGGTGCGGGCCATCATTTCCGGCAGCATCTTGATGTAGATGCCGAGCGAGGTCGGCAGCAGGTTGAGCATCAGCAGCGTCGGCCCGACCATGAACACGAACACCGCCAGCACCAGTGCCAGCACCATGTTGGTGTTGGACAACCACTGGATACCCTTGCCGATGCCCGACACCGCCGAGGTTACGAAGGCAATGGTCAGCAGGGTGATGATCGAGATGTAGAACAGTTTACCGGGGCTTTCGATCCAGCCGTTGTACTCCAGGCCGCCGGCAATCTGCAGCGCCCCAAGGCCCAGCGAGGCGGCCGAGCCGAACAGCGTGGCGAAGATTGCCATCATGTCGATCAGGCGGCCGAGAGGGCCGTTTGCGTGCTTGCCGATCAGTGGCCGGAAGGCGGCGGAAATCAGCTGCGAGCGGCCACGGCGGAAGGTGCCGTAGGCGATTACCAGGCCGACGATGGCGTACATGGCCCAAGGGTGCAGGGTCCAGTGGAACAAGGTGGTGGCCATTGCCACCTGCATCGCTTCGCTGGTCTGCCCGCTGGCCGAGCCGGGCGGCGGCGAAATGTAGTGCGACAGCGGCTCGGCCACGCCGAAGAACATCAGGCCGATGCCCATACCGGCGCTGAACATCATTGCTACCCAGGACACCGTGCGAAATTCTGGCTGTTCGCCATCACGGCCCAGCGGCACTCGCCCGTAACGGCTGGCGGCCAGCCACAGCACGAACACCACGAACAGGGAGGAGGTGAGCACGAAGAACCAGCCGAAATTGAGAATGACCCAGGATTGCGCGCTGGAGGCGCTGCTGGCCAGGCTGACCTGGTTGAGGAAGCCCCAGAGCACGAAGGCGATGGCCAGAAGGCTGGTGAAACCAAAGACAATCCAGTCAAGCTTGCCCTCGAAATGCCGGTCCTGGCGGGCTTCTGCGGTTTTCGAGGGGTCTGTGACGCCAAGATCGAGTGTTTCGGGGATGTGTTCCTTTGCCATGTATGATGAGGCCCCATTGTGTCTGCCTGAGCGCGCAGGCTTGTTGTTGTGTGGGCTGCCGAGCGCGATGACAGCCTCGGCGGGGTGGATTGCTGGCGGGATTATCCTGCGCAGCAAATGGCGGCTCATGTCCCCATAACGTCCTGGGGCGTCCATTACGCGACTTGGCAAATACTTTTAGTTCTGGGAGCAGTGGCCCTTTCTGCCTCGGCTTCTGGTACCCTGATGGGCATAACCCGGGCCCGCACATACGAGCATCGTAGAAGCGCTGCTGCTTGTGGGCCTGGCCGCACCAGGAAACGGAGATTCGTCATAATGGCCACTGACCGTGTGAGCCTGATTCATTTCGATAAATTGAGCATGAGCCCTGCCGCTGCCGATCGGTTCCAGAAAGCCCTCGACGCGCTGGAAGCGCTCAAGCTGCAGGACCGTTACGTGTATCTCATTGCTCCCTATCTGGGTGATATCGCTGACGCCTCCGACGCCGAGCAACTGGCCACAGCCCTCGAGCAGGGCTTGCGCGTAGTCGAAGAGTTGCTGGCAGCCAGGTCGGTAACCAAGGTCAAGGCCGAGGAAGTGCGCCAGGTGTTCCACAGCGCAGGCGAACGTGCGCGAGCAGAGCTGCCTGGCTGAGCAGTGGCATGGCCAAAGACATCGACAACCCCTGCGTCTCGTTATGCCAGCTCAACAGCGAACTGTGCGTGAGCTGCGGCCGTACCCGTGACGAAATCCGCAAGTGGCGGGGCATGAAGCGGCCCGAGAAAATGGCCACTGTGCAGCGGGCGGCGACGCGAATGAAGGCTATCGCCAAGAAGGCGGCCAAGCGGCAGAATGCCAGCTGAACCTGCATGCAATTCACGCAGCCTTTCCTGATTGTCTGCCGAGCCTGAAATGGATTCTCACTCGCTGTTCGCGTTCACCTTGGTCGCCGCCATCGCGATCGCCAGCCCCGGCCCTGCCACCTTGATGGCTATCAACAACAGCCTTGCCCATGGCCAGCGCAGCGCGATCTGGTCGTCGCTGGGCAATGGCACAGGCCTGTTCTGTTTGTCGGCTGCGGCCATGTTGGGGCTAGGCGCACTGCTGGCCAGTTCTGAAGTACTGTTCAACGCCGTGAAGATCCTGGGGGCGGGCTACCTGTTCTACCTGGGCGTGCGACAACTGCTGAAGAAGAGCCCGATGCTGGAGCAGGGGGCCGCAGAGCGTGCGGCCAAGGTGCGACCCACGCCGCTGAAACTGTTCAAATCGGCCTTCCTCACTGCAGTCACCAACCCCAAGGCGACCATGTTCTTTACTGCGCTGTTCCCGCAGTTCATCGACCAGGGCGCTGCGCTGTTGCCGCAGTTCCTGACCTTGACCGGGATTTTCGTGGCCTTGTCGCTCACTTCGCTGAGCGCGTATGCCGCCTTGGCTGCGCGGGCCAAAGGGGTGCTGACCCGGCCGTCGCTGTCGCGCTGGGTGAACCGGGTGGTGGGCACCACCTTTATCGGTTTCGGCGCGGCGATCCTGGCGATGCGACGGCAGGGTGCCTGAAAAGCCCACGTTGTCGCCTGCTGTGCAGGCCCTTACTGTCTGTCCTTCGGCAGATTTTTCAACTGAACGATGAAAGGCTCGTCTGCGGGTTGCTGATGGTCCAGACTGTCCACAGCGCGCAGACGATAGCTGCAGGCGGCCACAGTGGGTGGCAGCCTTTGGCTATCACGCCGGGTCGCCGGGTGTTTCATGTGCCGAGGGTCGTAGATGATCGAGCGTTGCTTTCGCCACGTCTTGCTCCTGGTGTGCCTGTCACTGCTGCCCCTGGCTGCGGTGGCGGATGATGCATGCTTACGGCTGACCGCCACAGGTAACCCGGAATACCCCCCCTACCTGTGGCGCGACCCGCTAGACCCTCAACGATTGATCGGTGCCAATGCCGACCTGCTCAAATACGTGGGCAAGCAGTTGGGGCTGGACATAGAGGTGGTTTACGCCGGGCCGTGGTCGCGAGCCCAGGAAGCCGTGCGCACTGGGCGGATCGACTTGATGGCCGGGTATTTCCTGACCGAGGCGCGCCGGCAGCATGTGGACTTCATCGCCCCGCCATTTTTGCGCACCCCCAGCGTCATCTGGGTGCGTCAGGACAATGCTTTTGCCTACCAGCAATGGGCCGACCTCAAAGGCCGCAAGGGTGGCACTCTGGTCAACAACAGCCACGGCCAGCAGTTCGATGAATACGCCCAGGCCAATCTCACCCTCGAAGCGGTGCCCAGTGCCAGGCAAGCGTTCGAGAAGCTGATGCACAAGCGCAGCGATTATGTCGTGTACGAGCAGTATCCTGGCATGGCGCTGGCACGCACATTGGGCATCGCAGCCACTGTGCAGGTGTTGCAGCCACCGGTGTCCAGCGAAGGGTTGTACCTGGCAATCTCACGTGAGTCGCCTTGCAACCGGCCACCGCTGCGTGAGGCGCTGGCGCGGGAGATGGCGAAGATCGTTGGCGGGGCCTTGCCCGAACAGTGGTTGAAACAGAATCTGGAGCGGTGGCAGTGACAGAGTGGCTCATGTGCTGCGCGGTCTTTGTTGGGGGCAGCCTCGCGTCGGTACATGTGCCACTCCAATTCAACGCATATGCAAGATGATGGGGCTGCTGCTGGCCGGGTCGGTATGCCCACGCAGCTTGCCTACCGCCTGCGCATCCACCGCACCACCCTGGTTGCCCCAGGCCGTACGCACAAAGCTGAGCACGTCGGCAATCTCCTGATCACTCAGCTGTTCGCGCAAAGCCGGCATGCGATAGGCGTCCGGCACCCCTGCAGCCACCACCCGCTGCGAACCATTGAGTGTGATATTGATTGCCGAGGCGCTCTCCTTGGCCAGTGCCGAGATTGCCCCGGCCAAGGGCGGCATCCATTCGGCCTGGCCCTTGCCGTCCAGGCCGTGGCATGACGCACAGCGTGTCACGTAGGTGCGCGCTCCTGGGCTGTCCAGCCGTGTGGCTAGCGATTCGGCCTGGTATTGCCATGGCGCGCCGTCACGTTGAGGGTCGCCGGGCAGCGACTTCAGGTAGTGGGCGATGGCGGCCAGGTCGTCGTCACGCATGAATTGCGTGGAGTTGTTGAACGCCTCGGTCATCGAACCATATACCACTGCATGCCGGTTGCGACCGGTCTTCAGGAACTGCGCGATCTCGGCCTCGCTCCAGCGCCCCAGCCCGGTGTTGTGGTCGGCACGCAGGCTGGGTGCATACCAGCCGTCGAGCAGTGCGCCGGACAGGAACGGCTTGCCGTTGTCATCCAGCGCCTTTTCATTGAAGGCCAGGCCGCGTGGCGTATGGCAACTGCCGCAGTGTCCGGGGCCCTGGACGATATAGGCGCCACGGTTCCACTGTGCATCCTGCCCGGCCTGGGCGGTGTAAGGCGTGGTGGCGGCGAACAGGCCGTTCCACAAGGCGATGGGCCAGCGCAGGTTCAGCGGCCAGGGGATGTCGCTGCCCAGGTTGGCCTGCCGCGCCGGTTGCACGCCGTGCATGAAGAATGCATACAGCGCCTTGACATCATCATCGCTGAGCTTGGCGTAGGACGGGTACGGCATAGCCGGGTACAGGCGTCGGCCACCCGGCGCGACACCCTGGCGCACGGCGCGGTCGAAGTCAGCCAGGGTATAGTTCCCGATACCGCTGTCGCGGTCGGGGGTGATGTTGGTGGCGTGGATTGCCCCCAGCGGGGTGGCCATTTCCAGCCCGCCGGCGAACGGTTTGCCATCCGGCAGGCTATGGCAGGCCACGCAATCACTGAGCCGGGCTACGTATTCGCCGCGGCTGACCAGCGCCGGGTCGGCAGCAGTGGCCTGTGCGTCGGCAAACGGCGATGCGGGTTCACGGGTGACATACCAGGCCAGCAGGCCCGCCGCGACCAGGCACGGCAGCGCCAGCCAGCCAGCGGTTCTTGCGAAACGATGGGTCATGAGGCGTCCCTTGTGCGATCAGCTGAAGGTGTGGCGGCTCAATGGCAAACTGCGCACGCGCTGGCCAGTAAGCTGCGCGACCGCATTGGCCACCGCGGGGGCCACGGCGGGCAGCGGGGGTTCGCCGATGCCGCCCATTTTCGCCCCGCTTTCGATGATGCGCACATGCACCCGGGCCATGCGCGAAGGCGGCAGGATCGGGTACAGGTCATAATTGCGCGCGCGCGGCTTGCCATCCACGTACACCGCTTCTTCCACCAGCGTCTGCGACAGGCCCAGGGCGACGGCGCCGTTGACCTGATGCTCGATGATCGCCGGGTTGACGATGCTGCCTGGGTCGATGGCTTGCCAGATGTCGTGCACCCTGACCTGGCCGTTGTCGATGGAAACCTCGGCAATGACCGCAGCCTCCGAGCCGAACGGTGAGGCCATGGCCACGCCGCGTGCGCGCTTGCTGCCGTCCTCGGCGGTGAACGGTCCGCGCTTCCAGCCGCCGGACAAGTCGGCCACTGCGTTCAGCAGGTTGGTCAGTCTCGGGTTGTCGCGCAGCAGGTGCAGGCGCAGTTCAAACGGGTCCTTGCCACCTTTGTCGGCCAGTTCGTCCAGGAATGATTCGTAGAAGAAGTCGTTCAGCGAGTTACCTACCGAGCGCCAGTAACCGAGCATGGCCGGGCCTTTGACATAGATCTGGGCGATGCGCTTGTTGGCGATGGCGTAGGACTTGCCTGACAGCCCCTCAAGCGCGGTCGGGTCGATCTTCTCCCCTTGTTTTCCAGCAAGGGCCTCGGTTGGGCCCTCGGTGGCGCTTACCGCTTCGAGCGCCACTGGCATACCGTCTGCGTCCAGCCCGGCGCGGAACTTCACCACTGCGACGGGGCGCAGGACATCGCGCAAAAACTCCTCCTCGCGGCTCCAGATAAGCTTCACCGGCCGGCCAACCGCTTTGGCCAGGGCAATGGCCTGCGGGTAGGGGTTGGCAGAGTCGTACAGGAAGTGGCGGCCAAAGAAGCCGCCCAGCAGCGGCGAGTGCAGGTTGATTTGTGCAGGCTCCAGGCCGGTGCGTCTGGCAATGTCGTCACGGAACATGTCCGGGGCCTGGTTGGGCAGCCAGACGTCGAGGCTGCCGTCCGGGTTGAAGCGGGCGAGGGCGGACGGTGGCTCCAGCTGGGCATGGTTCAGGTACTGGTTGTGGTAGCTGGCCTCGACCTGGGTCTTGGCGTTGGCCAAGGCGCCGGCAATATCCCCTTCGTTCTCTTCATCACGGGATGGCCCTTGCACCGTCGCGAGGTGTTCGCGCCAGGCGTCGCTGGAAAAATCGGCCGGCATCGGTCGCACTTTGCTGTCGGCGGCCGGTTCTTTCCAGTCCACCTGCATCGCCTCCACTGCACGCTTGGCGTGCCACCAGCGCTCGGCGACCACGGCCACGGCGCCTGGCAGCTGATGCACAGAATGTACGCCTTTCATGGCCTTGACCTGGTCTTCGTTGCGCAGGCTGCCAACCGTCATGCCCAGGCGCGGCGCATGTTGCACGGCCGCGTGGAGCATGCCGTCGACTTTGATGTCGATGCAGTACTGGGCCTTGCCGGTGGACTTGTCGTAGGCATCCAGGCGGCGTACGGGCTTTCCAATCCAGCGAAACTGGCTGGGGTCGCGCAGCTTGACGCTGGCCGGGTCGGGCACCGGCAGGTCCATGGCGCGACTGGCCAGCTCACCGTAGGGTACGGAACGTCCGGTCGTGGTATGTACTACGTTACCCGGCGTGGTTGAAAGCTCATCGACCGGTACACCCAGGTGTTCGGCGCCCGCCTGCAGCAGCATGCCCCGGGCGAGCGCGCCCAGGCGGCGCATGGTCGGGTAGCTCATGCGTACCGACATGCTGCCACCGGTGATGCGCATGCCGTTCTCCATCACCACGTAGGCTTCGCCCGGTGGTGCGCTATCGACCACGAAATGGGCCGGGTCGACATCCAGCTCTTCACCCACAATCTGCGCCATGGCGGTGAAAGGGCCTTGTCCGCCTTCCATGAAGGGGCTCAGCAGGCGCACCGTGCCGTCCGGGCGAATCTCCAGAAATGCAGGCACCTGGGTGCCGCGTTCCGCGGTTGCCGCAGCGGCGGCTGCTGCCTGCACGCGGGCCGAGCCCATGGGCAGGCCGAAACCTAGCACCAGGGCACCGACTGCGGTGCCGGCAAGAAAGCGCCGACGTGACAGGTTGACCGTTTCGCCCCGCTGCAGCCTGAGCAGTTCGGCGGGTGTATCGACTGGCGTGTTCATCAGGCCTGTTCCCCCTGGGCCAGGTCATGCACGGCGGCATGGATGGCGTTGTAGGTGCCGCAGCGGCACAGGTTGACCATGGCTGCATCGATCTGCGCATCGCTGGGTTTGGGCGTGTGCTTGAGCAGCGCCGTGGCTGCCATGACCTGGCCAGACTGGCAATAGCCGCATTGAGCCACCTGGTGCTCGACCCAGGCGGCGACCACCCGTTTGCCGACGGGGTCGGCTTCGATCGCCTCGATGGTGGTGACCTCACGCCCCACCACACCGGCCACCGGGGTAACGCAGGCGCGCACCACATTGCCGTCCACCAGCACCGAACAGGCGCCGCACTGGGCCAAGCCGCAGCCATACTTGGTGCCGGTCAGCCCCAGGTCATCGCGGATTACCCACAGCAGGGGCGTGTCGGCGTCCGCCTCGACCTGATAGGTCTTCTGGTTGATGCGTAGTTCCATGGTTTCACCTGCCCGTCACGGTTGTTGTCGCTATGTTTTATCTGCATGGGGAATACGTTGTCCCCCGGTGCAGAAACGCTAGCACAGCAGGATGACCGCTGGTCTGGTGGCGGGGTGGCTTCAGAGGATCAGGCAAGTAATCCGGCGGAATACGCAAGCCAGCTTCGAAAAATCAAGCCTGCAGTCGGCGTTGAACAGGACTTGCGCAACGAAAACCCGGATAATGCCGGCCAATTTCGTTTTGCACGCTTAAATCACGGTAATCCCGCATGGAAATCAAGGTCAATTTTCTCGACAATCTCCGTCTCGAAGCCAAATTCGATGACTTCACGGTGATCGCCGACCAACCTATCCGCTACAAAGGCGATGGTTCGGCCCCCGGCCCGTTCGACTATTTCCTGGCGTCTTCGGCCTTGTGCGCGGCTTACTTCGTCAAGCTGTACTGCCAGACCCGCGATATCCCCACCGAAAATATCCGCCTGTCGCAGAACAACATCGTCGACCCGGAAAACCGCTACAACCAGATTTTCAAGATCCAGGTCGAACTGCCCGAGGACATCTCCGACAAGGACCGTCAAGGCATCCTGCGCTCCATCGACCGCTGCACGGTAAAAAAGGTGGTGCAGACCGGCCCTGAGTTCGTGATCGAGGTGGTCGACAACCTCGATGCCGATGCCCAGGGGCTGCTGATGCCGGTGTCGGACACCAGCACCTATATCCCCGGCAAGGACCTGCCGCTGGAGCAGACCATTGCCAACATGTCGGGCATCCTCGCCGGGCTGGGGATGAAGATCGAGATCGCCTCGTGGCGCAACATTGTGCCCAACGTCTGGTCGCTGCACGTACGCGATGCGCAGTCACCCATGTGCTTTACCAACGGTAAAGGCGCCACCAAGGAGGCTGCGCTGGCCTCGGCGCTGGGCGAGTTCATCGAGCGCCTCAACTGCAACTTCTTCTACAACGACCAGTTCTGGGGCGAAGACCTGGCCAACGCCCCGTTCGTGCACTACCCGAACGAGCAGTGGTTCAAGCCGGGCCCGCGCGACGCGTTGCCGGCCGAGATCCTCGATGAGCACTGCCTGGCGATCTACAACCCTGACGGGGAGCTGCGTGGTTCGCACCTGTATGACACCAACTCGGGTAACACGGCGCGGGGCATCTGTTCGCTGCCGTTCGTGCGCCAGTCCGACCAGCAGGTGGTGTACTTCCCGTCCAACCTGATCGAAAACCTGTTCCTCAGCAATGGCATGAGCGCGGGCAACACCTTGGCCGAGGCGCAGGTGCAGTGCCTGTCGGAAATCTTCGAGCGGGCAGTGAAGCGCGAAATCCTTGAGGGCGAGTTGTGCCTGCCGGACGTGCCGCAAGAGGTGCTGGCCAAATACCCGGCGATCGTCGCCGGCATCCAGGGCCTGGAAGAGCAGGGCTTCCCGGTGCTGGTCAAGGATGCGTCGCTGGGGGGCGAGTTCCCGGTCATGTGCGTGACCTTGATGAACCCGCGCACGGGTGGCGTGTTTGCCTCGTTCGGTGCCCACCCGAGCCTGGAAGTGGCGCTGGAGCGCAGCCTCACCGAGCTGCTGCAGGGCCGCAGCTTCGAAGGCCTGAACGACCTGCCGCAACCCACCTTCGAAAGCCATGCACTGACCGAGCCGAACAACTTCGTCGAGCATTTCATCGACTCCAGCGGCGTGGTGTCGTGGCGCTTCTTCAGCGCCAAGGCCGACTTCGAATTCGTCGAGTGGGACTTCTCCGGGCACGGCGAGGACTCCAACCAGCAGGAGGCCGCGACGCTGTTCGGCATCCTCGAGGACCTGGGCAAGGAAGTGTACATGGCGGTGTACGACAATCTTGGTGCCACCGCGTGCCGTATCCTGGTGCCAGGCTACTCGGAAATCTACCCGGTCGAGGACCTGATCTGGGACAACACCAACCGCGCCTTGTCGTTCCGTGCCGACATCCTCAACCTGCACAGCCTCGACAGCCGCTCGCTGAAGCTGCTGCTCAAGCGCCTGGACAACTGCGATGTGGATGACTACACCACCATCACCACGCTGATCGGTGTGGAGTTCGACGAAAACACAGTGTGGGGCCAACTGACCATTCTCGAACTGAAGCTGCTGATCTGCCTCGCGGTGCAGCGTTTCGAGGATGCCAAGGAACTGGTCGAGGCATTCTTGCAGTTCAACGACAACACCGTAGACCGCGGCCTGTTCTACCAGGCGCTGAACGTGGTGCTGGAAGTGCAGTTGGATGACGAACTGGAGATGGATGACTACGAAGCCAACTTCCGCCGTATGTTCGGCAATGCGCGCATGGATGCGGTATTGGGCTCGGTGGACGGCAGTGTGCGCTTCCATGGCCTGACCCCGACCAGCATGAAGCTCGAAGGCCTTGATCGCCACCTGCGCCTGATCGACAGCTACAAGAAGCTGCACGCGGCCCGGGCCAAGTTCGCCTGACAGGCGCTGCGCCCAATCATCGCCGGCAAGCCAGCGCCACAGGTATTGCACCGCTCTTGAGATTTGTGCCGAACCTGTGGACGCCGGCAAGCCAGCGCCACAGGTATTGCACCGCTCTTGAGATTTGTGCCGAACCTGTGGACGCTGGCTTGCCTGCGATAAGTCAGGCGCCGTCCTACAGCCCTTTGATCTGGGCGCCATCCTCATTCTGTCTTGCCGCGTTGCCATCCAGGCGCTTAGCGTTCTCTTCCTATCCACTTCAGGTGGTGACTATTCGGGCTTAGCAGGCCCCCCTTCGAAAGCCTCCGCCGGTGGTGGCGCTGCACGGACATTGAAAAGCTTGCAGACACAGTACCAACAGAGGGCGACGGTCAGGTTGTAGGGAAACAGCACGGCCCAGAACGGCAATTGCCAGTTCTTTTTGCCCTGCATTTCACCGGGCTCGCCGGTTCGCCAGGGGGCATAGTGGCGCCAGGCTTCTGCC